>NZ_OU015319.1:744971-1489943 GCF_907163125.1 Cloacibacterium caeni
AACAAGCCGAAAGATTCGAAACCAAAGTACACTATGAAATGATTACGAAAGTAGAATTTTCTAAAGAAGTAGGGGGTGTTCATAAACTTTGGGCAGGCGAAAAAGAAATTCTGGCAAAAACAGTGATTATTTCTACAGGAGCTACTGCAAAATATTTAGGTCTAGAAGACGAGAAAAAATATTCTGGAGGTGGAGTTTCTGCTTGTGCTACTTGTGACGGATTTTTCTACAGAGGCAAAGACGTAATCGTAGTTGGAGCAGGAGATACTGCAGCAGAAGAGGCTACTTATCTTTCTAAATTGTGTAACAAAGTGACCATGTTGGTGAGAAAGGACCATTTCAGAGCTTCTAAAGCAATGATTCATAAGGTAAACAATACACCAAATATCGAAGTGAAATTCAATCATGAATTAATTGCTATCGAAGGCGAAAATAGCTTAGTAGAAAGAGCAGTGGTCATCAATAACCAAACGCAAGAAACTTCTAAGATTGATGTTCATGGTATTTTCATCGCGATTGGTCACAAACCGAATACTGATGTTTTTGCAGGTCAAATTACCTTAGACGAAAACGGTTATATCATCACCGAAGGAAAATCTTCTAAAACCAATTTACCGGGTGTTTTCGCAGCAGGAGATGTACAAGACCACATCTACAGACAAGCGATTACAGCAGCAGGTTCTGGTTGTATGGCAGCAATAGATGCTGAACGTTATTTATCAGAATTAGAATAAATCATTGAAAACCTTAGTTTACATATTTTTAGGAGGCGGATTAGGGAGTGTAATGCGGTATTTGGTATCGTTTTACACTTCCAAATTCCTTTCTATTGGGAGTTTTCCTCTCGGAACATTCTTGGTAAACCTCATCGGATGCTTTTTAATAGGACTTTTTTCGTCTTATTTTATTAAAGTAGACAATTCCCTTAAATTTCTATTGATTACAGGTTTTTGTGGTGGTTTTACCACGTTTTCTACTTTCGCGGCAGAAAACTATTCTTTATTACAAAATCAAAATTATATCGTGCTTATTTCTTATGTTTTATTGAGCATAATCTTAGGGATTATAGCAGTAATATTGGGTTTTCAGGCAGCAAATAATTAATTTTTGATGTTGAAAATTAATGCGTTATAAAAAATGTAAAAAAATGTAAAAAAATAATTTTGTCAGAATTTAAAAAGGTTCTATATTTGCACCACTGAAAACGAGATAATCGTTTCTGGAGAAATGGCAGAGTGGTCGATTGCGGCAGTCTTGAAAACTGTTGACTGTAACAGGTCCGGGGGTTCGAATCCCTCTTTCTCCGCAAGTTGAAAAACAAAATCAAACAAAACCCACTAAACTTCAATGTTTAGTGGGTTTTTTATTTTCTGTGGTATTCAATTTTTTCAATAATTCTTAAAATTTAGGTGTCTTAAAAGGTGTCACTTATTTTAGTCTACCAAGTGACTCCTCGAAATTTAGAAACTCCATTTAAAAGACAGTTTAGAGAGTGTTTCAATTTTTGTACATCTTGATTTTATAGGAATTTAAAATTAAATTGTTTAACAAATAAAATCACCACATTATGAATTCTACAGTATCTGTTCTTTTCTACATTAAGAGAGCAAAAGTTAATAAGGATGGCATTTGTCCAATCTATGTTAGAGTAACGGTTAATTCCAAAAGATTTGAATTTAGTTCTAATAAATTTGTTGCTCCAGATAAATGGTCAGCAGAAGCTTCTAAAATTAAAGGCAACAATGAAGAAGCTAGACTTATTAATAAACATCTTGAACTACTCAAATTTCAAATTTTAGAAGCTGAGAATAAATTAATTATAAAAAATGTACCAATTAGTGCAGACAGTCTAAGAGAAGAAATATTGGGAGTAAACACCACAAATAGAATGTTAATTCCCATATTTAGAGATCATAATGAAAAAATTAAAGTGCTCGTTGGTACGGATTATTCTCCAGGAACTCTAGAGAGATATAATACATCATTAAAACATACCCAAGATTTTCTTATGTGGAAGTTCCAAAAAGGGGATATTGACATTGTTGATATTGACCATGCTTTTATTACCGATTACGAATTTTGGTTAAGAAGTGTAAGAAAATGCGCAAATAATACTGCAGTTAAATATATTAAAAATTTCAAAAAAATTATCAGAATTTGTATGGCAAATGGGTGGTTAGATAAAGACCCATTTATCAATTATAAGTCTAAAGTTAAAGTTGTCGAAAGAGTTTTTTTAACCCATACTGAAATCCAAACTCTACTAAATAAAAGTTTTGTTTCAGAAAGACTAGAATTGGTAAGAGACATTTTTATTTTCAGCTGCTTCACTGGGCTGGCTTATGTGGATGTGAAAAAATTGACCAAAGAAAATCTAAATATTGGCATTGATGGCAATAAGTGGATTTTTACCCATAGACAAAAAACTGACACTCCTTCAAGAATTCCTATTCTTCCAACGGCTGAGGGTATTCTTGAAAAATACAAAGATCATCCTCAATGTATTAATTCTAATATCTTACTCCCTATTCTAAGCAATCAAAAAATGAATGCTTACCTCAAAGAAATTGCAGATGTTTGCGAGATTAATAAAGAGCTTACTTTCCATATTGCTAGACATACTTTTGCTACTACTGTCACTCTCTCAAATGGTGTTCCGATAGAGAGTGTAAGTAAGATGCTTGGTCACACGAATATAAAGACTACACAGCATTATGCTAAAATTTTAGATCAAAAAATTTCCACAGATATGCAGGTTTTAAAAGACAGATTAAAAGATTTGGAAATTTCTAAAATATCATAACATCATAAGTGTGTTATGTAAAATAGTTGTAATTTATTTGTTGCATAATTTTTATGTTCTAAAATTTTCAAGAAATAAATATTTTAGGAGCGTATTTTTGAAATACGCTTTTTTTTTTATAAACTAAATAACTTGGAATCGAAATCAATTAAACTACTAACGGAATTGAATAGACAAATTCAGTTCTTAGAATCGGAATTTGAAGATGAAATTATTAAAACAGAAAAAAACATTGAACTTATTTACTTATCAATTGAAAAATTAAAGAATGTTGTTTCTAATTACAACTTTAAAACTTGTATTGAGGAAATAAAATTCTTTAAGGAAATAAAACCAAAATTCACTTCTAAGTTAATTTACAATAACAATATTCTTAGAATTGAAACCAATAAGCCTATTGGCAGTAATCAGATAGTTATTAATTACTACCAGAAAGAACAGAAGAAAATTAAATATTTTTTTGAAGATAATTTAGAATTCTACAAGTACTATCGTACCAATTCAAATTATCTTGATGAAAAATATTTCACTAGAAATAATCATGATTTTAAATTGAATCTGGAAACCTGTTATGTTTCCATAGATAAAACATTTTCTACTTCCCATGATTTGAAATTAGCCAAACTCATTGCTAATGATTTGCTCTCAATATACTTAGAGAATAAGATCATTCAGCAAGAAAACTTAAAGCTCAAACATACCCAACGCAACCTCAACTCAAAACTTACTTGGACAGGTTCAAAAATAGCACTCACAGAACTAATTTATGCCCTTCAAACGGAAGGTGTTTTCAATAATGGGACTGCTAGCTTGAAAGATATTGCCGAAACTTTCGAAGAATTATTTGGAATAGATTTAGGTCAGTACAGACGTAACTTCTTAGAAATCAGAACTAGAAGAGAAGATAGAACAAGGTTTTTAAATTCTTTAAAGAGCAATCTAATCAGAAGAATGGATGATTCTGATGAATTTTATTAATTTTTTTATACCCAACGCAGTCTCCGTTGTGAATGAATTATCATCAAATCTTACAAATTTGCCTTAATTAAATTTTATAATTATGGCAGTTAACATTTTAACAAAAGAAGACCTACAGGATTTTAAAGCAGATTTACTTGTAGAGATTACAAAATTACTTCAACCGAAAAATAAAGAACATAAGCAATGGCTTCGTTCTTCAGAAGTAAAAACGATTCTCAAAATTTCTTCAGGTACCTTGCAAACGTTGCGTATTAATGGCACCCTCCGTTTCTCAAAAATCGGGGGTACCCTTTACTACAGTTATGATGATATTGAAAAATTGCTGCAGTCCAATAATTAAATTCTAAACTAAAATCCTACTTCCTCCCTCAGCTTTTTAGTGTAGAAATTTCTCCCTTTAGATAAGGGGGAAACAATTTCTACACTTTAGGGTTGGGAATACCATCTATTTTCTATCAACAAAATCCATCTTTTAAGAATGAATTATATTAAACACCTTACCGGTTTTTTTGAAAAAGTTGCACAGGATAGAAATCTCAATGCAACTCATGTGAGCCTTTATGTTGCTCTGTTTCAATTCTGGAATTTTAACCGTTTCAAAAATCCAATAAGCATATCCAGAGACGAAGTAATGAGAATCAGCAAAATAAGTTCAAAAGCTACATATCACAAATGCCTAAAAAACCTCCATGCTTTAGGATATTTTGACTATCAGCCTTCTTACAATCCATTCAAAGGAAGCCAGATAGTCATGTTTGATTTTTCCGAGGATTTAAAGCCTCTGTCTAAAAACGCTAAGACATCATCTGAACAAGTTATTGAAATAGTTGATAAACAAGCTCTAATCAACAAAAGAACAACTTCTAAGGTAGGTATTAAACAAGCTTTAGTACCTATTATAAACAATATAAACATTACAAAAGAATCAAACGAAAATAAAGAGGGAGCACCCATTCCCAAAATCAATTATCAATTTTTTAATAATTCAAATTCACTGAACCAAAATTTAGCTTATCAGTATACAATTCCTGAAAACAGTTTTTTAAAAAAAGAAAAAAGTTGCGCCAAAAAAGAAAAAGAACAATGGAACGATACTACCGAAAATTTGAATGTTGAAAATATCATTCCACCACCATTTGAAGAGCTGATTAATTTTTTCAAAGAATTAAATGCCCCATTAATTGAAGCTCAGAAATTTTTTAATCATTATGAGTCAAACGGCTGGTTAGTAGCTGGAAAATCTAAAATGAAAAACTGGAAAGCTTCTGTAGAAAATTGGTTAGAAAAATCAAATAGATTTAATTCTATTTCTCCAAATCATATACCATCCCCTAAAAATCTCCAAGCCACCACCAACAAAAGCTACAAAGAACCACTCTAAAAACTTAACCTATGACTTTCCCTACCACACTGATAGAAACCCGATACGATTATTACAAAATCATTCCACAGTTCAAAAAATTCGCTTCCGAATTTGTTGGCAAAAAATATCTCATTCCAGATGAAGAAAAACCCATAGTCTTTGCCGTCCTCGCATGGATGCTACAGGACGATTTAGTAGCCAAAGAAATGGACTTCGACCTTCAGAAAGGAATTCTCCTTTCTGGTCCTATTGGTTGCGGAAAAACCACCTTATTTAAGCTCATGCAAAAATTCACCAGTTCTACTCAAAACAAATTTGGTATTGTTTCCACTCGCCAAATCGTTTCAGAGTTCATGCAGTCTGGCTATCAAGTTTTAGAAAATTATTCCAAAGGCAATTTTTCCCACGATGCCCGAAAACCAAAAATCTATTGCTTTGACGATTTAGGCATTGAAACCTCATCAAAATACTACGGAAATGATTGCAATGTCATGGCAGAAATCCTCCTCACTCGATATGACTTATTCAAAGATAGAGGGCTAATCACACACCTCACCACCAATTTATCAGCTGCAGAAATAGAATCCATTTATGGGAATAGGCTCCGTTCCCGAATGAGAGAAATGTTCAATCTTTTTGGCTATGACCAAAGCTCCAACGATAAAAGGAAGTGATTGTATTAAAATGTAAATTTTATTTTTCTAAATTAGCGACTTAAATAAAACTAATAATGAGCAAATTAATTAAGAAGATAAATTTACTAGAATTTACTTTATACCATCTGACTAGTCCTAAAAAACCGATACAGATTATAGGACAAAAATAAATAATTAAACCAAAGTAAAAACGTTTTTGCTTTGGTTTTTGTTTTTATAGGTTTTGATTTTTAATTTTTCTTGTTTGTGCATTTGGTTCGGAGTAAGATAATGATTAGAAAAATGAGGCCTTAATTCATTATAAATTTTAATTGATTCGTCTACTATTTTTCTTTTGATTTTTGTTTCAACATCAAATTTATCAATATCAAATTCTTGTTTTAAAATTCCATTTATTCTCTCTGCCACCGCATTTTCATAAGGGTCAGAGTTTTGAGTCATGCTACATTTAATATTGTTTTTTTCTAAGATTCTTTGATATTCATCACTACAGTATTGTAATCCTCTGTCTGAGTGATGAATTATTGATTTTAGAACAGGTTCCTGATTTTTTATCGCTTTATTTAATGCCAATAGACTTCCTTCTGTTGTTAAGTTTTCGGCAACATGATGCCCCACAATTTTCTTGGAATACGCATCAGTTATTAAACTTAAATAACTTGGGTTTTTTCTATTTCCAATGTAGGTAATATCTGCTACCCAAACTTGGTTGGGTTTTGTAACTTGATAATCTGACACTAAATTTTTATGCTTTCTAAAGCGATGATGGGAGTTCGTGGTAACGTGGTAACTCCTTTTGGGTATTATTAATAAATGGTTGGCCCGTAAAATATTAAAAAATTTATCCCTTCCAATTTTTAGCTCTTTTAAAGGTTCGCTTAATAAAAAATACAGTTTCCTTCCGCCAAGTTTTGGCATCTTTATTCGGATATCTTCCACTAAATCCACCACTTGTTCTGCTTTATTCCTACAGGCTTTACTACGCTTTGTACTTCTATAATAGACTTGTCTATTCCAACCAAACAATCCACAGGTAAAAATTAGGGTTTCTTTTTCTTCTCTGCGGAAGTCATTGATTGTTCGGGTGGTAAGTTTTTTCTGATATCAATTTGATACTCTTTTTCTGCAAGGTTTATCATCATATCAAAAATGATGGCCTTTTTATCTGCAACATAAGCCTGTTTTTCTAAAAATGCTTTCTGTTTTTGAAGCAGTTTTACTTCAGCTTCTAACTCCATGATGCGTTGTTCTGGTGTTTTAGACATATTGGTTGGTGTTTGGTTTTCCCAATCAAAGTTACCATATTTTCTTAACCAACTCACTACTGTAGAGCGTGATTGGATACCGTACTTTTTCTTGCAAGCGGTAATTCCTAGTTTTCCTTCTTCGATATCTTTCACGATTTGAAGTTTTAAACTTAAACTGTAATCTTTCTGTGTTCGCTTTAAATAAAGCATTTCTTGTTGTTCTTGCATAACGATGTTTTTTTGTGTATCGCTATTTCAGGACTAGACAATCCTTTCAAAAAAAAATCTCATATACAGATTATTGATGATATTTTTAGTTATTCATTAGATAATCTAAATACCGGTAAATCTACAATAGTTAAATTTGAAAAATTTGATTCAAATGATATGATTGAGCTTATAAAAAACTTAAATAAATTAGATTTAAAAAACTGGAAAAAAAATTATGTATCGTATAAAATTCCAAATTCAATCGAATGGAATTTAATTTTGCTGTACAATGATAATAAGACTGTTTTTGAATATTATGGTTCAAATGAATTCCCAATCCCTCATAAAATATCTTCACCTTTTCATCCATTATCTTCTACTTCTTATACTCCCGAATTTATTTTATTACTCAAAAGTTTAAATAAATTTATGGGGAAAAGAACTTTTTTTAAATAAAATTTAATTCGTTTTATCGTCTTTTATTCCAAATTTTAAGGTTTTCCTTATTTTAAGATAGATAGCTTTTTTGTATATTTACGGTTTTAGAACTATACAAACATTATAAACTCATATTTTATATTTTATGCTAATTGATAACCATTCTTCTGATAAAAAAGTTTATAGTTGGATTGAAAAATATATTGCAGAAGGTGACTTCTCATTAGTGACAGGTTATTTCACTATCGGTGCACTTGTTTTCTTTTCTAATTTGGCACAGAAAAAGATAAATAACTATCGTTTTATTTTAGGAGATATAACACAGCGTGATTCTGGTATAGTTAAATCATTAGATTTACTGAATGCTGATTTAAGTATAGAAAAGGCACTATCTCTAAAAAAGATTGCTTTGAATGCTGTTGAATTTTTGAAACTTGACGAAGTTTCTGTTAGAACTTTAGAACCTAATTTCTGCCACGCAAAATTGTATTTATTTAATAGTAAAGACAATGATCCTAAAAATCACTTTTATATTACAGGTAGTTCTAATCTTACAGAAGCGGGGATTGGTCTTAAAGAATCACATAACATTGAACTTAATGTTGCAGACTTTGGAGGGAGTTCCCAGTATAAAGATCTTCAGGACTGGTTTGAAAATTTATGGAATCATGAAAAGGCATTTAATGAAAAAATCATTGTTGATGATAAAGGAACAGAAAGGACAGTCAAATTTAAGCAATATCTCATTGATGAAATTAGTAAATTGTTCCAAGATTATTTACCTAAAGATATCTATTATAAAATACTGTTCGAATTATTCTCACAGGACATATTTATTGATATAGATAATCCAGATTTTGCAAAAAAAATTGGAAGATTAGAAAATTCTGAAATATATAATGCTCTATATGAATTTCAAAAGAAAGGGGTGATAAGTCTTATAAAGAGAATTGAAAAATATGATGGAGCAATACTGGCTGACGCTGTAGGTTTAGGTAAAACTTGGTCAGCTTTGGCGGTAATGAAGTATTTTCAAAATCAAGGCCGAGACATCGTAATGTTTTGTCCCAAAAAATTGGAGCAAAACTGGCTGAAATTCAGAAAAGGGCAAGATTCACGCTTTGAAAAAGATGGTCTTGAATATGCGATAAGATATCATACAGATTTGGTAGAATCTTTAATGTCGAAAAATGAGTATGTAAAAGAAAGAGCAGATTTCAACTTTACAAATAAAAAACCAAAGCTTTTTGTTATTGACGAAAGTCACAACCTCAGAAATGATAAATCTAGCAGATTTAATTACTTACTGGAAAAAATAATTCAAGAAAATGAAGATGTTAAAATTCTTCTATTGTCTGCTACGCCTATCAATAATTCATTTAAAGATGTAAGAAATCAAATAAAATTGATTACTGCAGGTAATGATGAGGCATACGATGAAAAATTGGATATTAAGAATCTCTATAATTTATTTATAAATACCTCAAAACATTTTAATGAATGGCAATCTAAAATGGGCAGTCCAATTTCTGATTTAGTGAAAAACCTTGATGATTCTTTTTTTAGATTAACTGATGCTTTGATTGTTGCTAGAACTCGTAAAATGATTGTAGGTCAGCAAGAGGGCCTAGTATTTCCTATAAAGCAAAAACCTATAAATAAATATATCACTCCTAAGGTGATGGAAAATATTGATACATTAGATGAATTGATAAGTTTATTTCCTCCTTCTTTATCAGGCTACCAACCAAAATATTATACGCTTACCAAGAAAGAAAAAGAGATTAGAACAAAACAAATAATTGCAGGCACTTATGATAGAGATGTTCTCGAAGATGATATTCAGAGAGATTTTTTCCTTGTCAAAATGATATATATATTATTATTAAAACGGTTAGAATCTTCATGGTACTCTTTTGAATCTACTGCAAAGAAAATTTTAGACCATCATAACAATGCATTGAACAAAGTACTGAGGTACAAAGATTCTAAAAGCAAAACTGAATCAGATGATTTTTCTTTAGAGGATTTCGAAGATTTCGAAGATTTCGAAGATTTAACACTTGGTAAAAGAGAAATTAAAATTGATGACATTGCTAAATCTGGCAATCTGGATGTTTTTGAAAAAGCACTTAATAAAGACATCCGCAAACTAGAAAAACTAATTTTTGGAATGAATGAGTTTTCTGAAACGATAAAAGCAGAAACTGAAAAACAGAATAACCTTAGTAGTGCAGACACTAAATTACAGGAGTTGATTAAAGTGATCAATGAGAAAAGAGAAGCTGGTAATAATTCTAAAAATCAAAAAATTCTAATTTTTACAACCTATACAGATACAGCTGAATATCTGTTTAATCAGTTGATGGCTCGTGGGTTTACAAAAATAGCGATGGTCAGTGGGGCAGGTGCTAGAACAGATGATAATCTAGAGTTGCAAAAGCATTTCGAACCTGTTTTAGAACGTTTTGCTCCATATACCAAACTCTTTGTAGAAAAGAAATGGGAAAATTTTCATTCTGAATCCAAAAGTCACAATAAAAAATATAAAGATTGGAAAAAATGGGTTTCAGAAATAGATCCAAAAGTTACAGCAAAACTAAATAACCCAATCGATATATTAATAGCTACAGACACTTTAAGTGAAGGGCAAAATCTTCAGGACTGTGATATGGTAATCAATTATGACATTCACTGGAATCCTGTTAGAACTATACAACGTGTTGGTCGTGTGGACCGTCTTGGTTCACCCAACAATGAGGTTTTCACTGTAAATTTCTGGCCAGCAGATAATATCAATGAATACTTGAATCTTCAGGGGAGAATTGAAAGAAGAATGGCAGCCATGAAAATTATTGGTTCCGAAGATATTAAAGATTTTACAGAACATTATTCAGACATTGCCACAGATCCAGAATTGGATAACAAACATACAGATAGAATGCTCGAACAAATGCAGAATAGTATTGATGAACTAGATGCTGAAAAGTCATTCGGTTTTGATGATCTTTCGCTGGAAACTTTTAGACAGGATTTAGCCGTAGAGTTAAATGAAAGAAGGCAGTATTATGAAAACCTTCCAAATGCCATTTTTTCTGGTGTAAAACATACGAAATCAAAGAATGTCGATAGTGGTAAAGGACTCATTGCATTATTAGGATCACCACCAAAGAAGCCACACGAAAAGAAAAATTATCAAACAATGCGTCTGGTATACCTTAATAATAATGGTGAAGAAATTCTTTTGAATGATAAAGATATTTTGCAATACCTTAATGAAGTAAAAGAGCAGGAGCGTTTTGGTTGTGAAAAACTAGATGTAGGAGAAACTGCTGAAGTAAATAAATATTCAAACGCAATAGAAAAATGGTTTATATCACAGCAGAAAGAAATTTCACAAGATAAAAATGGTAATGAGATTGTTACAGCAGGGAAAGAAAGTATTTCCTTTTTGAATAACTTCATGAAAGGTAAAAATAAAGAAATAAAAGAAGCCAAAAAAGGAGAGAAAATTTCTAAAAAATACAACAAAGAGAATTGGGATTTAATCGCTTGGATAACAATTAATTAAACTAATAACAATGAACTTAGATTATTTTAATACTAAAACTCTTTTTGAAGCAGGAACAAAATTTTTTGAAGACTTAAATATTCCAATCAACACATTTGAAGATTCAGCATTTAAACCTGAAGATGTACTCCATGAAAAGTACAACCCAAAGAATCTGTCACATCAACTTATTGAAAAAATTTACGTTTTGGGTATTGTTGATGATTCAGCATTTAAAGGTAAAACCAATTTTGATTCATATACTGAAGTACAAAAACTAGGTGGTGATTATTCAGGTCTTGTGATATTAGCAGTTGAATTGAAAACTCATAATCCTTTAAGATCTCAGCTGTCAGAGATTACAAGGGTTTTAAACCGTTCTTTTATAGCAACGCCTGTTACAGTTATTTATAAATATGGGAATTGTATAGCTCTTGCCAATAGTGAAAGAATACCTTATGCAGTTAGATTTAAAGAAGGTGAAAAAGTAGGTAAAGTAATTCTCTTGAGAGACATTAATCTTTTAAATGTTCATTCTGGTCATTTACGAATTTTAAAAAACCTTGAAATAGAAAGAAGTGGTAAAAATTCTGTAATTGATTTCAAATCACTTTATAAATATTGGCAAGATGTTTTAAGTGTCTCTATCTTAAATAAAGTTTTTTATAAAGAATTATCAAATTGGTATTTCTGGGCAATTAACGAAGTTAGATTTCCTAATGAGCCTAACCAATTAGAACTTGGGGTAGATAATAAGAAGTTTGATGAAGTTTTGAAAGAACACAGAGGGAAAAATGTAATTCGGCTATTGACACGTTTGTTATTTATTTGGTTTATCAAAGAAAAAGGATTAATTCCAGAAGAAATATTTGATGAAAAAGAAATAGCAAAACACTTTATTGATGGATTTACTCCAGAAAAACCAAAAGGAATGTTCGCTAATGGTAAATACAGCAGTAAATACTACAGAGCGATTTTGCAGAATCTTTTTTTTGCAACCTTGAACCAGCCTCGTGGTGAACGCCAATTCAGAACAGATGGTAAGCATATGAATGCCACGCAATTAATGCGATACAAATCTTATTTAAAGGAACCCGATTATTTCATAGAATTAATGGAAGGTAAAGTTCCTTTTATGAATGGAGGCCTTTTTGAATGTTTAGATAAACCACACCCTACATTAAAAAGTTCACACGGTGGAGATAAAATAATATATGTAGACGGTTTTTCAGATAGAGAAGATAATGATTTGATAGTTCCAGATTTCTTATTCTTTGATACCGACGAAGAGTTAGATTTAAGTAAGGAATATGGGAATGCTAAATCTAAAAAAGAAAAAACACGTGGATTATTTAATATTTTAAAATCATATAAATTTACGATAACAGAAAATACTCCAATTGATGAAGAGGTTGCACTAGACCCAGAATTACTTGGGAAAGTTTTTGAAAACCTATTGGCTTCTTACAATCCTGAAACTAAAACTACAGCTCGAAAGCAAACAGGTTCTTTCTATACACCACGTGAAATTGTAAATTATATGGTGGAAGAAAGTTTAATTGCTTATTTAAAAAATGAATTATTAAATGAGGAGCCAGGCGTTGTTGAATTGGGGAAAGATCAAATAGCGTTATTTGGTAATGAGACTAAAAAAGGACAATTAACTTTAGAAACTAAAATAGATGAAAGTCCATTTAAAGGAAATGAAGTAGAATTAGAAAAAAAGTTACATCAATTAGTTTCTTTTTCTAATGTAAATCCTTTTGACAATATGCCAGAGGTACAAAAGAAAATTATTAAGGCTTTGGACACCTGTAAAATCCTTGATCCAGCTTGTGGCTCAGGAGCGTATCCAATGGGTATTTTACAAAAAATGGTGCACATTTTACATAAAATAGATCCAAATAATACCGAATGGAAGCAACGTCAAATAGACCGCGTAAATGAAGCAATTGATCGCCTAGAGTATGTAGAAGATGCTGAGACTAAAAACAAGGCAATAAAAGAACTAAAAGCACAAATTGCAGATATTGAAGCTGCTTTTAATAACAATGAACTCGATTATGGGCGTAAACTTTTTTTAATAGAAAATTGTATTTATGGCGTAGATATACAACCTATCGCTACACAAATTTCTAAATTACGTTTCTTTATTTCTTTAGTAGTAGATCAAAAGGTTGACCCAAATAAAGAAAATTTTGGAGTAAGGCCATTGCCTAACTTAGAAACTAAGTTTGTAGCAGCAAATACATTAATTGGTTTGCCAAAGCAAATAATGGGTAGTTTATTTGACAAAAGAGAAGTTAAAAAGTTGGAAGATGAACTCAAAAAAGTACGCCATAAATTATTTAGCGTTAAAACCCCAAGCATTAAAAGAGAATTAAGGGCAAAAGATAAAGAGCTAAGAGAGGAAATGCAATTGGCTTTAGCTGAACAATTAGGAAATGAAACAGCACAACTTTTAGCACAATGGGATCCTTATGATCAAAATACTTCCTCTCCTTTCTTTGATAAAGAATGGATGTTTGATATTTCAGATGGTTTTGATATTGTCATCGGTAATCCTCCATATGGGGTTTCAATCAAGGATAAGTATAGAAAAGATGTTCTTAAACATTTAGGAAAAGTTCCTGATTTTGAGATTTATTATTACTTTATAGAAATATCAAAAAAATTATTAAAAGAAAATGGTGTTAAATCTTTTATAATTCCTAATACTTTTCTTTTCAATGTTTTTGCAAGTGATTATAGAATTAAATTGCTTAATAATTGGGATATAAAAATTATAGATTGTACATCCTTTAAAATTTTTGAAGGGGCTACAGTCTTTAATGCTATAACAATATTTATTAACTCAAAAAATAATGATTATATAGAGTATAAAATAACTAAAAACGTTAATAATTTTGAGGAATTAGTTAACAATCAAAATGAAAGAGTAACAAAAGAAAATATTATTAAAAATAATCAGAATTGGTGTTTAATATTTAAACTTGAAAAAACAGTATTATCCTTGGTCTTAAAAATTAAAGAAAATTGTAAAAAACTTGCAGAATTATGTCCAGAAATCAGTCAGGGTTTAATTGCTTATGATAAATATAAAGGGCAAGATGAATATACGATCAAAAATAGAATTTTTCATTATAATTCGTTTGCGGATAGCAAATTAAAAAAATGGTTATGGGGCAGTGATGTTAATAGGTATATTATAAAATGGAACGAACAGGAATGGTTAGATTATTGTCCACAAATTGCAAATCCAAGAGATCCAAAATACTTTAAAGGAGAAAGATTATTGATTCGAGAAATAACAAATCCTTCTGTTTACTGCGGTTATACAGAAGAAGAGCTTTATCATGATCCAGCTAATATTGTAATATTAAAAAGTGATAAATTCAATATTAAAGTACTAATGGCAATTCTAAATTCTAAACTTACTACTTTTTATCATTTCAACTCTTCACCAAAAGCAACCAAAGGATCGTTTCCAAAAATTTTGGTTGAAGATATTAAAAATTTCCCTTTGCCAAGCATTGATAAAATTGTTGATACTGATATGTCAATAAAAGTTGATCAAATTCTCGAAGGAAAAAAAATCGGAGTAGATACTTCTGAACTAGAACATCAAATTGATGTTATGGTGTATCATCTATATAACCTATCCTATGAAGAGGCTTGTGTGATTGATGAGTCTTTAACTAAGGAAGATTTTAATAAGTATAGCATATAATTAAGTTTTATGTCAAAGTTAAATGAAATTGCTGAGCAAGTTTGGCAGCACCGTAAATTGGAAGTTCAGGACTATGTAACCAATAGAGCTGTTGCATTATACAATGTAATTATTAAAGGTAAAGAAGAAAAATACTGGCTACATAATAGTGAAATATCCCTGCTCTCCGAAGTCTCCTGACTTCGGAGCTTGTAAATAGGCAAATCCTATCAAAACCGCACCCCCTTAGCAATCAATAAATCCACTTGCAGCTTCACAAATTCTTTTGTAGGAGCTTCCAATTTTGCTATTTCATAAGCACTTTTCAAATATTCAAAAACCTCATCATCATAAAGCGCAGAAAGAAAAACATACAAATTTTTCCTATCCCTGTTCTCAAAATAATCCTCATCAAAGTCCACGATGGTATCCGCACTATCTTCCCAACGCTCCTGAAAATAACCATCAAACTCTATTCCTTTCTCCTGGGCAAATCCATGCAATAAATCCATGCAATCATTCAAGTAAGATGATACATTCCGAGGCTCATTCGCCAAATACTCTACAAAAAGTGCATTTATATCATTCATAATAGTTGAAGTTTCATATCACTAATTTACATTTTTAAATTATTCTTATTCCCCAAAATTTTTTTATAAAATAAACTCTACAAATATTAGTTGTACTTTTGTAATATGAAATATAAAGTTTCAATTCAAGAATCCAGTCTTACGGAAGATTTTGATATTTTTATCGAAATATCAGAACCATTTAATGTATCGATAAAAAGAAAATGTAAAGACCAAGAATTATTAGAAATGTATAAGGAAAATCCTCAAGACATAGAAAAAATTTTTGAAAGTGAAATTCAAGACTCAATAAATTCAATTCTTGTACAAATAGCAAAAATCCAAAACAAATTCAACTAGGAATCCTTGATTTCTCTTCCTCACAATGTGAATTTAGCATCTTGTGCTTTTCCGAAATCATTATCTCATTCAGCTGCACAAAAACCGTCTCTAGTCCAAGTATTCCTATAGCCAGTTATTTGTTTGCTTCATTTCGCTAATCTTAACGATGAGGTAAACAATTTTCCTCCCTTTAGGGATGGGGAAAAGAAAATTGTTTCCACCTACGATGACTAAGCTTGCAGTATTAAATAATTCGTTCTTTAAGACATCACTCTTTAATGACATAGGGAACGGAGGTGTAAAAACTCAAAATAAAATTTAAGTAACGTATTTTAATTGTCCTAGGAAACCGCAAGCGTTAAGAAAATGAATAGACTTTTCGTTAAAAAAGTCTGCTGTTTAAGCTCGGCATTCTGTCGAGTGAGTTTCAGAGTTTTTAGAAAAGAATATTCATTTTTAGCTGAGGATTTCCAGACTTGAAACCTAGCGAAGCGGTTCGCCGATTCCTTTGAAAATAATAAAATGATTGAGGCAACTTTTCGTTCTTTTGCATCAAGGCAAACCTAACGAAGTGGTTCGACGACTTTATGGAGTCAAAAGGACATAAAAGACATAGATAAACCAAAACTTTTCCACACCCCCTAATTCATTTTGCTTTATTTTATACCTTTGAAAAATGAAATCCAAAATAGAACTTTTCAAACTCGAAAGCGATGAAAACATTGCTATCTCAGTCCTTCCTGCCAAAGTAAAAGCGGGTGGTTATGGCAGTTTTGAAAGTCCTGCTTTAGACTTCCCCGAAGACACCATAGACCTTTTAAAGCTCTTAATCAAAGACAAAGAAACCACTTTCTTTGCAAAGGTAACAGGAGATTCTCTTATTGGGATTGGGGTATACAATGAAGATATTCTTATCGTTCAGAAAGGACTATTCCCAAGAGAAAATGACATTGTAGTCGTATTCTATCAAGGCGAATTTTATGTAAAAAGGTACAAACCGAAATACAAAGAAAACTCCCTAAAAATTGAAAGCATAAAACTTAAATCCGAGAACCCCAATTACTCAGATATGGACATCAACGAAGATACAGACTTCGAGCTTTGGGGCGTGGCAACTTGGAACCTACACAAACTAAGAAAATAATGTACGGCTTAATCGATGGCAATAACTTCTATGCAAGTTGCGAAAGGGTATTCCGCCCAGACTTGCGAAACAAACCCGTTGTGGTATTATCCAACAACGATGGGTGCGCCATTGCTCGTTCTAATGAAGCCAAAGCCTTGGGAATAAAAATGGGTCAACCATACTTCCAAATCCAACACCTAGAAAAAGAAGCTGGGCTAAATGTTTTCTCTGCCAACTTCGTTTTGTATGGCGACATTTCAAACCGTGTGGTCAATATCTGCCGTAGATATTGCAAAGACATTGAAGTGTACAGCATAGACGAATCCTTCTTAGATTTTCACGGCTATGAACATATAGACCTACAAAAACATTGTCTCGAGCTTAGAGAAAAAGTTCTCAAAGGTTTAGACCTTCCCACCAGTATCGGATTAGCACCCACCAAAACCTTGGCAAAGTTGGCCAATAAAATCGCGAAAAAGTTTCCAGAAAAAACAAACGGCGTGTACAGCATAGACACCCCTCAAAAAATTGAGAAAGCCATCAAATGGTTCCCCCTAGAAGATATTTGGGGCATCGGAAGAAGATACTTCGAAAGATTTTCGGCAAGAGGCATCAAAACCGCTTGGGACTTTACCCAACTCCCAGAAGCTTTCGTCCAAAAAGAAATGGGAATCCTCGGACTAAGAATGCACCGCGAATTACGAGGAATACCACAATACGACCTTACCATTCCAAAACCCAAGAAAGGAATCGCCACCACCAGAACATTCGACAAAAGAACAGACGATTTAGAAACCTTGAAAGAAAGAGTTTCTACCTTCGCCTATAAATGCTCCGAGAAACTAAGAGCTCAAAAATCTTGCTGCAGATACGTGACCGTTTTCATTATGACCGACCGTTTCAAACAGGACTTAAAACAATACAGCAACTCCATCACCATCACCTTAACCAATCCCTCCAATTCAGCGATTGAAATTTCCAAAGCAGCATTACAAGGACTGGAGAGAATCTACCTGCCATTTTTCCAATACAAAAAAGCAGGGGTAATGGTCACAGAATTCGTCCCCGAAACCGAGAGAATGACCTCATTATTTGATGAAGACCTCCACGCCAAACACCGCCCAATCATGCAAGTAATAGACGTGATGAACAAAAGACTAGGAGCAGATAAAGTCAAACTCGGCTCCATGGATGTCCAAAGAACTTGGAAGATGAACCAAAAGAACCTCTCCCCACGCTACACCACAGACCTCCACCAAATCATCAATGTCAAAGCAAAATAACACACTATCAGTTCCCCTCTTCTAGAGAACTGGCATTCCGAGAATCGGAATGACGGGGTGTTTAATTCATGATACTTAAAGTTCCCCTCTTCTAGAGAACTGGCATCCCAACTGTTCAAAAAACGCAATACTTAAAGTTCCCCTCTTTTAGAGGGGTGGCATTCCGAGAATCGGAATGACGGGGTGTCTACTTCCAAAACTTCATAATAATTTTCCTCCCCGGTGGCTGAGCTTGTCGAAGTCAACCTGCCAAAGCCTGGTGGCAGAGCTTGTCGAAGCCCTATCCAAAAAATTAAGGTTTTCCGTAATTACATTTCATTCATTTTGTATAAATTTGTTAGAAACAAATATGTATAAACTCAAAATTACATCCAATCAAATAAAATTACTTGCAAACTAATATCTTATTTAATCAATATAATAGTTTCTAATAGTGTTAAAATATGACTTAGTAGAAATTTTAAAAAGTTAAACAATAATATGAAAAACATAGAATTAAATAGTGAAACATTTTGGGTTAAAATAGTTGATTTTCTTCAACAAAATTGGGCATTAATTGAAATGATAGATGATAAAGTAATTGTTTATTTTATACAAGATGCATCTATGGTTTTTGACAAAATTGAATTTAAAACAATTGAGGACGCAGAAAAAGGACTTCTCAAAAACGGTTTTAAATTATATCTTGATAATAATGAAAATTTTCAAGATTTTATAGTTCCACCAAAAAAACCATATGGTGAATCCCCAAGACCAATTTATTCATCTGGTCAATATTGGAAATTTTGAAAGTAGATGATTGATTTTAAAGAACTTACAAAACCCACATTTAATTAAACCGACAAAATCTGTCGTAAAACATCTATCTTAAAATCTCACATTCCCGATAATCAAAAAATCCCTACTTTTGATTAAACCAAAATCACCATGTGCAACTACGTTAGAATAAAATCCACCCCTAAAGAACTAGAACAAGCCTACCAAGCAGAATACAAAGGAGACGATTACGCCAGAGACGACAAAATCAACGGTTTTGCCAATCCTAAACTACCAGTGATTTTAGACCATGACACAGACCATATCGTTGCAGCGCAGTGGGGTTTCCTCCCAACTTGGGCTAAGGATAGCGAATTCGCTAAGAAAACCCTCAATGCAAGAATGGAAGAAGTACACCAGAAGCCAACCTATAAAAACTACACCAATAACCGTTGCCTTATTTTAGTCAATGCTTTCCACGAATGGAAATGGTTGGACGACAAAGGAAAAAGAAAAGACAACTACCTCATCAAAATCAAAGACCAGGAAATCTTTGCTATTGGTGGACTGTACAACATCTGGGTAAACCCAGCTACAGATGAAGAAATACTTACCTGCACCATAGGAACCACGGAAGCCAACCCATTGATGGCAGAAATCCACAACACCAAACACAGAATGCCAATTCTATTAAACAACCAAATCGAATACCGTTGGTTAGATGATATCCCAGTAGAAGACTTTCTATACCCAAACTACAATCCAGAACTCACAGCTCAAAATCTTACCAATTTAGAAAGCCAGTCATTATTTTAATTTCAATTAAAGTAAATATCAAATAAACATTTGAGCCGAAAATGTAAAGTATTCGGCTCTTTTTGTTTGAATTAGAAAAGAATTTCAAATGTAAATATCACTTTTTTAATCCCAACTGTCACCCCTCCTTTAGGAGGGGCTGGGGGAGGCCAAAAGTCATCGCTTCATTCTAATTAATTCTATTCTGAGAACTTTATTTGAGTGATTTTAAGTATCTGATAAAGTAGCTTCTCAGGAACTTTCATAGAATTACATTGATTAGATTTTTTTGTTCTTTTAGCTTTTCGGTTTCCGCTTTTCTTGTTATTAGTTTTTACCTCATCTCTTTCGGTATTACAAATATGAAGTCATAATTCAACTTTTTCAAGAAAAGTCTGCCGAAATTGATAAAAAACGAGATAATTTCGTTCGTTTTAAGTTCTGAAACAATGTAGTTAATTCTGAGCTCATTTAATCTGATAAAATTTGGATTTTGATATTTGAGCCATCTACATATTTAATCTGTTACAATATCACTATTAGCGAATATAATTAAGATCATTTAATTTTAATAAGTCCTTTTTTTATGATTTCTTCATCATTTTCACTTTGAAAATTATATCCTTCTATTGTTTTACTAAAAAAAATATAATCTTTATTGTCTAAATAAAAAATATTTTTTTTAACATCATCTTCGACCAGAGGCAATGCTAATGATTTTCTTTTATTGTTAATGAATTGAATTTTATCATTTACAATACTATTTCTATTTTCAGGCAAATAACTTTTGGCAATGTAGCAACAGTCGGTGTTACCATTATTTTTTACAAACATTATAATTGGAAAAAATGAGTAATCATTAGTTCCATTATTTAAATCCAATAAAAAACCAGCAATGTCTGGTCTTATTTTGCCAGAATTTAATGCTTTATTAATTTCGATTGAAAAGTTAACTTTCTGGCTACTTATATTATTGCTCGCTAACTGATGCCAGATTATAAAATAAAAATTATGGAAAAATGTTTCATTATCAGAACTTATACCAATATTATATTCGTTTGGAAAACCTTTTTCTTGTATAATTTTATATAAATTATTAGAAGTAATACTATCAGTTCGTGTCAATTCATTTTTATAAATCCCATAATTACCTTTTGAAAGTTTTCTATAGTATTGATCTATATTGTATAATGAGTCTAATTTTTTTTTATAATTATAATCTATTACATTCTTACAGGGTAATAATTTAGAATAATTATTTTTTTTTAAATTTTCGTTAAAAAAAAATTCATCAAAATTTTTACCTAAACATTTTAATGTTTGATAATTATTAAAAGCCAAGGGCATATTATTTGTTTTTAATGCAACTTTCATACTATTGAATAAATCTTTAGCATGGGGGTATTTGAAAACTTTAAATGCTTCAACATATAGTTTATCTGCTTCAATAAGGCTGTCGTTAATTATCTTTTTTTCTGCTTCATTTATCAATTTATAGTATTTAATTAGAGTTTTGTCTTTTAGTTCATAATTTTGAGCATGATATGAAAAAAAAATAAACATAAAAGTAAAAGAAATAATATGTTTCATAATAATAAAAAATAAGAGAATGGTACAAATTCCTTTTACGTTTTCAATGTAAAATAGACATTTATCAATTAATCCTTAAGGAGAATTTCAGCTTATAAACTTAGTAATTTTGTTGAAAATACTACATTCTTCAATTTCAGATGAAATCAGATTTTACTTGTCTTCTTTTTCCAAAATTTGTTCAGATCTTCCGGAATAAACATCCGATGGGGGAGGTCTAAAGTCAGTGAATCATTCTAATTAATTTTATTCTGAGAAATTTAATTTAGTGATTTTACGTATCTGATAAAGTTGCTTCTCAGGAACTTTCATAGAATTACATTGATTAGATTTTTTTGTTCTTTTAGCTTTTCGGTTTCCGCTTTTCTTGTTATTAGTTTTTACCTCATCTCTTTCGGTATTACAAATATGAAATCATTATCTAAGTTTTTCAAGAAAAGCCTGCCGAAATTGATAAAAAACGAGATAAAATAGAGGGGGTATTGGGTGTGTTTTGAAATTTAAAATTCTGGTAATGAAGTAAATAACTGCTGGTATTTTTTGTTTTTAGTGCAATGAATTATTTTTCATCACCTCATCACTTCATCACTTCATCACCATATCACCACATCCACATCCACAACCATTTCAGAAATTCTAATTTTCTTCATTTAAAAGTTTAATGTAATAAGAAGGCAATGTTCCTGTAATCTTTTTAAAAGCATTGGTGAAAGTTTCAGAATTATTGAACCCAATTTCCTCAGAGATAGCAGCTATGGTATACTTTCTCATTTTTTCGTTCGTTTTAAGCTCTGAAACAATGTAGTTTATTCTGAGTTCATTCAAGTATTGAGTGAAATTTTTTCCTTTTAATTCATTGATTAACTTAGACAGATAATCTCTGTTCGTATCAAACTCTTTAGAAAGTGAATCTAATGTGATGTTTTTTCTTAAAAAAGAATGATTTTTTTCGAAAATTTCTATTTTTTGGATGATATTTTGGAATTTAGGATGAGAGGATATATGGTTTTTGTTCTCCTCTTCATCTTTTTTAGGCGCATTGAAGGGTTCATTTTCTGTGGTCAATTTTTTCAAGCAAGTCCTTTGCATGCTTCTCATATCTTTTGATTTTTTTTCTATTTTCAAAGATGATATAGATAAAAAGACCTGAGCAGATGATTAAAAATAAAATGAACCATATATAAATTGAATTTCGGTTATTCAGAGTTTTTATGAGTCCTTCTTTTTCCTTTATCAGCAAAGCAGTATCATACTTTTTGAAAATTTCTTTGGAAAGATTTTTTTGTGTCTTTGCAATAGCGCTGTCTGCATAGATAAGTTGATTAATATATTTTAATTGATTTTTGATATCTCCTTTTTTCTTATAATAATCGATAATAATTTCATATCCATCTCTGCTTACAGGATTGTAATCTTGTATGGCATAAGAGATTGAATCAGATTGAATAAGATAACGGATGGCCTCCTCTTCCAGATGAGATTCATGTTTCACTTTACCAATAAAATAGTATAAAATGGAGAGATTAGAGTAATCTTTATTTTTTCTTAATAATCTTTCAGCAGATTGTAAGTAGCGTAATGACAAAGGCAAGTTTTTTAAATAGTAATTATTAATGCCTTTCAGCATGATGAGGTAATTGTATTGGGAGTAGATTTTGTACTTTTTACATTCCTTTATTCCTAATGCTATAAGTTCATTGCTTTTTCCATATTGCTCACATTTAGCATAAATATTGGCGAGTGAAAAAATAGAACCGATGTATGCTCCTTTATCTTCATGGCGAGTGCCTATTTTAGCTTTCTGATACTCATAGTATTCTTTGAAAAGGGGTAAAGCTTCTTTATATTCTTCAGTTGCAGTTTTCAGTATGCCTATTAGTAATTTTATACGGTAGAAAAATTCTTGATCGTCTTTTGGACTGTATTTTAAAGCTATTGAATATTGATCTAAAGCGTCCTTATACTTCCCCTCATTGTTGTATAAAATCCCTTTAATAATGTATGCATTAGAAGGATAATTTTTATACGTTTTATTTTTTACCAGGGCAATGAGTGAGTCTGCATAGGGATGTCCGTTTTCTCCCTTTAGATTTTTTATTCTGGCAATTTTATAATACCCATCATAGAGCAAATCTTTATTGTTGTCTTTTTTTCCTTTGGAGAGAATTACATTCGCATAGAATTCAGCTTGTTCATTATCTATTTGATATGCATCACGATAAGCATTGTATATATACTGAGTACTTTTATTCTTTAATGAATCGGGTATTTTAAATCCTTTTTTACTTTGAGAGAATAATAAAAAAGGACAGAGAAAAATTAAAATGAAATGAATTCTTTTCATACACGGTTATATCCTACAAAAATAGATATTTTATCAGTATTACAAATTCTTATTCAGTGATTTGAAGAGATAAATACAATGATGTAGTAAGACAAAAATATAGAAATTGATAAATTTCGGTAGGTATATTTTTTTATTTTGCTTAAATCAATTGACTTTTGTCTTACTAATATTAAAAAATGATTTTATATTATAATGCCGATGGCGCGGATTTCTAATCCGTGACTTTCCACAAATCATATTATTTACTTTAATTAAATTTGTTAAGAACTAATAAACAAAAACTCAAATAACGAACTAAAAATTACAATTATTAGATGATAAGAATTTTACAATTATTTTTTGGCTATTTGAGTGATGTGGCAAAAGGAGCAGAGCGGATTTTGCCACATCGGTTCGGCGGATTATATCCGCAGATGTTGCTCGTCGCTACACGAACTTCGCACATCCGTCGAAACGTTATATGTCATTTAAAAAAAATAACTTTAAACAAAGAATAAATAATGAAAAAAATTTTCGCTATTGTAATCATTACAATTACAAATCTATGTTTTGCACAAAATGTTAAAAACAATGAATTAACAAATTTTGGACGTATTAATTTAGGGTTGCACGGACTTGATGCCTCTTATGAAATGCTAATTTCAAAAAAAATAGTTTGGGAAAACAGTATTGGTATGGGTATGGGTAGTAGTGTATATGGAAGTTCTGTTGAATATCTATTCGACTTTACCAAACCTACACCTTATATTAAATCAGAATTAAAATACATTTATAATACTGAAAGGAGAATTTCAAAACAAAAAAGTATTCTGAATAATTCAGGAAATTATATTGGATTACAAACAAAATATAGTTTTGGAAATAATAATCATTACAAGTTAAACCAAACATTATTGACAGAGATTCATTGGGGAATTCAAAGAAATTTAGGAAAAAAATTCTTATTCAACACTCACATTGGACTTGGATATATTACAGATTTTGATTCGAAAGATGGACATATAACACCTACAGTTGGATTAAGATTTGGTTATAAAATGTTCTAAAAAGCGACAGATAACATATTCTATGACAAAACACAAATAAAAAATCCGATGACACAGATTTCTATTCTGTGACCTTCCACAAATCATATCATTTACTTTAATTAGATTTGTTAAGAACGAATAAACAAAAACTCAAATAACGAACAAAATAAATACTTACAATCATTTACAAACGAATATTTCCTTGATTATAAGAATTTTACAATTGTACTTCGTCTATTTGAGTGTTGTGGCGAAATCCGCTCCGCTCCTTTCGCCACAACGTTCGCGCGGATTACATCCGCTTGTTGTGCCGCCGCTTCGCGGACTTCGCACAACAAGCGGATTTGTAAAATTCTCAAATCTCGAACAAGTTCGGATTTGGAACTTCACAAATCCGCGCGAACGTTATCGGTAATCTCTAAAAAACTATTAACATAACAGAGAATGAAAATTAAAATTATAATATTTTTTTTACTAATTATTAACCTTTCTTTTAGTCAGCAGAAAAAAATAATTAATAATGAATCTACGACTTTCCAATTAACAAGTAGAGATGAAAATATAGATTTTATAGTTTTTGATACAAAACTTGAAACTAAAAAGCCTATTTTTCTTTGGTGTCAAGGTTCACTTCCTTATCCACTTTATGTAAATTCGAAGGAAGGAATCTGGTTAATTGGCGGTGGAATTACAAATTTTGATATTGAGAAGATTACAAAGAATTATTATCTAGTAATCGTCTCTATGCCTAAAACGCCATTAGTTGCAGAGGAAAGCCAAATAAATGATTCCTATTGGTATTTTGGCCACTCAAAGGACAAAAACATTCCAACAGAAGAATTTCAAAAAGCAGATTTTTTAGAAAACTATACAAACCGAGCAATAAAAGTTTTAAAGTTTTTGCACAAGCAAAAATGGGTTGACAACTCAAAACTAATAATTGCAGGTCATTCACAAGGTTCAAAAGTTGCCACAAAAATTGCGAAAAATTATAAGGCAGTAACAAAACTTGGATTATTTGGAGCAAATCCATTCGGAAGAATTGATCAAAACATAAGAGAATCAAGAAAAGACGCAGAAAATAAAAAAATAACTTGGGAAAAAGCAAATAAAGAAATTGAGGAAGAATATGAAATTTATCGTAATGCGAATAATCCGCAAAAAGTAAAAGCAAATGTCAATTTAATTGCATGGAGATCTTTTTCCGAACCTTTAATAGACGATTGGTTAGAAATTAATAAGCCAATTTATTTAGCGTACGGTACATACGATATCGCAAGTGATTTATGCGATTTGGTTCCTTTATACTTCATAAGAAATCATAAAACTAATCTGACTTATAAAAGATATCTAAACCTTGAACATAATTTTTTTGAAGTCGGTGAAGATGGAAGAGCAAACCACGATAAACCACATTGGAAAGAAGTTATGAATAATTTTGTTGAATGGACTTTGAAATGAAAATAAAGAGACTACCGATAACAGCGGTAGCTGTTGCACAACTCCTTTTTTTAGAAAATAGTTTTCAAAAACATAAAATTTTGACCTCTTTAGAAGCAATTTTAGAGAGGTTTATTTTTTAATTAAGATTCAAAATCATAAAATTTGGGGTGCTTAAAATTGAGTTATTGATGCTTGGGAAGACTGATTTTATAAAAGCAAAGTTCTTCCCTTGTTTTAGAGATAGAACTTGGGCTAAAACACTCGGTTTTTTGGTGATAAAGCGTAAGTATTTTTTCAAGTTGTAGGTTAAACTTGCCATTAATACGTGTTTGTTTGCGTTTTTGATGCCTCGTGTATTGACTCTCTTCATGTTCGTAAAGTTGACCAACGTTCCTATCACGGGTTCTACTGTTTTACTTCGCACTTTTACCATTTTCTTGGCATATTTCTCGTTTTGGGTGAGTTTTTGGTGCATGCGGTCGTAATGTTCTTTGTGGATGCTGTCGTCTAATTTTTTGAACTTGGTGCTTTTGCCACAGCATTGTTCTCTTAGTGGACAGTTTTTGCAATCTGTTTCGCTACTTCGGTACGTTCGTTTGGTGTAGCCTTTACTATCCCTTTTTTCGCCTTTGAAAAGCAGTTTCGCTTGGTTGCCTTCGGGTTTTGTGCATTGGTAATAATTTTCTTCTTTGTTGAAGGTAAAACCTTCTCGCTCGGGTTTGTATTGTCCGAAGTTTGGGATGTAAGCGTTGATGTTTTTTTCATGTAAATACGCCAATGCTTCACCACTGCTGTAACCACCATCGGCTAAGAGTTCTTCGAGTTCGATTCCGTTTTCTTTTAAGTTTTCTTCGGTAAGTTCTACAATTTGTTCTAAACATTGACTGTCGCGTTTATCAGCAAAATCAGAACACGCTCCTGTAATGACATGGTGCGCATCGTCTACTGCGATTTGTCCAAAATAATTTAATTGTCTCGCTTTGCCAGGTTTTACGCTTACTCTGGCATCTGTATCTGTGGGAGAATAATGGGTGTGATTAGACAAGTATTTGGGACGGATGAGATTGCCGTTTTCGTCGGTTTGATTGCTGTTGCTATTTGCTGGCATTCCTTTATACGCTTCTGCTTTCCAATCGTGGTGGCGTTCTACCAGTTTCTTGCGGGTGGAAGTTACTTTGTATTCGCTGTTTTCTTCTAATTCGTTTACAAAAGCACTGGCATCTTCCAAAACTTCCTTCTCTACCAAACTATCCATACTGGCGTTGGCTTTGATGAAAACGCTGTCCACCGCTTGTCGTTTACCACGAACCATGCCTTTAGAAACGCACATTCTCAAGACTTCTTTAAACAAGTTTAAAAACACTTCTTCGCCATATAAATTGCGAGTTCGGCTAATGGTACTGTGCCAAGGAAGCTGCTCATGTACATCATAACCTAAAAACAATCGTATCGACAAGCTATCACTACAAAAAGCAATTAATTGTCGATCACTATTGATGTTATTCAAATATCCCACCAACAATATCTTAAAGAAAACTACAGGATCTATACTCTCTTGGCCTTCTTTGCCATAATACTTTTGAGTAGCTTTGTAAATGAAATGTAAATTGAGTTCGGTTTGCAATTTTCTGTAAAAATTATCCTCTGGAACCAAATCCAACAAATTAACCGAAACAAATAATTGGGGCGTAAAACTCTTCTTTCCTTGCATATTTAAATTTACGAAATATCCAATTTTTATACAAATTTTTGTATATTTGAGTTGTGCAACAAGCACAGCGGTTTTGCAAGATGCGGGGTTGAAGGAATCCTTAGAAAGACTTGTAAAAAATACCCGCAAAAAACTTTTCCATTTTTATATTTTTTTGTAATTTTAAAAAATGGAAAAAGTTTTTGCTAGCGTTCAGTTTCCCTTACAACTCTCGGTTGCAGTAACCCGCACCTCGCAAAGCCCCTTTCCGTTGTAGGATATTTAAAAGCAATAACTGTTATGAAAAAATAAACAAAATTGATAATCAAACAGAAAAAAAACAGTATTATTTCAAGCCGTATCTAAAAAAAATTGTTCAATAATGAATAAATTAAAATTATGCATAGTAATAATTACTGCTATGCTTTTTTCAGAATCGTATTCTCAGGAAAATAATAAGTTTTCATTAGGGTATGTTATTTCGAAACCAGAAAAAAGCCAAGGTGATTTTTTATTAAATGGATTAGAGTTTGAATACAGTAGATTCTTAAACAAATCATTATCATTATCTGCAAATATTGAGTTTGACAGACATAATAATTTTCCAAAATTTGTTAATGGGGGTATGAATACTGGATTAAATCCTAACCCTGAATTATTAAAGTATATTTATACTAATGTTCGTTCAGCAGGAGGATTATGGACAAAAGTTAATCAAAGTATTTATTCTATAAATCTCAATTATTTCCCCATAAACAAGAAACATCATAATCTATACATTACAGGTGGTTTTGGCATTAATATCCAAGACGCTTTAGAATATGGTATTGAAAGTGCTAAAATAAAATATTATGAAAATGGCACTACTGAATTAGTAAATTACACTGACTTTTATTCTCAAAGAAGTTCAAACACCATTATTTGTCAAACAGGTGTTGGATATGATTATCTTTTCTTAAACAGCAATTGGTTTATTGGAACCAATTTGAGATTACAATTTCCTATAAAAAGAGATGATTTCTTTTTTAAACATGGTGGCTTTAGCTTTGATGAAACCTTAAGATTAGGTATAAAGATTGGAAAAAAATTTTAAAAAAACATCCTACAACATATTCTATGTCAAAAAACAAGAAAAATTTTAAATATTTTCAATTGGCAAATTGATGGGTTTTTACATAGGGCGTTTCTCGTTTGATGTCTGCAAAAATGCGGCTTACCCGATGGCGCGGATTTCTAATTCGTGACTTAACATAAATCATATCATTTACTTTAATTAAATTTGTTAAGAACTAATAAACAAAAACTCAAATACTGTAACAGAAATTTACGATTATTTAGATGAAAAGAATTTTATAATTACACTTCGTCTATTTGACCGTTATATGAAATAATGCATAAAATCGCATAGAATATGAAAAATTTATTTAAATCAACATTATTTTTACTTATTTCGGTAATTTTAATTTCTTGCCTTCCTATGTCAGGAACTCCAATGACAGCATTTATTGTGAAAAATACTTCTGAAAAGCCTATAAGTTTTTCTGCAAGCGTTATAAAAATGTCGCAAACGTTCGGACCTCAAGAAGTAACAAATTCATTTACGGTTAAAGCAAAAGACAGCATTATTGTAAGACAAACTTATTTCAAAAAAGATGGCGAAAATCCACAAAAATGGTTTTCTAAATTTGATATCTTTCCAGTAGATGGTATTGAAATGAATAATCCAAACCTTGCTGAAAATTGGAAAAAAACATCTAATGACAATGTTCCAACCTATACATTTACCATAAACAAATGAAATCTCTAAAATTAATCTTACTTTTTACTTCGGTTTTTGCATATTCGCAATCCAATATTTTTGATAGACTTTCTGTATTAGACAACAATGGGAAAACTTGGTATAATATTGATGGTTACAGCGTAACAAGTGAAGTTTTTAACAATTCTTTTGACGAAAAAGGGTTAAAGAAAATTTTTAAAAAGCATAATATTACTGAAACCGATTTAAAAATTAGAGATGAAAAAATTGATTTCAATAATTATTTCATCACAAAAAAACAGAATATCGCTGGAAACATTTTTCAAACTAACAATTACTATTTTGTGGAGAATCCTAACAATACTACTACTGTTGTTTGGTTTGTAAAAAATGGAATCACAGATAGAGAGACCGAGGAAGAATTAGTTAATAGAATAATTAAGAACCAAATTCCTAGAGAAAATTTTGTTCAGTTGCAAATCCAGTCAATTGATTTTGTAGGAAGAAAAATAGAACTTGGGAATAGTTGCTATTGGTCATATTTAAATACGGTGCAATGTCCTTACTTTGGAGAAATGAATTGGTCTATCCATAAAACTTTGGAAGACGCAAAACAATCTATTGAAAATCAATTTAATATAACAAAAACAAGGAAAAATATAAAAATTGCAAGTGAAAATATCGTTGATGTCGAATTTGAAGGCGTTCCAACCAAAGCAAAAAAAGTTATCGTAGAATTTACTGGAGTGACTTCTGCTTTAGCGGGAATGTCAGGAGGTAAATCATTGACCGTTTATTACATTGCAGAAAATGTGAGAAACAAGAATATAAGTTGTGTAATGAGTTTTTGGAATAATGATCTAATTAATTCTGACACGAAATTACCTCCATTATTAGAAAAAGTAATGAATGTAAAATAACCCGATACCTCAGCTTTCGAACCGTGACTACAAAACAGAACCGTGTCATTCTGAACGAAGCGAAGCGTAGTGAAGAATCTCTTCAAAAGGCAAAATATTTCAACTTCGCAACTTTACAAATTCACGATTTTACAAATTCACGACTTTACAACTCTGTGACTTTCCATACTCATATCATTTACTTTAATTAAATGTCTTATAAACGAATAAACAAGAACTCAAATACCGAACTAAACAAATGCTAATAATAATTTACAAACTGATATTGATTCGATTTTAAGTGTTTTACAACAATACTTCGTCTATTTGAGTCTTATGTGTAATATTAACCAAAATATAAAATGAAAATAAAAAAAATAATAATTAGCATATTAACTGCTCTTGTTTTAATGATATCAATATTCCTATTTATGAATAAGGATAAGTTTGTCTATGTAGGTTCAGTAGATATTATTGAAGTCGATTGCAGCAAAAAACGACAAATCTTGAGCGAAGTTTTAGAAAGTGACCAAAGGATCAGAAAATCAAATGACTTCATCAAATACGCTAAAGAAGATCATAGGAATCAAGAATTAGTGATTAGTATTATTGAAAAGTGTGGTATGCCAACATTGAAGGAGGTAGGTCATAGACAAATGGACGCAATCTGGTTGGGACTGCAACATAGTACTAAAGAAATTAGAAGAAAGTATTTTCCACAAATAGAGAAAGCGGTTAAAAATGGAGACTTATCTAAACAACAATATGCACTGATGAAAGATAGGATTTTAATGGACGAAGGAAAACCCCAAATATATGGTTCACAAATAGAAAATGGTAAATTGTATAAATTAGAAAATCCTGAAACTGTGAATGAAAGAAGAAAAGAAATGGGAATGGAACCAATAGAGGATTATTTAAAAAATTTCAATATTAAATTTAATCCGAATTAAAATACTACACATAACATTGGAATTGACAAAATGCGGGCTTGAAGTTGGTGCTGAAATTGTGAATTTTTTATTCTATCCCGATAGCGCGGGTTTTAATCCGTGACTACAAAACAGAATCCTGCCATTCTGAACGATGCGAAGCATAGTGAAGAATCTCTTCAAAAGGCAAAATATTTCAACTTCACAACTTTACAAATTCACGATTTTACAAATTCACGACTTTACAACTCCCGATAGCGTAGATTTCTAACCGTGACTTTTCATACTCATATCATTTACTTTAATTAAATGTGTTATAAACGAATAAATAAGAACTCAAATACTGAACTAATTACAATTATTAGATGATAAGAATTTTACAATCATTCTTTGTCTATTTTGTGTGTTAGCCGGAATCTCTAAAAAACTACTACATAATGAAAATTCAATTTTTTCTTTTCCTATTGATCATAAATTACACATATTCTCAAGATAAACTTTTTTTATATGATTATAAATTCATTTCTGATTCTACCAATAGAATGAATGTAAAAAATGAAATAATGATTTTGAATGTTCAGAAAGATAGAACAGAATTCTATAGTTACGAAAGATATTCTTCTGATTCAATACAGTTATCTGAAAGTAAAAAAGGGAATATGGCTATGCCAAAAAATAAAGTTCTGATTAATGAAAGAATTATTAAATATCCTAATTCAAATCAAATTGATTATATAACTTTTATGTCTTGGGATAAGTATATTATTAAACAAGAAATAGATCTAAACTGGAAATTGAAAAATAGATTTTCAAAAATTTTAGGTTATGATGTGCAAGAAGCAACTACTGAATTCGGTGGAAGAAAGTGGGTTGCTTGGTTTGCAAAAGAATTACCAATTCCAGACGGACCTTATAAATTCAAAAATCTTCCTGGTTTAATTTTAAAAATTGAAGACACTAGTAAAAGTCATATTTTTGAATTAAAGGGAATAAGAACAAATGATCATAATTTTTCTTATCCCAATTTGAACAACTATAAAGAATATAAATTGAATTTTGACCAATACGTGAAAAAGTTTAAAGAGTATCGTAAAAACCCAACAGCTGATTTAATGGGTCAAATTCCTGACCAAAGAGATGCAGAAGGAAACTTCAAAACTTCCGCTCAAATAATAAAAGAATTAAATGATAAATGGTTAGAAAACTTTAAGAAAGATAATAACATCATAGAAATAAACTTGCTACACTAAAAAAAACGATGGTGCGGATTTTTAATCCGTGACTTCCTTTATTTCATAACTCATAACCCAATTCTTAAATTTTAATAACCTCCTGAAATGAAACTAATACCAATTTTATTTTTTATGATTACTTCATCATTTGCATTTGGTCAATTTAATAATAAAAAAGAATTCAAAAAAGTGACAAGTGAAATCTTAGACATTATTAAAAGAAAATCAATGGTCAGAGATTCTATTGACTGGCCTACATTTACTCATGAAATTGAAAACGATGTCAATGAAACAGAGATATCCCAAGCAAATTTTATAATTTATAAGATTATCAGAAAACTAAGAAGCTATGGAGATAATCATTCCATTTATCAAGACAAAATTGAGACTGAGACCTATTATTCAAAAAAAGATTCAATTTCATACCCTACCTCTAAATTAATAAATGGAAATATAGGTCTTTTAATTTTACCATCTCATTTATCAATGAATCCAGAGGAAAATTTAAAATATGCTACTATTCTAAGAGAAGAAATTCAAAATTTGGATCAAAACCAGATTTCAGGTTGGATTGTAGATGTAAGAGAAAATGAGGGAGGTAATATGTGGCCAATGATTGCAGGACTCAATCCTTTAATTCAAGATGGAATTGTAGGATTTTTTGCAAGTAATAAAACCATTACAAATTGGTATTCAAAATCAATAAAGCCAATTGGGGTTAAGAGAATGACAAATAATTATAAATGCAAGGATTTAAGCAAAAAAATTGCAGTTTTAATAAGTGACAAAACAGCAAGTAGTGGTGAAATGACAGCAATATCTCTTCTAGGTAGAGAAAATTCAAAAACATTTGGTAATAAAACTGCTGGATACACAACAGCTAATGCAATGTATAAACTGAGTAACGGGGCAACTCTTCTTTTAGCGGTGAGTTATTCTATGGATAAAAATAAAAAAAAATATACCGATGGAATTAATCCAGAGGTATGGATTGAAGAAAATGAGGATATATTAGGGAGTGCAGTAAAATGGCTAGAAAAATCAGAATAAATAAACATCGATAGCATGGATTTCTAATCCGTGAAAACAAATCAGAAACCTATCACTCTGAACGAAGCACAACACAGTGAAGAATCTCTTTATAGGTAGTATTTCATTAACTGTGTAAGTTGAAAAGTTATTCTGAAAAATTTTGAGCAATAAAAGCTCAAAAAATTTTTCGGAAATAACTTTTTACTATTTTATATATTTACATAGTTATGATTGACAAAGAAGACTTATTAAACAACAAGGATTTCTACAAATCCTTTAAGAATGGAGAAGATTTAACCTCATTCTTTAAACAAATGCACAAACGAGCTGTAGAACACATGCTCGAAGCCGAACTTGATGCTCATCTCGACAACGAGAAACACGAAAAAACCACCACTGGAAACTATCGTAACGGACACGGAACCAAAAAGATAAAATCCTCATTTGGTGAATCTGAAATAAAAATTCCCAGAGATAGAGAAAGTAGTTTTGAACCAGCTCTAGTTCCTAAAAGACACAATATTATAGAAGGTTTAGAAAATATCATTATCTCCTTTTATGCTAAAGGAATGAGCGTGAGCGATATTGAGGAGCAAATTCGTGAGATGTACGATTTTGAAGTCTCTACTTCTACCATTTCTAGGATTACTGATGCAGTTGCAAGCGAAGTAGTGAGTTGGCAGAATAGACCATTAGAAGACCTTTATCTCATTGTTTGGATGGATGGAATTGTCTTTAAAGTTCGTGAAAACTCAAAAGTCATCAATAAAACCATCTATTTAGCGGTAGGTTTAAACCGTGATGGCAAGAAAGAAGTTCTCGGAATGTGGCTCGGAAAAAACGAAAGTTCTAGTTTTTGGATGACTGTTTTAACCGATTTAAAAGCTCATGGTGTAGAAGATATTTTAATTACAGCTACCGATAATTTGAATGGATTTACCCAGACTATTCGCTCAATTTTTCCTGAATCTCAAACCCAAATCTGTGTAGTTCATCAAATTAGAAACGCCTGTAAATACGTGGTTTGGAAAGACAGAAAAGACTTTACTGCCGATATGAAGCACATCTATAATGCTCCAAATAAACAAGCGGCAGAAGCCGCTCTGAATGATTTTGCAGAAAAATGGGAATCCAAATATGCTTATGCGATAAAATCGTGGAGAGATAATTGGGACGAACTGACTGTATTTTTTGACTTTCCTTTGGAAATCCGTAAAATTATTTACACTACTAATTTAATTGAAAATCTCAATGGAAAAATCAGAAAATATACCAAAAACAAAATGTCTTTCCCTACGGATGATGCAGTCTTGAAGTCGGTTTTTCTTGCTTTAAAGGAAGCTACCAAAAAATGGTCAATGCCAATCCAAAATTGGGGTATTGTTTTAAACCAATTTATGCTTATTTTTGACAAAAGGCTCAGATTATAAAATCCAAGCCTTAACTTTTTAACTTACACACTTTTTGGGATAGTGTCTCTTTATAATAGAATAGGTTCTTTTCTACCTACATAAACTGAAAAACCTGTGCACTTGCCAGAACATCTCTGATGTTCCTCAGTGCTCTCGAAAACACAATCATTTCACCAATTCTCCGTGAACTTTGTAATAGAACTACTCGCACCTCGCATCTCGTATCTCGTATCTCATCCCGCATCAATTTCCACCCCGCTTCAAAGCGAATGAATTTCGCCAACTTTGCCCCCCTTAAAAATATAAAGAAAATAAAGAAAATCTTTGCGTATAAAAACAATTACCCAAGAAAACCCATCCCAAGAATCCCCATGTCTCGCATTTCTAATCCGTGACTACAAACCGTAACCCTGTCATTCTGAACGAAGCGTAGCAAAGTGAAGAATCTCTTTATAATAGAATAGGTTCTCTTCTACATACATAAACTGAAAAACTAGTGCGCTTCCCATAACATCTCCGTTGTTCCTTAGAGCCCTTAAAAACACAATCATTTCACCAATTCTCCGTGAACTTTGTGATAAAAAATAAGCTCATTTTCCACATCGCTTCAAAGCGAATGAATTTCACCAACTTTGCTCCCTTAAAAACATAATGAGAATAAAAAAATCTTTGCGTGTAAAACTATTTAGGTTAAAAACCCCATCCCAAGAATCCCCATGTCTCGCATTTCTAATCCGTGACTAAAAACCAGAACTCTGTCATTCTGAACGAAGCGTAGCAAAGTGAAGAATCTCTTTATAATAGAATAGGTTCTTTTCTACCTACATAAACTGAAAAACCTGTGCACTTCCCAGAACATCTCCGATGTTCCTCAGTGCACTCAAAAACACAATCATTTCACCTATACTTGGTGAACTTTGTGATAGAAATACTCGCATCTCGCACCTCGTATCTCGCATCTCGCATCTCATCCCATATCATTTTCCACCCCGCTTCAAAGCGAATGAATTTCGCCAACTTTGCCCCCCTTAAAAATATAAAGAAAATAAAGAAAATCTTTGCGTATAAAAACAATTACCCAAGAAACCCCATCCCAAGAATCTCCTCGCCATCATAAATAGCAACAAACTGCAAAGCTTCCTCCTCGTGGAAATAGGAATCAAAAGTGAAAATACCATTATCAACACTAACTTTTTGCTCTTGAATCTCAAAACGGTAACTTTCATAATTCGGTAAAATAGAAACCAAATGCAGAGAGGGTAGAGGTTGTGGCATATTCAGCTGTACAGAAATCCCCTCATCATAACTTGTTTTTTTAATAAAATCCTTCGCCGAAGGAATTTTTCCAAAGACAAATGAAGAAAGCAATCTTTTCCCTTCTGTGGTTTTCAAACCTTGGTAAACAGTCCTTTTTCCACGTTCAGAAATGGTATCCAAATCTTTAATCGCGGTCATCAATTTTGCAAATTTCTGATACAGATATCGGTCGCCACACTTTTTATAGTAAGGATAAATGGCATTTCTGAGCATTTTCCCCGTTTTAGAACAATGCCCAAACTCACTGCTGTTTTCTCTTACTCGAGCATAGTTTTCCTTGGTTTTAAAATCATCTCGATTAAAACCACTTTTCTTGCGCACCACAGAAACCCCGTTTAGTTCATAAAAAACCAAACCATCTATAGATCCCTGAAATTGTAAAATGCTCTTGTATCTCGCCATGGGTTAATCAAATGAATATCAAAAGTAAGGAATAGTCATGACATGCACAACTTTAATATATAGTTATAGTATAGTTATAGTATAGTTGATATATAAATAATTAATGTTATATTTGTATAAAAGTAGTAAACGAAGGGTGTTATAAGCGATGTATTCTAATAATGAATAAATCACTGTAATATCCTAAAAAGAGGGAAAACTGAATCATGAATAAAAGAATACTTTTTCTAGTCGTATTGATACTCACGGTAATTTCTTGTGGTTCCCGTAAAACGGTGTCTCACAAACCTAACACTTCCACAGAGAATCTTAGAAACCTAACCTCCAAATTTGAAGGTCAAAATTCTTATCAAGTCAAAAAAATCCTAAATGACGCAGAAGATTTCTTAGGAACACCATATAAGTTTGGCGGAACCAGCAAGTCTGGTCTAGATTGCAGCGGGTTGGTCATCAATGTTTACAATGAGAATAAGGTGAAAATGCCAAGACGTTCAATAGACCAAGCACAACAAGGAAAAAAAATAGAAATTTGGGAAGCAAAACCCGGAGATTTGTTGTTTTTTGCCACTAATGGGAATAGAGTGGTTTCTCATGTAGGTATCGTAAAAGAAATTAAAAACAGAGGAGAAATTACCTTCATTCATGCTTCTACTTCTAAAGGAGTAATCGTATCTTCGCTGAACGAAAAATATTGGAACAAAGCTTTTCTCTTTGCCAAAAGAGTACTCTAAATAATGAATTATATTATCCAAAAACTTAAAAATTTACCTTACCATACACATTTAGGTTCACTCTTAAAACCTATAGAAAGTGAACTGAAAGAGTATCAGTTTTTAATAACAGACTACCTTTTCCTCTCTCCTGAAAAAGACTTACCGATTCAGAATTTTTCCAGTAATTATGAAATCTTTGATGCTGAAAATTTTTTAGACTTAGCCCAAAAAGATATCAAGTTCAATTATGGATATTTTGCAGCAATCCCAAAGGATAAAGAGATTGTCTTAGACTTAGAAAATTTGCCTTATGTAGAAGGAAATCCGGAAATTTGGTATAATGATTTTTTAAGAGATGACGCCGAAATAGAGATTTATGCTTACGATGGCAGTTATAGTCTAATAAAATTTAAAAATTCAAAATTATCTAATACCTTTGCAAAGTATTTTCCAGAGGCTGAATTGCTGGAGAATTTTCAATTTTAACTAAAAAATTAAAATAATGATGTCTTTACAACAAACCATTGAAAACATTTGGGATAACAGAGATTTATTACAAAAAGAAGAGAGTAAAACTGCCATTAGAGAAGTGATTGCTCTTTTAGATAAAGGCGAATTGCGTGTTGCTGAACCTACAGAAAACGGTTGGCAAGTAAACGAATGGGTGAAAAAAGCGGTAGTAATGTATTTCCCTATTCAGAAAATGGAAACCATAGAAGTAGGTCCTTTTGAATTTCATGACAAAATTCCTTTGAAGAAAAATTATGCAGAAAAAGGAGTGAGAGTGGTTCCTCATGCTGTGGCTAGAGAAGGGGCTTATATTTCTCCAGGAGTTATTTTAATGCCTTCTTATGTAAACATCGGGGCGTATGTAGATTTCGGAACCATGGTAGACACTTGGGCAACGGTAGGTTCTTGTGCTCAAATTGGTAAAAACGTTCACTTAAGCGGTGGAGTAGGAATTGGTGGAGTTCTCGAACCATTACAAGCAGCTCCAGTAATCATTGAAGATGATTGTTTCGTGGGTTCTAGATGTATCGTAGTAGAAGGAGTTCATGTAGAAAAAGAAGCAGTTTTAGGCGCAAATGTAGTGCTTACAGCTTCTACAAAAATTATAGACGTTACGGGTGATACTCCAGTAGAATTGAAAGGAAGAGTTCCTGCGCGTTCTGTGGTGATTCCGGGAAGTTATACGAAGCAATTTCCTGCAGGCGAATTCCAAGTTCCTTGTGCTTTAATTATCGGTAAAAGAAAAGAATCTACAGATAAGAAAACCTCTCTTAACGATGCTTTAAGAGAAAATAATGTAGCAGTATAAATGGAGAAAATTGTAGTTTACACTGCTATTTTTGGAGGGTATAATGAGCTTATTGAACAACCCCAATTTGAAAATGTAGATTACGTTTGTTTCACAGACCGTAATCTTTCATCTTCTACTTGGAAGGTGGTGGTAATTCCAGAACCGCCAGTTGGCAACGACAATACCCGAAACAACAGATACTACAAAATTTTACCGCATCTTCATTTGCAGGATTATCAATACAGCATTTATATTGATGGTAATTTTATTATTAAAAAAAATCCACAGTTATTGATTAAAAATTTCTTGAATGAAGAAGTTTCCATGGCCTGTTTTGATCATAATCAAACCATTATGGACCCTAGAAATTGCGTTTATCAAGAATATGAAGCCATCGTAGCATTAGCCGAAACTGAAAATAAGGTAAAAGACGATTTAGAAGTCATCAAAAAACATATTGATTTCCTAAAATCTGAAAACTATCCTGAAAACAATGGTCTTATTTCTGGCGGTGTTTTAGTGAGAAAACATTTTGACGAAAAGCTCATCAAAGTCATGGAAGAATGGTGGTATTTCGTGAAGAACTTTTCTAAAAGAGACCAATTGAGTTTCAATTATGTCGCTTGGAAACATCATTTTAAATACAATGTAATTCCAGGAGACATCAGAAAGAAGAATGATTACGTTTACCTTCTTGGGAAGCATAAAAGCAATATTGCCAAAGACTTATGGAAATATAAAATCAAACGATTTTTAGGTCTTAACTCATAAAAAAAATCTACTCTTCACGAGTAGATTTTTTATTTATAAATTGTTGTCTTTTATTCATAAAACACAAAGAATTTCAATTATTTACTTTATTTTTTTTCAATCTAAAACTCTTAGCTTCTTCAATTCGCTAGCGAATTTTAACTTTGCTTTCTTGATTATTTTTGTTTTATGCAATTAATCTTTGCGTTTAAAAATAAATTAGATTTTTCTGATGACGATGGTTTATTAATTTTCTTCTAATTTTTTCAATCCATTAAGCGTTACGTATCTTTTTAGCCTTTGATTTTCTTTCATAATGGCTTCATTCACACTTTGGTCGCTCCAATTTTCTTTGTGATAAAGGTGATATTGTACTGCAAAATTTCTAAGCGAATACAAGTGGTAACCCATTCCCTCAAAACGCCAAGTTAAGTCAATATCTTCACCAATTGCAGGCAAAACATAATCTTCATTAAACCCATTAATTTTTTCCAATGCTGATTTGTAACAAGAAAAATTACAACCTTTTATTTGGCTCATTTTTCTAAGGTAAGCAATGAAAGAAAAGATAGATTTTGGTGAAATGTAAATTCCTTCTTCATAGAATTTTGCACCATCTTTTTTGATGGATTTTATCTCGGGGAGAATCACTTTTGCAAATTCAGAAACCGTTTTTGCATTTCTTAATTGGTCAGAATAATTAGGGCCGAGCTTGATTCTTTTACCCGCTAAAATTCTATCTTCTCGAGCAAATTTTAAGTGATTTTCTATAAAATTTGGGTGTAAAACGCAATCACCATCTATAAAAATAAAATAATCAGCATCTATTGTTCTAATGGTATTGTTGAGCGCTTTATTTTTTTGCCAACCTAGATCTTCTTGTGTTAAGTGAATTAAATCTAATTTACCACTGTAATTTTTTACAAAATCAGCCATTTCTGTACTGTTTCCATCCTCGGAAATCACAGTTATAAAGTCAGAAACACTTTGTTGCTCTACAGATTTTAAAACGACGGCTAAATCGGCAGTATTTTTATATACAGAAATGATAAGTGCTGTTTTCATATGTAGTTACTTATTGTTTTTTTAAGGTCATATGCAATCGCTGATTCTTCATTAGCGTTTGTGTTTTCTAATTATGGCGATTTCATGCTTATAAATTGGTGGTGATTCCTTGTTCAGTCCAAGTCAGTTTTTGGTCTCTTGTGTTTTTTCTGATGGCATTGTTTTTTGCCCAAGTTTCAGGATTTACATAACCTCTTGCATGGTCTAGATGCACGCAAATTGCGCTGTATCTTATTTGTTTTCCCTTAACTCCTAAATTTTCCAGCCTTTCTCCTAATTCTCGGTCTTGTCCACCATATTGCATCTCTTGGTTGAATCCATTGATTTTAACCAAATCTTTTTTCCAACCAGAAGCGTTATGACCATTCCAAGATGGTTTAGTAGGGGTTAAAAAATTGAGGAGTTTCGCTTTGAAAGCTTTAGCAGGCAGTTTATTGTTTTTGAAAGATTTTTTCAATCCATTTTGGGTTAACCAATTCACATCAAAACACTTTTGTGAAAGCACATCTTCTTTGCTGATGAGTTTTGAAATATTCATGGGCAACATGAAATAGCCTCCCGATAAAAACCTTCCCGATTCTCTATTGTTAAGGTGAGTTTCTACAAAATCTTTTCTGGGAATACAGTCTCCATCAGTAAAAATCAAATAATCCGTAGTAGAAGCAAGGATGGCTTTATTTAGAATCTGCGATTTCTGAAAACCATTGTCTTCTTGCCAAACATGAATAATAGGAATGTCGAGTTCAGTTTTGTATTTCTCAATCAAGTTTTTTGTGGCTTCTCTAGAACCATCATCAGCAATAATAATTTCGAAATCTTTGGTAGTTTGTACGCTAAATCCCCAAATCACTTTTTCTAGCCATTCTTCCGAATTATAGGTACTAAAAATTACCGATGCTTTCATATTTTTTATATTTCGTCACAAAGATACTTTTTTAGCCTAATATTCAAAAATTCCGCAGAACGATATTTGTTACGTTCAAAAATTTGAAAATAATTTCCATTTTCAAAAAAATCTCTATATTTGCAAAAGAATTAGACAAAAAATGAAAAATTTAAACTTAATCCATCATCATCATCATCTCATCTAAAGGCGAGTTGATAATGTATCATGTATTATAGTTAATAAAATATTTACGATCCGCCTTGAGTTTTTCAGGCGGATTTTTCTTTTTCATTACTGCAGAACTCGAGGCTTAAAAAATAAAATCAAAAAATGAGTTCACTTAAAATTGCAGTTCAAAAAAGCGGAAGACTTTTCGAAGATTCTATTAAACTTCTCAAAGATTGCGGGATTTCTTATGATAATGGCAAAGACCAATTAAAAGTTCAAGTAGAAAATTTCCCTATCGAAATCTATTTTCTTAGAAATTCAGATATTCCTCAATATGTAGAAGATGGAGTGGTAGATGTAGCCATCGTGGGCGAAAATTTACTCATCGAAAAGCAAAAAGACATCGAAATCGTTCAGAAATTAGGTTTTTCTAAATGTAGAGTTTCTTTAGCCGTTCCAAAAGAGGTAGAAACTGATGATGTAACGTATTTCCAAGGCAAAAAAATAGCGACTTCTTATCCAAATACCGTTAAAAATTTCTTATCCGAAAACAATATTGAAGCAGAAATTCACGTGATTTCTGGTTCCGTAGAAATTGCTCCAAACATGGGTAGCTGTTGCACAACTCCTTTTTTTAGAAAATAGTTTTCAAAAACATAAAATTTTGACCTCTTTAGAAGCAATTTTAGAGAGGTTTATTTTTTAATTAAGATTCAAAATCATAAAATTTGGGGTGCTTAAAATTGAGTTATTGATGCTTGGGAAGACTGATTTTATAAAAGCAAAGTTCTTCCCTTGTTTTAGAGATAGAACTTGGGCTAAAACACTCGGTTTTTTGGTGATAAAGCGTAAGTATTTTTTCAAGTTGTAGGTTAAACTTGCCATTAATACGTGTTTGTTTGCGTTTTTGATGCCTCGTGTATTGACTCTCTTCATGTTCGTAAAGTTGACCAACGTTCCTATCACGGGTTCTACTGTTTTACTTCGCACTTTTACCATTTTCTTGGCATATTTCTCGTTTTGGGTGAGTTTTTGGTGCATGCGGTCGTAATGTTCTTTGTGGATGCTGTCGTCTAATTTTTTGAACTTGGTGCTTTTGCCACAGCATTGTTCTCTTAGTGGACAGTTTTTGCAATCTGTTTCGCTACTTCGGTACGTTCGTTTGGTGTAGCCTTTACTATCCCTTTTTTCGCCTTTGAAAAGCAGTTTCGCTTGGTTGCCTTCGGGTTTTGTGCATTGGTAATAATTTTCTTCTTTGTTGAAGGTAAAACCTTCTCGCTCGGGTTTGTATTGTCCGAAGTTTGGGATGTAAGCGTTGATGTTTTTTTCATGTAAATACGCCAATGCTTCACCACTGCTGTAACCACCATCGGCTAAGAGTTCTTCGAGTTCGATTCCGTTTTCTTTTAAGTTTTCTTCGGTAAGTTCTACAATTTGTTCTAAACATTGACTGTCGCGTTTATCAGCAAAATCAGAACACGCTCCTGTAATGACATGGTGCGCATCGTCTACTGCGATTTGTCCAAAATAATTTAATTGTCTCGCTTTGCCAGGTTTTACGCTTACTCTGGCATCTGTATCTGTGGGAGAATAATGGGTGTGATTAGACAAGTATTTGGGACGGATGAGATTGCCGTTTTCGTCGGTTTGATTGCTGTTGCTATTTGCTGGCATTCCTTTATACGCTTCTGCTTTCCAATCGTGGTGGCGTTCTACCAGTTTCTTGCGGGTGGAAGTTACTTTGTATTCGCTGTTTTCTTCTAATTCGTTTACAAAAGCACTGGCATCTTCCAAAACTTCCTTCTCTACCAAACTATCCATACTGGCGTTGGCTTTGATGAAAACGCTGTCCACCGCTTGTCGTTTACCACGAACCATGCCTTTAGAAACGCACATTCTCAAGACTTCTTTAAACAAGTTTAAAAACACTTCTTCGCCATATAAATTGCGAGTTCGGCTAATGGTACTGTGCCAAGGAAGCTGCTCATGTACATCATAACCTAAAAACAATCGTATCGACAAGCTATCACTACAAAAAGCAATTAATTGTCGATCACTATTGATGTTATTCAAATATCCCACCAACAATATCTTAAAGAAAACTACAGGATCTATACTCTCTTGGCCTTCTTTGCCATAATACTTTTGAGTAGCTTTGTAAATGAAATGTAAATTGAGTTCGGTTTGCAATTTTCTGTAAAAATTATCCTCTGGAACCAAATCCAACAAATTAACCGAAACAAATAATTGGGGCGTAAAACTCTTCTTTCCTTGCATATTTAAATTTACGAAATATCCAATTTTTATACAAATTTTTGTATATTTGAGTTGTGCAACAAGCACATGGGATTAGCAGACGGAATTTGTGATATTGTAAGCTCAGGAAGTACACTTTTTAAAAATGGTCTTAGAGAAACTGTAACTATTCTAAAATCTGAGGCAGTTTTGGCAAAAAATAAAAATCTTTCTGCTGAAAAATTAGAAATTTTAGAGAGACTTTTATTCAGAATTCAGGCCGTTTTGAAATCTAAAAACACCAAATATATCTTGATGAACGTTCCTAATGAAAAAATTCAAGAGGTTTCTAGCATTGTGCCAATGTTGAAAAGTCCTACCATCGTACCTTTGGTAGAAGAGGGTTGGAGCAGTTTGCACTCTGTGATTGAAGAAAAAAGATTTTGGGAAGTTATAGACCAACTCAAAAAAGCTGGTGCAGAAGGCATTCTTATTATTCCAATCGAAAAGATGATTCTATAATTTACAACTCAACGACTGTACGACTTCACAACTTTACAATTAATTATGAACATAATAGAATTTCCACCTAAAAATACATTCAGCAGTCTTACCAAAAGACCTGTTTTTGAAAAAAATGACATCGAAAATCTTATCAAAGGAATTTTCGAAAAAGTAGAAAATGAAGGCGATAATGCTTTGAAATTTTACGCTGAAAAATTTGACAATCAAGTTTTAGATACCATTGAAGTTTCTGAGCAAGAAATTATAGAAGCCATCAGTTTGGTAGATGAAGAACTGAAAATTGCAATCAATACAGCAAAAAATAATATTGAAATATTTCACCAATCTCAAAAAGAAGTTCCCAAAAAAATAGAAACAACAGAAGGAGTAGTTTGTTGGCGAGAAAGCAGAGCGATTGATAAAGTTGGCTTGTACATTCCAGGAGGAACTGCGCCACTTTTTTCTACGGTTTTAATGTTAGCGGTTCCAGCACAAATTGCGGGTTGTAAAGAGATTATTTTGTGTTCACCACCTCAGAAAAATGGAAAAATTAATCCTATTATTTTATATGTTGCCAACGTTTGCGGAGTTTCTAAAATTTTTAAAGTGGGTGGAGCTCAAGCCATTGCTGCACTGAGTTTAGGTACGGAAACTGTTCCGAAAGTTTTTAAAATTTTCGGGCCAGGAAATCAATTTGTAACCGAAGCCAAGATTTTTGCTCAAAAATTAGGAATTGCGATTGATATGCCAGCTGGACCGAGTGAAGTTTTGGTCATCGCAGATGAAACCGCTAATCCAAGTTTTGTAGCAGCAGATTTACTTTCTCAGGCAGAACATGGAGTAGATTCTCAGGTGGTCTTCTTGACGACTTCTAAAGAAATTTTAGAAAAAGTAAAACAGGAAACCGAAGCTCAATTACAAGATTTACCTAGAAAAGATATCGCAGAAAAAGCTCTAGAAAACAGTAGTTTTATCCTCTTAAATTCCATAGAAGTATGTATTGAATTGAGCAATGAATATGCACCAGAACACTTAATTCTTTTCATTGAAAATCCTGAAAATATTTTATCAGAAATTACCAATGCAGGTTCTATTTTCATAGGGAATTATACGCCAGAAAGTGCAGGAGATTATGCCAGTGGAACCAATCACACTTTACCAACCAACGGAAATGCGAGAGCTTACAGTGGTGTTTCTTTAGATAGTTTTGTGAAGAAAATTACCATTCAAAAAATTTCTGAAAAAGGAATTCAGAATCTTGGGAAAACGATTGAAAAAATGGCAGCAGAAGAAGGACTTTTTGCGCATAAAAATGCAGTTACATTACGCTTAAAAAAATTAGAAAATGGAATTTAAACTCGAAAATTTGATAAGAGAAAATCTTAAAAATCTAAAACCTTATTCTACGCTTCGTGATAGTCTAGATTTTGATGCGCCTGTTTTTTTAGAAGCCAACGAAAATCCTTTCGGTGAATACAATCGTTATCCAGATTCTACACAAAAAAAACTAAAGGAAAAATTAAGTGGACTTAAAAATATCAACCCAAAGAATCTCTTCATCGGGAATGGAAGTGATGAATTGATAGACTTGATTATCAAAGCTTTTTGTGAACCCAAAAAAGATGAAATTTTGGTCATGAATCCATCATTTGTGATGTATTCTTTTTATGCTAAAATCAATGATAATAAAGTTAATGTTTTAGAATTAGATGAAAATTTTCAAATTGATAAAGAAGATTTTTTACAAAAAATTCAGAATGAAAATTTGAAGGTCTTATTTCTTTGTTCACCCAATAATCCTACAGGAAATGAATTGGCAGATTTAGAGTTTTTCATTGAAAATTTCTCGGGAATTGTGGTTTTAGATGAGGCTTACATAGAATTTTCTTCTAGAAAATCAGCAATTTCTTGGTTAGCGAAATATCCAAATCTTATAGTTCTGCAAACTCTTTCTAAAGCTCATGGAATGGCAGGTTTGAGAATTGGAATTGGCGCAGCTTCTACAGAAATCGCTACTTTGATGAATACCATAAAAGGTCCTTATAACGTGAATTCTTTAAGCCAAAAAATAGCTTTGAGACAACTTAATGATGAAAAAGTTTTTAAAGAAAATCTGGAACAAATTTTAGCAGAAAGAGAGTTTCTAAAAGTTCAACTGAATCAATTGGATTTTGTGAAAAAAATCTATCATACAGAAGCCAATTTTTTCTTAATCAAAGTAGAAAATCCAATAGAAATATATGAATTTTTGCTAGCTCAGAATATCTTGACCAGTCTGAGACATCCTCAAATTGAAAATGCGTTGAGAATAAACGTAGGCTCAAAAGAAGAAAATCAAAAATTAATAGAAACCTTGAAAAATTATAAAAAGTAAAATGAAGAAAAAAGTATTATTCATCGATAGAGACGGAACTTTAATTATAGAACCACCCATTGATTTTCAGGTTGATTCTTTAGAAAAACTGGAATTTTATCCAAGAGTTTTTCAGAATTTATCCAAAATTGCCAAAGAATTGGATTACGAATTGGTAATGGTGACCAATCAAGACGGTTTGGGAACTGAGAGCTTTCCGTATGAAGATTTTATTAAACCTCAAGAAAAAATGATGAAAGCTTTCGAAAATGAAGGAATTTTCTTCTCTGATGTTTTTATAGATGAAAGTTTCGAGCACGATAATTCTCCGAACAGAAAACCTAGAACAGGAATGCTTCAAAAATACATTTTCGGAAATTACGATTTAGAAAATTCTTTTGTGATTGGAGATAGAAAAACCGATGTAGAATTGGCGAAAAATCTTGGTTCAAAATCTATTTTTATTTCAGATGAAACCAATGATGAAGCTACTTTTTCTACAAAAAGTTGGGACGAAATCTATCAATATCTTAAACAAATTCCAAGAAAAGCGAAAGTAAAAAGAACAACCAAAGAAACTGATATTTCGGTAGAATTAAATCTTGATGGAAGCGGAAAATCTAGTATTGATACGGGTTTGAAGTTCTTTGATCATATGTTAGAACAAATTTCAAAACACGGAAATTTTGATTTATTTGTAAAAGTAAATGGCGATTTAGAAGTAGATGAACATCATACGATTGAAGATACTGCCATCGTTTTGGGAGATTGTTTTTTACAAGCTTTAGGAAGCAAAAAAGGCATTGAAAGATATGCTTTCGTTTTGCCAATGGATGATTGTTTGGCACAAGTGGCGATTGATTTCGGTGGAAGACCTTGGATTGTTTGGAATGCAGAATTTAAGCGTGAAAAAATTGGAGAACTGCCAACAGAAATGTTTTATCATTTCTTCAAATCGTTTTCAGACAGTGCAAAATGTAACCTGAATATTTCTGTGGAAGGAGAAAATGAACACCACAAAATAGAAAGTATTTTCAAAGCTTTTGCGAAAGTTTTAAGAAATGCAGTAGCACAAACCGACCAAAATTTCAACCTTCCAAGTACAAAAGGAACTTTATAAATAGTTGATAGTTAATGGTTATCGGTTGATAGATTTAATTATTGTAAATAGAAATTTTTATCATCAACTAACAACCATCAACTGACAACCATCAACCAAAAATTATGATAGCAATTATAGACTACGATGCAGGAAATGTAAAATCCGTTCAAAATGCCTTGAAAAAATTAGGTTTTGAAGCGGTGATTACTTCTAATATCCAAACGATAAAAAACGCTGATAAAGTGATTTTTCCAGGAGTTGGAGAAGCTTCTTCGGCGATGAAAAAACTTCAGGAGAGAGGTTTAGATAAAGTTATTCCGAATTTAAAACAACCTGTTTTGGGAATTTGTCTTGGAATGCAACTGATGTGTAATGCTTCGGAAGAAGGCAATACAAAAGCATTGGGAATTTTTGATTGTGAGGTGAAATTGTTCCCGAATTCTGACATTGTTCCACATATGGGATGGAATAATGTTGCTGAAATAAAAGGAAAATTATTGGAAAATATATCAGAAATGGATAATTTTTACTTCGTTCACAGTTATTATGCAGAAGTTGGTGAAAGTACAACATCGGTTTGTGATTATATTACGCCTTTCAGTGCTACTTTGGAAAAAGACAATTTCTATGCAGCTCAATTTCACCCAGAAAAATCTGGAGATGCTGGTTTTAAATTATTAGAAAACTTTTTAAATTTAAGATTTTAGATTTACGATTTTAGATTAAAAAAATAAAATCGTGATTCATAAATCGTACTTCGTAAATAAAAAATATGAAAATTATTCCTGCAATAGACATCATCGAAGGAAAGTGTGTAAGACTTTCTAAAGGTGATTATGATACCAAAAAAATATACAACGAAAATCCAGTAGAAGTAGCCAAAGAATTTGAAGATTTCGGGATTCAATATTTGCATTTGGTGGACTTAGACGGTGCAAAAGCCAAGAAAATCATCAACCAAAAAGTGATTGAAAACATCGCTAAAAAGACCAATCTCATCATCGATTTTGGAGGTGGAATTCGTTCTGAAGAAGATTTGCAAAAAGCTTTTGATAGCGGTGCAAAAAAGGTAACTTTAGGAAGTATTGCTGTGGTAAATCCAGAGTTGTGTTTGGCTTGGTTAGAGCAATTTGGTGCTGAAAAATTGATTTTGGGAGCAGATTGTTTGGATCGAAAAATCAAAACTTCAGGTTGGCTAGAAAATTCTGAAACAGATGTGGTAGATTTCATTAAAGAATATCAGAAGAAAGGCTTCAGAGAAGTGGTTTGTACCGATATTTCAAAAGACGGAATGTTGCAAGGTCCGTCCACTGCATTGTATCAAGAAATTATAGAAAATTCAACGATTGAATTGATTGCAAGTGGTGGAATCTCGAACATAGAAGATGTACAAAAAATGAAAGAAATAGGTTGTGCTGGAACCATCATTGGTAAAGCTATTTATGAAGGAAGAATTTCATTAGAACAACTGTCAAAAATTTAAAAAATGCTCAAAAAAAGAATCATTCCTTGTTTGGATATAAAAGACGGAAGAACCGTAAAAGGTGTTAATTTTGTTGGCTTGATAGATGCAGGAAATCCTGTGGAATTGACAAAAAGTTATGTAGATGAGGGTGCAGATGAACTGGTTTTTCTAGATATTACCGCAACTCACGAAAATCGAAAAACTTTGGTTCAGTTGGTGGAGAAAATTGCTGAGGAAATCAATATTCCGTTTACTGTTGGAGGCGGAATTTCAGAAATTTCTGATGTTGATAATCTTTTGAAAGCAGGCGCAGATAAAATCAGCATCAATTCTTCGGCGGTGAAAAATCCTGATTTAATTAAAACTTTTGCAGATAAATTCGGGAGTCAATGCGTAGTGGTGGCGATAGATTCTAAACAATTTGGAGATGAAGATTACGTTTTTGTGAACGGTGGAAGAATAAAAACCGACTATAAAACCCACGATTGGGCAAAAAAAGTAGAAGAATTAGGAGCTGGAGAAATTTTGTTGACTTCAATGGATTTTGATGGAACAAAACAAGGTTTCGATGTGAGATTGCTCAATGAAATTTCTAATATTGTCAATATTCCCATTATCGCTTCTGGAGGCGCTGGAAAAATTGAAGATTTCACAGAAGTTTTTAACGAAACCAAAGCTACAGGAGCTTTAGCAGCAAGTATTTTCCACTTTGGAGAAATTAACATCAACGATTTAAAACAAGTTTTAAAACAACAAAATATTGCCATAAGATGAATTTAGATTACGAAAAATCAGGAGGTTTAATTCCTGCAATTATACAAGACGAAACCACATTACAAGTGTTAATGCTCGGTTTTATGAACGAAGAAGCTCTAAAATTAACAGAGGAAACAGGAAAAGTTCACTTTTTTAGCAGAACCAAAGATAGAATTTGGTTAAAAGGAGAATCTTCTGAAAATTATTTATATGTAAAAAGCATCGAAAAAGACTGTGATGATGATACTTTACTCATCAAAGTAAAACCAACAAATGTGGTTTGTCATACTGGTAATTTCAGTTGTTTCGGAGAAAAAGATACCAAAGGTTTTTTGTATGAATTAGAATCGATTATCAACCAAAGAATTGATGAAAATGTAGAAGGTTCTTATACTTCAAAACTTTATCAAAGAGGCATCAATAAAGTGGCTCAAAAAGTAGGAGAGGAAGCAGTAGAATTGGTAATTGAGGCAAAAGATAATAACGATGACTTGTTCAAAAATGAAGCAGCAGATTTATTGTATCACTTTTTAATTTTATTGAAAGCTAAAAATTTCAAATTAAAAGATATTGAAGAAGTTTTGAGAGGAAGACATTAACAAAAAACAGAGCAATTTGCTCTGTTTTTTTATTTGATAGATTTGATGAAAGCTTCCGCTTTTTCTTTCCAATCTTTATTTTCTAAAAGAATTTTCACAAATGCAGTTCCTATAATTCCGCCTTGTGATTTTTCGGTAACTTGTTCGAAATCAGTTTTGTTCTTAATTCCGAAACCAATCATTACAGGATTTTCAAGGTTGATGGAAGCCAATTTATTTAAGTATTCATCATTTTTCACTTCTTTATTTTCGTTTCCTGTGGTAGATGAACTAGAAACAGCGTATAAAAATCCTGAACTCAAAGAATCTAAACATTTGATGCGTTCTTCCGAAGTTTCTGGAGTCACCAAAAAGGTAAAATTCAATCCATATTTCTCTAAAATAGGTTGATAATTTTTTTCAAATTCAATCGGTGGTAAATCTGGAATAATTAATCCTGAAACTCCAGAATTGGCACATTCTTCGCAGAATTTTTCAAAACCGAAACTTAAAACAGGGTTAATGTAACCCATTAAAATCACAGGAATTTTGATTTCATCTTTCACCGATTTCAGTTGAGAAAAAAGTTGAGCGATGGTCATTCCGTTAGAAAGTGCTAATTCGTGTGCACCTTGAATAACTGGTCCATCAGCAACAGGATCAGAATAAGGCATCCCGATTTCCATCATATCTGCGCCAGAATTCTGGATGGTTTTCATAATTTCTGCAGTATCTTCTAAAGTAGGAATTCCGGCAGTGAAATATATATTTAATTTTTTCATTTTTAATTTTCAATTTTCAATTCTTTCAAATAAGTTTCCATGTCTTTATCTCCACGTCCACTCAAACAAATCACCACCACATCGTCTTTTTGAAAATTTTTCTTTTTCAAAACTTGCAAAGCGTGAGAACTTTCTAAAGCAGGAATGATGCCTTCTAATTTGGTGAGTTCAAAAGCAGATTCTAGCGCTTCGTCATCATTAATGCTGAAAAATTCTGCACGATTATTTTTAAATAAATTCGCGTGAAAAGGCCCAATTCCTGGATAATCTAACCCTGCAGAAATAGAATGCGGCTCGATAACTTGTCCATCATTGGTTTGCATCACAATGCTTTTGCTACCGTGCAAAACGCCTGTTGTTCCCAAGAAAGTTGTGGCTGCAGATTTTCCAGAATTTACACCAAAACCACCAGCTTCCGCTGCAATAATTTTTACCGAAGGTTCATCTACAAAATGGTAGAAAGTTCCTGCTGCATTGCTGCCGCCACCAACACAAGCAATGACGTAATCTGGGTTTTCTCTTCCTATTTTCTCTTTCAATTGCCATTTAATTTCCTCAGAAATCACACTCTGGAATCTCGCCACCAAATCAGGAAAAGGATGCGGACCAACTACGCTTCCGATGATGTAATGGGTAGTTGTAGCGTTGTTAATCCAGTCTCTTAAAGCTTCATTTACAGCGTCTTTCAGAGTTTTAGAACCCGAAGTTGCAGGAACAACTTTTGCACCGAGCATTTTCATTCTGGCAACATTTGGAGCTTGTCTCGCAATATCGATTTCGCCCATGTAAACGATGCATTCTAAATTCATCAAAGCACAAGCTGTAGCCGTTGCAACGCCATGTTGACCAGCGCCAGTTTCCGCGATAATTCTCTTTTTTCCTAGTTTTTTGGCGAGAAGAACTTGTCCGAGAGCGTTATTGATTTTATGCGCACCAGTGTGATTTAAATCTTCGCGTTTTAAGTAAACGTTTGTGGCATATTTTTCGCTTAAATTTTTGGCAAAATAAAGTGGAGTAGCCCTGCCAACATAATTTTTAAGCAAATCATTGAGTTCTTTTTTAAACTCTTCAGATTCTATAATTTCTATATAATTTTGTTGAAGTTCTTCCACGTTTGGATAGAGCATTTCTGGAACAAATGCGCCTCCAAATTCTCCGTAATATCCGTTTTCGTCGGGGTTTCTATATGTTGTCATTTTAGTAATGATTTAAATATTTTTATTTTTTCTAGGTTTTTAATTCCGGATTCTGTCTCAAATTTTGAGTTGATATCTAAGACAATTGGTTGTTGGTTGATGGTTGATAGTTGATGGATGTTTTCCAAAGAAATTCCGCCACTCAAAAAATAAGGTTTTGGAATTTCTATTTCGTTGAGAATTTGCCAATCAAAGGTTTTTCCTGTTCCGCCAAAAGCTTTAGAATCGGTATCGAAAAGGAAATAGTATATTTGTTCCAAGTTCCAAGTTTCAAGTTTCAAGTTTTGGGTTCCAACTCTGAAAACTTTGATGATTTTTACATCTTTGCTTAACCTTTGGCTCAAACTTAAAATAAATTCTTCATCTTCATCTCCGTGCAATTGAATAAAATTGAGTTTTGCTTTTTCTGAAATTTCGGCAATTTTTTCAATCGTTTCATTCACAAAAACGCCTACTTTTCCTTGATGATTGATTGCTAAAATTCCTTCTAAGCTTAAATGATTCAAAACAAATCTCGGGGATTTTTCATAAAATATAAAGCCTAAAAAATCGGTGTTCAAAGATATTAATTCTTGAATTTGATCCATTTTTGTAAGTCCACAAACTTTCAGTTTCATAATATAAGTTTTGGCTAAAGCCAATTTGTTTTTTTTAATTTTTAAAACGGGCTAAAGCCCTTTCCTATTGATGAAAAATTAATAATCATAACAGTAACACATTACCAAATCATCAAATTATCACATCAACAAATTCTTTGAATTTATTTCCCGGATTTTCGTTTTTCATAAAATATTCGCCCATCAAGAAAGCGTCAAATCCTTTTTCTTTTAGAAATTTAAAATCCTCTAAATTGTAAATTCCACTTTCTGCGACAGATAAAGTTCCTTTTGGGAGCAAGTTTTTTAAATTGACAGAATGTTGCAAATCAACCTTAAAATCTTTCAAATTTCGGTTGTTAATTCCAACTAAATCAATGTCAGAATTGAAATGTTTCAGTTCTTCTTTGGTATGGATTTCCAATAAAACTTCTAAATTCAATTCGTGGGCTAAAGCTGTAAATTCTTGAACTTGATTAAGAGAAAGACACGCTGCAATCAATAAAACAACATCTGCACCGATAGATTTTGCTTCGTAAAATTGGTATTCATCTACCATAAAATCTTTCCTTAAAATCGGAATATTTACAGAACTTCTCACATTCAAAATATCTTCAAAACTACCTCCGAAAAAATCTTTATCCGTGAGAATTGAAATTCCACTTGCGCCGAATTCTTCATATTTCGTTACGATTTCTAATGGCGATACTTTGTCATTGATGATTCCTTTGCTTGGCGATTGTCTCTTGAATTCAGCAATAATTCCGTTTCTGGCTTTTACCGATTCTTTCAAAGAAAAAGTTTCTCTCCCGAAAAATTCTGAATTTTTAAGTTCATTAATAGAAATTTTACTTTTTGAGAAAGCAATTTCTTCCTTTTTTCGAGCTACTATTTTATCTAAAATATTCATGTTTTTTTTTCTCTCGCTGATTTCACAGATTAAACAGATTTTTTTATCTACACAATCTGCATAATCCGCGAGACTTATTTTATAATTAATTTATTCAAACATTCTAGCGCTTTTTCGCTTTCTAAACTCTCTTTTGCAGCAGCTAAACTTGCTTCATAATTTTCGTATTTTCCTGTGTTTTGAAGTGCTTTTGCAGCATTGGAGAGAACTACAGCGTTTTGTTCATACGTTCCTTTTCCTTCTAAAATATTTCTGAAAATTTTGGACGCTTCTTCTTTGGTATTTCCACCGAAAATGGTTTCTGCTTCTATATTTTTAAATCCAAGTTCTTCGGCTGAAAAAATTTCTTCACCGTTTTTGTTGAAAATTTTACTATCTCCTGTCAAAGAAATCTCGTCGTAACCGTCTAAAGCGTGAACCAACATAAAATCTTTGTTGTTTTTTTGCAAAATATATTGATACAATCTCGCAATTTCTAAGCTGTAAACGCCAATCATAGAAAATTTTGGTTTTGCAGGATTTACCAATGGTCCTAAAAGATTAAAAAATGTTCTCAATCCCAAACCTTTTCTCAAAGGAGCCACCGTTTTTAATGCTGGGTGAAAAAGCGGAGCGTGAAGAAAACAGATGTTGGCTTTTTCCAAATCTTTCTTTAAATCTTCCTGATTATCTTTGAACTGATAGCCCAATTCTTCTAACACGTTAGAAGAACCAGAAATCGCAGAAACTCCGTAATTGCCGTGTTTCGCCACTTTTTGTCCTGTTCCGGCCACAATAAAACTTGCCAAAGTAGAAATGTTGAAGGTGTTTTTTCCATCGCCGCCAGTTCCTACAATATCTACTAAATCGTGCGTTCCTAAATCTACTTTCACCGCTAAATCTAGCAAAGCTTCACGGAAACCTTGCATTTCTTCTAGCGTAATGCTTCGCATCATAAAAACCGTTATAAACGCCGAAACTTCTGTTTCATTGAATTTATTTTGAGCAATTTCAATCATAATAGCCTTTGCTTCGGCTTTTGTTAAAGTTTGATGATTGAAAAGGTATTGTAAAATTTGTTTCATAATATGTAGTCCGAAGTCAGATGTCTGAAGTCGGAAGCTTTTAGGGTTATACTTATTCTTCTGACTTCTGACTTCCGTCTTCCGACTTTAAGAAATTCTCTAAAATCTTTCTTCCTTTTGGAGTTAAGATACTTTCAGGGTGATATTGAACCGCGTGAACATCGTATTCCTTGTGTTTTAGGCTCATAATCATTCCAGAATCATCTACAGAGGTAATTTCTAATTCCTCTGGGAAATCGTCAGGATTTACCGCCCAAGAATGATAACGTCCCACTTCTAAAAATTCGGGTAAATTTTCTAGAATTTTGTGAGGTTTTACTTGTTTAGCTTCGGTTGCAACACCGTGATAGATTTCTGAAAGATTGATGAGACTTCCGCCAAAAGCTTCGGCAATCGCTTGTTGCCCCAAACAAACTCCAAAAATAGATTTTGTAGGGGCATATTTTTTAATCACTTCAAGCAAAATTCCTGCTTCTTCTGGAATGCCAGGACCTGGAGAAAGGATGATTTTATCATATTGATTGATGTCTTCCAAAGGAATTTCGTCATTTCTGAAGACATCTACTTTTTCGCCCAAAATTTGTTCTACAATTTGAACGAGATTATAGGTGAAACTATCGTAATTATCGAAAACTAAAACTTTCATAATTTTTCTGCTTTTTTAACTGCCATTTTCAAGGCATTTAGTTTGTTATTTACTTCTTGTAACTCATTTTCTGCGGAAGATTTGGCTACAATTCCAGCGCCAGCCTGATAGAAAAGCGTATTATTTTTGCTTAAAAATGTTCTAATCATAATGGCTTGGTTGCAGCTTCCATCAAACCCTACAAAACCAATACAACCGCCATAATAACCGCGGGAAGTTTTTTCGTAAGCGTCAATAAGCTCCAGAGCTTTATATTTTGGAGCGCCACTCAATGTTCCTTGCGGAAAAGTAGTCGCAATCATTTCATAAGGATTGGTTTTTTCGTCTAATTCTGCGGTGACTTCTGAAACCATGTGGATGACGTGAGAAAACAATTGAATTTCTTTCAGTTTAGAAACCGTTACGTTTTTTCCTAATTTGCTTAAATCGTTTCTGGCTAAATCTACCAACATAGTATGTTCTGCGTTTTCTTTCGGGTCTTTTTTCAGGGTTTCTACCGATTGTAAGTCTTTTTTAGTATCACCAGTTCTGCGGAAAGTTCCTGCAATTGGGTGAATTATAGCTTTATGATTTTGAATAATCAACTGACTTTCAGGACTTGAGCCCATTAATTTGTAATCGCCATAATCAAAGAAAAATAGGTAAGGAGAAGGATTGATGTTTCGTAAAGCTCGGTAAACATTGAACTCATCACCTTTGAATTTTTGTTCAAATCTTCTGCTTAAAACCAACTGGAAAACATCTCCACGGAAACAGTGTTTCTTCGCCAATTCTACCAAATATCTATATTCATCATCACTTAAATTAGAGGTTTCTTCGTCTATTTTTTCGAAAGGGTAGAGCGCAACGTCTTTATTTTGAATGATACTTTCAATTTCTGAAAGTTCAGATTTTAGTCCATCAATTTTATTTTCGATGAGGAACATTTCATCATTAAAATGATTAATAGCAATCACATATTGATAAAATCTGTAACGTAAAATTGGGATTTCTACTTCCTTGCTTTGAGGTTTGAATTGGATGGTTTCAAAAAATTGTACGGCATCAAAACTGGTATAACCAAATAAACCTTGAGCCATTTTTTCAACTGGATTTTTTACCTTTTCGCAATCAAAACTTTTGGAAAAATTTTCTAAATATTCAGTGATGTTGAAATTTTCTGGAATTTGATATTTTTCTGGAGCGGTTAATGGTAATTTCACTTCCATTTCCTGTAGATTTTTAATTTCTACTCCTGCAATTGCATTGATAGCGATGTAAGAAAAACTGTTGTTATTTACATTGTGATCGGCACTTTCCAGTAGAATGGTATCTCTGAATTTATCTCTGAGTTTCAGATAAATTCCCATCGCTGTATGAAGGTCTCCCATCAATGATTTAGAAGAGGTTTTTATTTTAGTTGTTGGTTGTTGGTTGTTGGTTGTCAGCATAATTAAAGATTTAAATAAAAAAAAGACTTCAACGGTATAATCGCTGAAGTCTTCTCATGAAATGAATTTTATTTTATTATAGATTCAAAGCATAGCAGTATTATCTTAGACTCAGCGTAGAGTATAAGTGCCACCACCAATTTTTGTTGCTATTCATTTTCATTGGGGCAAATTTATAAAAGTTTTTGAAATAAAAAAATCCTAAACTAAAAAAGTTTAGGATTTATTATTGATAACAAATTTGTTTTACATTATTTTACTTGATCTACAACAGCTTTGAAAGCTTCTGGATGATTCATTGCAAGGTCTGCAAGAACTTTTCTGTTTAGCTCGATGTTGTTCTTTTTAAGAGCTCCCATAAATTGAGAGTAAGACATTCCGTGTTCTCTAGTTCCAGCGTTAATTCTGGTAATCCAAAGTCCTCTGAAGCTTCTTTTTTTCTCTTTTCTACCGCGGTAAGCATATTGCATTGCTTTTTCTACGGCATTTTTAGCAACAGTCCAAACATTTTTTCTTCTACCGAAAAAACCTTTAGCCTGCTTTAAAACTTTTTTTCTGCGCGCTCTAGACGCTACAGCGTTTACTGATCTTGGCATAATTTAAATTTTTTGTTTTTTTGAAAAGGGCGGAACTGCGTTTAAAGTTCTCTTATAGGCTCCGTTTCAGGGTTAACTTTTAATGAATTTTTTAGGAATTCTTATAAACCGAATATTGATTTATAAAAACTACTTAATTGCTAATTGGCGAAGAACGCTTTTCTCATCCACAGTAGCAACGTAAGAAGTTTGCGTAAGATTTCTCTTTTGCTTCGTTTCTTTTTTAGTTAAGATGTGGCTTTTGTAAGCATTTTTTCTTTTGATCTTACCTGTACCAGTAAGAGCAAAACGCTTTTTAGCACCTGATTTCGTTTTTAATTTTGGCATTGTTTTGCTTTTTATGTATTTGTTATCAATGAGTTTGCAAAATTATAAAAATTTATAATACTCTGCAATACTATAATCAAGAGATTTCAGAGGAGAAATCCCTTGATGTAAAATTATTTCTTTTGAAAGATTATTTTGCTGCTTTTTTAGGGCTCATCATCATAATCATTCTCTTACCTTCTAGTTTAGGCATTTGGTCTACTTTTCCTACGTGTTCTAGCTCTTGAGCGAGTCTTAGAAGTAAGATTTCACCTTGGTCTTTGAAGATAATAGAACGTCCTTTGAAGAAAACATACGTTTTCAATTTAGAGCCTTCTTCTAAAAATTTCTCGGCATGTTTTTTCTTGAACTCGAAATCATGATCGTCTGTTTGAGGTCCGAATCTGATTTCTTTAACTACAACTTTTACTTGCTTAGCCTTGAGTTCCTTTTGTTTTTTCTTTTGTTCGTAAAGAAATTTTTTGTATTCAAGAACTCTACAGATATAAGGTTCTGCTTTATCTGAAATAACGACTAAATCAAGATCTTGTTCCTGAGCAATTGCAATAGCTCTTGCTAAAGGATACACTCCTGGTTCTACATTATCTCCTACTAAACGAACTTCCTTTGCACGGATTTTTTCGTTAATTTGATGTAAGTCTTCTTGTACAGGGCGACGCATTGGTCCTCTTCCTCTGTGGTTAAATTTCTGTGCTATAGTTGTATAATTTTAAAGTTAATTCTTTTTAAAAATTTTAAATTATAGATTTTGAATTTTAAATTAAAACAAAATTTTTCTATAATTAAATCTAAAATTTCTTAGATTTTTGCTGCTTCTTTGAAATAGGTTACGAAATCTTCTAATTTCATAGCTCCTAAATCACCTTCTCCACGTCTTCTTACAGAAATGGTGCCGTTCTGTTCTTCATTTTCTCCTACCACTAACATAAACGGAATTTTCTTCAATTCTGCATCACGAATTTTCTTACCTGTTTTTTCGTTTCTGTCGTCAATTAATCCGCTAATATCGTGATTTTCTAATAATTGTGAAACTTTTTTAGCATAATCTACATATTTTTCAGAAATAGGCAGAATGATAAATTGGTCTGGACTTAGCCAAAGTGGGAAATCTCCTGCAGTGTTTTCTAATAGAATTGCAATAAAACGTTCCATAGAACCAAATGGTGCTCTGTGAATCATTACTGGTCTGTGTTTTTCATTGTCATTACCAGTGTACCAAAGGTCAAATCTCTCTGGTAAATTGTAATCTACCTGAATGGTTCCTAACTGCCAACTTCTGCCTAATGCATCTTTTACCATAAAGTCTAATTTAGGACCGTAGAATGCAGCTTCGCCATATTCTACGATGGTTTTAAGACCTTTATTTTGTGCAGCAGTGATGATTGCATTTTCTGCTTTTTCCCAATTTTCTTCTGAACCGATATATTTTGATCTGTTTTCTTTGTCTCTAATTGAAACTTGAGTCACGAAATCTTCAAATCCTAAGCTTTTGAAAACGTAAAGAACCAAGTCAATTACATCTTCAAACTCTTTTAATAATTGGTCTGGTGTACAGAATAAGTGTGCGTCATCTTGAGTGAAACCTCTTACTCTGGTTAAACCGTGTAATTCACCAGATTGCTCATATCTGTAAACTGTTCCGAATTCTGCATATCTCTTAGGTAAATCTTTATAAGACCATTGAGAAGTTTTATAAATCTCGCAGTGATGCGGACAGTTCATTGGTTTTAAGAAAAATTCTTCTCCTTCGTTTGGAGTTTTAATCGATTGGAAAGAATCTGCTCCATATTTCTCATAGTGACCAGAAGTTTTGTACAATTCAATATTCCCAATATGAGGAGTCATTACAAATTCATAACCACCTTTTTTCTGAGCTTCTGAAAGGAAATTTTCTAATTTTTTTCTTAGTGCAGTTCCTTTTGGCAACCAAAGTGGTAAACCAGCACCTACTTTTTCAGAAAAAGCGAAAATCCCTAGTTCTTTTCCTAGTTTTCTGTGGTCTCTTCTTTTTGCTTCTTCTAATCTTTCTAGATATTCTGTCAATTCTTTTTGTTTAGGGAAAGAAATTCCATAAACTCTAGTCAATTGCTTGTTTTTTTCGTCTCCTCTCCAATATGCTCCTGCTGCATTAAGAATTTTTACTGCTTTTACGATTCCTGTACTTGGAATATGACCACCTCTACAAAGGTCTGTAAAGTTATCATGCGTACAGAAAGTGATTTCGCCGTCTTGTAAATTTTCTATTAATTCAGTTTTGTATGGATTGTCTGCATATTCTTTCAGTGCACCTGCTTTAGAAACCGAATAAAGATTGAAAGTCGCATCTTTTTTGGCGTTTTCGAGCATTTTTTTCTCTATTTTTTCAAAATCTTTTTCAGAAAGAGATTCATCACCGAAATCTACATCGTAATAAAACCCGTTTTCAATTGCAGGACCGATGGTTAATTTAGCATTTGGATAAAAATCTAAAATAGATTGAGCCAAAATGTGTGCTGAAGAATGCCAAAAAGCTTTCTTTCCTAAATCATCATTCCAGGTGAGCAATGTAAGCGTAGCATCTTCTGTAATTGGCGTCGTGACTTCTACTTGTTTGCCGTTTACAACAGCAGAAATAGTGTTTCTAGCCAAACCTTCAGAGATAGATTTTGCAACTTCTAGAGGTGTAACTACACCTTCAAACTCACGAATGCTTCCGTCTGGAAGAGTAATTTTAATCATTTTGGAATCCTAATTTTAATAATGTGCAAAAATAAGGATTTTTTTTGATGTTTCTTAAATTCAGAGCTAATATTAGAACTTAAAATAGAAAACCGAAGAAATTACGCTTCGGTTTTATTTTGTTCTGTATTGTCTGTTCTGCCATCTTGGTGAAGTTTAGAAGTTTTTTTGACTTGTTTTTCTTCAATTTTAGAAGCGCCTTCTAATCTTGGAGTTTGAGGCAGATTAGGGAAATCTTGATTTTGTTTAGCGTTTTGCGCGTTATTTTCTGCGGTATTTTTTCTTTTATCTTTTTCCATGATTTTTGAATTTTTAAGTTATTCAAAATTCTGGAAAATTCTAAGGAAATATGTTATACAATATTGTGAAAAGTTTCTAGAATTTAGATAAATCAAAACTTTGCGTTTCGTCTATGATTTCATAATTCAATGCTTTCGCTAAAACGAAAATTTCATTCAGATTTGTCATTAATTGTTTTCTGCCTTCTGTTCTCAACTTATTTTGGTCAACGGTTTTTTCGGCATTTTTTCTAGCATTATTGGAAATTCTTTTGAAATCTTCTTCGGAAAAACGGTCGAAAAATGAATCGTCAAGCGAAGTGATTTCCGCATCTGTAAAAATCTTGATGTCAGCATTTGGGATTTCTTTGATAATCAGTTTTTTATCAGCAGAATCTACCTCGATTTTCATTTTTTTTAAATCATAAGTTACTTGTGCTTTTGCTTTGGTAAAAATCACGATTTCTTTTTCACTAGAAGGTAAACCTTTGATTCCGAAAAGTTGATTGGTGATTTTGGTTTTTTGCAAGTTTGAAAAATCTTGTTCTATCACCACCATTTTATTCATTTTAGAAATTTGGTTGGTGAGCACATAGTAATCTGTAGAAACTTGGTCGTCATTTTTGCCAATATTTCTAAAAAAATAAACGAGCAATAAAGTAAGGATTACACCTAAGGTAAAACCAATGATTTGTTTAATGTAATTCATTATTTTTTGATAATGTTCAATAAATCTTTTTCAATAAAACCAGTTTCTGGTTCTTCGGTTATTCTACCAATTTCCTTGCCATATTTTTCTACGATTATTGTAGGAACGTGCGTAATGTTATATTTTACTTCTTCACCATCTGGAGCTTGTTTCTGTCTGTTTACCCCAATGATTTGGAGTTTGCTTTCAGGGAATTTGGTTTCTTCTAGAATTTTCATCAGTCTAGGGAAATTTCTTTTGCTGTCTCCGCACCAAGTTCCTAGAAATACGATGATATTATATGAATTGATTTTTTCTTTCTTTAAGCCTTCTAGAGCGGTTTTGTCGATAGGATAGATGGTGTAATTTTCATCATACCAAGCTTTGTAAGGCTCTTTTTGAAATTGGTCTAAAGATTGGCTTCCTAGAAGCATTTTTCCGTATTCTGGAGTGTCAATTTCTCTATTGATGATTACTTTTTGAGCGCAAGAATTAAGTGCCATACCTAAAATGATTAATGTGATTATTTTTTTCATTTTTTTCAAAATTATGTGTTTATTTTTCTAATATACTTTTTAGATTTGCACTAGAATAGTACTTATTTTTTAAAACTTTATTGTCTGAAACTCTGTATACATTATATTTATCTCCAGATTTTTCGTAATAAGCTTCTTCTCCTTTAGAAGTGTAAAATTCTACAGTTTCTTGGGCTTTTTCTTCTGTTTCACAAGCTTTTGACATGTTAGAACGCTGTACTTCATTAAACAAATCTACAAATTTTTCGCCTAAACCAAATTCAAGAACTGCGCCAGAAAGTACATATTGTAAATCACAAAGTGCATCTGCAATTTCTACGATGTCTTGGTCTTCAATGGCTTGTTTCAGTTCGTTTAATTCTTCCTGAAGTAAAGCTATTCTTAGGTTGCATCTTTCTGCAGAAGGAATCTGTGGATTTTCTAAAATAGGTGCGTTGAAAGTTCTGTGAAATTCTGCAACTTGGTTTAAACTGTCAATTTTTTCCATTTAATTAATTTGAAGTTGAATTTTGAACAAAAATATAATTTAAAATCGACAAATAAATAAAGGCAACTAAATTTTAGTTGCCTTCATGATTAAATTTAATGAATGATTTTATTCTTTGATGAAAATCTTAGAAACTTGCTCTATTTTTAGGATATAATTACCTTTTGGAAGACCATTTACATGAATGGTATCATTCGTGAGTTTTCCTTTTTGAACTAATTTTCCAGAGAAATCTAGGATTTCGTAGTTAGAATTGTTTTTTAGGTTTTTCACCATCATTACATCTCCTTTTACAGGATTTGGAAGAATCACTACATCTGTAGGATTTAATGTAGTGTCTTTCACGCCTAGTGCACTTGCAGGATTTGCAATTCCAAGATTATCACAATTAGGAACTGTAGTTGTAATAGCAAGAACGTCCCATTCTGATGGAGTATATACTGGATTTGGAATAATTACATTTCTTCTTAAATCCGTGTCTTTAGCAAAATTAGAAGAACTATTAAATGTTCCTACAACATCAATCAATGTACTATTTTTGAATAAACCTACTGGGTCATTACCGTTAAAATCTATTGGGGCACTACCTACACTTTGCGCAGTAAAGCTACAAGGTAATGAGGTGGAAGTGTTTTTAAGTACAAGAGTAGATTTTGGGTTAATTGTGCCTGTGAGTTTAAGTTCGTTATTCCATGCGCCGGAACCATCTGCTTGTTTCTTTATAGAGTATGAACTTAAAGAAATTGCAGAAAGAGTAGGATTGGTAATTTCTAGTACTTTATTATTGCTAGTACCTTCGTAATATTCTGAAATGTAAAGTTCTGTAGCGGCAGGAGCAGCTAAAGTGGTTACAGAAACTGCATTGCTTAATGGAGAAACATTTCCTGCATCATCTTTTGCTTTTACTGTAAAAATATAAGTAGTAGATGCGCTAAGTCCAGTTACTGTGTAAGGAGAGTTATTTACGTTAGCGATTAACGCTCCATCTTTGTAAATTTCATAAGCAGTTACGCCAATATTATCTGTAGCTCCTGTAAATGTTAAAGTTGTAGAAACATTTGTAGTTCCAGAAGCTGACAGTGAAGGAGCTGTAGGAGCCTCTGTGTCTGGAGCTAATGTCGTAACTGTAACAGCGTTGCTGCTTACAGAAATATTATTAGAAGCATCTTTTGCTTTTACCGTGAAAACATAACTTGTAGAAGCAGATAATCCTGTTACTGTGTAAGGAGAAGTGGTAGAATTTGCAACCAAAGTTCCATCTTTGTAAATATCATAACTTGCCACTGCTACGTTATCAGTAGCTCCTGTCCAAGATAATGTAGTCTTGGTAGAAGTTGTATTATTTGCTGATAAGGTAGGAGCTGTAGGATTTTCTGTATCTGGTGCGGTTATGGAAAAATTAGCAGTATTTACATTAAAGAAAATATTTCCAGATGCTTTTACCATAAATCTACAAGTATTACTTGTAACACTAGGAATGGTAACACTTTGTGATCCATCATTAGGAGTTCCAGTAATTAGAGTAGACCAAGTGTTTCCTGAGTCTGTAGAAAGTAATATGTCTACATTTGCAGCAAGCGTATTGGTATTGGCTACATTCCAAGTTACATTTTGACTTGAACCTTGAGGATAAGAAATCCCTGCAGCGTTCTGAGAAGTAATAATTAAAGGTCCTGCAGTTGAACTTACAGTGACCATCATATCATCATAAGCATTTCCTGCACCATTAGCTTTATTATCTCTCGCTGTAAATCTAAATTTTAAAGTTCTGCTTACAGATGGTAAAACTTCTACGTTAAGTTCTAAACCAGCAGTTGTAGTTGCGCCATTTAGAACGGAACTCATTTTAGGGAAATATCTAACAGGAGATGTTGTAGGACTGTAAGATCTAAAAGCAGGACCAGTAGTTTTAGTTGCCGAAGGGTCAGAAACTGTAGAATTTTGAACATCCATCTGTTCCCATGTGTATGTTAGTGCATCTCCGTTTGAGTCAGAAGCACTACCAGTTAGCATAAAAGGAGTACTTTTTGGAATGGTAAAATCAGCTCCAGCATTTGCAGTAGGAGCGTTATTTCCAGTAGGGGTATTTACAGAGCAGCTTCCACTTGTACTTTTTACATATTCTGTAATTTGTTGAATAGATACTGCGTGAAAATAAGGATCTGAATGCGCTTGTACATCTTCTGTAGTGATACCTGCGTATCCCATAATTGTAGAGCCACTTCCAGGTTCTACTTGAGCAATCGTGTATTCTTCAGAATCTGTAAAAGTGTGGTTTCCACCAAATTGGTGTCCTATTTCGTGTGCTACATAATCTATATCGAAACTGTCACCAGAAGGTACGTCATCTGCTGGTGAAGTATATCCTTGACCTTTATACCAATACCATTGTTCAGTAGCATCATAAGTAGTGCTGTTATTACAAACGCAACCGATACATCCTGCATTTCCACCACCACCACTTGCTCCGAATAAGTGACCAATATCAAATTTACTGTCACCAATTCCGTAAGTAGTTCCATGTAATACATTCATTAGTTCTGTGTTCCAAGCGCCATCTGCTCCAGCAGTTGCATTAGAGTAAGGGTCTGTAGATGCAGAAGTAAATATAATATTTTCCTGTTCGGGAATAAGAACTAATCTTATCGCAAAATCATTCTCGAAAACACCATTTACTCTAGTCATGGTGTTATTCATGGCTGCAAGAGCAAGAGCTTTAGTTCCACCAAAATATTGAGTGTATTCTCCAGTACAAGATAATGCTAAGCGATAAGTTCTCAATAAGCCATCATCTGCACTTAAGATTTTTCCCATTTTTAGACCGTCGGTAGAACTTTTTGCTGAAGTAGCGCATTCAAATTTGTTTTTTGAACTTCCTTTGTCTGATTTTTTATATACTACATAAGTAGAATTGTTATTGTCATAAGGTTCTACAAAAACTGCTTCTTTGCCAAGTCTTAACTGCATAGACGAAAGTCCAAGAGGAGAAAGGCTGAAATAAATTTTTGCAGATTTTCCATCAATGCTTTCACCATAATAGGTTGCTATTTCTGGATGTGCAGCTTCTAGTTCTGGTGAGAAGTTAGAAGTCTTATAAATGCTGAAATTTTGAAATTCACTTTCAGAAACGGGAAACGAAACTGTAACCGCAGATTTTGAAAGTTTGGTTGTTTTTCTAGGGGATTCCGAAATAATTTGTTTCAGTTTATCTACATCTAGATTAAACAGAGTGGGCGTGCTAATTGCTCTTTTGTTTACTTTAATTTCTTTGTTGTTTAGATTCTTTGCGGGTGTCCACAAGTTGTCTTTTTGTCCAAAAATTAAAGTAAAACAAAGAATAGCAAAAAGAGAAAGTAGTGTCTTCTTCATAGTTAATTTTTTAAAAAGGACAACAAAGCTAGTAAATATCAATCAATAGCAAGTAATTAAATTAATAAATTTTTAAAAAGTTAATATTTGTGTTAAATTTAATTCACAAAAAAGCCATACTTAAAAAGTATGGCTTGATACATTGAATTTATGTTTTTATCTTGTAATTTCTCTACCAATTACTAATCTTTGGATTTCAGAAGTCCCTTCTCCTATGGTGCAAAGTTTAGAATCTCTATAGTATTTTTCCGCTGGGAAGTCTTTAGTATAGCCATAACCACCGAAAATCTGAAGAGCGTTGTTCGCAATTCTAACGCAAGCTTCTGATGCGTAAAGTTTTGCCATAGCGCCTTCTTTGGTCATTTTTTGCTTATTGTTTTTAAGTTCTGATGCTCTTTGGATGAGTAATTCTGCTGCGTCAATTTCTGTTGCCATATCAGCTAACATAAAATTTACCGCTTGAAAATTAGAAATAGATTTCCCGAATTGATGCCTTTCTTGAGCATATTTCAGAGCAGCTTTATATGCACCTCTTGCAATTCCTAAACTCAGAGCAGCAATAGAAATTCTACCTCCATCAAGGATTTTCATAGCTTGTTTAAAACCATCACCTACTTCTCCTAATCTGTTAGAATCTGGAATTCTAACATTGTCAAAAATCAATTCTGCAGTTTCAGAAGCTCGCATTCCGAGTTTATTTTCTTTTTTGCCAGAAGTAAATCCAGGCATTCCTTTTTCTAAAACAAAAGCAGTAGAATTATTAGGTGCTCCTTTTTCGCCAGTTCTGGTCATTACTACAGCAATATCTCCAGAAATAGCATGGGTAATGAAGTTTTTAGCACCATTAATCACCCATTCGTCACCATCTTTTACAGCAGTGGTAGACATTCCTCCTGCATCAGAACCTGTATTATGTTCGGTTAAACCCCAAGCTCCAATGACTTGACCACTCGCTAATTTTGGTAACCATTTTTTTCTTTGTTCTTCATTTCCAAATTCATAGATATGATTAGTACAAAGTGAATTATGAGCAGCTACAGAAAGACCAATAGAAGGGTCTACTTGTGAAATTTCATCTAAAATAGTTACGTATTCATGATAGCCCAATCCAGAACCTCCATATTCTTCTGGAATGATGATTCCCATAAATCCCATTTCGCCCAGTTTATGGAATAAATCTACAGGGAAAGTTTGACTTTCGTCCCATTCCATAATGTGAGGTCTAATGTTTACTTCTGCAAAATCTCTTGCAGTTTCGGCTATCATTTTGAGATTATTTAATATTTCTGTGTTCATAAATTTTTGTTTGCTCAAATATAATTTAAAAACTTTATGCACAAAAGAGTTTTTTTTGAAGGAATTTTAAAAATAGAAAATTTTTATCATGTTGTTTTTTAACATGTTGATTGTCAGGTTTTATAAAGGTAAACTTAGTTTTTTTATGTTAAATAAAGTAGTATATTTGTGTCCCCATAAAATTAAGATGAAGAAGTTTTTACTATTTTTATTTATCGTGCCAATAAGTTATTGTGCACAGATTCCTGTTGGTTATTATAACGGAACTGAAGGATTAACTGGCTATGCACTAAAAAGTAAAGTGCATGAAATTATTTCACAAAAAATATTTTCTTATAGTTACAATCAAATAGGACCACTGTATGCTTACACAGATTTAGATAAATATTATGAAAATGATAACACCATTTTAGATATTTATTCTGAAAAACCTACCGCTGCAGAAAGTTTTAATTATGATTTGTCACAAAATATAGGTTCTGCTACAGCCGAAGGTCAGGGCTGGAATAAAGAACATGGAATGCCTCAAAGCACTTATTACGGAATGTATCCTATGTATTCTGATATGCATTATTTAATTCCTGCAGATGCGTATATCAACCAAAGAAGAAGTAATTATCCATATGCTAGAAATAAAGGAGAAAATATTACTTTTTCTAATGGAAGTAAATATGGTAAATCTACAACTCCAGGCTACACCAATACTGTTTTTGAACCTATTGATGAATTCAAAGGAGATGTGGCGAGATATTTATTATATTTTGCAGTAAGATACGAAGGTAATCTGAACCTTTATAATCATCAACTTTCTACTATGCCTCTTGATGGAAGCGAAGAAAAAGCTTTTGAAGATTGGTATATTACTATGCTTAAGGATTGGAATGAACTAGACCCTGTTTCTCAGAAAGAAAGAGATAGAAATAATGCAGTATATGCTATTCAAAAAATAAGAAATCCTTTCATAGACCATCCAGAATGGGTTAATATGATTTGGAGTGAAACACCAGATGCAGTTGCTCCTCAAGCTCCTTCTAATTTGTCGATTTCGCAACTGGGCAAGAATTTTGTTACCCTTTCGTGGACGTCAAGTTCAGATACAGATGTATTAGGATATAAAGTTTATGTAAATGGAACTTATGTAAAATATTCTAAAACCAATTCGGTTACCATTGATAGATTATCTCCTTCTACAGCATATAATGTGACTGTAAAAGCCTATGATAAAGGATATTTACTTTCTCCAGATAGCAATCAAATTTCTGCAACTACTTTGTCATCAGATAATTTTGCTAAAGATTTAATGATTACCAAATACATTGAGGGAACTACAAGTAGTACTTCTGATGTTTACAATACTGCTATTGAAATTACTAATCTTACTGGTCACGATGTGAATTTAGGTAACTATTATTTAAATATAGAATTTAAAGGTACTACATCTTATTATTTATCAGACCCATATCAATTAGAAGGGAAAATTGCTCACGGTGAAAGTATTGTGATTATTAATCCTAAATCTAATTTTGATGCAGTAGATGTTAATCAATATAAATTTGTGACCAATTCTACACCATTAACCTTTACGGGAAGTCAATATGTAGAACTTTCTTACGGTACTAAAACCATAAAAACTGCTTCTACCAATAATTATGAAATGTTATTTGAAACGGTAGATGCTGTAGGTTCAAGAGGAATTTCTAATACGAATGCCGATAAATCACTTTACAGAAAATCTAATATAAGCAATCCTAATTATGCTTTTAATACCTCTGAATGGACAGAATACGGAATGAATTATGCAACAGGTTTAGGAAGTTTCTTAGCTGCAAATGAACCTGAAAAAGTAGATTTAGCATTTGAAATTTATCCAAATCCAGTTACTGAAAAGCTTTATGTAACGGGTAAAAATCTTTCTAAAGTTTCAAAAGCTGCTATCTATGATGTTTCGGGAAAATTAATTCAAGAAATTAATAATCCTTTCAATAATTTTAATAGCATTGATGTTTCAAATTATAAAACAGGTATTTATATTTTAAAAATTGATGAAAATTCTTATAAATTTTTGAAAAAGTAATTTTGTGATTGCCTATTTCAGGTATAATCGCATTTTAGCTTCATCTTCGGGTTTTGCTTTCATTTTTTCAAAAATGGTAGATTCTTTCGGGAAACTAATTCTGTAATAGATGATTTTATTGGCATAATATCTGAAATAAGGATGGTTTTTCAACCAATCTTCGGGAGCATCTAATAAACTAAACTTTAGAACATTCATATTATTTAGCGGAGAGATATTAATAAGTTTCTCCGCTAAATTTTTGTCAATATTATATGTTTCTAAAATCTGACTGCTTTTCACAAAACCACCCAGTTTATTTCTAAAACCAATGAAACTTGCAGCAGATTTTTCGTCGAAACCAAATTCTATAAGTTGCTGAAACGTTATTTTATTCAAATCTGTTTTGCTAAAATCAGTAGCTATTTTAGCCTTTTCAGGAAGGTTTTGTGCTGTATTTTCTGAAGTTTTTTGAGTGAAATTCAATTTAATATAAGGTTTCAATTCATTAAATTTCTCTTCTGAAATCACAAAGCATTTTTTAATATCTTCTAATGATTTGAAGCTGCCTTTCAGATTGCGTTCTCTATAATTTACAATTACAATAGCTTGTTTTTCGCTAAAACCCAATTTTTGCCAACCATTTGTATCTAAAGTGTTTGGGTCAAATTCGAAATATTGAATTTTCGGTTTTTCGGAAGCTATATTTTGGTATTTTCTTTCAAAATTTTCGGGTGTTTTTTCTGGAAGAAGCAAGAAAGGAGAGAGTTTTTGGTAATTTTCTGGACTGATGATGAAACATTCTTTAAATTTTTCTTTACTCACAAAACTTCCGCCTAAATATTGCTTGTATTTAATGATCGCAGCAGCTTGTTTCTCCGAAAAACCTAATTTTTCCCAATCTTTTTGAGAATATTGGTCTGGATTGAATTTACCTTTCATTTGGAGCTCTTTATGCTCAAATTTTGTAAAATTTTTCTGCGAATTTTTAGAATTATTTTCGGGTAAAAGAATGTAGGGTTCTAGTTCTGCAAACTTTTCTTCGGAGATAGAATAGCATTTTTTCAGTTGTTCTTTAGAAGTGAAATTTCCGCCAACAATTTCTTTATATTTTAAAATGGTTTTCACTTGTTTGGCAGTAAAACCTAAGTTTTCCCATTGTTTTTCATTGAGCTGATTTGGGTCAAATTCAGTCAGAAATAGTTGAGGTTCATTGCTATTTGTAAAATGAATTTCAGGGAATTTTGTTTCTTGTTTTCCTTTGTAAACAAGATAACTTAACTGAAATATGACAATGAAAATTCCGAGTAAAGAAAGAGCATAGAATTGCTTTTTCCTTATTTCAAAAGGTAATTTGGGTTTCATGGTGTTTGTTTTACCCAAATATAAGAATTTTCAGAAAAAAAACTAAATGAAATTTTTAAACGGCTTCGTCTCTATCTAATAAAGAATTTTTGAGTTTCAAAAGTTCAGATTTCACAAATTCTAAACGGTCTAAAACTTCTACCGTTTCATTGATTTTTTGATTGGTAGTAAGTGCAATTCTGGCGCCGTCTAAAGTATAACCCTTTTCTTTTACGAGATGATAAATGATTTTAAGATTTTTGATGTCTTCTGGAGTAAAATAACGGTTTCCTTTTTTGTTTTTCTTAGGTTTTATAATAGGAAATTCTTGCTCCCAATATCTGATTAAGGAAGCATTTACACCGAAAGCTTTTGAAACTTCTCCTATAGAATAGTATAATTTGTCTGGTAAATTGAGTTTCATAGTCTATAAAATCGAATTTCAAAGATAGAAATTTTTTTGTTTTAAAGCGCTATCGTAACTTGCCAAGAAATTTAAATCTCATGTTTAAAAAAATCACTGCATTTTTCTTCGCTTTCTTTCTGATTGTGAATTGTTCTTCAAAAAAATCCATAATATCAAACGATTTGGTTCAAAAAAATGCAGAAATAGAGCTTGTTTCCAGCCAATTTAGCTTCACAGAAGGTCCTGCTTCTGATGCGTTTGGAAATGTTTATTTTACAGATCAACCGAATGACAAAATTTACGTTTGGAACTGGAAAACCAATCAAATTGAAGAATTTCTAGATAAAACAGGAAGAGCTAACGGAACTTTTTTTGACCAAAAAGGAAATTTACTGACGTGTTCTGATGAAAACGGAGAAATTTGGAAAATCAACGAAGATGGAGTAGCAGAAGTGTTAACCACCAGTTTTGAAGGCAAAAGATTAAACGGTCCTAATGATTTATGGGTGGATGAAAACAACGGAATTTACTTTACAGACCCTTTATATGTGAGAGATTATTGGAAAAATTTCAAACAAGAAATTCAAGAAAAAAACTTGTATTACAGAAATTCTGATGGTAAAATTGCCAAATTAGATACTTTCACTCAACCCAATGGAATTGTAGGAAGTCAGAAATTGAAAAAATTGTACGTTTCTGATATTGATGCCAATAAAACTTATGTGTATGACATTCAAGGAGATGGGAAATTGGCAAATAAAAAATTATTTTGCAATTTAGGTTCAGATGGAATGACTTTAGATAATCTCGGAAACCTTTATTTAACTGGAAAAGGAGTGACGGTTTTTAATAAAAATGGAGAACAAATTCATCATATTTCTGTGCCAGAAAATTGGACGGCAAATGTAACTTTCGGTGGCGAAAATTTCTCTACTCTGTTTATAACTGCTTCTAAATCAGTTTACACGCTAAAAATGAATGTTTCAGGAATTAAATAAAAATCGAAATAAAAATGCCAAAGAAATTTATCTTTGGCATTTATTTTAATAAGCGATTTCCATTTTTATTTTCTTGCCTTTTAGCTTTTCGTTGGCAAGTTTTTTCAGAACATCTTTCACTTTGTTTCGGGCAACTGCAACGTAAGAAGTAGTGTCTTTTACTTCAATGATGCCAATATCATCTTTAGACAATTCTCCTTTTTTGATAAGGTAACCTACAATATCTACTTTGTTGACTTTGTCCTTTTTTCCTGCGCTTATATAAATCGTTTGGAAAGGCGTTTTTGCCGGAATTCTGTAATTTTCAGTAATGTTTTCTTCTGGCGTATTTCCTTTAATGAAAGGGAAATTTTCTTCCTCAGTCATAATTAAATAAGCAAAACCTTTAGCATGCATTCTTGCAGTTCTTCCGTTTCTGTGGATGAAAGCGTCTTCTTTTGGTGGTAATTGATAATGCACAATAGATTCTACTTCTGGAATGTCTAAACCTCTGGAAGCCAAATCGGTAGTGATTAAAATTCGGGTAGAATCATTTCTGAATTTCAACAAAGCGCGTTCTCTTTCGTCTTGTTCCATACCACCGTGAAAGGTTTCTCTATCGATGCCTTTTTCTCTTAAAAGTTCAGAAATTCTATCCACAGCATCTCTGTGATTGCAGAAAATTAGCGTTCTTTTGTTCCCGATTTTACAAATGAGTTTAAAAAGTGTTTCCAGTTTTTCTTCTGGAATCGTCATCACTTTTTTCAGTTGAATATTAGGTTTTGCTTCGCCTAATTTCAAAAAATTGAGGGTTTTTTCGTTGTTTAATCCTACAAATTTCGGGATATTATCCATCGCAGTTGCAGAAGTAAGAAAACGCTGAGAAATATTTTTTAAAGAGCTGATAATTAAATTCATATCTTCTTCAAAACCTAATTCTAAAGCTTTGTCGAATTCATCTAAAACCAAAGTTTTAATGGTTTTCGGCTCGAAATTATTATTTTTGAGATGATAAGAAATTCTTCCTGGAGTTCCTATTAATACAGCAGGAGCTTCAGTAAGATTGTTGATTTCAATTTTTTTATCGTGACCACCATAGCAAATAGTTACCTTAAAATCGGTTCCCATATTTTTGAAAACTTGTTCTATTTGCAGTGCCAATTCTCTTGCCGGAACCAGAATAATCGCTTGAATTCCCGAAATATCTTTTTGCAAATTTCTAAGCACAGGAAACAAAAATGCGAGCGTTTTTCCCGAACCTGTTGGGGAAAGTAAAATGATATCTTGTTCGTTTTCAGATGATTGAAAGGTAGATTTCTGCATTTGATTCATTTCCTGAATCTGCAGTTTTTCATAAATTGGTTGTAATTCCATTTTGCAAATTTAAGGTAAAGGTTTGGGTTTGTCAGAAACTTATTAATAATGCCTTAAATTAAGGTCTTGATTAAGTATATTTTAAGCGGAATAATTCTTTGAAAATTAGCAGAAAAAGGCATTGCTATTTTGTAAAAAGTTTGTATTTTTGCACCACTTTTGTGGAAGTAGTTTTGGCGAAGTAAAACATTAGTAATTAACATCTTCCGTATTTTTTAGAATCCACATTATGCCAAAGCTAAAAAAGAAGGAATACAAATTTTTTTATTATGTCTGAATTGACAAACCAAGAAGCATTATTAAATGCAAACGTAGCACCAGAACAATTTGATTGGGATTCTTTTGAATCAGGTCTTGACGCTGATGCAAGAAAAGAAAAAAATGATTTAGAAGAAATCTACAAAGGTTCTCTTAATGATCTTTCTGAAACTGATGTTATCATCGGTAAAGTAGTAAGATTAACAGACAAAGAAGCGATTGTAGATATCAATTTCAAATCAGAAGGTGTAATTTCTCTTAACGAATTCCGTTACAACCAAGGTCTTAAAGTAGGTGATGAAGTAGAAGTAATGGTAGACAGAAGAGAAGATAAATCTGGTCAATTACAATTATCTCACAAAAAAGCTAGAACGCTTAAAGCTTGGGATAGAGTAAATGAATACCATGAGTCTGGAGAAATCGTAAACGGTTTCGTAAAATCTAGAACTAAAGGTGGTATGATTGTAGATGTTTTCGGTATCGAAGCATTCTTACCAGGTTCTCAAATTGATGTTAAACCAATCAAAGATTACGATCAATTCGTAGGTAAAACTATGGAATTCAAAGTGGTGAAAATCAACCCTGAGTTCAAAAACGTAGTTGTATCTCACAAAGCGTTAATCGAAGCTGATATCGAAGGTCAGAAAAAAGAAATCATCGCTCAATTAGAGAAAGGTCAAGTTCTTGAAGGAACAGTTAAGAACATTACTTCTTACGGTGTATTCATAGATTTAGGAGGTGTAGATGGTCTTATCCACATTACAGATCTTTCTTGGTCTAGAGTTAACCATCCATCAGAAATCCTTTCAGACGGACAAGTGGTGAAAGTGGTTATCCTTGATTTCGATGATGAGAAAACTAGAATCCAATTAGGTATGAAGCAATTAGAAGCTCATCCTTGGGATGCTCTTTCTGCTGACTTAAAAGTAGGTGACAAAGTAAAAGGAAAAGTAGTAGTTCTTGCTGACTATGGTGCATTCGTAGAAGTTGCTCCAGGTGTAGAAGGTCTTATCCACGTTTCTGAAATGTCTTGGTCTACTCACTTAAGATCTGCTGGTGATTTCGTGAAAATTGGTGACGAAGTAGAGGCTGTAGTTCTTACTTTAGATAGAGAAGAAAGAAAAATTTCTTTAGGAATTAAGCAATTAACTCCAGATCCATGGGCTGATATCCAAACTAAATATCCAGTTGGTTCTCAACACGTTGGTACTGTAAGAAACTTCACTAACTTTGGTGTATTCGTAGAACTAGAAGAAGGAATTGATGGTCTTATCTATATTTCTGATCTTTCTTGGACTAAGAAAATCAAGCATCCATCTGAGTTCTGTGCTGTAGGTGATAAACTAGACGTAATCGTTCTAGAATTAGATACTGAAGCTAGAAGACTTTCTTTAGGTCACAAACAATTGACTGAAAATCCTTGGGATAAATTCGAAACTAAATATGCAGAAGGAACTGTTCACTCAGGAAAAGCTACAGATGTTTTCGATAAAGGTGCTCAAGTTCAGTTCGAAGATGCTGAAGTAGAAGCTTTCGCTCCTTCTAGATTATTAGAAAAAGAAGATGGTTCTAAAATCAAAAAAGGTGAAACTGCTGATTTCAAAGTAATCGAGTTCAACAAAGAATTCAAAAGAGTAGTAGTATCTCACACTGGTATCTTCAGAGATGAAGAGAAAAAAGCTGCAAAGGAATCTAAACCAGCTGCATCTTCTTCAGGTGAAGAAAAATCTACACTTGGTGATATTGATGCTTTGGCAGAATTAAAGAAAAGAATGGAAGAAGGTAAATAATCTTCCTGAGATTTCATAAATTTTAAACCGTCTCATTTTATAAATGAGGCGGTTTTTTATGTTTAACCTATAACTCATTGATTTACTTGTCATTGATTTCAGTTTTTATCAATAAAAATTGCAAAAGATATTTGTTTGTTTCAAAGAAAATTAATAATTTTGCAACCTGTTAATCAACCTCTGACGAAAGCCGTGAACGTTGTTTAGCTTTCCAAAAATTATTTTTATAAAAAATGGATTTATTAAAGTACGTACAAGACAAGTACATTGCTAAAAAAGAATTCCCAGAATTCAAAGCTGGTGATACCATTACTGTGTATTACGAAATTAAAGAAGGTAACAAAACGAGAACTCAGTTCTTCAAAGGAGTTGTAATCCAATTGAGAGGAACAGGTGCTACTAAAACTTTCACCATCAGAAAAATGAGCGGTGATGTAGGTGTAGAAAGAGTTTTCCCAATCAACATGCCTGCTTTACAAAAAATTGAAGTAGATAGAAGAGGAAAAGTTAGAAGATCTAGAATTTTCTACTTCAGAGATCTTAGAGGTAAGAGAGCAAGAATCAAAGATGCTGCTTACAAAAAGTAATCACCTCTCTAGAAAAAAGAATAAAAGCATTCCAAAAATTTTTGGAATGCTTTTTTATTTTATGGAATCTAAGAATTTTTAATTTCTATTCATCACATCATCACATCACCACATCATCACATTAACTAGGGTTCAAAAGCTTCAAATTTTCCGTTTTCGTAGAAGAAAACAATTCTCTTAATCTTGTTTTCAGTAGGTGAATTTGTAATTGATTGATTTACAATATTTTGAACTTCTGAAATGTCTTCCTGAACTTCTAATCGCTGAGAATCGCTTATTTTTTCTTTTTTTGGAGTAGGGAAAGATGTATTAGATTCTCGCGGTGTTTCTTTTTGAAGATTTTCTTGAATGAAAATTTCATTTTTATAATCTTCATCAATTAATGTAAAAAGATCAGGCGAAGAATTTTCTTCCTCTAGATTTATTTTTGATTCGCTAGTGGATAGAGCAGAATTATTTTGTAGCATTTCTCCCTGACCTAAAATGATCCAGTCCCAATTGATTTCTGGAAATCTGTTTTTAATCTTGACAATGAATTCTAGGGAAGGTTTATTTCTTCCCGAAATGATATGTGAAATACTGGAACGCTGAACATCTATTTCGTCTGCAAAATCTGATGCGGTAAATCCAGAATATTCTAAAATTTTAGTAAATCTGTCATTTATATTCATGTTACAAATGTAATAATTATAATTTACATAAGTGAATACAATTGTAAACAAAGAAAAAATTTACAATTTCACAATTGTATAAATATGACTAAAACCATTATGGATAAAGAATTTTATGTAATTTACAATATTAAAATTCTAAATTATTTTTCTAATAAAGCACAAAAAAAACTCTCATTACTGAGAGTTTAAGTTTTTATTCGTGATGATGAAGATGCTTTTCATCGTCTGGATTAAATTTCAGTTTCCTGTCTTTTTTCTTCTCTGGAAAAAGTAATGAGAAGAATACACTAGCTCCTAAAATGCTTACAATGATTAACAAGGAATGCGTAGTAGTAAAGCCCCATTCTTCTAGATAACTATGTCCTAGCATTTTTAACCCAATGAATGTGAGTAATGCTGCTAAACCTATTTTTAAGAATCTAAACTTATCGATAATTCCTGCTAATAGGAAGAACATAGAACGAAGTCCGATAATCGCAAAAATGTTTGAAAAGAAGACAATATAAGGATCTTTAGTCACCGAAAATATTGCAGGAATAGAATCTACTGCAAAAATCAAATCGGTAAATTCTATGATGATAAGAACTAAGAACAATGGGGTAAGTTTCTTAACTCCGTCAATTCTTACAAAGAATTTACTGCCTACAAAATGAGGATGAACTTTAAAATATTTATTGGCAAATCTTACAACTGGGTGGTTCTGAGTATCTATTTCCTCATCTTTATCTTTATCCACAAACATTTTAATACCTGTAAATACTAAAAATGCTCCAAATACATACATTATCCAGCTGAATTTCTCAATTAAAGCTGCACCTACGAAGATGAAGATGAAACGCATTACGATAGCGCCTAAAATGCCCCAAAAAAGAACTCTGTGATAATTTCTTTGTGCCACCCCGAAAGCTGTAAATACCAACACGATTACAAATATATTATCTACTGATAATGCATATTCTACTACATAACCTGTAAGATATTCTAATCCTAAATTCTGATTATAAAGTGCAATACTGTGCTCTAAATCATTCGGAATTATTGTAACAGGATGGTGATGTTTATTAATTACCGTTTGTAATTTCTCAATACTATCAATTCCGTGGAGCATATGTCCATAAGTAATCAACAAAAAATAAAAGCCTAAAGACAAACAAACCACAAAAAAACTCATTAATCCAGCTTGTTTCAGCGAGATGGTGTCTGATTTTTTGTGCAATAGTCCTAAGTCTAAAGCTAATATGAAAAAGATAAATACTACAAATGATAGTAAAAACAAAGTCTCGTTTGACATAAATTTTAAAATTTTAAGTGGTCAAAGATAACCATAATTAAGAAAATTTCAATATTTTACATTTGTAAATATATGAAATCTGAAAACTTTATTAACATTAAAAATGTTTAATGGTATAACTCTACAAATGGTTTTACCAACAAGATTTAAGTATTAAAGTAAATATATAAATTAACTTTATATAAATTTCATAAAATACTGATTTTGTATATTTTATATTTTTTATTTATTAAAAATGTAATTAACAATTTTTTCCACAGACATTATGACTTTTTTTATTATTTAAATAATTTACAAATGTTAATTAGGAGATTAATTCTTTTTATAGTATTTTTGAGTTTTCAAAATTTATCCACATTATGCATTCTACTTTTCAGTATCAGAAAAACCCTAATTTCCCAAATCGTTATATTTCGCCTAAAAGCCTTCAAAATTTTCTACAAGAGAATCTCAGCGATTATATTACTTTAATGGGTACTTCTACTCTAGGCGAGCCTATTTATCAATTTTCTTATGGTTCTGGTGATATTAAGGTCTTGGCTTGGTCTCAGATGCACGGAAATGAGAGTAATTCTACTCACTGTATGTTGGATTTGTGGTATTCTTTAGAATCTCAACCTCACCTTAAAGAGAAATTATTCCAAAATATATCCTTAGATTTCATTTTTATGCTCAATCCGGATGGTTCTAAGGTTTGGTTGCGCAGAAATTCTCTTGATATAGACATGAATAGAGACTATTTACAGAATGCAAGCTGCGAAATGAAGCTCTTAAAAGAAATTGCGTTTTCTAAAAAGTATGATTACGCACTGAATTTGCACGAACAGAGAACAATTTTTTCTACAGATGGTAAAAATCCCGCTACTTTATCATTTTTAGCGCCTTCAGAAGATTATGACAGAACTGTTACCGAAAATCGTAAAAAAAGTATGGCGGTTATTGCTAGTATATATAATGTATTGAGAATGCAAATTCCTAATCAGATTGCAAGATATTCTGATGAGTTTTACCCAACTTCTACTGGTGATAATTTCATGAGAGCTGGGATTCCAGTAATTTTATTTGAAGGTGGTCATTTTCCTGATGATTATCAACGTTTTGGGACTAGAAAATATTACACTATTGCTTTATATACAGCGCTTTCTAGTATTGGATTGTTAGATAGAAAAACGTTTGGTTATGAAACATATTTCGAAATTCCAGAAAACAAAGAATCGCATTTTGATGTTATTTATAGAAATGTGAAACTTAATACCGATTTTGAATGCGTATTAGATGTTGCGGTTCAGTATAAAGAAGAGATTAAAGAAGGAGAAGAGGAAATATCTTTTGTTCCTATTGTAGTAGAAGTGGGAGATCTGCACAGAAAAAAAGGTTGGAAAGAAATAGATTGCACTGGCAAAAAGTTTATTTCTCAAAATAAATTTCCCAAATTAGATGCGGTTCAGAATTTCACAATAGAATAGTAGATTTTTTAGAAATAGCAATCGAATTATATCGTATAACCTAACTTTTTTTGAAAATTAGTTAGTTTTTTTTGTGAACAAAAATTTTCAATAGAAAAATTGAATAATTGATATTAATCATAAAAGTTTACAAATTTTTTAGCTTAAATAATTGATTGATAATATTTTAATTTTTTTATTTTTTCAAAAAGTTTACAAAAAATTTTAGGCATTGTTAAATTTAACATAAAGTAGTTGTATTTTTATTTACTTTTGATTCGTAAAAAATTAAATATAACTATGGAGAAGGTAACAACTAATTTTGCCTATGAAGAAACACTAAAATACTTCAAAGGAGACGATTTAGCAGCCAGAGTTTGGGTAACCAAATATGCATTGAAAGATTCTGATGGGAATATTTATGAAAAAACACCTGATGATATGCACCAAAGAATTGCTTCTGAGGTTGCGAGAATAGAAAAAAAATATCCCAATCCGCTTTCCGAAGCAGAAATTTTTGATCTAATAAAAGACTTTAAATACATTATTCCGCAAGGAAGTCCGATGACGGGAATTGGGAATAATTTTCAGATTGCTTCGCTTTCAAACTGCTTTGTAATCGGCAACGGAAATGATAGCGATTCTTACGGAAGCATTATGAAAATAGACGAAGAGCAAGTTCAACTCATGAAGCGTAGAGGTGGAGTTGGTCACGATTTGTCATACATTCGTCCAAAAGGTTCTGCGGTAAAGAATTCTGCGCTTACTTCTACAGGTTTAGCGCCGTTTATGGAGCGTTATTCTAATTCTACCAGGGAAGTAGCCCAAGATGGAAGAAGAGGCGCTTTAATGCTTTCTGTGTCGATAAATCATCCCGATTCTGAAGATTTTATCAATGCTAAATTAGAGCAAGGAAAAGTAACAGGAGCGAATATTTCTGTGAAAATAGATGATGAATTTATGAAAGCGGTAAAAACTAATAGTGAATATCAACAGAAATATCCTATTTACAGCAAGAATCCTAAATATACCAAGACTATTTTTGCAGAAGATTTATGGAAAAAAATAGTCTATAACGCTTGGAAATCAGCAGAACCAGGAATTCTATTCTGGGATACGATTATCAGAGAGTCTATTCCAGATTGTTATGCAGATTTAGGTTTTGAAACGGTTTCTACCAATCCTTGTCTTACTGGTGATACTTGGATTATGACTAAAAATGGTGCGAAAAGAATTTATGATTTGGTAGGTAAAAAATATTTTGCTTGGGTTGATGGAAATCTTTTTCCTTCTACAGATGAAGGATTTTTTAAGACAGGTTTTAAACCTATTTTTGAAATAACAACTAAGAGAGGTTTGAAACTAAAAGGAACTGATAATCATTTAATTAAGAAACTTAATTCTAAAAAAAGACAAGAAAAAACCTTTGATTGGATAGAACTAGGGAACCTGAAAAAAGGCGATAAAATTAGCATCAATAATAATAGAAATGTAAAGAATTTTGACGGTGATTTTAAACTCAATTTTGAGAAAGGTTGGTTAGTTGGTAATTTATTAGGAGACGGAACATTTGATGGTAATACTGCGATTTTAAGATTTTGGGGAGAAAATAATGCTCAAATGAAAGAAATTGCGGTAAAATATTTAGAAAATAATGTAAAACATAGAAGCGATTTAGGTTCTGGAAATGATAAAAAAATTATCAGCATTAAATCTAAAGGACTTTATGAATTGTGTGAAGAAATTAATTTTGATAAGAGCAAAAAAATTTCTGATGCGATAGAAAAAACTGATTATCAATTTTATAGAGGTTTTTTTAGTGGTTGGTTTGATGCAGATGGAACTGTCTTAAATAATACAGAAAAAGGAATTTCGGTGAGATTGTCTTCTTCAGATTTATATAATTTAGAAATTGCTCAAAGAATGCTTTTGAGGTTAGGTATTTTTTCTACCGTTTCAAAATTAAGAAGAGAAAGTCAAGAAAAACTTTTACCAGACGGAAAAGGAGGATTGAAATCTTACAAAATTAAAGACCAGCACGAATTGATTATTTCAAAAGATAATGTATTGATTTTCAGAGATTTAATAAATTTTAAAGACGAATTTAAAAAATCTAAATTAGAAACTGCAATTGCTTCTCTTAACAAAAGAGGTTTGTACAAAGAAACTTTTTTAGATGAAGTTTTAGATATAAAATATTGTGGCGAAGAAGAAGTTTTTGACTGCCAAATTATGGGTGCTAATGAATTTGATGCCAATGGTATTAATGTTCATAATTGTGGCGAAATCCCGCTTTGTCCTTATGATTCTTGTAGATTAATTGCGATAAATCTTTATTCTTACGTAGAAAATCCATTTACCAAAAAAGCGAAATTCAATTTTGAATTATTCAAAAAACATGCAGCTTATGCACAAAGAATGATGGATGACATCATCGATTTGGAAATGGAGAAAATTGATGCAATTTTGGCAAAAATTGAAAAAGACCCAGAAAACGAAGAAATAAAACATACTGAAAAACAACTTTGGGAAAAAATCCGCAAGAAAACTCTTCAAGGAAGAAGAACAGGAGTAGGAATTACGGCAGAAGGTGATATGTTGGCGGCTTTAAATTTAAGATATGGAAGCAAGGAAGCCAATGAGTTTTCAGTAGAAGTTCATAAAACGTTGGCTCTTTCTGCGTATCGTTCTTCGGTAGAAATGGCGAAAGAAAGAGGTGCTTTTGAAGTTTTTAATGCAGAAAAAGAAAAAAACAACCCTTTCATTTTGAGATTAAAAGAAGCAGATGAAAATCTGTATCAAGATATGGTGAAATATGGCAGAAGAAATATCGCTTTATTAACCATTGCACCAACTGGAAGTACCAGTTTGATGTCTCAGACTACTTCAGGAATTGAACCGGTATTTTTGCCTGTTTACAAGCGTAGGAGAAAGGTAAATCCTAATGATAAAGATGTAAGAGTAGATTTTGTAGATGAAGTGGGAGATTCTTGGGAAGAGTACATTGTTTTCCATCATCATTTTAAAACTTGGATGGAAGTGAATGGTTATGATATTTCTAAAAATTATTCCAACGAAGAAATTCAAGATTTAATCGAGAAATCTCCTTACTACAAGGCTACTTCTAATGATATTGATTGGCTCAGCAAAGTGGAAATGCAAGGTGCCATTCAAAAATGGGTAGATCATTCTATTTCGGTGACCATTAACATTCCGAATGAAGCCACAGAAGAATTGGTGAATCAACTTTACATCAAAGCTTGGGAAGTGGGTTGCAAAGGAGTTACGGTTTACAGAGATGGTTCTAGAAGTGGAGTTTTGGTAGCTGCTGATGATAAAAAGGAAGAAAAAGATGAGGAAGAAGCTACTTCATCTTTAGAAGCTTTCCCTACTAAAAGACCTCAGATTTTAGAAGCTGATGTGGTGAGATTCCAAAATAATAAAGAAAAATGGATTGCTTTTGTAGGTTTGGTTAATGGTAGACCTTACGAAATTTTTACAGGTTTGGCAGATGATGAAGAAGGAATTATGCTTCCACGTTGGGTAAATGAAGGTTTGATCATTAAAAACAGAGACGAAAACGGTGTTTCTAGATATGATTTCCAATTCAAAAATTTAAGAGGGTATAAAACTACTATTGAAGGACTTTCTCATAAATTTAATCCAGAATTCTGGAATTATGCGAAACTCATTTCAGGAACTTTAAGACACGGAATGCCAATTGAAAACGTAGTAGAATTAATCAACAGATTAGAGCTAGATTCTGAATCTATCAATACTTGGAAAGCGGGAGTTGCAAGAGCTTTAAAGCGCTATATTCCTGATGGAACTGAAGTTGACGGACAAAAATGCAGCAATTGTGGTTCTGACCAAGTGGTTTATCAAGAAGGTTGCCTGATTTGTAAAAATTGTGGAAATTCTAAATGTGGATAAAAATAGGGTGTTAGATGATGGATGCTGGAAGTTTACAAAATAACTGTTTATTTTGTATTTCGTAGAAATCTAAATAATTTTATTCAATTTATAAACAATGAGCCACAAATTTTTGTGGCTTTTTAATTTTCTAATATCTTTGATAGTCTTAAAAAATTCAAAATTTATTTACCTTAATCCAAAAGGAAGTAAATTTTGAATTTTAAACTTGAAACAAAAACTCTATGAATAAAAAATTAAAACTTTGGGACGCAACCATGCTCGTGATGGGTTCCATGATTGGAAGCGGAATTTTCATTGTTTCTGCGGATATGATGAGAAATCTCGGTTCTGGATATTGGCTCATCGTCGTGTGGATAATTACCGGAATTATGACGGTTGCAGCCGCTTTAAGCTATGGCGAACTTTCGGCGATGTTTCCAAAAGCAGGTGGACAATACACTTACATTACAGAAATTTTCGGGAAAAGACTCGGATTTTTGTATGGTTGGGGAATGTTTACCGTGATTCAAACAGGTACCATTGCAGCAGTTGCGGTAGCTTTTGGGAAATTTTCGGCGTATCTTTTTCCCGCGCTCAATGATGCGGCTCCGCTTTTCCAAAGTGGCGAATTTAAAATTACTTGGATTCAAATCCTTGGTATTGCGGTGATTTTGTTGCTCACTTACATCAATACTCGAGGTGTAGAAAGTGGAAAACTTCTTCAAAATATCTTCACAGGTTCTAAAATTGTCGCGCTTTTAGGCTTGATTTTTTTAGGATTTATTTTGGTTAAAAACTCTTTCTTGGCAGATAATTTTAGTTTCGATTGGGAAGCTTTTAATAATATCACCAAAGATGCTAAAGGTAATTTTTTACAATTAGGTTGGGAAAAAATCTCTGGAGCTACCGTGTTGGGTGGAATTGCAGCCGCAATGGTTGGTTCTGTGTTCAGTTCTGTAGCTTGGGAAAACGTGACTTTTGTTTCTGGGGAAATAGAAAATCCACAGAAAAATGTGGTAAAATCTATGGTTTTGGGTACAATTTCTGTGATGACGCTTTACCTTTTGGTAAATTTCGTTTATCTGAATGCTTTAGACCGAGATTCCATCGCATTTGCTGCGAATGATAGAGTAGCTGTTGCTGCTTCGGAAAAGATGTTTGGTAGCGTAGGAACGATTATTATGGCGGTTCTGGTGATGATTTCTACTTTTGGTTGTGTCAACGGAATTGTTTTGGCAGGATCTAGAGTTTTTCAGACGATGGCAAAAGATGGACTTTTCTTAAAATCTGCTATCGAAAATAATAAAAATGGCGTTCCCGAAAAATCTCTTTGGATGCAGGGAATATGGGCTTCACTTCTCGCTTTGAGCGGACAATACGGCGATTTATTGGATATGATTTCCTTTGTGATTGTTTTGTTTTACATGATTACCGTTTTTGGAGTAATTTATATGAGAATAAAACAACCAAATGCAGAAAGAAGCTACAAAACGTGGTTATATCCTGTTACGCCTATCATTTATTTGTTGATAGGAACAGCGTTTTGTGTACTTTTATTTATTTACAAACCGAATTACACTTGGCCAGGATTGCTGCTTATTTTAATTGGTTTGCCAGTGTATTATTTGATTAATAGAAGGAATTCTGAGAAGTAAATAATTAAAAAAATAAAGAAATTAATGAATAGAGTCGGGCTTTTGTTCGACTTTTTTGTTGCGAATAGATTTAAAATTATTTATTTGGGTTAAAAATTATACATAAAATTATTTAATTGTCCATCTGAGCTTTTAAGATGAACGATATCCATTAATTCTTCAAAATAACCACAAATTCTTTCTCTATTTTCGGTATCTAATTCAAGGTAAATGTCTGAAAATCTGTTTAATCCAATTTTAATTGCTTTTTGAAATTCTTCTTCGTCGGTATTGCCACTTTTGATAATTTTTTGAAAATCATTGGCTGCTAAATTTATTTTTTCAGTTAAAATAGGCTTTAATTTTTCATTTCCAATACCAGGGTATAATATTTTCATATCTACCTGAAATTTTTCCTTTTTTTTGAATGCTTCAATTTTATCAAAAGCAGTTTTGTCAACCTTAATATATGTTTTTTGACAGGAAGTTATGAATATAAATGATAGAAAGAGGAATAAATTTTTCATTTTGTAATTTAGATTTTGTGACTTTTTCTATTTGGAAATTTTTTATTATTTCTCTGTAAAAAACTTTTTAATCTTCATTATTATTTTTTGTAATAAAGTAAATTCGTTTCCAATATTTTTACAATTCAAGGCAATTATAAATTCAGGCAAATTTGCATAAACATTTATTTTCAGTGTTGCAATTTTTTTGTTTTTATCATTAAATATGGTTATAAACTCGTTCCCAGAATCGTCAATTCCATTTTTATATCCTGTTAAATTTTTTATTTTAATTTCCTTTCTGAAAAACAACAAGTTCTTATAAATTAATTTTTCATTTTGAATTCTAGCTTGAATCAACTCATAATAACCTGTTTTTACAAGTTGATAGATTAATATAAAGAATATAAAGATGAAATAAGCAAACCATAAATAATGTCCTTTTAAAATCATATTTTGATATGCTCCTTCAATAAAGAGAAATGGTAAAGTAAATGAAATAAGGGTTAGTGAAAATCTAAAAAAAATAATTAGATAATTTTTTATTTTTAGTTTCATTGAGTTAGTAGGGTTTGCTTTTGAGTAAATCTTTGTTTCAAATTAAGTCGAACACGTAAATATACACAATTCGCATAAATTTTCTCAAAAAAAATCCCGAAATTTGACTAAAATATCTTTCATGTCGCATTCTCACGATCACGGTCATAGTCACGTTCCAGCGCTAGATTTAAACTCTAAAAAACTAAGAAACGCTTTTTACATTGGGATTTTCCTTAATTCAGCTTTTGTAATTATAGAAGCGGGAGTTGGTTGGTCTCAGAATTCATTGGCTTTGCTTTCAGATGCAGGACATAATCTCAGTGATGTAGTGAGCTTGATTTTGGCACTCATTGCCTTTAAATTAATGTATTCAAAGGCTACACAATCTTATACTTACGGTTATAAAAAAGTGACGGTTTTGGTGGCTTTGCTTAATGCTTTAATACTTTTTGCGGCAGTGGGCGGAATTATTTTTGAAGCGGTTTTCAGATTTTATAATCCTCAACCTTTGCAAGGAAAAGTAATGGCAATTGTGGCGTTTATTGGTATTATAATCAATGCGTTGACTGCTTATTTTTTCATGAAAGATAAAGACAAAGACCTCAATATTAAAGGCGCTTATTTACACATGGCTGCAGATGCTTTGGTGAGTTTGGGTGTGGTAATTGCTGGTGTTGTGATTATCTTTACCAATTGGTTTTGGTTAGATTCTGTGATGAGTATTGTGATTGCTTTGGTTATTCTCTACGGAACTTGGAGTTTGTTTACTCAAAGTCTAAAATTGGCTCTTGATGGAGTTCCGGAAGGAGTAGATTTCAATAAATTAAAGGAGCAAATTCTGGGAATAGAAGGAGTGAAAGATTTCAAGCATCTTCATATTTGGGCATTAAGTACTACAGAAAATGCATTAACTGCTCATCTTCAAGTTGAAAAATCACTTTCTCACAATGAAATTGAAAAGTTGAAAGATAAAGTAAAACATGAATTAGAGCATTACAATGTGCATCATACAACACTTGAAATTTACTTTAACGACAGAGAATTCTTGGAAGAGGAAATGCTTTAGAAATATGAGTTATGAAATATGAAGTAAGAAGTATGAGTTTTTTTAACAAAAAAAAATCCTATTCAATAATTTCTGAATAGGATTTTGTATTTCTGTGTTTTCTTTGAGAGTATTACAGATTTTTAATCTCAGAGATTAAATCTTGCAAAACTTTTTTTGCATCTCCGAAAAGCATTGAAGTTTTTGGTCTGTAGAATAATTCGTTTTCAATTCCTGCGTAACCAGGTTTCATACTGCGTTTATTTACGATGACGTTTTTAGTCAATTCAACTTCTAAAATAGGCATTCCGTAAATAGGAGAGGAAGTGTCTTCTTTTGCTGCAGGGTTTACTACGTCATTTGCTCCTAGAATTAACACTACATCTGCAGTTGAGAACTCTTCATTGGCTTGTTCCATTTCCATTAATTTTTCATAAGGAACATCGGTTTCTGCCAAAAGTACGTTCATGTGTCCTGGCATTCTACCAGCAACTGGATGTATCGCGTAGAAAACATCTACACCTTTACTTTCTAATAATTTTTCTAATTCATGACAAGCATGTTGAGCCTGAGCTACTGCTAAACCATAACCTGGGACAATCATTACTTTGCTAGCGTAAGTCATTAAAACTGCGGTATCGCTCAACGTGATTTCTTTCACAGTTCCGCCAGAAGGAGAAGTTCCGCCAGAAGATTTTGCGCCGCCTCCAAATGAACCAATCAATACGTTTAATAAAGAACGATTCATGGCGTTACACATTAAGATGGTTAATAAAGTTCCAGCTGCTCCTACAAGGATACCACCAGTTAACATTACTTTGTTGTCGTATAAAAATCCTCCACAAGCTGCGGCAACTCCCGTAAATGAATTTAAAAGTGAAATTACAACAGGCATATCTGCACCACCAATTGGGAATACGAAAAGTAATCCGTAAAGCGTAGATAATCCAAAAATGACATAGAATAAATAAGCATTTTCTGGACTGAAAGTCATAACCAAATAAACTGATAATCCCAAAATAGCCAATAAAATAGCGATATTTAAGAATTGTTGACCAGGAAAAGCAAAATCTTTTTTAATGTTTCCATTCAGTTTTCCCCAAGCAATCATACTTCCTGCAAATGATACAGAACCGATAATTAATCCTAAAAGGATAATAGAAAGTGTTCCTAAATTTACTTCGCCAGTAGTATTGTGTGATAAGTGATTGAATTCAACCAAAGAAATTAAAGCAGCACAAGCTCCTCCCATTCCGTTGAAAAGGCTCACCATTTGTGGCATTGCCGTCATTTTTACTTTTTTGGCAGCAAGAGCTCCCACGATTGTTCCGATGAGGATTCCACCAAAAATCCAACCGTAATTTCCTAATTTTTGACCTTCTTCATCTTGATAAAGAAAAATAGTTCCTAAAATGGCTACTACCATTCCTGCTGCTGCTAATAAATTTCCTTTTCTAGCAGTAGCTGGATTCGAGAGCATTTTTAACCCTAAAATAAAGGTCACTGAACCAATGAGGTATAATATTGTAAGTAGTCCCATGATTTTCTATTTTTTCTTTTTACTAAACATTTCCAGCATTCGATCTGTTACTACAAAACCTCCTACCACATTAAGCGTTCCTAAAATCACCCCGAGAAATCCTAAAATTAAGGCCAAGTAATTGTCTGGTTCAGCTTTTCCCATTACAATAATTGCCCCAATAATCACTACTCCGTGAATCGCATTTGCGCCACTCATTAGAGGAGTGTGTAGTACACTAGGTACATGACCTATCACTTCAATTCCTACAAAAATCATCAGAATTACAATGTAGATGATTTGTTGGTATTGAGAAATCCACTCTATAATATTCATAAAAATTTTGTTTTAGTTATTCATTGAAGGAGAGAGTATAGATTTTACTCTATCGTTAATAATTTCGCCATTGTGGGTAATACAAGCACCTTTTACCAAATCGTCTTCCCAGTTGAGGTTAAGGTTTGCATCTTTGTCAATGATGAGTTGTAAGAAGTTCACCATATTTTTTCCGTACAATTTACTTGCGTCAGAAGGCATGGTAGATTGTAGAGAAGAATTTCCAATAATAGAAATGCCGTTATAATTTACCGTTTCGTTATTTTTAGTAAATGGAGTATTACCACCGGTAGAAGCGGCTAAATCTATAATTACAGAGCCGTTTCTCATAGAATTCAGCATTTCTTCGGTAATTAAAATCGGAGCTTTTTTACCAGGAATTTGTGCTGTAGTGATAATGATATCAGATTTTGCTACACTTTCAGCGATACGTTGTTGTTGCTTTTGTTTGTATTCTTCGGTTTGTTCTACTGCATAACCGCCAGCTGTACTGGCATCTGCAGCGCCTTCTACTTCTACAAATTTAGCGCCAAGACTCATTACTTCTTCTTTTACCGCAGGTCTTGTATCGAAAACCTCTACTACAGCGCCTAATCTTTTTGCGGTAGCAATGGCCTGTAAACCAGCAACTCCAGCTCCTAAAATAAGCATTTTTGCAGGAGCAATACTTCCTGCAGCAGTCATAAACATTGGGAAATACCTTCCGTAAGAATTAGCAGCGAGTAAAACTGCTTTGTAACCTGCAATATTGGCTTGAGAACTTAATACGTCCATTGCTTGTGCTCTGGTCGTTCTAGGAAGCATATCTAGAGAAAAAGTAGTGATTTTTCTTTCAATTGATTTAATGATGTTTTCTCCGTTAGATAAAGGTTGATAAACACCTAAGAGAATTTTAGAATGAACTTTGGCAAAATCCTCATTTTCAAGAGGATGAATAGACAATAAAATGTCTGCTTGTTCTAATACTTCGGCTCTAGATTTAATTTCTGCGCCTACTTTTTCATATTCTTGGTTATTATTAAAGGATTTATCACCTGCACCAGATTCTACAACTATTTTATTTCCTTTTTTAATGAGTGCTGCTGCAGATTCTGCAAGTAAAGAAACTCTTGTTTCGAAAGAAGGTTCTTTTAATACACCTATAATCATTTTATTAATTTTAAATATTTTCAAATATAAACCTATTTTTTGACAATCGGAAAATGATTTATTTCATGTACAAGTTATTATTGTGAATGAATAGTATTAAAAATTATTAAATTCATAATCATTATGTAACATATATCACATTAATATTTCTAAATTTTTATTCTGCACCTTTTTTCAAAAATAGTATCTTTACCAGCAAATTTTTTGAAATATGAATATAGATTGGAAAACGGCTAAAGAATACGAAGATATCACGTACAAAAAGTGCAATGGAGTAGCGAGAATTGCTATTAACAGACCAGAAGTTAGAAATGCTTTTCGTCCTAAAACCACTTCAGAATTGTATGATGCTTTTTATGATGCTTATGAAGATTCTAGCATTGGTGTGGTTTTATTAACAGGTGAAGGTCCAAGTCCTAAAGATGGCGGTCATGCTTTTTGTAGTGGTGGCGACCAGAAAGCTCGTGGTCATCAAGGTTATGTAGGTGATGATGGAAGACATCGTCTCAATATTTTAGAAGTTCAAAGATTGATTCGTTTTATGCCAAAAGTAGTGATTGCTGTGGTAAACGGTTGGGCAGTTGGCGGAGGTCACTCTCTTCATGTGGTTTGTGATTTGACTTTGGCAAGTGAAGAACATGCAATTTTCAAACAAACTGACGCAGATGTTACTAGTTTTGATGGGGGTTACGGTTCGGCATATTTAGCAAAAATGGTAGGTCAGAAAAAAGCCAGAGAAATTTTCTTTTTAGGAAGAAATTATTCTGCGAAAGAAGCGGAAGACATGGGAATGGTAAATGCGGTAATTCCTCACGCTGAGTTAGAAGAAACTTCTTATCAATGGGCGCAAGAAATTTTGGCGAAATCTCCAACTTCTATCAGAATGCTGAAATTTGCGATGAATTTAACGGATGACGGAATGGTTGGCCAACAAGTTTTCGCAGGTGAAGCAACTAGATTAGCATACATGACTGAAGAAGCCAAAGAAGGCAGAAACGCATTTTTAGAAAAACGTAAACCAGATTTCGGCGATAATCAGTGGATATCTTAATTTGGTTGACGGTTGTTAGTTGATAGTTGTCAGTTTTCTGAAATTATTTGCCAACAACCAATAACCAACAACTAACAACTAAAATGATTGATTGGATAAAAGCAGCTCGTTTGCGTACTTTACCGCTTTCGATGAGCGGAATTATTATGGGTTCTTTCATTGCAAGATGGAAACTCCTAGAACAAGGAAAAACTTGGGACTGGACTATTTTTGCTTTGGCACTTTTGGTGACTTTGCTTTATCAAGTTTTGTCAAACTTTGCCAATGATTATGGTGATGGCGTAAAAGGAACCGACCAAAATAGAATAGGAGAGGCAGAACAACGTGCGGTAGCTTCTGGTAAAATTTCTGCAAAGCAAATGCGAAACGCTATGTTTTTGTTTGCCTTTTTATCATTAGTGGCGACTTTAGTTCTGTTGTACAAAGCATTTTTCCCTTATTTTATTAATGAATTTTACACTTTTATAGGATTGGGAGTTGCGTGTATTTTAGCAGCAATTGGTTATACTGTTGGTAAAAAACCTTATGGTTATCTTGGTTTAGGAGATATCATGGTTTTTATCTTTTTCGGGCTGGTTTCTGTGTGCGGAAGTTACTTTCTGTTCACTAAATCTTTTGATTGGGATATGCTTTTACCTGCTTCTGCAATAGGTTTGTTGAGTGCAGCAGTTCTGAATCTCAATAATATGAGAGACATTGAAAACGACGAAAAATCAGGCAAAAAAACGCTTGCATTAAGATTAGGTTTTAAAAATGCGATGATTTATGAAATGGTTATTCTCATGCTTCCACCGATTTTGGTTTTGATTTATATGTTTCTTGAAGGTTTAGAAGAACAAGGAAAATATTATGCATTTATTTTCTTTATTACTGTTTTTCCTTTGACCGCTTTGCGCAGAAAAATGATGGAAGTAAAAGAACCAAAAGAATTAGACCCATTCTTAAAACAAGTAGGAATCATTACTTTATTAATGAGTGTTTTGGTGGCTTTTGGATTGAATTATTTTGCGTAAGCTGGAAGTCGGAAGTCAGAAGCTGGAAGATGAAAGTTTGAAGTTTTTTTGTTCCGTAGGAACGAAATGTGTGTAGAAAAAAAGTATCACAAAAAAAGCGTTCCGTAGGAACGCAATGTTAAATATGAAAAATTTATTCCTTTTATTCTTTTCGTTCATTATGATTATTAGTTGTAATATTAAATATGAAGATTCAAAAAATTGTTATGATGAAAGTTTTGCTTATTTTTCCAATAATAATGTTACTACTGTTGAAGAATTAGATTGTGAAGAACAAAAAATTGTAAAAGAGCAAATTAATAAAGCATTAAAAGAAAATGAATTCGTTTCAAATAGTAGAAATGAAAACCAATATTATAAACAATGTGTAGTTTCTTATAATAAAAAAGGAGAAAAAATAATCTGGGTAAATTGTATAAGAAAAAATATTGGTCATGAAAATGAATGGAAAAAAGGCATATTAGAAATGTTAGATGGGGGAGATAATTATTTTAATTTAAAAATAAATATAAGAACGAAAAAATATTATGAAATGTATGTTAACGGATTTGCATAATAATATTAATTAATCATGAAAATAAAATTCCTCGGACAAAACTGTTTTTTGTTCACTTATAATGGTAAAAATATTCTTTCTGACCCTTTTTATAATTTTCAGAAAGAGCAAACAGGATTTGATATTTCTGCACAAAAAATTGATTATGTGCTCATTACTCATGCTCATGGTGATCACATTGCAGATGTAAGAGAAGTGTTGCAACATCATCCAGATGCTACAGTGATTGGTCAACCAGAAATTTGTGGTTATTTTAATCATCCTAATTCTATTGATATTAATTTTGGAGGTTCTGCCAAGTTCGATGACATGAAAATTTCTATGGTTCCTGCACATCATACTTCTAGTTTCCCAGATGGAACTTATGGCGGTCAACCTTGCGGTTATATGTTTAGATTCCAAGGTAAAAACTTATATTTTGCGGGAGATACAGGTGTAATGGCAGATATGGAGTTGTTTCCAAGACTTTTCGGGGAAATTACAGCTGCTATTCTTCCGATTGGTTCACATTATACCATGTGTGCAAGAAAAGCGAGTTTTGCAGCAGCAGAATTATTGAAAACCAAAAGAGTGATTGGTTGTCATTTTGATACTTTCGAGCCGATAAAAATTAATCACGATTCGGCGAAACAATTGTTTGCAGAAAGAAATATTGAGTTTTTGATTCCAGAATTGGGAGAAGAATTTGAAGTATAATTTTCTGAAAAATTTCAAAAAAAGACATAAAAAAATGGCAAGCTACCTAAATCACACCGCTACGACCGATTACCTTTGCTGCGTTCCCACCCTGGAGGATTCTCAGGAGCTGGTTGTTTAGGACTTGCCGTTGCAAAAATACTGAATTAATTTAAAATTCAAAATCTAATCTCGTATTTTCGAGAAAAATTTTTAAAAATAAAATGAGTAAAAACGTTTATACATTTGGTTTTCTGATATTTATCGCAACCATGTTAGTGTTCTTTGGAGTGTATTTTTTTGGTTATAATACCAATTATTTTAACACAAGTATGCTTCTTAATGCATTTTTAATGCCTGCGCTTTATACTTTAGGTGCTTATTTTTCGGTGACAACTTACAAAAAAGAAGTAAAAGAAATAGGTTTTAGAGATGCTTTTGGTAGAGCTTTTAAACCGATGTTTATTGGTGGTTTTCTTTCCATGTTTAGCATTTTTGCATTTCTGAATTATGTAGATACAGATGCTAAAGATTTACTGAATCACCAATATGTAGAGCGTCAAAAAACAGAGCTTGACAATGAGTACAACAAAGCAAAACAGATTTTAGCTAAAAAAGAAGACAAAGAAGAACTAGACAAAAAGTATCAAGAAAGATTGCAGAGTTTTGCGCCAGAATTGGTAAAAGATAAAGATATGTTTACCTTCAGAAACTTCACGTATTTTTTCGCTGCAGTTTTGGTATTTTATACTATTCTGTCTACATTCTTCGGAACTTTCTTTAGAAATAAAACTTTAGAATAATGAGTTTAAAAACTACTGTTTCCAGAAATTTGACGGGCAAAAAAGTTCTTACTTTTTTCGTGTTGTCAAGTGTGGTTTATTTTGCCATGATTTTTTTTACGATTCCAAAATTGACTGATTTTGCGAATGGTTTACAGATTTTTGACATGAAACCAAATGGTTACAGTTTTACTTATGCCAAAGAACTTTTAGGAAATCTAGGGAAGAGTGGCAGAAATTTTTATCTGTTTCGTCAGTTGCCATTAGATTTCGTATATCCTCTCTTGTTTATGATGAGTAACATTCTGATTTTGAGTTTCTTTCTTAAGAAAATTGGCAAATTAGAATCTTGGTTTCTTTTGGTTTTATTCCCTGTAATTGCTGGATTTTTCGATTATTTAGAGAATTTCGGTCTTATTTATTTACTCACTTCTTATCCTAAAATCTCAGAAATAGGCGTGAGAATAATCAGCACATTTACTGTAATAAAAAGTCTATTTACAAGCTTATATTTTGTAATTTTGCTGTTCGTTTTAGCGATATTAATTTTCAAAAAAATAAAATAATTTTTAATGAATCTATCCGTTGTAGTTCCTTTATTAAACGAAGAAGAATCTTTGCACGAACTTTATGCAAGAATAAATAAAGTGTGCCAAGAAAACCAATTGTCTTACGAAATTTGGTTCGTAGATGATGGAAGTACAGATTCTTCTTGGCAAATTATAGAAAATTTATCCAAAGAAAATCATCATGTTCACGGCATTAAATTTTCTAGAAACTATGGGAAATCTCAAGCATTACATGCCGCTTTTGAGAAAGTACAAGGCGATGTAGTGATTACAATGGATGCAGATTTGCAAGATTTTCCAGAAGAAATTCCTGAATTATACAACAAAATTGTAGTCGAAAAATACGACTTAGTTTCTGGTTGGAAGAAAAAACGTTTTGACAATGTGATGACCAAAAATCTTCCTTCAAAACTCTTCAATTCTGCTGCAAGAAATCTCTCTGGAGTAGAATTACACGATTTTAACTGTGGTTTAAAAGCTTACAGAAAACAAGTGGTAAAATCGGTAGATGTTTACGGAGATTTACACCGATGGATTCCTGTTTTGGCAGCAAATGCAGGTTTCAAGAGAATCACCGAAAAACCAGTTCAGCACCAAGCCAGACCTTATGGAACATCTAAATTCGGGACAGAAAGATTTATCCGTGGTTTTCTCGATTTAATTACGCTTTGGTTCGTAAGCAAATTTGGAGGAAGACCAATGCACTTCTTCGGAGCAGTGGGAACTTTAATGTTTATTTTCGGGTTTTTCTCAGCATTTTGGTTGGGTGCAACCAAATTAGTTGACGTGTATTATTATCACGTTTATGGTAATTTAATCGCCGAAAATCCTTGGTTTTACATCGCTTTAACTATGATGATTATGGGAACATTACTTTTTGTAGCAGGATTTTTAGGAGAACTCATTATCAGACAAAGTAGAGGTCATAAGAATTATCATATTGAAGAGGTGATTTAATTTGAAAATGTGCTAATTTGAAAATTTGAAAATAAAAAGTTCTGTAGGAACGAAACGTTTGTAGAAATAATAAAACAAACAGCAGAGTTCCGTAGGAACGACAGATATTATAACGTCGGAATTTATTCCAAAAAAATGAAAAATAAAATCATTCCGTAGAAACGCAATGTAAAAAATGAAAAATATCACAAAACTTTTCCTTTACCTTAATCTCTGCCTTACACTTTTGGCTTGCTCTAATATTTCTCCAAGTGGTGAAATAGAAGTGAAAGATGTAACGGTAGAAAATTTCACTAAATTGAATCTTAAAGGAGATTTCAAAGTGTTTTTTGCGAAAGGAAATCAGAATTTGGTAAGTGTAGAAACATATCCTAATGTTTACAAAAATCTAGATATAGAAGTAGAAAACGGAATTTTAACCATCGAAGAAAATCGAAAAACAAACCAAGTAGATTTTTACAATATCACTATTTTTGGTAAAAACGATTTAAATGAGGTTTCGCTTTCTGATAAAGTAGAAATGAATGTTTCTGGACAAGTAAAAACACCAGAATTTTCACTTCATCTAAAAGGAAATTCTAAATTTATGGGAGCGGTAATTGCACCAAAAAGCAAAATAGAAATGGCAGAGAAATCTAATGCCAATATTCTAGGAGAAACTAAAAACTTGAATTTAAAATTAGCAGATTCTGCAAGTATAATGGCACCGTATTTTTATGTAGAAAGTTTAGAAATTCTTAGTAAAAATGGAGCTTCTGCAGGATTAAACATAGATCAAGAAATGAAAGGAACTCTAGAAAATACCTCAAAACTCATTTTCTACGGAGAACCGCTCAATAAATTGACAAGAAAAGACAAAGCTTCTGTAGAAAACAGAAAATTGAAATAAAGAACTTACGATTTGTTATTCTGAGATAAACAAAGTGTAGCAAAGAATCTATTTTAAGAGATACTTCATTCCGTTTCACTGCATTCAGAATGAAAGAACATTAAAATTATTAAAAAACAAAAAATTTAAATATATGACAACTTTGGAAAAAGCAAAACTTTGGTTATCAGATACTTTTGATGCAGAAACCAGAGCAACAGTTCAGAATTGGATTGATACCAATTCTCCAGAATTAGAAGACAGTTTTTACAGAGAATTAGAATTCGGGACTGGCGGAATGAGAGGAATTATGGGAGTAGGAACAAATCGTCTAAATAAATATACGTTGGGTCAAGCTACACAAGGTTTGGCAAATTATCTTCATCAGCAATTTCCAGGTGAGGAAATTAAAGTAGCGATTGCTTATGACGTAAGAAATAACTCTAAAGAATTTGGTAAAATGTGTGCAGATGTTCTTACTGCAAACGGAATTAAAGTGTTGCTTTTCAAAGAACACAGACCAACTCCAGAACTTTCTTTTACGGTTCGTGATAAAAAATGTAATGCAGGAATTGTTTTGACGGCTTCTCACAATCCACCAGAATATAACGGTTACAAAGTATATTGGAATGATGGAGCACAAGTAGTTCCACCAAATGATGAAAATATCATCAAAGAAGTTTACGCTACAAAATTCGACGAAATTAAATTCAACGGAAATGATGATTTAATCGAATGGATTGGCGAAGAACAGGATGATGTGTACATCGATACTTGTATGGAAAATTCATTGTACCAAAATATTGGTAGAGATAATGTAAACATCGTTTTCACTTCTATTCACGGTACTACTTACACTACGATTCCTAAAGCTTTAGCAAAAGCAGGTTTCACCAAAGTAGATTTGGTAAAAGAACAAATGATTCCTTCTGGAAATTTCCCAACGGTAGAATCTCCGAATCCTGAAGAGCCAAAAGCGCTTTCTATGGCGGTAGATTTGGCAAATATTACCAACGGCGATATTGTTATCGGTTGTGATCCAGATGGCGACAGATTAGGAATTGCGGTAAGAAATCTAGATGGCGAAATTCAGTTGTTGAATGGTAACCAAACCAATATGATTTTGACGTATTACATTCTTGACCAATGGAAAAAAGCAGGTAAAATTACAGGAAAAGAGTTTATCGGTTCTACGATTGTAACTTCTGACTGTTTCTTTGATGTAGCTGAAAAATTTGGAGTAGATTGCAAAGTAGGATTGACTGGTTTCAAATGGATTGGTAAAATGATTCGTGATGTAGAAGGTCAAGAAAAATTCATTTGTGGTGGGGAAGAATCTTTCGGATTTATGACAGGAGATTTCGTAAGAGATAAAGACAGTTGTGGTTCTATTTTATTGGCTTGTGAAATTGCAGCTTGGTGCAAAGCAAACGGTAAAACCATGTATCAATACATGATTGATATTTACAAAAATGTTGGCGTTTACCAAGAAGCTTTAGTAAATGTAGTAAGAAAAGGAAGAACTGGTGCCGAAGAAATTGCTCAAATGATGGTAGATTTCAGAGAAAATCCTGTAAAAGAATTGGCAGGTTCTAAAGTTTTGGAAGTAAAAGATTTCCAAGAACAAACTTGTCTTAATGTAATTACAGGAGAGAGAAAAGTAATGAATGATATTCCGAAATCTAATGTGTTAATCTATTACACAGAAGACGGAACTAAAGTTTGTATCAGACCTTCAGGAACCGAGCCGAAGATTAAATTCTATTTTTCTGTGAAAGATAAAATTGAAAACGAAGCAGATTTCAAGGCTAAACAAGCTTCTCTGGAACAAAAAATCAATGAAGTAAAAAAAGATTTAAAACTATAAATATTTTAATCTAATGCTTTTAAGTTCACAGAAGTTTAACAAATCTTTAGGTTTTTAATCTTTTGTGAACTTTTTTATTTTATTTAAATTTGAAAAATCATTAACAACAAAATCTTAATAAAAAGTGGTTTCAAAACTCGCTCAAAACCTTATCGGTTCAGAAATTATTAAAATCGGTAATCAAGTAAACGAACTCAAAGCTCAAGGAGCTGAAATTGCCAACCTAACCATCGGTGATTTAGATTCTAACATTTATCCTATTCCTGCAGGATTAAAACAAAATATTCAGAAAGCTTACGCGGATAATTTAACCAATTATCCTCCTGCAAATGGTTTGCTTTCATTAAGAAAAGCAGTGGCAAAAGACATCAAATCTCGTTGGGATTTAGATTATTCTCCAGATGATATTTTGGTTTCTGGTGGTTCTAGACCTTTAATTTACGCTACTTTTAAAACTATTGTAGACGAAGGCGACAAAGTAGTTTACGCCGTTCCTTCTTGGAATAATAACCACTACGCTTACTTAACTTCTGCCAATGCAGTTGAACTAGAAGTTACTCCAGAAGATAATTTTTTGCCAACAGCTGATGTAATTACCCCACATTTAGAAGGTGCAGTTTTATTGGCGCTTTGTTCTCCGCTTAACCCAACTGGAACCATGTTTACCAAAGAACAGCTTTCAGAAATTTGTGAGGCGGTAATTGCAGAAAATAAAAAAAGAGGAGAAGGCGAAAAGCCACTTTACTTAATGTACGACCAAATTTATGCAATGCTTACGTTTGGTGATTCAGAACATTTTAATCCGGTTTCTCTTTATCCAGAACTTAGAGATTACACCATTTATATCGATGGAACTTCTAAATGTTTTGCAGCAACTGGAGTTAGAGTAGGATGGAGTTTTGGGCCAACTAAAGTGATTGATAGAATGAAAGCGCTATTAACACACGTTGGAGCTTGGGCGCCGAAACCAGAACAACAAGCAGTAGCTGAGTTTTTAGATAATACACCAGCTGTAAACGAATTTGTGAATGATTTTAAAGGTAAAATTGCGCACAGTTTAGAAGTTCTACATGCTGGAATTCAAGAAATGAAATCTAAAAATTTCGCGGTAGATAGCATTAAACCAATGGGTGCCTTATATTTAACCATTAAATTAGATTATGTAGGAAAAACCACTGAAGACGGAAAGGTTTTGAAAGATTCTACCGATTTAGTTTTCTATTTAATCGAAAAAGCAGGAGTAGCATTAGTGCCATTTTCAGCATTTGGAAATTCTAGAGAAATGCCTTGGTTTAGAGCATCAGTTGGCGCTTGTTCAGTAGAAGATTTACAAAAAATGTTCCCAAAACTAGAAGCTGCTTTAAGCAAACTAAAATAAGTTATAAGCTATAAGTTATGAATTATGAGTGAAAGCATTGTAGGAAAGAAGAGTTTTGAATTTGCCGTGAGAATTATAAATTTTTACAAAAAATTTTCTCATGAAAACAAAGAATATGTTTTATCTAGACAGATTTTGCGTTCAGGAACTTCAATTGGTGCAAATGTAAGAGAAGCGTTAAATGCACAAAGCAAAATGGATTTCATTCATAAATTCTCAATAGCTCAAAAAGAATGTGATGAAACAATCTATTGGCTTGAATTATTAAAAGAAACAGAATATATTTCAGATGAAATTTACAATGATTTGAAAAATCCTGCTGTAGAAATTCTTAAAATAATCAGAAGCATTATCATTACTACAAAAAATAAAAACTCATAACTTATAATTCATAATTCATAATTCATAACTTATAACTAAATGAAGATTATCGCTGTCATTCCAGCTCGTTACGCTGCAAGTAGATTTCCGGGGAAATTAATGCAGAATTTAGGCGACAAAACTGTAATTGCTACCACTTACAAAAATGTAGTGGAAACTAAGTTATTTGATGAGGTTTTCGTGGCGACTGATTCCGAAATTATTTTTGAAGAAATCACCAAAATCGGTGGAAAAGCTGTAATGACGGGTGAACACGAAACGGGAAGCGACAGAATAGCAGAAGCGGTTCAAAATATTGATTGCGATATTGTGATTAATGTTCAAGGAGATGAGCCTTTCTTGAAAACTGAGCCTTTGAAACAATTGATTCAAGTTTTTAAAAATGATGTAGACAAAGAAATTTCATTGGCTTCGCTTAAAATCAGGTTAAAGGAAAAGGAAGAAATCGAAAATCCGAATAATGTAAAAGTTATTACAAATTTACAGAATTTTGCGATGTATTTCAGTCGTTCTGTAATTCCTTATCCTAGAGAAACCTCTGTAGAACACCTATATTACAAGCATATTGGTGTTTATGCTTTCAGAAAAGAAGCATTGTTGAAATTTGCTAATTTAGAAATGACTCCACTTGAAATTTCAGAAAAAATAGAAGCGATTCGTTATCTGGAAAACGGAATGAAAATCAAAATGATAGAAACAGATTTCATTGGGGTAGGAATAGATGTTCCCGAAGATTTAGAAAAAGCGAAAGCAATTTTAAGTAGGGACAAGTCGTGACTTCTCCAAAAAGAAGAAAATTAATTTGAAAATTTGAAAAATTAAGTTGGTTTTCGTTTCAAAATCATATATTTGGAATCTCGTAAAAAAGATTGAATGAAAAAGATACTATTAATCGCAACAATTCTAGTAACCACCATATTTTCGGCGCAAACTGCTAAACAAATTATTGATAAAAATATTGAGTTAACAGGAGGCTTAACCAACTGGAAACTGCTGAATTCTATTATATTACAAGGAAAAGTAATTCTGGGCGTAAATGATGAATATCCTATGAGAATTTATCAGCAAAGACCTAATCTTACGAAAACAGTAGTATTCATCGGGAATAAAGAAAATGTAATCGAAGGGTATGATGGTAAAAACGGTTACGCGATGAATTACGTGGTGAATAAGCTTCAGGTTCAAAAAAATTACGTTCCAGAAAGCTTTGACACAGATTTCATCGATTATGAGAACAAAGGTTTTACCGCACAAGTTCTAGGGAAAGAAAAAGTAGGAGAAAGAGATTGTTATAAGGTAGAACTGACTAAAAATGTGAATAAAACCGTTTATTATTTTGATGTTCAGAACTATTTATTGCTGAAAGAAGAAAAGAAAGACGAAACATTGGTGTATTCTGATTTCAAAAAAGTGAATAATTTGGTAATGCCTTTTAGAATTGAAGCAACTACGCCGAAAAAAGAAGGAGATTACGTGATGATTCTTTATAAAATTGAAGTTAACAAAGCCTTTCCTGCCAATACTTTTAAGTTCTAATAAAACTTTACGATAAAAAATTTCTATGACTGCAATTTCTTTGGATTTTGCAGTTTTTTTATGACTAAATTTGAAATCAAATAAAATCAAAATGAAAAAAATATTATTTATTCTTATGGCATTTTTTGGACTTTTTTCTTCGCAGGCGCAACAAGCAAAATCCATTCATTCTTTTAAAGTGAAAGCTTTAGACGGTAAAACCATTGATTTTTCTAAGTTTAAAGGTAAGAAAATCTTGATTGTAAACACAGCGTCAGAATGCGGTTTTACATCACAGTATGAAGGTTTACAGAAGCTGTACGAAACGTATAAAGACCAATTGGTGATTGTAGGTTTTCCTGCAAACAATTTTGGTGGGCAAGAACCAGGAAGCAATGAAGAAATTGGTGCTTTTTGCAAAAAAAATTATGGAGTTACTTTTCCGATGGCGGCTAAAGTTTCTGTGAAAGGAAAAGATATTGCTCCCATTTTTAAATTTTTAACAGACAAAAAACTAAACGGAGTAAAAAGCACATCTATTCTTTGGAACTTCGAGAAATTTTTGCTTAACGAAAAAGGAGAGTTAATCGATACTTTTGTAAGTACTACGAAACCTACTTCTGAATCTATTACGAAATATTTTAAATAAAGAATCAAGAATAAAGGCAAAAGATAAAAGTTAACCGCAAAGTAATTTTTGCGGTTTTTTATTTTAAATCTGCATAATCAGCGAAATCTGCGGGAAATAGATAATAAAATTTGTGTATTCGTGGCAATTATTATTCTTTTCCTTTCTCTGCAAAACTGAAAATACTGCCTAATTTTATTTTAGAATATCCGTAAGATTTTATTTTCGATGAATTCACCAAAGCTTGTGCTAAAATGTCTGTTGGCAATGGTTTTTGAGATTCTAAAACGCCAAATTTATTGGCAAATTTTATAATTCTAGCTCCTAAAACTTCACCAGTTCTGTCAGTGTTTTTTCGATCGAGCATTCCGGGTTGGAAAATGGTAACTTTATTAAAATGAAGCTTTTTTACTTCTTCTTCTAATTCGCCCTTCATTCTAGAATAGAAAATTTTAGAATTAGGATTGGCTCCATAAGCAGAAACCAAAACGAAATCTTCCACGCCATTTTCTTTGGCAGTTTTGGCAAATTGCAATTGATAATCAAAATCTACTTTTCGCTGTGCTTCCTTGCTTCCTGCATCTTTCAAGGTAGTTCCGAGGCAAGAAAAAGCGACATCACCTTTTACCAAATCTTTCCATTCTTCTGGCTTTTCGAAATTTACTACATGAAATTTCACTTTCTCAGAAGTAGATTCTACAGGTTTTCTTACAAAAGCATGAATTTCTTCGAAATCTTTGTCTTGACTTAGTTTTTGAACCAAATCTTTTCCTGTAGCGCCAGTTGCTCCTATAATTAAAGCCTTCATAACAAAATTTTTAAAGGGATTGATAAAGTGATAAATATTACTTTAAAATTAAGAAAAAATTGAATATGATTTAGTATTTTTGTTAAAACTAATAACAACATTGTCACTTATTATTCCCAATCATGATTTACGCTAATGGAAGCTGAAGAAATCCGTAATTATTGTCTCAACAAAAAAGGAGTTACGGAAGGTTTTCCGTTTGATGAAACTACTTTAGTCTTTAAAGTAGGTGGTAAAATGTTTCTATTAATGGCTTTAGAAAAGCAACCATTGGTCTTTTCGGCAAAAAATACTGCAGATTATAACGAAGAACTGCGAGAGCAATATTCCCAAATTTCTGGCGCTTATCACATGAACAAAACACATTGGAATTCTGTAATTTGTGAAGGATTGAAGCCAGAATTCATTAAAAAACTTATTGATGATTCATATCAATTGGTGTATAAAAGTTTAACGAAGAAAATAAAATTAGAAATTTTAAATTCATAAAAAAAGCATTCAGAAATTCCTGAATGCTTTGTGCTTTATAAAACATCTTTATCAAGGTGCTGTTCTTCTTCTTTGTAATGTTCGTGAAGATGTACAGGTTCAGATTTTTTGGTCGTTTTCATTTGAATAATATTTACCAAAAGCGAAAATGCCATAGCGAAATAAATATAACCTTTCGGAATTTCTTTGCCAAAACCTTCCACGATTAGTGAGAAACCAATCAATAGCAAGAATGAAAGTGCTAAAATTTTAAAAGCAGGGTGTTTATTCACAAAATTGCTGATAGGTTCTGCTGCAAAAAGCATGATAATCACCGTTACAATTACCGCTACATACATTACCCAAACTTCTTTTACCATTCCTACTGCGGTAATAATAGAGTCGACAGAGAACACCAAATCCATTAATAAAATTTGGAATATCACTTGTCCGAAACTCGTTACAATCATGGTTTTGGTTACATCGCCATCTTCGCCTTCCATTTTATGATAAATTTCGGCGGTACTTTTGTAGAGTAGGAATAAACCTCCAAGAATTAAAATCAAATCTTTACCAGAAATTCCCGTCTCGAAAACGGTAAATAAATCTTGGTCTAGTTTCATGATTTGACTAATCAAAAGTAATAAACCAAGTCTCATCACTCCTGCAAGAATAAGCCCGATTCTTCTGGCTTTTTTCTGTTGGTTTACAGGTAATTTATTCGCCAAAATAGAAATGAAAATAACATTGTCTATTCCTAGAACGGTTTCTAGTGCGATAAGAGTAAGTAAAGAAATAATAATTTCTGCTTCCATAGTTTTATTTTATGATTTTCACAAAACTATAGAAACTTATGAATCTAATTTTATAAAATCTGATTGAAAATTTATATGATTCTAACTCTTAACTAAAGTTAAAATTTTCGGTCAAAACCTTGTCTTCATCTAATCTTTCGATAAGTTTTTCTAGCGATTCGAATTTAATTTCTTCGTGTAAAAAATATCTGAATTTTACCGTAATAACTTCGCCATAAATATCTTGATTGAAGTCTAAAATGTATACTTCTGCAGTCAATTTATCACCATTTACAGTTGGATTAGTGCCAATGCTCATCATGCCTTTGTAAAATTGGTCTTTCACAAAAACTTCTACAATATACGCACCTTTTTTAGGCAAGAGTTTCAGTTCGTCTATTTCTAGATTTGCAGTAGGGTAACCAATTGTTCTTCCTAGTTTTTTCCCGTCAATTACTTTTCCAGAAAGAGAGTAGGAATAACCCAGCATTTTATTGGCGCCAACGATGTTTCCGTTACCTAAGCAATTTCTGATTTTAGTAGAACTGATGTTGAAATCATCTTCATTTTTGATGGCTAGTAATTGTTCTACAGTAAAGTCTAATTCGTTAGAAATTTTTTGAAGCAATTCAAAGTTTCCAGATTTATTTTTCCCGAAAACGTGGTCGTGACCTATGATAATGTGTTTTACATTCAGTTTTTTGATGAGAATTTCACGGATAAATTCTTCGCCAGTTAAGTTTCTGAAGTGTTCATCAAATTTTTGTAAAAATAAAATGTCAATTCCAGCCTTTTCCAGTAAAAAAAGTTTTTCTTCTAAAGTGTTGAGCAGTTTAAGGTCGTCAGTTGGGTTGAAAATTTTCCTTGGATGTGGCCAAAAGGTGAGCAAAGAAGTCTCTAAATTATTTTTTTTTGCCTTGTCTTTCAATTGATTGATGATGGAAATATGACCGAGATGAACTCCGTCAAACATTCCTAAAGAAAGAACTTTAGGAGATTTTTCGTGATAAAAATTTAAATCTTCTATGAGTTTCAAAACCGCTTACATTTTCTGTGTGCAAAGATGAAAAAAAATATTGATTTTTGATTATGTATTTTGAAGAGAATCACTATATTTGCACCACAAGAAAAAATAAAGCAATGGCAAACCAAATTAAAGGGAAAATTTCACAAATTATCGGTCCAGTTATAGACGTTCTTTTTCAAGAAGTAGAAGAATTACCAAAAATTTATGATGCTCTTGAAATTAAAAAATCAAACGGAGAAACTGTTGTATTAGAAGTAGAACAACACATTGGTGAAGATATGGTAAGATGTATCTCAATGGACGCTACTGACGGTTTACAAAGAGGGCAAGAAGTTGTAGCAACAGGAAACCAAATTACCATGCCAACAGGTGATGGTGTAAACGGAAGACTTTTTAACGTAGTAGGTAATGCAATTGACGGACTTCCTAATTTATCTAAAGATGGCGGTTTGCCAATCCACAGAGAAGCTCCTCATTTCGATCAGCTTTCTACTTCGGCTGAAGTTTTATTTACTGGTATCAAAGTAATCGACCTTATTGAACCTTATGCAAAAGGTGGTAAGATTGGTTTATTCGGTGGTGCTGGTGTAGGAAAAACAGTATTAATTCAAGAATTAATCAATAATATTGCTAAAGGACACGGTGGTTTATCTGTGTTCGCTGGTGTAGGTGAAAGAACAAGAGAAGGAAATGACCTTCTTAGAGAGATGTTAGAATCTGGTATCATCAAATATGGTGAAGGTTTCATGCACTCTATGGAAGAAGGTGGATGGGATTTATCTAAAGTAGATTTAGAAGAAATGAAAGATTCTAAATGTACCTTCGTTTTCGGACAAATGAACGAACCTCCTGGTGCAAGAGCTAGAGTAGCACTTTCTGGTCTTACTGTTGCTGAATATTTCAGAGATGGTGGTGAATCTGGTCAAGGTAGAGACGTATTATTCTTCGTAGATAATATCTTTAGATTTACTCAAGCGGGTTCTGAGGTATCTGCACTTTTAGGACGTATGCCTTCTGCAGTAGGTTACCAACCAACTCTTGCTTCTGAAATGGGAGCAATGCAAGAAAGAATTACTTCTACTAAAAACGGTTCTATTACTTCTGTACAAGCAATCTACGTTCCTGCGGATGACTTAACTGACCCGGCTCCAGCAACTACGTTTGCTCACTTAGATGCAACTACTGTATTAGATAGAAAAATTGCTTCATTGGGTATTTATCCAGCAGTAGATCCACTAGCTTCTACTTCTAGAATCTTAACTCCAGAAATTTTAGGAGCAGATCATTATAATACAGCTCAGAGAGTAAAAGAAATTCTTCAAAGATATAAAGCGCTTCAAGATATCATCGCAATCCTTGGTATGGAAGAACTTTCAGAAGAAGATAAATTAGTAGTATATAGAGCTAGAAAAGTACAGAGATTCTTATCTCAACCTTTCCACGTTGCAGAGCAATTTACAGGTCTTAAAGGAGCTTTAGTAGATATCAAAGATACTATCAAAGGTTTCAACATGATCATCGATGGTGAGTTAGATCACTTACCAGAAGCTGCTTTCAACTTGAAAGGAACTATCGAAGAAGCTATCGAAGCAGGTCAAAAAATGCTTGCTGAAAACGCTTAATAAATTTTAAATGTTAAATTTTAGATTTTAGATTTGATTTCAACAATTTAAAATTTAAAATCTATAATCTATAATTTGAAAAAAATGAATATTAAAATATTAACTCCGGAATTTGTAGTTTTTGATGGCGAAGTAGATTCAGTTCTTCTTCCTGGAAAAAATGGTGATTTCCATATCATGAAAAACCACGCCGCTATTGTTTCTTCTTTAGTGAATGGTAAAGTAAGAGTTTTCACAAATGAAATTCAGAATGAAAATTTTGCAAAATTCTTTACCAAAGAAAACGAAAAGAACAGTGTTTTTTCTTATTCTATCAACAGTGGTGTAGTAGAATTTAGTAATGATAAAGGAATAATCCTTTGTGATTAAAATTCTTCACAATAAATTAAAAACTCGAGCAATTTTAGACTGCACCCAAAAGTTTAGACAAAATTAAACAATATTTTCAAAGGAAAGAGTTCGGTACTGTACCGGACTCTTTCCTTTGAGATTGAGTCTTATTCTATCATTGTTGTAATAGTGAATGTACTTCACTATTTCCTTCTTAAGTTCCTGAATGGAACCAAACTTTCTGGTATAAAACATTTCTGATTTTATCGTTCCAAAAAAGTTTTCTATCACCGCATTGTCCAAACAGTTTCCTTTTCGGGACATACTTTGAATAATACCTTTTTCTTTTAATATATTTTGATAAGCTTTCATTTGATATTGCCAACCTTGATCAGAATGTAGAATGATGTTCTGTGTAGATTTTACTTTTCTGAATGATTTCTTTAGCATTCTGATGATTTGGCTAAACACAGGTCTTTCAGATAAGTCAAAACTGACAATTTCACCATTAAATAAATCGATGATTGGAGATAGGTAAAGTTTATTACCCGATACATTAAACTCTGTAACATCGGTTGCCCATTTCTGATTAGGAGTGTCCGATTTGAAATTCCTCTGTAGAACATTGGGCGCAATTTTCCCTTGCTCTCCCTTGTAAGATTTATATTTCTTCACTCGGATAATACTCTTTAAACCTAATATTTTCATAAGTCGTAAAACAGTTTTGTGATTAATCAAAATTCCTTTTTCTTTCAAAAGCAAAGTAATTCTTCTATAGCCCAACCTTCCTTTGTGACGATGATAAACCTGCTTAATCATTTCTTTTATTTCCGCATATTTATCTTTCATTTGAAAGCGTTTTCGATAGTAATAAAAACTGCTTCTTGCCATCGATGTACAATTCAGCAGTACTGCTAAATCAAAGTCCTGCCTTAACTCTTCGATGGCTTTGGATTTTTCCTTTCCTGAATTAAGGCTTCTAACTTTTTTAAAATGGCGTTCTCGGCTTCTAAATAATAAATCCTCTCCAACAGTTCTTCCTCCCTTGTTAAGGGTTTGCCTGTTTTCTTTTTTTTTCGCTTGTAATTACTCATGGTTTTAGGTCTTCCTCTGGGTCTGTTTTCTAAACCTAAAATACCATTTTTTTTATAATTACGCTGCCAACTAAGAATACTGGACTCCGCAGGAATATTAAACCTTCTCGACGCTTCTTTTAAACTTAAATTCTCTTTCTCAATTACTGATAAAATCTTTAATTTAAAATCTTTTGTGTAATGCGTATTGGAAAGCCGAACAAGTCCTGAAACTCCATAAAGTTCATAAAATTTTATCCATTTACGAACCAAGGAACCACAAACTCCAATGCGTTTTCCTAAATCGTCTGTTCCAATATCCCCTTTGTGATATCTCTTTATAGCTTTTAATTTAAAGTCTACTGAATATTTACTTTTCCCCATAAAAAATGCCCCTAAAAAGTGTCTAACTTTTTGGGGGCAGTCCATTTTGCTCGAGTTTTTTGCTATAAATAATGGAATTATCTTTATTTTCAATAGAGTCGGGCTTTAGCCCGACTTTTTAATTTTTAATTTCATTGGCTTTAGCCAAAACTTAAAGTGTAAGTATGGTGCCATGTTCTTTCAAAGTTTGCATCTGCTTAGAATACCAAAACAATTCGAAATCATCAAAATCTAATTCATATTTTGCTTTTAACTGGTTGAAAGTTAAGTTTTTATCAGCATGAATAGAAATTTCATCAATTGTTTCAAGAAGCCAAACTGCTTTTTCTTTTTCTAAATTGATACTAAAAACATTGGTCTTTTCATGGAACGTAAGTGTTGCCATTTCCCAAGAATTTCCTTTCTTTGATTTCGTGAAAAACTCAACCAAAGGTTTCGCTCCTGCCCAAATAATTTTAGCATTCGGTTTGGTGCTAAAGTGATCTTCTTCTAATAGACAATCGTGAATATAATCAGGATGAATAGTGGTTTTAGGAATTTTAAATTCAAACCATTCTTGCAGCGGATTTTCAAAACAAATTCCATGCATATAATCAACACTTCGCTAAAAAGCTCAAGCCGCAATCTTTCCAAAATCAAGGAATAGCTTTATTTTTTCTTTATTTTTCGCAAGTTCGGGGTTTATCCCGAACATTGAAATAAACCGACGCATCAGCAATTCGTTGTAATTCTGTGTTTTAATATCCGCCATCGAAAAAACAACTTCTTCGTTTGGCTTTTCGTCTTTTTTCGGAATCCAGTAAGCTATTTTCGCCAAATTGAGCGCCGTGAGCGACATGTTCCAATGGAAATTGAGCTTGCTTCGGCTTCTCGCTTGGCAGTCGTTCAAGCCTGTGAACTGTTTGGCATCACGATACAAAAACTCTATTTGGAATCTCAAACGATACATCTCCAAAATCTCGTTCCAATTTTTCAGCAAATCAGTCGAGAAATATATCTTGTGAGACCAAGCTTCTTTCTTGTTTTTCGTGAAGACAACAACTAAATTAACATTCATTTTCAATGATTTAGAATGTGCAATCAAACTGTAAATCTTCTCACTTTCAATTTCGGAAACTAATTTGGCATACTCGTTTTTAAGAGTTTTAAAGTGAATTTTGCCATCATATTTTTGGGGCCTGCCTTTTCCTTTTTTCTGTTCACCTAAGAAAATATATTGCAAGTCTGCATCATCACGAAGTCTTGAAACAATGTGAAAACCTGCATCAACAAATGGTTTTACAAAAGTTACTTTGCTGAAATACGCATCTGCTACCAGATATTTTGAGATTTTCAGCAAGTCATCTTTTTTCTCCATGATTTTACGCACATAAAATGCTATCAATTTTTCATCATCCCGTAGGTCAATGGTTTGAAATCCGAACAAATGAAAGGCCGTTTTCCTAGCCACGTCTAAAACCGCCATTCCACAAAACTCCAAACCCCATTTTGTTTTTCCTGCACAACCGCTCCAAAAATATCCAACTCCGGGTGTTTTTTTGCCAGACTTTGAAATATGGCTGGGGTCAAAGGCAAGAGTCGTCCTTCCCTTTACGCTCATCGTTATCAATGTTTTATTGAATGTCAGAAAATCAAAACTTCGTTCAAAAAAATACCTAAATCTTTGTTCGCAAAAACCAGAAAATCTTTCTAGCTGCAAAAAATTTATCTTTCCTTTAATGCTCAAAAAAAGCATCAAAATCAAAAAGAAACTTTTAGGTATCCTACAGTCCAATTTTTCCTCCATTTGCTCAAATGCGGAAAAAACAATACCTTTAACACTGGATAACTCGGATTTTTGTATGCTTTTTTTCAAACATAAATATACTGAAAATCAACGAGTTATCCAAATTTTTAAACGCTTATTTTACTGATTTTCAACTGATTATAATACTTTTTAGCGAAGTGTTGTATAATTGAACAACGATTTTTTTAACCCAAAACTAAATTTGCTATGGTCAATTCCGGTTTTATCTTGAAATTCTACATCGTTATTGGCAAAAGTAATCTCTTTCAAATGAGGAACTACACCAAATTCTTCAGGATTTTTCCCAACAGGAGAATGCGCGGTCATGGCAAATTGATGCCAAAATCCACTTTGTAGAATCCCCATTTCGAACATTTGACGAACCATTTCCAAAGAATCGATGGTTTCTTGTTCGGTTTGTGTAGGATAACCGTACATTAAATAGGAGTGAACCATAATTCCTGCTTCAGTAAAATTTCTGGTGACTTTGGCAACTTGAGCAACAGAAACTCCTTTATTAATGAGTTTTAATAATCTATCAGAAGCTACTTCAAGACCACCAGATACAGCTACACAACCTGAAAGTTTCAATAAAAAGCATAAATCTCTGGTAAAGCTTTTTTCAAATCGAATATTTGTCCACCAAGTTACCACGAGTTTTCTTCTCAAAATTTCAAGAGCCACTTCTCGCATTAAAGCTGGTGGTGCTGCTTCATCAACAAAGTGGAAACCGTTTTCTCCTGTTTTTTCGATAAGTTCTTCCATTCTGTCCACCAAAATTTTTGCAGCAATAGGCTCATAAATTTTGATATAATCGAGCGATATGTCGCAAAAAGTACATTTTCCCCAATAGCAACCATGAGCCATTGTGAGTTTATTCCATCTTCCATCGCTCCACAAACTATGCATAGGATTTGCGATTTCTATTACAGAAATGTATTGGTCTAAAGGTAAATCTGTGTAATCTGGTGTCCCAATTTCGGCTTGTTTATAATCGTGTCTTTCGGAATTGTTTTTATAAACAACTTCCCCGTTTTCTAAGAGGAAGGTTCGTTTGAATAAAGATACTTCAATCTGCTCATAATGACAGACGTTTTCAAAAAGTAATTCTATCGGAAGTTCACCATCGTCTAATGTGATGAAATCAAAAAATTCAAAAACTCTTTTGTCTTTTAAATCCCTAAGTTCTGTATTGGCAAAACCACCACCAAAAGCCGTTTTAATGTTTGGATAATGATTTTTAATATGTTGGGCGCATCTAAACGCCGAATACAAATTACCAGGAAACGGAACGGAAAAACAAACCAATTTCGGCTGCGTTTCGAGAAGTTTTTTATCTAAAATTTCAAGAGTAAAATTATCTACGAAAGTTTTGTCTGATTGGAGTTTTTCATACAATTCGTCAAATGAATTAGCACTTCTTCCCAGTCGTTCTGCATATCTGCTAAATCCAAAATTTTCATCAATATTTTCTATAATATAATCTGATAAATCTTCTAAGTAAAGGGTAGCGAGATGCTTTGCTTTGTCTTGTAATCCCATGTTTCCAAAAGCGTATTCCATATCATCTAACTGATTAAATCTGGAAGCTTCTGGCAAGAAATTCATACTGCAAATTTGCCTTGCAAGTGTTGGTTTTTTGTTTTGAAGAAAAGCAATAACTTCATCTATGGTTTTGATGTATTCTTCTTTTAACGCAAAAATTCTCTGAGCGTTTTCAGATAAATTTTTGGTCTTTACTTTAAAAATTTGGGTAACTCCTTTTTTGGAAAAAATTTCTAAGATGACTTCTATCCCCAAATCGATTTGATAACTCGAAATATTTTTGGTATTGAGAAATCCTTTCAAGTACGCAGTTGCAGGATACGGCGTATTGAGTTGGGTAAATGGAGGAGTGAGGAGCAGTAAATCTTTCAAAAAATGAATTTTTGCAAAGGTATGATTTTCCTATAGATTTTTGGAATAAAAAAATCCGTCAGAAGAGTCTCTAACGGATTCTATAAGTTTTAATTTTTTACTTTTATAAAGGTTTAAATTCTAAACCTTGTTCAGCAAGAAGTTTTTCTGCTTGTTCTCTATAAACACCATTCACTAATTTATCGTGAATCGCTTCAAAAGCAGCAAGAGTTTCATTGATTTCAGCATCTGTGTGAGAAGCTGTAGGAATTAATCTTAGAAGAATGCTTCCTTTTGGAATTACTGGATATACCACTACAGAAGTGAAAATTCCGAAATTTTCTCTTAAATCTTTAACTAGAAGAGTAGCTTCTACTGGTGTCCCTTGCATGAAAACAGGAGTAACACAAGTGTTAGAATTTCCAAGGTTGAAACCTCTGTCTAATAATCCTTTTTGGAGTTTTTCTACATTTTCCCAAAGTTTAGCTTTGATTTCTGGTCTTGTTCTTAAAAGTTCTAATCTTTTTAAACCTCCAATTACCATTGGCATTGTCAATGATTTTGCGAAAATTTGTGAACGAAGATTGAACTTTAAGTATCTGATGATTTCTTTGTTTCCAGCGATAAATGCACCGAAACCAGCCATAGATTTAGCAAAAGTAGAGAAGTACACATCAATTTGGTCTTGGCAACCTTGCTCTTCTCCAGCTCCAGCTCCAGTTTTTCCTAAAGTACCGAAACCATGAGCATCATCTACTAATAAACGGAAACTGTATTGTTTTTTGAATTCTGCAATTTCTTTAAGTTTTCCTTGTTGGCCAGTCATCCCGAAAACTCCTTCAGTGATTACTAAAATACCTCCGCCGTTTTCTTCTGCAACTTTAGTCGCTCTTTTGATATTTTTCTCGAAGCTATCCATGTCATTATGACGAAACATGAAGCTTTTTCCCATGTGAAGACGAACTCCATCTACAATACAAGCGTGAGAATTAGAATCATAAACAATTACATCATGTCTAGAAACCAATGCATCAATTGTAGATAGCATTCCTTGGTAACCAAAATTCAATAAATAAGCAGATTCTTTTCCTACGAAATCAGCTAATTCTCTTTCTAATTGTAAGTGTTGTTCTGTTTCACCAGACATTGCTCTAGCTCCCATCGGATAGAACATTCCGTATTCTGCAGCTGCTTTAGCGTCAGCTTCTAGAACTTCTGGGTGATTACAGAGTCCTAAATAATCATTTGCACTCCAAAAAATTACTTCTTTTCCTTGGAACTTCATTCTAGGGCCAATTGGGCCTTCTAATCTTGGAAAAATGAAATAACCTTCACCATAATCTGCAAATTGACCTAGAGGACCAGGATTTTCTTTAATTCTTTCAAAAATATCTTTCATTTCGATGATATTGTAGATTTGTATTTTAAATTTTAAAAAAATCAGATGCCAAGAAGGACATCTGAATTCTATTTTTATTTAATGTATTCTGTTTTAAAAACTTCTTCGTAATTATGGACACAATTATTGATGAATCCTTGTTCTTCCATCCATTTATCACTGTATACTTTGGTAATGTATCTAGAACCGTGGTCAGGGAAAATAAGGACAACTAAATCGTTTTCTGAGAAAGGATTTGCATTTGCATATTGTCTAAGTGCTTGTAAAACAGCTCCAGTAGTATAACCGCCCATAATCGCTTCTTTAAGAGCAATTTCTCTGGTACAATAAGCGCTCATTTCATCATTTACTCTTACAAAATGATCTATTCTGTCAAAAAGTAAAGCGGATGGAATAAGGTTTTTGCCTAATCCTTCAATTTGGTATGAATGAATTTCAGAAGGGTCTATTTCGCCTGTTTCGTGATAGGTTTTTAGGATAGAACCATCTGCATCTACGCCAATAATTTTAATATCAGGATTTTTTTCTTTTAAAAATTTAGCAGAACCAGAAAGTGTTCCACCAGTTCCTGTACAAGCAAAAAGATGAGTAATTTTTCCTTCTGTCTGTTCCCAAATTTCTGGACCAGTAGAAGAATAATGTGCGTCTATATTCAGCTCGTTAAAATATTGATTGATGTAAATAGAATTTGGCGTTTCTGCTGCAATTTTTTTCGCTACTTCATAATAAGAGCGAGGATCATCTGCAGGAACAGAAGCAGGACAAACGTATACAGTAGCGCCTAAAGCTTTAAGATAAGCAATTTTTTCTGGCTTGGTTTTATCACTTACAGAAAGAATACATTTGTATCCTTTTATAATACTTACCATAGCGATAGAAAAGCCCGTATTTCCAGATGTGGTTTCTACGATAGTAGCACCAGGAGTTAAAAGCCCTTTTCTTTCGGCAGCTTCTATAATATGAAGCGCGATTCTATCTTTAGTAGAATGCCCCGGATTAAAAGATTCTATTTTAGCATAAACTTTTGCTTGAATATCCTTAGTTACTTCATTAAGTTTCACCATTGGAGTATTACCAATTAACCCGAGAATATTATCAAAAACGTTCGTCATTTTCTTCATTTTTCTCTAAAAAACCGATTGCAAAAATAAGAAAAAAATCAAATAAATTTATCATTTTGTCCTAACATTTTGAACGGAAAGCAAATAGAAATGATTTTTTTCATGTTTTTTGTTCAATTCTTTACCAAATTTTAAGCCAAACAAATGTTTAAATTTATTTTTTCATTTTTTTTCTTAAAATATTCTTAATAAATCGATGTTTTAGAAAATATCAGAATAAAAAAACTTAATTTCGCAACATTGTAAATTTTTAAAAATTTCTATGAAGAATTGGACTTTCAAAAAATGGAACACCATTTTAGGTTGGGTGGTTTTTGCAATCGCATTTTTCACCTATTTATCTACTATTGAACCTAATTTTAGTTTTTGGGATTGCGGAGAATACATTTCATCTGCTGTAAAATTAGAAGTTACTCACGCTCCTGGTGCTGCTTTATTCCAGTTAATGGGTGCTGTTGCAGCTATTTTTGGCTTTGGAGATGGTTCTAAATATTCTGTAATTATCAATGCTATGTCTGCGCTTTTCAGTGCATTCACCATATTATTTTTATTTTGGACAATTACGCATTTCGTAAGAAGACTTTTGAATAAAGACTTCGAAGATGTAACCGTTTCAGACGAAATTGCCATTCTATTTGCTGGTGTCATTGGTGCTTTAGCTTTTACTTTTTCAGATACTTTTTGGTTTTCTGCAGTAGAAGGAGAGGTTTATTCTATGTCGTCTATGTTTATTGCACTTTTGGTTTGGCTCATTACGAAATGGGAAAACGAATATCATGACAGTGATAATGAACGTTGGCTCATTCTAATTTTCTTCATTACAGGACTTTCTGTAGGAGTTCACATGATGGTGATGTTAGCAGTTCCAGCCGTTTGTTTAGTTTATTATGCTAGAAATTATGAATTTACGTGGAAGAGTTTTATCATTGCTAACTTGGTGACACTTTTCATTCTAGCAGTAGTTTTCAAAGGAATTTTCCCAATTATCATGAGTCTTTTCGGTAAATCTGAAATTTTCTTTGTTAATGGATTAGGCTTACCTTTCCATTCAGGAACAATTGCTGCATTTATCATTTTGTTTGCTTTAATGTATGTAGGAATTTCTTATGCTAGAAAATCTAAAAGCAAATTATATCAAACCATCGCACTATCAGTAATTTATATGATTATTGGTTTTTCTTGTTGGTTAGTCATTCCGATTAGAGCGAATGCAAATCCTCCAATGAACTTGAATGATCCAGATAACGCCATCGGTATGCTAGATTATTACAATCGTGAACAATACGGAGATTGGCCAACTTCTTACGGACAAAACTATACTGCATATTTAGATAATTATGGTATTGAAAAAAATGATGATGGTAGTTATAAAACGCAAAAAACAGGTGATGTTTACGAAAAAAATGAAAAAACCGGTCGTTATGATATCGTAGGCGAGCGTTTCAATTACGTTTATTCTAAAGAACATGTAAGCTTTATGCCGAGAATGTTCAATGAAGATGAAACCGTGATGAGCAATTACATTTCTATGTATGGAGCGCCAGATTTTGAATTCAATTATGACAATCAGGATATTGCAGATAATCCTCAAGCTAAAGAAGTTTTTGACCAATTAAGACAAAAATTTGAAGACGGAAGCATTACGCTTGATGATTACAAACAAGCCAGAGAATATGATTTAATCAAGGTTCATAGACCTACATTAGCACAAAATCTCACGTATTTTGTAGAATTTCAAATTGGATATTATTTTGTGAGGTATCTCATGTGGAATTTCGTAGGAAGACAGAATGATTTAGAAGGTCACATGGAAAATACCAATGGAAACTGGGTTTCTGGTATTCCTGCAATTGATGAAATGCAATGGGGAAGTCAAAAAGATATGCCTGCAAAATTCAAAAATGAAAGCACAGTTTATTTCTTCTTTTTACCATTGTTATTGGGAATTTTAGGAGCGTTTTTCCAGTTCAACAAAGATTTTGGAAGATTCTGGGCGCTACTTTCTTTATTCGTGTTAACCAGTTTTGGAATTATTTTCTACACCGGTGTAAAACCTTTTGAACCAAGAGAAAGAGATTACGCAATGGTAGGAAGTTTCTACGCCTTTGCAATTTGGATAGGTTTCGGAGCTGCAGCAATTCTTTGGTATTTACAAGAAAAAATTAAATCAAATGCAGCCACTTGGGTTACAGGAATCGTTTTATTAGGAGTTCCATTAATGATGGGCTTCCAGAATTATAATTCTCACGATAGAAGTGAACGTTATGCAGCTTATGATTTCGCTTATTCTTCATTAAAATCCCTTCCAAAAAATGATATTTTCTTCGTTTATGGTGATAATGATACGTATCCAATTTGGGGATTACAAGAAACGGAGCAATTCAGAGATGATGTAAAAGTGGTGAATTTCACGCTTCTAGGAACACCTTGGAATATAGACCAAGTAAAACGCAGAACATACAATTCAATGCCAGTTCCGTCAGTTCTTACCCACGAAGAATACAGAGATGGAACCAATGATCAAGTAGTTTTACTTTCTGCAGAAGATTGGAATAATTTTATTCAAAATAATGTAGATGCAGGAGTTCCAGAGAGTTTATTTGAGCCTTACAAAAAATATATGGTTCAAGATTCTATGAACATCAAAGACGCCGTAAATTTCTTGAGAAAAAGAAGTCCAGAAAAAGATGAAATTTTAAAATTACTTTTTGGAGAAGATAAATATGAACGTTTTAATTTCTTGCCTGTTTCTAGATTTGTTTTACCTGTAAATAAAGCAAATGCCGTGAAATCTGGAATCATTTCTGCTAAAGATTTGCCGAGTACAGTAGACCAAATTACCATAGATTACAGAAGAGGAAATATGTTTAAAGCCAATTATATTTTAATGGATATTTTGGCGAATTTCGATTGGAAACGTCCTATCAATTTCTCTGTGGGCGGAATTTATGATGACGAAAACATTTTCTATTTGAAAGAATATCTTCAATTTGATGGATTCAGTTACAGATTGGTTCCTATTAAAACAGAAGAAAGAGAAGATGGCGAAATGGGAAGAGTAGATGCTGAAGATTTATATAAAATTGTCAAAAATTACAAATGGGGCAATTTCAAAAATCTAAATGTTCACATGGACGAAACGTGTACACAGAACATCGTAAGTTACAGAAGTTCTGCAAGTAGAGCTGCAGAAGCATTGACTTTAGAAGGTAAAAAAGCAAAAGCCATCGAAGTTTTAGATTTAGCGAGCAGAGAAATTCCTTCTACCAAATATAATGACCCTCGTTCTTTAAGCGCAATGGTTTATGGATATATTGTTGCAGGTCAAGAACAAAAAGGTTTACAATTGGCAGAGCAATTAAAAAGAGATATTTTCGAAGAATATGACTATTATTTGTCGCTTTCTAAGTATGAACAAAAATATGTGAAAAAACAGATGAATGCTCAACCAATCTTGTATTCATTGGTAACAGGAGCAGTTTCTGATGCGTATAAGAAAATCGGTCAAAAAGATAAAGGTTACAATTACTTGTTAAAATCCATCGAACCAATTGACAAGAGATTTAAAAACTTCATCAGTGATTTACAAATGGCAGGAAAAGAAAAAGCTTTTAAAGAAGCTGAGAAAGTACAAAAAATCACGCCGTTTTATTCTTATTTGTTCGAAGTGATGAAACCTTATGATTCTACTTATCCAAAAGAAAAAGAAGCAGAAATCACTAGACAAATGATGAAAGCTACGAACTAGTTTTTCAATTAAAATTCTATATAAAATCCGTTAGAAATTTTCTGACGGATTTTTTTCTGACTGAAAGTCTAAAATCTTTGACAGCGATTTTTTTAAAACTATATTTGTAAAAATTTACACGAAAAAATGTCTGAAACTATACAGAAGTACGCAAAATTTCCTCTTTTGGCAGTTGTTTTTACCGTATTGGTAAAACTTCTTTTTTTGCTCACGCATCATATTCAGGAAGATGCTTTTATCACGTGGAGAGTTGCGCAAAACTTATTGGATTATGGTGTTATTGGTTTCAATGGAGAAACTAAAATTTCTGCTTCTACTACGCATTTGTATGTTTTTGTTTCTTATTTTTTTAATCTGATTTTTGGCAAAGAAGACTTCATTTATCCATTATTGATTTTCAATTCATTATTGTTTACGATTGGGAGCTATTTTCTTTCAAAATTAATCCTCGAAAATCCTGTACATCAAGCAATTTTTATTTTTTTATTTGGCATTTTGCCACCATCTATTAAAATTTCAATTCTCGGAATGGAATACGGAATTCTGTTCTTTCTAGAAATGGCTTTGTTGTATTTTGGGTTCAAGCAAAATAAAATCTGGGCGCAAATTCTTTTCCCCATTCTCATTCTTTTCACCAGAATAGATACAGTGATTTTCTTAGGTGTCGTCTTTTTGGTCGATATTATTTGGAATAAAAAAATTCGTTGGTTCTACATTTTAGGTGGAATGTTAGGAGTTGCCGTTTTGATGAGTTTCAACTGGTTTTACTTCGGTGAATTGGTGAATAATACCATTGTTGCCAAAAGTGTGACGTATGCAAAAAACATGAGTTTGGCACTCCAGTGGAAATATTTCCTAATGAATTATGGTAATTTCTGGGGAATGCTAAAACTTCCAGGAGATTTTAATCCTTTCACGATTTTAGTTTTAGTTTTTGAGCTTTTAGCGTTTTTATACATCATTTCGAAGAAAGAAAGCAAAAACCTTTTCATCTGGATTAATTTCCTTTTTGGCTGGACAAAACAATTGATTTTTATTTCTCAAAGAAGTTATTTTGATTGGTATTATTGGGTTTCACAGATTTTGCTTTTTGCAGTGATTTTGGTATTTGTCTTAGAACAAAAAACATATAAATTGTGGTGGATTTCTTTGCTTTTGATTTTCTATATTTTACCGATGGCAGTTTTTCAAACGGTTCATTCTATCGCCACAGGGAACGGAGAGTGGAATTACAGAAGAAGCATTGGTTTGTTTCTAAAAGACTACGAGAAAGATAAAAATCAATACATTTTGCTAGAACCAGCAGGTTATATTCCTTATTTTTCAGGTTTAAAAGCAATAGATGAAGTTGGTTTGGTGGATAAAGAAATTCAAACCGAAATCAAAAAAGACAAAACTAATTATTGGAAAAATACCGTTGAAAAAAGGAAACCAATGTATTTATTGGCTCCCAAAAATTTATTTGAAGGAAAAGATGGAAGTTTTTATCAAGAAAATTATCGATTGTTGAAGGAGTTTAGAATTAAAAATCACTTAAATTCTGACAATAAAATTTTGGAAAAAATATACAGATTAAAACCTTCTGGAACGGATTATAATCTCTACGAAAGAAAATAAATTTACTTAATGAAATACTGTGCTTTTTTACGCGGCGTAAACGTAAACGGAACTGCAATGAAAATGGCGGAAGTCTGTGATATTTTCAAAAAAGCAGGAATGAAAGATGTTTCTAGCGTTTTGGCAACAGGAAATATTTTATTTGAATCTGATGAAGCTCCAGAAAATTTAAAACAGAAATTAGAAAAATCACTTTCCGAGCATTTTCAATACGAAGCATTTTTGTTTTTAAAAACTGATGAAGAAGTGAAGGGGATTTTAGAAAATTCTCCTTTTGAGAAAGACGAAAATCTACATATTTACAGTTTTATTTGTAATTCGGGAGACGAAAATATTTTGATGCAAGAATTTCTAAAAACCAATCATCAAGAAGAGGAAGAAGCTCAATTAATCAAAGGTAATTTTTATTGGAAAATTCCTAAAGGAAATACGCTTGACAGTGAGTTTGGTAAGATTTTGGGAAAGAAATCTTTTAAAAATATTCTAACCAGCCGAAACATCAACACCATTGAAAAAATTGTCAATAAATTTTTAATCCTTTAGGAAAGAGGCAAAGAAAATTTATCCATAAATTTAAGTAATTTTAGACCGCTAAAATCATTATAAAATGAAACTAAAACATACAATTATCGCTCTAGCAGCACCTTTCCTTATGAAAGCACAACAGGTAATGACGCCAGAAATTCTCTGGACGCTTAATAAATTCTCGGTTACTGCAGTAGAACCATCTCAATCTGGGCTATTTTACAGCGTAGGAAAAGTAGATTTAAAAACTGAAAAAACCAACAAAGAACACTTTTACTACGATTTGTCAAAAAATCAAACTTCTAAAGTTGATTTTGGTAAAAAATCTTTAATTCAGTTGGACAAAAACGGAATTTACGCTTCAGAAGGCGATAAAATCTATATTTCTAAAGACAGAGGATTGACTTGGACTGAATTTTATACCATTGGCGATGCAGACAATATTATTATTTCTCCTGATGGTAAAAAAATCGCTTTTAGTAAGTCGGTTCACGTAGAAAAATTGTTAGGGAAGGACAAATATTCTGACCTTCCTAAAACGACAGCTCAAATTTATACAGATCTTAATCACAGACATTGGGACGCTTGGAATGAAGGAAAATACAATCACGTTTTCGTTTCCAATGTAGGTGAAGATGTTGCGAAAGCTAAAGATTTATTAGAAAATTTACCTTTTGATTCTCCTCAAAAACCTTATGGTGGAAGCGAAGATTTCGTTTGGAGTCCAGATTCTTCTAAGGTTTTATACGTTTGCAAGAAAAAATCGGGAAAAGATTATGCAACCAGCACTAATACAGATATTTACGCTTATGATTTAGCTTCTGGTAAAACCGAAAATTGGACAGAAGGAATGATGGGTTATGATGTAAATCCTAAGTTTTCGCCAGATGGAAAATCTTTGCTTTGGCAATCTATGGCGAGAGATGGTTATGAAGCAGACAAAAATGACATTGTAGTGATGGATTTGGCTTCTAAAAAAATCACAAATCTTACTAAATCTTGGGACGAAAGTGTAGTGGGAGATGTAGCATGGAGTCCAGATTCTAAAAATATTTATTGTTCTACCGCTTACAGAGGTGTAAAACAGCTTTTCCACATCGGTTTAGATGGTAAAGTGAAGCAAATTTCTGGTGGTAATTTTGATGTGAATGAAATCATTGCCTTCCAAAGCGGAAACGTTTTGGTAACCAGAACAGATATTAATCATAATGCAGATTTATTTAAAGTTAATGTAAAAGACGGTAGTATGTTGCAGTTAACTTCTGTAAATGAAAGCACTTACGCTAAATTATCTCAAGGAAAATCTGAACTGAAAATGGTGAAAACTTCAGATGGTAAAGAAATGGGAGTTTGGTTCCATTATCCACCGAATTTTGACCCAAATAAGAAATATCCTACACTTTTATATTGTCAAGGTGGTCCACAATCTGCTTTAACTCAGTTTTTCTCTACCCGTTGGAATTTTGCTTTAATGGCTGCAAATGATTACATCGTAGTTGCGCCAAACAGAAGAGGAATGCCAGGTTGGGGAACCAAATGGAACGAAGATATTTCTAAAGATTGGGGAGGACAACCCATCAGAGATTATTTAGCAGCGGCAGATTTTGCAAAAACTTTACCTTATGTAGATGGTGATAGAATGGCTGCAGTTGGTGCAAGTTACGGTGGTTACAGCGTCTTCATGTTGGCTGGAGTTCATGAAAATAGATTCAAAACGTTTATTGCTCATGACGGATTGTTTGATATGAAATCTTGGTACGGAACTACCGAAGAATTATGGTTTGCCAATTGGGATTTAGGTTCGCCTTGGGAAAAACCTTTACCAAAAGCGTATACAGATTTTAACCCAATCAATTTTGTAGACCAATGGAATAAACCAATTATGGTGATTCAAGGAGGACTGGATTTCCGAGTAGGTTATGAACAAGGTCAGGAAGCTTTTCAAGCTGCTAAAATGAAAGGTCTTAAAACCAAATTCCTTTATTTCCCTAATGAAAACCACTGGGTTTTACACCCTCAAAATGGTTTAGTTTGGCAAAGAGAATTTTTCGATTGGTTGAAAGAAACTTTGTAGAAATCAGAAATAGATTTTTATTTTATCAATAGAAACGGGCTTTAGCCCGTTTTTTCTTTTTTTGTATATTTGATTTGGCTTTAGCCGAAACTTATTTTAAAATGCAAAAAATTTCTTCATTTCCTCCAATCATTAATTATGAGTCAAAGATTCTGATTTTAGGCTCTATTCCAGGAATTAAATCTTTGGAAATGAAGCAATATTACGCACATCCTCAAAATAAATTCTGGAAAATTATTTGTGAAATTTTTAATGAAGAATTTACAACAGATTATACTGAAAGAATTAAAATTTTAGAAAAATATCACGTCGCACTTTGGGACGTAATAGACACTTGCGAAAGAAAAGGAAGCCTAGATTCTGAAATCCGAAATGAAGAGGCTAATAAAATAGGAGAGTTGCTGCATAATTATCCTAACATAAAAGCTATTTTCTGCAACGGACAAAAATCTTATAAAAATTTGCAAAAAATTCCACCGAAAGATTTTCATCTGCCAATTATTGTTTTGCCTTCTACAAGTCCTGCTCATGCAAGTTTGAAGTATGAAGAAAAATTATTATCTTGGCAGAAAATTAAAAACTATTTACCATGAAAAAACTATTTATTTCTTTCGTTTTACTATTTCCATTATTTGTTTTTTCTCAAGAATATCTGTTTGATTATATGTTAAAATCTACTGTAAAGAGAGAAAATCCTGATTATAATTATCAAAGCTATGACATGGTAAACTCCAAAAACCATAATTTATATATGGAAGTTGGTAGAAATAATATTAATCATAATTACTATTCAATCCTTGTTGATAATGATAAAAAAATTGTAAGCAGATTTAATCTTACAGATGTTAACAAAAATCCCATTGACTTTATATATGAGAGAGGTTTTGAGATATTAAATGATTATAAGGTTTATTATAATTTTTTTAATTTAAAAATTGAAAACGTTGGAGAATTAAAATATAAAATTACTCCCGAAAAAATATTGAAGCCAGCAAATCAGATTTTTGAGATGGAAGTGCAATTAGAAAAATTTGAAGATGACTTAATTATTATAAATTTTGAGCCTCTTTCACATGAACAAGAACTTCAAATAGAGACGCTTATAAAAGATAAATTAAAGTCAGAAAATCAGATTGGAAATTTTTATATAAAGGAAATAAAGATTAAATATTTTAAAAAATCAACTATGATTAAAAATGTTATTCCACAAAAGGTAGATGTGATTTTGGACTTAAGTAAAGTTAAATAATGTCAATTAAAAATAAATATCCCAAAACACTTGACAACCCCTGTTTTCATATCGTATATTTGCAGGCTTAAAAAATTTAAATAAAATCCGTAAATTTTATGAAAACATCTGATTTCAATTTTCACTTGCCAGAACATTTATTGGCTGAACACCCTTCAGAACACAGAGACGAAGCAAGATTAATGGTTCTTGACAGAAAGACACAAACCATTGAACATAAACTATTTAAAGACGTTATCGATTATTTTAACGAAGACGATTTATTTATCTTTAACAATACCAAAGTTTTCCCAGCTAGACTATACGGAAATAAAGAAAAAACTGGTGCTAAAATCGAAGTTTTCTTATTAAGAGAACTGGATAAAGAAACCAGAGTTTGGGACGTATTAGTAGATCCAGCTCGTAAAATTAGAATTGGGAACAAACTTTTCTTTACAGAAGATGAATCTTTGGTTGCAGAAGTTATTGATAATACTACTTCTAGAGGCAGAACGCTAAGATTTTTATTTGACGGTTCTTACGAAGAATTTCGTGCTAAATTAAAAGAATTGGGAGAAACTCCACTTCCTAAATACATCAAAAGAGAAGTAGAACCAGAAGATGCAGAACGTTACCAAACGATTTATGCTAAAATAGAAGGTGCAGTAGCTGCTCCAACTGCAGGTTTACACTTTTCTAAGCACTTAATGAAGCGTCTAGAAATCAAAGGAATTAACTTTGCAGAAGTTACACTTCACGTGGGTTTAGGAACATTTAACCCAATCGAAGTAGAGGATCTTTCTAAGCACAAAATGGAGTGTGAAGAAGCAATTATCGACGAAAAAACTGCTGATATTATCAACAAAGCAGCTGATGAAAATAGAAGAATTTGTGCTGTAGGAACTACTACAATGAGAGCATTAGAAACTTCTGTTTCTTCTAACAAAAAGATTTCTGCTTACCAAGGTTGGACCAATAAATTCATTTATCCACCTTATGATTTTGGGGTAGCAAACGCTATGATTACCAATTTCCACACGCCAAAATCTACATTAATTATGATGATTGCAGCTTTTGCAGGAACAGATTTTATCATGCACGCTTATGAAGAAGCCGTGAAAAATGAATATAAATTCTATTCTTACGGAGACGCAATGTTGATTCTATAGAAATTATAAATTATAGATTTTAAATTTTAGATTAATTATGTAGTCCGCTATATTTTTAATCTAAAATTTATCATTTAAAATCTAAAATTATTTTGAAAGACATCAGAACATTAAGTTTAGAACAACTCAAAGAATATTTTGTCACTCTTGGCGAAAAACCTTTTCGTGCGAAACAGGTTTATGATTGGTTATGGTCTAAAAATCTTCATTCCATAGATGAAATGACCAACCTTTCTAAAGAGTTGAGAGAAAAAATTTCTCAAGAATTCACCATTAATCCTATTTCTGTAGATTTATTACAAAAATCTAAAGATGGAACCATCAAAAATGGAGTAAAACTTCATGATGGACTTTTGGTAGAATCTGTTCTCATTCCTACAGAATCCAGAACTACCGCTTGTGTTTCTTCACAGGTAGGTTGTAGTTTAAACTGTGAATTTTGTGCAACGGCAAAACTCAAAAGGATGAGAAATCTAGAAGTTGCCGAAATTGTAGACCAAGTTGCCCTGATTGATAAACAGAGCAAACTATATTTTGATAGACCTTTGTCAAACATCGTTTTTATGGGAATGGGAGAGCCTATGATGAACTATAAAAACGTAGTAGATGCCATCAGAAAAATCACTCAAGAAGACGGTTTGGGAATGTCAGCACGAAGAATTACCGTTTCTACTTCTGGAATTCCGAAAATGATGAAAATGCTTGCTGATGAAAATCTAAAGGTCAAATTAGCACTTTCTCTTCACTCTGCAATAGAGCATAAAAGAAATGAAATTATGCCTTTTTCCACAAAATTTCCGTTAACAGAAATTATGGAAGCGATGCAATATTGGTATGATAAAACTGGAAGTAGAATCACCTTTGAATATTGTGTTTGGAAAGGAATTAATGATGGTGACGAAGATATAAAAGCTTTGATTAAATATTGTAAACAAGTTCCTTGTAAAGTGAATTTGATTCAATATAATCCTATTGGCGAAGGGAAATTTGACCATAGAAGTGTAGAAGCCGAAGAAAAATATGTTCGTGAATTAGAAAAAGCGGGAATTACAGCTTTGGTGAGAAGAAGTAGAGGTGGAGATATAGATGCAGCTTGTGGACAATTGGCCAACAAAAATTCTGGAGAATAAACTCTATGAAAAAATTCATTCTTGTTTTTCTATTTTTTAGTTTTCTTTTTTCTTTTTCTCAAAAAACAGAAAAGTTAGCTCTTAGGAAATACAAAATTGCCACGTTATCAGATTCTTTGAAAGAAACATCTGGTCTTACTTTTCTTAAAGATAAACTCTATACTTTAAACGATGGCGGAAATACCAATGAAATTTTTGAAATTGATAAAATTTCTGGTAAAATTTTATCAAAACTGAAAATTAATTTTCCGAATAAAGATTGGGAAGCTATGACCAGTGATGGTGAAAATTTTTATATAGGAGATTTTGGCAATAATGCAGGAAATCGAAAAGATTTAGCTATTTATAAAACTGATTTTCAGGGAAATTATTCTAAAAATTCCTTTAATTATTCTGCACAAGACGATTTTTCTACGCGATATCTTTCTCATAATTTTGATGCAGAAGCCATGATTTTCCTTAATGAAAAAGTTCATGTTTTTTCTAAAGAATGGAGTTTTAAAAATATTTCTCATTATACTATTGACTTACAAAATTCAGAAAATCAATCACTTGTAAGTTTGGAATCTTTTCATGCAGGATTTGTCATTACAGATGCTGCTTATTTTGAAGGAAAACTTTATGTGGTAGGTTATACTAGAAAAGCGAAAGTGTATATGATGATTTTTGAGGAAAATTCTGAAGGATTATTTTTCTCTAAACCATTGAAAAAGTATAAGTTAGGTTCTTTTCTTTCAATAGGTCAAGTAGAAGGAATTGCAGTGAATAAAGAGGGGATTTACATTTCAAATGAAGATTTTTCTAAGTTTATTTTCAGTGTAAAACAACGTTTGTATTTTATTTCATTCGAAAAGTTAAAATAATTTTTTTATTGCATTCAACGGATTATGTAAGTATAGTTTTAATTAATTATATTTGTATGATTTTATAATTATTGTCAATAATCATTCAATTTATAGCGTGTCAAACATCGTAGAAGAAATCAAGAAACCGATTAACGAAGAAATGAAACTTTTTGAACAAAAGTTTTATGAATCTATGCAAAGTAGAGTTCCTTTGCTTGATAAAGTTACTCGTTTTATTGTAACCACCAAAGGAAAGCAAATGCGACCTATGTTTGTATTTCTTACCGCTCAATTGGTAGGAAATGTAAACGAAAAGACGTTTCGAGGCGCTTCTATGATTGAGTTGATTCACACCGCTACTTTGGTTCATGATGACGTAGTAGACGAAAGTTTTAAACGTCGTAATTTCTTTTCTATCAATGCTTTATGGAAAAATAAAATCGCAGTTTTAGTAGGTGATTATTTGCTTTCTAAATCAGTTTTACTTTCTACTGATAATAAAGATTTTGATTTATTGGCTGTTATTTCTAGAACCATCAGAGAAATGTCTGAAGGTGAGTTGCTTCAATTAGAAAAAGCTAGAAAATTAGATATTACTGAAGACGTTTATTATGAAATTATTCGTCAAAAAACGGCTACACTTATTGCTGCTTGTTGCGAAGTAGGTGTTTTGTCTAATGGCGCTGATGAAGTTTTAGCCAAAAAAATGCAAGATTTCGGGACTTATACAGGAATGGCATTCCAAATCAAAGACGATTTGTTTGATTATCTTTCTAAAAATATTATTGGAAAACCAGTTGGAATTGACATTAAAGAACAAAAGATGACTTTGCCGCTTATTCATACTCTGAAAACGGCGAATGAAGCGGATAGAAAGTACTATTTCAATACTATTAAAAGGTATAATAACGATCAAAAACGCGTAAAAGAGCTGATAGAATTTGTGAAAAATTCTGGAGGACTGGATTACGCAATTGGTGTGATGAAAGATTTTCAGCAAAAAGCAAAAAATATTCTTGCAGAATTCCCTGATTCTGACGCGAAACATTCTCTTAATTTGATGCTTGATTACGTTATAGAGAGGAAGTTTTAATATTTTCCTTCATCATTTTAATGAAGTAAGAAGGTTTAATTTCAAATTTTCTCTGGAAATTATCTGAAAATGCTTCTGCATTCGTAAATCCTGCAATATTTGCCAATTCTTTAATTTCTTTTTCTAAAAATTGATGCTCTGTTTTGAGCAATTCTACAATATATTCTAATCTTAAGTCATTGAGGTAATTACTGAAATTTTTCCCTTTAGAAGCATTAATAATTTTGGAAAGATAAGTAGGATTGGTTCCCAATTTTTCGCAGAGTAATTTTTGAGTGATTTTAGAATCTAGAAATTGTTGTTCTTTTTCGAAAATTTCTAATTCTTCTAGAATATTTGTGATGGTTGATTCACTAATTCCCGCAATTTTTGGAATTACAGTTTTATCCTCTTCAACAATAGTAACTGGGATTTTCTTTATTTCTGTATTTTTTGAAATGATTTGCTCAAAACGTTCTTTATATTTCCTTTGCATTTGGAAATATTTATAAGTAGAAAAAGAAATCAGTACGATACTGATAATGATTACAAAAAGCGTGAGGTATTGATGAACTTTTAAGTTGGTTTCAATACTGTTTTTCTCGTCAATCAATTTTTTTGTATCATATTCTTTATGAATTTTGGCAAAAAGATATTTGTAGTTCTTTTCGTAGGATTTATCTAGAGACATTAATTTATTAATGTATTCGAGTTGTTTATCTGTGTTATTTTTAGAAGCGTAGTATTCTATAAGTAATTCGTAGGCAGGTCTGAACTGAGGGTCTTGATTTTTGTCTTTGTAATATTCTTTGTCTAATTTTTCAAAATATTTTACAGCTTCTTTTTTGTTTCCTAATTTCCAATAAGACATTCCTATGTAGAAAATTTCTGTATAGTGAGGCCAACTATCTTGGTATAAAGTTTGAGCCTTCTTCAATTTTTCTATAGCCAAAAAATAATTTTTGAGAAAATAAGCATTGGTTCCTTCGCAAGAAATAAAATATGCATAATAAAAATTAGAATTGTTTTCTTTAATATATTGAAAAGCTTTTTTTAATAATATTTTATTATCAGAAAATTGATTTAATTTTGAGTTGATGTCAATCAAACTGATTAAAGAGTACATAAACATCATTTCATAATTTTTCCCGTAGGTCTGCGATTTATCAAGATTTACAGAAAAGAAATTTACACATTTTTCATATTCCTTTTTGGCATCAGATAATCGACCTAAATACAAATAATTTTGAGCAATAGAATAAATTGTTTGATATTTTAAATAATTATCATTTGTTTTTTCTGCAATTCTGTTAGCAAGCATTAGATAATTAGAAGCAACATCGTGTTGGTTTTTTGCAATAAGTAGAGTAGATTTATTAATGTATGCTTCTGCGAGTATAGAATTATCATTTATTTTTTTAGCAACTAATATAGCACTATCAGAATACTTGACTTTATATTTTTCAGAAGGATTTTGACTGGCATATCTGTAGGCATAAACTAATGCTTTTAAATTATTTTCTTTCTTGGATTTTTTGATATAAAATTGGATTAATGGCGATGCATTAGCATTGTTATAAACTAAACTATCAATTTTATGTTCTAATTCTAAAAATGATAAATCTTCTAATTTTTTTTCTTGAGCATTTATTGAGATTTGGGAAAAAAACAGAACTGCAAAAAATAAGTTTTTGATTATTAGATAGTTATTGATTTTTGTTTTCACTTTTCACTTTTCTACAATGATAAAACAAAAAAATGGAATAAGAAATATGATATTTTTTCAAAAAATCCCGGTTGATTTTTATGAATTCCGAGTTCACTTTTTAGTAAAGGAATAATGGAAAGTGTAGTTTTGCTTCATCTTATAAAACACAATAAAAAGAGGTAAGATTTAATGACCAAAAAAAAACATTACTATTCCGAATAGTAAAGTATTTCTTCAAAGGGGGACTTCAACATGAAAATGTTGAAGTTTTTTTATTTAGATGTTTTTAAGAATGTGTTTTAATATTTTCCTTCATCATTTTAATGAAGAAAGAAGGTTTAATCTCAAATTTTCTTTGGAAGTTGTCAGAGAAGTTTACCGCATTCGTAAAGCCTGCTAGAGATGCTAGATTTTTGATATCATAGTTTAAATAGGTAGCATCATTTTTGAGTAATTCGATAATATAGTCGATTCTTAGATCATTAATATAATAGTTAAAATTCTTTCCTTTGTACACATTAATGATTTTAGAAAGATAAGGTATATTGGTGTTAAATTCTTCACTTAAAAGTCTCAATGACATTTGATTATCAGTAAATCTAAGTTCTTCTTCAAATTTATCTAGCTGTTGCAAAATATTTTGAACTAAAATAGGATTGAGACCAGGTATTTTGTTATAGAATTCTAGTTCAGAAGAATTTTTTGGAGCGGTAATTTTTATTTTGTCGTTTATTTTAAGAGTTTTTAGGTCTTGAGTCTCTTTTTTTAATTCTACTTCTGCAATTGTCTCTATTTTTTCTGAAATAGGTTTCTGTGAGATAATTTCTTCAAATTTTTCTTTATATTTTTTTTGTAAAGAATTATAGCGATTCCAATAGAATAATGATGCAAGAATGGTTATTAATAATATTAAACTAATTATAGTTCTTTGATTTTTTAGAGAACTTTCAATTTTGTTCTTTTCATTTATGAGTTTATGAGTATCATATTCTTTGTTAATTTTAGAGAATAAGTACTTATAATTTTTCTCATAATTTTTATCAAGAGACATTAAAGTATTAATATATTTTAATTGCTTATCTCTATTACCAATAGAGTCATTATACTTTATTAATAGTTCATATGCTGGTCTAAATTCAGGATTTAATTTTTTTGATTTGTCATATTCTTTATCTATTTCCTCAAAATATTTAACTGCTACATCTCTTTTCCCAAGTTTCCAATTGGAAAGGCCAATGTAAAAAATATCAGTAATGTGCGGCCATTGATCATTATATAATCTAATAGCATCAGAAAGTTTTTTTATAGCTGACTTATAATTTTTTAAAAAATAATCATCTACGCCATCACAAGAAATAAAATATGGTTTATATATATTTAAGTCTTTATTATCAATGTAGCTGTAAGCTTCATTTAGAAATGGTTTATTTTGAGAGTGTTTTCCTATTTTAGTATTAGTATCTAAAATGCTCATAAGGCTATAGAGATAATATTTTTCATTATCCTCACCTAAAGATGATTTATTTACATTTTCTCTGAAATATGAAATACATTGTAATAATTCTTCATTTGCATCTTCATATAATCCAAGATAAATTTTGTTTTGAGCAATAAAATATTTTGTCTTATTAGTGATATATGGATTTTTTAAATCTAATGAATATTTATTAGCTGTAAGTATATTATCTAATGCGAGCTTATACAAAGAAGCATCCATTAAAACAACTCCTTTATTCAAATAAGCATCTGTTATTAGATTTTTATTATTAGAAATTTTACTGGTAATTAAAGCGCTATCTGTGTATTGAAAATTCTGAGGACTGCTAAAAATTTTACTGGCATAACGATATGCATAAAATAATGCTTCATTATTTTTATCTTTTTTTGATTTTTTTATGTAAAATTTGACAAGCTTAATCCCTTCATTATGGTTTATATCATATAAACTATCAATTTTTTTCTCAATTTTTACATAATTTAAATACTCAATATTATTATTTTGAGAGAAAAAAATATTTGAAATAAGTAGAATCAAAAAAAACAATATTTTTATGCTAAAGTGCTGATTCATTTTGATTAATAACAGAATTCTTTATTTATTTTAATTTAATAATAAATTATTTTTACAATAATACTGTTATTTTTTCTAAAACAAAACAGTTTTTTTATAAAACAACACTTATATTTTATGAAATGACAGTTGAAAAATTTGTTTGTAGCTGTTGTTTCATGATACATTTGTAAAAAAATTAGTTATGAAAAAAATTATTCTTTTATCCGTTAGTGCGTTAAGTGTTTTATTTGTATCATGTAGACAAAATGAAGATATTCTAAGTAATGAAGATATTCAAACTCTTAATATAATACAAAAGAATAGAGATTTAAGAGAATTAAATAATAAAAATAAAAAAGATACTATTTCAATAAAAACTCAAGTTTTAAGAACTGATTCTCTTTCAACTGTTTTATCATTTGATGAAATTGTAAAGCCACCAAGATAATTTATATAAATCTAATAAAAAAAGTAAAATAAAATTTTTTTTCATCGTTTGTGTTTTCTCTTTTCGCTGTTTGTTCTCAGAACAGCGAAAGAGATTTTTGAAGATTTTTTTATTTAAATTTTTTGAAAGATTTAAAAATAATATTAATAAAAAGTAAAATAAAATTTTTTTTCATCGTTTGTGTTTTCTCCTTTCGCTGTTTGTTCTCAGAGCAGCGAAGGAGATTTTTAAATGAAAATTTTAAAATACAAATTAAAGAAATATCTAAGATGTACTTTGTTATATTCATAACCATATTTTAATCTTAGAAATTTAAAATATTAATTTAAAAATTTACTGTTATGAAAAAATTTACACCAATATTGTTAGCATTGGCTTCAATCGCAGTATTATCATTTAAACAATCAAATAGTTCAGGGAAATCTGATGATGTTTTGAGTAAAAATGACATTGAGATTTTAGAAATTATACAAAATAAAAGAAAATTAAGAAATAGTAATGAAAATAAGACTACTGTAGTTTTACATAATGAAGAAGAAGCATTAATATTTCTTAATAAGTAATATTCAGCTAAAATATATCTAATAAAAGTAAAATAAAATTTTTTTTCATCGTTTGTGTTTTCTCCTTTCGCTGTTTGTTCTCAGAGCAGCGAAGGAGATTTTTTAAAGACATCATCACAATTATTCATACATTCATATTAATTAAGTTGAGCTTAACACAGTATTTCACTAGAAATATTGTGTTTTGTTTTGTAATTGAAAAATAATCAAAAAAATCAATTTATTTTATCAATTCCATAATTTTATTATCTTTGTAAAAATCCTTATCCAAGATATGCAAACTACTTATATCGAAACACAAACAGTTTCTTTTCAAGATTTTAAGAATCAAATATTAGCAGACTATAAACTAGGTAGAATTTCTCGCGAAATGTCTTACATGGCAAGAAGAGAGGTTTTAACAGGTAAAGCTAAGTTCGGGATTGTAGGTGATGGTAAAGAATTACCACAATTAGCCATGGCAAAAGTTTTTAGAAATGGAGATTTTAGAAGTGGTTATTATAGAGACCAAACCTTCGCATTAGCAGTTGGGGCTTTATCGGTAGAGAGTTTCTTTGCACAATTGTATGCAGATACTTCTGTAGAAAGAGAACCTGCTTCTGCTGGTAGACAAATGAATGGTCACTTTGCAACGCGCAGTTTAAATGAAGATGGAACTTGGAAAGATTTAACTCAAATTAAAAATATATCATCAGATATTTCGCCAACTGCAGGACAAATGCCTAGACTACTAGGTTTGGCTCAAGCTTCTAAGGTTTACAAATCAGTAAAATTTCACGGTTCAGAAAAATTCAGCAATAATGGAAACGAGGTTGCTTTCGGAACCATCGGTGATGCGTCTTCTGCAGAAGGCCATTTCTGGGAAACTTTGAACGCAGCTTGTGCTTTACAAGTTCCAATGATTTTATCCATTTGGGATGATGGTTACGGAATTTCTGTTCCTACTCATGACCAAAGAGCAAAAGAAGACATGGCAGAAATGCTTTCTGGTTTTCAAAGAAAAGAAGGAAAAACAGAAGGTTGCGAAATTATTCAAGTAAAAGCTTGGGATTATCCTGCACTTCTAGACGCTTATGCTAGAGCCGAACATTTTGCAAGAACAGAATCTATTCCTGTGGTAATTCACGTGACAGAAGTAACTCAACCACAAGGTCACTCTACATCTGGTTCTCACGAAAGATATAAATCTGAAGAAAGACTAAAATGGGAAGCAGATTTCGACGGCTTAGAAAAATTTAAAGAATGGATTCTTAATTATTCTATTGAAATAGAAGGAAAAGAAGAAATTTTAGCTACAGTAGAAGAACTTGAAAATATAGAAAAAGAAGCTAAAAAAATAGCAAAAGACGGTCAGAAAAAAGCTTGGGAAAATTATAGAAATTCTATAGAAGTTCTTAAAAATGAAGTACTTCCGTTAGTAGAGAATCTAAAATCTCAGAATAGCGAAGTAGAAGCAGAACTGCAAAAATTTGGTTCTTTGATTTCTTATGCTAAAAAGGATGTATTCAGTTTGATGAGAAAAACTTTGCTTTTGACTAGAACTCATCAATCTACTGAAAGACAATGGCTTGCTTCTAAATTTGAACAACTTTTAGCGCAAGAAAAAGATAATTATTCTTCACACTTGTATTCAGAGTCTGAATGGAAATCAACCAATGTAAAAGAAGTAAAACCGATTTACTCAGAAAATTCTGAAATGGTAGATGGAAGAGTAGTGGTAAGAAATAATTTTGATAAAATCTTTGAAAAATATCCTGAAACTTTGGTTTTCGGTGAAGATGCAGGGAATATTGGTGATGTAAACCAAGGTTTAGAGGGACTTCAGGAGAAATACGGAAAAGTAAGAGTAGCTGATACTGGTATTAGAGAAGCTACTATTCTTGGTCAAGGAATTGGTATGGCGATGCGTGGACTTCGTCCGATTGCAGAAATTCAGTATTTAGACTATATTTTGTATTGTTTACAAGGAATTAGTGATGATTTGGCCACACTTCATTACAGAACAAAAGGTGGGCAAAAAGCTCCAGTTATCATCAGAACTCGTGGTCATAGATTAGAAGGAATTTGGCATTCTGGTTCACCAATGGCTGGAATTATTAACCTAGTAAAAGGGGTGAATGTTTTGGTTCCTAGGAATTTAACTAAAGCAGCAGGTTTTTATAACACGATGCTTCAGAGTGATGAACCAGCAATTATTGTAGAAACGCTCAATGGTTATAGATTAAAAGAAAAACAACCAGATAATTTAGGTGAGTTCACTGTTCCAGTTGGTAAAATAGAAGTAACTAAAGAAGGAAAAGATGTTACTCTAGTAACGTATGGTTCTACTTGGAGATTGGTAATGGAAGCTGCCGAAGAATTAGAAAAATTAGGAATTTCTGCGGAAGTAATTGATATTCAGTCTCTAATTCCATTTGATATTTCACATGAAATTGCTGAAAGCGTGAAGAAAACCAATCGTTTAGTAATTATAGACGAAGACGTAGAAGGCGGAACTTCTGCATTTATTCTTCAGCAAATTGTAGAAAAACAAAAAGCATTCAGATATTTGGATTCAGCTCCGTTAACGATTGCAGCAAATGATCACAGACCAGCTTATGCAAGTGATGGAGATTATTTCTCAAAACCATCTGTAGATGATATGGTTGAGAAAATATATGCAGTTTTTCATGAAGCGAACCCTTCTCAATTTCCAAAAATTTAAAAAATGAAAATATTATTTGTAATTATAGCAGCTTTTACGCTTTCGAGTTGTGCTGTTGCAAAAATCCAAGATTGCCCAGAAGAAAAAATCATCAATAAAATGCCAAAAGTGATTGATGGAAACTCACAAACGCCTAATGAATATTATATTTACAAAGGAGAAAGAAGAGAAATCAAGGAATTTGATGCCGCTTGGATAGAGAAAAACTGCCCTAATATAAAAGTACAAGAAGTTTATTAAGTTAAATAAAGAAACAACTCAAATTAGGAGTTGTTTTTTTGTTTCAAAAAATCATATTTATATCATAGTAAAACCCGAATTTTCTGAAAAATTCCGTAAATTCGCAAAAATTTAATCTCGAAATGAATTACGATATTATTGTTATAGGTTCTGGACCTGGTGGTTACGTAACCGCAATTAGAGCATCACAATTAGGCTTTAAAACGGCTATCATAGAAAAAGAAAATCTAGGTGGTATTTGTTTAAACTGGGGGTGTATTCCTACCAAAGCATTACTGAAGTCTGCTCAAGTTTTTAACTATATAAAACACGCCGAAGATTACGGTCTTAATAAAGTAGAGGGAAGTTTTGATTTTCCTAATGTAATTGCTAGAAGTAGAGGAGTTGCTACTAAAATGAGTGGTGGAATTTCTTTCTTGATGAAGAAAAATAAAATTGACGTTATCATGGGAACTGCCAAAGTTCAAAAAGGCAAAAAAGTTTCGGTAACAGATAAAGAAGGAAAAGTTTCTGAATATTCAGCAAATCATATTATCATTGCAACTGGAGCTCGTTCTAGAGAATTACCAAATCTTCCACAAGATGGAGTAAAAGTAATTGGTTACAGACAAGCTTTGTCAATGCCTACTCAACCGAAATCTATGATTGTAGTAGGTTCTGGAGCAATCGGAGTAGAGTTTGCAGATTTTTATAATACAATGGGAACTAAAGTGACGATTGTAGAATTCATGCCAAATATCGTTCCTGTAGAAGACGAAGAAATTTCTAAACACTTAGAAAAATCTCTTAAAAAATCTGGAATTGATATCATGACCAATGCATCTGTAGAATCTGTAGATACTTCTGGAAATGGTGTTAAAGCTAATGTAAAAACCAAAGATGGAAACATCACATTAGAAGCAGATATTCTACTTTCGGCAGTGGGTATTGCTGCAAATATTGAAAACATTGGACTTGAAGAAGTAGGAATTGCTACAGACAAAGGTAGAGTTTTGGTAAATGAATGGTACCAAACTTCTGTTCCTGGTTATTATGCAATTGGTGATATAATTCCTACCCAAGCTTTGGCTCACGTAGCTTCAGCAGAAGGAATTACTTGTGTAGAGAAAATCAAAGGAATGCACGTAGAAACAATTGACTACGGAAATATTCCTGGTTGTACTTACTGTCATCCAGAAATTGCATCTGTTGGTTTAACTGAAAAGCAAGCTAAAGAAAAAGGATACGAAATTAAAGTTGGTAAATTCCCACTTTCAGCATCTGGTAAAGCTACCGCAAATGGTAATACAGATGGTTTCATCAAAGTAATTTTTGATGCAAAATACGGAGAGTGGTTAGGTTGCCACATGATTGGAGATGGTGTTACAGATATGGTTGCAGAAGCGGTGGTTGCTAGAAAATTAGAAACTACTGGTCACGAAATCATCAAATCTATTCACCCGCATCCAACTGTTTCTGAAGCAATTATGGAAGCTGTAGCGGCTGCTTACGGAGAAGTGATTCACATTTAATATTTATGTAATAAATACAAAAAAAACCACAGTTTTTGCTGTGGTTTTTTTAATTTTAACAAATGAAACTAATAATAATATGAAGAAAGAAATTGGTTTGGTACTTTCTGGTGGTGGAACTAAGGGAATTGCAGAAGCTGGTGCACTGAAATTTTTAGAAGAAAAAAATATTTTTCCAGAAGTCATTGCAGGAACGAGTGCTGGTGCAATTGTTGGCGGATTGTATTCTTTTGGAAAGTCTCCAGATGAGATTTTAGATTTTTTTAAATCGGTTTATTTTTTCAATTGGAAACATTTTACCTTGACTAAACCGGGATTTATCAATTCTGAAGTTTTTAGATTATACTTGAAACCAATTATTGGAGAAATTAAAATTAAAGATTTAAAATTAGAATTGCTGATTACAGCGACTGATTTGGTTCAAGGCGTTACGCACGTTTTTGATGGAGACACTTATTTGTTAGATGCTATTATAGCTTCGTGTTCGGTTCCTGGTTTGACAAGCCCTTTCCAAAAAGATGGAATGTTATTAAGCGATGGCGGAATTTTGAATAATTTTCCTTCAAATCTCATCAGAGAGAAATGTGAAAAACTAATTGGAGTAAATGTTTCGCCATTGCAAGATATTGAAGGCAAACAGCTCAATAGTATCAAAGCAGTTTCTACCAGAGCTTATGAATTGCTGAGCCACAGTGTAGAAAACTATAAATTCAAAGATTGTGATTGGTTTATCTCTCCCAAAGAATTATCTAATTATGGAATGTTCGAGAGCAATAAAGCCAGAATGAACGAAATCTTTAAATTGGGTTGCGACGAAGCCGTAAAAACTTTCCCCGAAAATTTTTAAAATTTTCTAAAAAACATATTTTGAATAGACTAAAACTCCTGTAATTAAGGAAAGTAGAGTAGCTGTTACTACACTTGCTGCTGCTAAATCTTTGATTAAGCCTATTTTTTTATTGAAATTTGGTTCTATGAAATCACAAATTTTTTCAATGGCTGTATTGATGATTTCTGCAATGAGAACCAAAAAACAAACGATAAAAATTAAAACAGCGTCTGTAGAATTTAATTCGAAATAAACTATTAAAAATAAATTAATAACAAGAGCTAATACTTCTAACTGAAAGTTTCTTTCGGTTTTTAGCATCCAAAAAAGTCCTTTGAAAGCATAATAAACACTTTTGTGAAATGGAGGTCTTTTCATTACCAATTTTTATCAACCATGTAAATAAGTTGTGTCATAACAACAGCTCCTAACAATAATTCTCTGCGATTTACTTTCTCGAAAGTGTCTTCTGGAGTATGATGAATGTCAAAATATCTTTGTGAATCTGTTACCAATCCAGATGCAGGAATTTTAAGTTCTCTCAATGGTTCTATGTCTACGCCAGAATGATCTCCTGCAAATTCATAAATTCCGTATGGGTTAAAAAGTTTTTCCCAAGATTTCATAGATTTGGCTTTGTCAGGATGCATTCCTAAGCTAAAACTTCTCGGTGTAAAACCTCCACTGTCACTTTCTAGAGCAAAAATGTGTGGTTCTTCAGATTTTTTTACCGTTTCCATGTACGTTCTTCCACCTCTTACACCATTTTCTTCATTGGCAAAACAAACTACTCTTATGGTATGATTATTTTTGAGTTTTAAACTTTTGAAAGTTCTCAGTACTTCTATACTTTGTACAATTCCAGCACCATCATCATGAGCGCCTTCACCTACATCCCAAGAATCGAGATGTGCGCCAACTACAATTACTTTTTCGTCTGATTTTCCTTTGATTTCGCCAATGACAGATTTGGTCATCATTTGTCCGTTCATTCCACAATTAGAATTGAGAATGGCTTGAACTTTTTGTTTTTTGAGTAAAATTTCTTCTAAATAATCCGCAGACTCTGCACCAATTGCAACGGCAGGAATTTTAGGAATTCCATCTTCGTAACGAGTAGAACCAGTGTGAGGAACATCGTCAAAAGAAGAAGTAAGTGAACGAATAATTACGGCTTTTCCGCCTTTTTTTGCTACTTCAGATGGAGTAACTCTTCTGTATTTTCCAGCATCTCCGTAAGCTTGTCCGGTTACCACAAACTCTTGTTTAAAGGCATAGTTGAAAAACACAATTTTATCTTTTACGGAGTAATCTGGTAATTTTTCGAAATCTTCTAAAGTTTTTACTAAAATCACTTCTCCTTCTAAATCTTTACCTTTGGTTCCTTCAGAATTGCCTAAGGAAAGCATCTTTACTTCTTTCCATTTTCCGTGATTCACTCTTAATTTTAAAGATTCATCACCTCGAGTCCATACGTTTACCATTACAGGTTGAAACCAAACTTGGTCTGCACCAGCTTCTAGCAATTTTTTCATCGCCCAGTCTGCAGATTTTTCGTAATTACTGCTTCCGGATAATCTGCTGCCAATGTCTTTGGTTAATTCTCTTAGGTCTTCATAAGATTTACCATTGACCAAAATTTCGTCTGAAATTTTCTTGAATTGAAGAGAATCTTGTTTGAAATTTTGAGACCAAAAAAATCCGCCCAAAAAGAGCGGAAGTATGTAAAGTAGTTTCTTCATGTTCTGATTTCTTTTTGGAAATCTAAAAGTACTATTTTTTTGTAATAAATCAAGAAAAATTACCAATCCATGTCGTACATTAACAGTGCAGTAACCAGTTTTGGCTCTATGTAAGTACATTTTGGAGGCATTTGCAAATTCTGATTCGCCAGTTTGGTAATATCGTTAAAACTTACTGGGAACAATCCAAAGCCAACGGAATAATCGCCAGAATCTACTTGTTCTTTGAGTTTGATGATGCCTTCAATATTAGAATTTCCTTTTACAAAATTCATTTTGCTGTTTTCTTCTTCCTCATAATCATTAATTCCGAGAATAGGTTTGAAGATATATTTGTCTAATAAATGATGGTCTACATTATCTAATCCTTGGTCTAAATCTCTGAGATTATGTTTTACGTGCAGTGAATAAAATTTACCACCCAAATACATAGAAATGTGGAATTTCTGTGATGGATAGTAAGCGTTTTCACCTTTTTCGTGGATAAGGAAGTTCTCTGATACTTTTTGTAAAAATTCTTCTTCAGAATTTCCGTTTAAATCTTTTACAACTCTGTTATAGTCATTAATTTTAATCGATTGACTAGAAACAATAAAACTGAAAACAAAATTATAAGGTTCATTGCCATTATGTCTTTTGTTTTTTTCTTTGTGTTTTTGAGCGTATAATGCTGCAGAAGCTATTCTGTGGTGACCATCAGCTACATAAAAAGAATCAATTTGGTCTATTACTTCTTTAAATTGCTGAAGTTTTAGACGATTGTCTATTCTCCATACTTTGTGTCTTACTCCAGTTTCGTCTGTATGATTAATGATGGGAACATTTTTTTCTTCGTGGTTCATCAGTAATTCTATTTTAGAATTAGCTTGATAGGTAAGAAGAACCGGTTCTGCTTGAAGTGAAACTTTCTCTAAGAAATGAGCGAGTTTTTCTTTTTTATAAGTAAGGGTAGATTCATGTTTTTTGATTTTTCCGTTCCAAAAATCTTCCACACTTGTCAATCCTAATAATCCTCTGAAAACAGATTTATTGGGTAAAATTTGCTCATACAAATAATAAGAAGAGCTGTCTTGAAGAAGTTTATTGTCGCCCAACATTTCTTCGTAATTGCTTCTTACTTTTCGTAGATTTCTATCAACATCTTTTGATTTGCTACATACATATGGTTTAATCATCTGTATGTAAGAAGAGTCTTCCGTCGCTTTTTTATTGATTTCTTCCTGCGTAAAATTATCCAAAGGATGAGTTGGGAATTTATCAATATAATCAGGGTGCGGTCTAACTCCTCTAAATGGTTTAAAAACTGGCATGTTCTACGTTTAATTAATTTGAGGTTTTATATAGTTTAATTTTTTAAATTTTGCGAATATAATAAATTTTTAAATTATATAAGTTTTTGTAAGTCAATAATTTGTTGTGCTAATTCTGTTCCTATTCTTTCTTGGGCTTCTAAAGTGCTTCCACCAACATGCGGAGAAAGCGAAAGCGAAGGATTCATCAGAATCTGAATTTCTGGTTTTGGTTCGGTTTCGAAAACATCTAGAGCAGCTCCCGCTACTTTTTTATTTTCTATATAATCAATGAGTGTTACTTCATTGATTACACCGCCTTTTGCAGTATTTACAATGAAAACGCCATCTTTCATCATTTCAAATTCTGGCGTATCTATAATGTATTCAGTAGTTTCCGAAGTATTGATGCTGATGAAATCTGCCTCTTTTAGAAACGCTTCCTTATCATTGGTAGAAGTGAATTCAAAATCAATAGTTCTTCCGTCAAAAAATTCTAAAGAAATGGTATCTGTTTTAGGTTTTCTGGTGTAGAAAATAATTTTCATTCCAAGACCAATTCCTATTTTGGCAACTTCTTTTCCGATGTTTCCAAAACCAATGATTCCTAGTGTTTTTCCTGAAAGTTCTGTTGCTTTTTCGTAAGATTTTTTGAGAAACGCAAATTTAGTATCACCTTCTAAAGGCATATTTCTATTAGAATCGTGCAAAAATCTAATCAAAGTCAGAAAATGCGCAAAAACCAATTCGGCCACGGATTTAGCAAAAGCGTTTGGTGTATTAATGACATGAATTCCTTTAGATTTGGCGTATTCTACATCTATATTATCCATTGATTCGCCACCTTTTCCTATGATTTTTAAACTCGGACAAGCGTCTATAAGTTCTTTAGTTACTTGTGTAGCGTTTTTAACCAATAAAACTTCTACTTGATTTTCATTGATAAAAGGAATGAGGTGTTCCTGAGAAACTCTATTGTCAAGAAGATTTAATCCAGCTTCTTTCAAAACTTTTTCTCCAGAATTTGAAATACCGTCGTTTGCTAAAATTTTCATATTTTTCTTTAGATTTTAAATAGATTTCATAACATCTACCAAAACCTGTACGCTTTCTATTGGTAAGGCATTGTAAAGACTTGCTCTGTAACCACCTAAACTTCTGTGTCCGTTTAATCCATTGATTCCCGCAGCTTTCCAAGCGTTATCAAAAGCTTCTTTTTTAGATTCGTCTGTAATTTTGAATGAAACATTCATTAAACTTCTATCTTCTGGAACGCAGAAACATTCAAATAATGGATTTCTGTCTATTTCATCGTAAAGAAGTTTCGCTTTAGCAATATTTCTTTCTTCGGCAGCAGCTATTCCGCCATTATTTTCTAACCATTGTAGGGTAAGTAGTGAAGCGTAAACTGCAAAAACTGGCGGCGTATTAAACATAGATTCTTTCGCTACATGTTGAGCGTAGTCTAAGTAAGATGGAATAACTCTGCCTGATTTTCCTAGAATTTCTTTTTTTACCACTACAAGAGTAGCTCCAGCTGGTCCCATATTTTTTTGAGCACCTGCATAGATTAGATCAAATTTAGAATAATCAAACACTCTAGAGAAAATATCAGAGCTCATGTCAGAAACCATTAAAGTATTGGCTTTTGGAAAATCTTTGATTTGAGTTCCATAAATGGTATTGTTAGAAGTGCAGTGGAAATAATCATATTCTGCACCTACTTCTTCAATTTTTGGAATGAAAGAGTAATTTTCTTCCTTAGAAGAACCGATTACATCTACTGTTCCTAATTTTTTGGCTTCTTTAATTGCATTAGCAGCCCAGTTCCCAGAATCTAAATAAGCTGCTTTTCCGTTTTCTTTCATCAAGTTAAAAGGAACCATCGCAAATTGTAAACTTGCGCCTCCACCTAAAAATAATACATCATAGTCATCATTAAGATTCATTAATCTTTTTACAATGGCTCTGGCTTCATCCATTACTGCGATAAAGTCTTTGCTACGGTGAGATATTTCTAAAATTGAAAGTCCCATTCCGTTAAAGTCTAAAATCGCTTCTGCTGATTTTTGGAAAACTTCCTGAGGGAGAATGCAAGGTCCTGCACTGAAATTATGTTTTTTCATATTTTTATTGAGAATGATTGTAAATTTATTGAAACAAAAAATCCCGCTCATGCAGAATGAAGCGGGATTTTTTTAATTTTTATTCGCCGTGTAAAAATGCTTTTTTACCTAAAAGTTCTGCGTCCGTTTCTACATGGTTGTCATCTGGAACACAACAGTCTACCGGACAAACCGCAGCGCATTGTGGTTCTTCGTGGAAACCTTTACACTCGGTACACTTATCAGGAACAATGTAGTAAACATCATCACTTACAGGTCTTTGAGGTGCATTAGCATCCATTGTTAAACCTGATTTCAAAGTTACGGTTCCTTTTAGACTGGTTCCGTCTGAAGCTTTCCAATCTACAGCTCCTTCATAAATCGCGTTATTAGGGCATTCTGGTTCGCAAGCTCCACAATTAATACATTCGTCTGTTATTATAATAGCCATTGCTAGGTATTTTTTTTAAATTTGCACAAAATTAGTAAATTTCAGTTGATTTGGAAAAGTTTTGCATGGTAAAACTTATCTTTTTTGAGGTAATTTTTAATAATAAGTGCAAAAATAATAGGATTAAATAAATAAAATGAAACAAGATCTCAAAATACAGGGTTTAAGTAAATTAGGACATTATCTTCAACAGTTTTTACAAAAATCAGAAATTGATTATACTCATGATGAGCAAGAATTAGCCGCATTGATGAGACGAAGCGAGGTAGAAAACCCTTGGTTTACTCAAGAAAACATAAGATTTTGTTTTAAAAATTGGGCAGATATTTTAACCGAAGAGAATATAAAAAATTGGCTCGCAGAATATCAGGTTTCTCAACTATCTAAAAAAGTAGGATTGATTTTGGCGGGGAATATTCCTTTAGTAGGCTTTCATGATGTGATGTGTGTGATTCTAAGCAATCATATTCCGCTGATTAAGCTCTCTTCTAAAGACAGACTTCTTTTGCCTTTCTTTTTGAAAAAATGGGGTGAATTTTCTGAGTGGAATTTAGAGTTTCAAATCGTAGAAAGATTGACAGAATATGATGCGGTAATTGCTACAGGAAGTAATAATACGGCGAGATATTTAGAATATTATTTTAAAGATGCTTTGTCTATTATTAGAAAAAACAGAACTTCTGTGGCGGTAATTAAAGGAGATGAAACTGATGAAGAATTGCAATTATTGGCAGAAGATATTTTCAGATATTTTGGTTTAGGTTGTAGAAATGTAACGAGACTTCTTATCCCGAAAGATTATGAATTAAGCAGACTTTTTGAGAACTTTTTAGGTTTTAAAGACGTGATTAATCATCACAAGTATGCTAACAACTATGATTATAACAAAGCAGTTTATCTCTTAAATCAAGAAAATTTTTGGGATAATAATTTTGTAATGCTCAAAGAAGATAGCGCACTATTTTCGCCGCTTTCTGTGCTTAATTTCAGCAGATACGAAAGTGTAGAAGAAGTTCACGCTTTTCTCGTGGAAAATGAATCAAATATTCAGTGTGTGGTAGCAAAACCAGAATTGGGAATAGAAAATTCTGTAAACTTTGGGGAAGCGCAAAATCCTAGTCTCAATACTTATGCAGATAATATTGATACGATGGCTTTTTTAAGTGTGGTATAAATATTTTTTCTATTTTTAACAATTAAAATTTTTAAAAACAAATATCTATGGAAATTCAAACTACATTAGTTTCTCAAGCTACTGATATTGAGAAAGGAGAATTCTACAAAAAAACGTATTTACATGTTGCTTTTGCACTTTTAGCATTTGCGTTGGTAGAATACATTTTATTATTCAACATTCCAGAAGAGTATATCATTGCGATGGTTTCTCAAAAATTTGCTTGGTTATTAATTTTGGGGTTATTTTGGTTAGGTTCTACATTAGCGAATAAATGGACGCTTTCTCAAAGTAAAAATGTGCAGTATTTAGGCTTAGCTTTTTATGTTTTATTAGAAGCGATTATCTTTTTGCCAATGATTTATTTGGCTGTAGTGTACACAGAAAGTTTAGAGGTTTTAAAACAAGCTGCGCTCCTTACTTTAGCTTTATTTGGAGGCTTAACAGCTGTTGCTTTTTTAAGCAATAAGGATTTTTCTTTCCTGAAAAATGTTATTGTAATAGGAGGTTTTGTTTCTCTAGGATTAATCGTAATTGCAATCCTTTTTGGATTTAATTTAGGATTATGGTTTTCACTAGGAATGGTTTTATTGGCTTCGGCAAGTATTTTATATGAAACACAGAAATTAAAAGATGTTTATTCTCCTAATCAATATGTAGGAGCGTCACTACAACTATTTGCTTCAATCATGCTTCTTTTCTGGTATATTTTAAGAATTCTATCAAGTAGAAAATAAACCAGTTTAAAATAAAATTAAAAAAAATCCAGATTATTTAAAATCTGGATTTTTTTTCGTTTAATTCTGTTTTGAAAATCATCACGCTTTCCCCGAATTTTCGAGCGATTATTTCTGAAAGATTGTAGAGTTCAGTTTCTGTGAACTCTTGTCTTTTTTCATCGCTTTCGAAGATGAGAAGGAGATTAGTGTTCTTGCCTTCGGTAAGCATTTCGGTATTTACTTCAGAAAGAATGTATTTTTCTACGTCTATAAAGTTTTCAACTAAAGTTATCAATTCATTCTCTAAATACTGTTCCCAAGTCTGCAATTGGCTTTCTACGGTATGGAATGTTATGCTTAAAATGCTCATTTTTCTTATTTTTGGAAATTATTTTGCAAAAATACTCAAAAATGACAAAAGGAATTCTCACCGTTCTACTTTTATTGGTTTCAAACATATTCATGACATTTGCGTGGTATGGTCATCTCAAATTTCAAGAATGGGGTTGGATGAAAAAATCTGTACTTTGGTCGGTTATTCTTATCAGTTGGGGATTTGCCTTGTTTGAATATATCTTTCAAGTTCCAGCTAATAGAATTGGTTTTAGAGAAAATGGTGGTCCATTTACCTTGTTTCAGTTGAAAATTATACAAGAAGTAGTTACATTGGTTGTTTTTACCGTTTTTGCAGTGTTTTTCTTTAAAAATGAATCGTTTAAATGGAATCATTTAGTGGCTTTTGTCTGTTTGGTTTTAGCGGTTTATTTTGTTTTCAAAAAATGATAAATATTAGCTTATTTGTGGATAACAAATTGTGAATTTCCGTCAATTTTTTCGGCATTTTTTCGTATATTCGTGCGTTATTTAAAATTGAAAAATTTAGGAATCAGTTTATTTTGCTATAATTCTGATTTTCAAATAATTAAAAAATAAAGTATGCATAAAGAAGGAGAAAGACTAATTCCTATCAACATCGTTGATGAAATGAAATCCTCTTACATTGATTACTCAATGTCGGTAATTGTTTCCAGAGCGTTACCAGATGTAAGAGACGGCTTAAAACCTGTTCACAGAAGAGTTTTATACGGGATGTATGGTTTGGGCGTTTTTTCGAACAGAAAATATTTAAAATCTGCAAGAATTGTAGGGGATGTTTTAGGTAAATATCACCCTCATGGAGATTCTTCGGTATATGATGCGATGGTAAGAATGGCGCAACCATGGAGTTTGCGTTATCCGCAAGTAGATGGTCAAGGTAACTTCGGTTCTATGGACGGAGATCCACCTGCAGCAATGCGTTATACCGAAGCTAGATTGAAAAAAATCTCAGACGAAATTCTTTCTGATTTAGACAAAGAAACGGTAGATTTTCAAAACAACTTCGACGACTCTCTTACCGAGCCTAAAGTTCTTCCTACCAAAATTCCTAATCTTTTAGTAAACGGAACTTCGGGGATTGCTGTAGGTATGGCTACCAACATGGCGCCTCATAACTTATCTGAAGCTGTAGATGCTATTTGTGCTTATATTGACAATAGAGAAATCACCATAGATGAATTGATGAAGCATATTATTGCTCCAGATTTTCCAACAGGTGGTATTATTTATGGTTATGAAGGAGTAAGAGATGCTTTCCACACAGGAAGAGGCAGAATTGTGCTTCGTGCTAAAGTAAGTTTTGAGGAAATAGGCAATAGAAATGCGATCATCGTTACCGAAATCCCTTACCAAGTGAATAAAGCAGAGATGATTGCCAGAACTGCAGAATTGGTAAAAGATGAAAAAATTCCTGGAATTTATGAAATCAGAGACGAGTCTGACAGAAACGGTCTTAGAGTAGTTTATGAATTAAAGAATGACGCTATTCCAAATGTTGTTCTTAACTTATTGTATAAATACACTTCGCTTCAGACTTCTTTCTCTGTTAATAATATCGCTTTAGTTCATGGTAGACCAGAACAATTAAATCTTAAAGATATTATTCATCATTTCGTAGACCATCGTCACGAAGTGATTGTGAGAAGAACAGAATATGAGCTGAAAAAAGCGAAAGAAAGAGCGCATATTTTAGAAGGTTTTATGAAGGTAATTGGTTCGCAAGAATCTCTTGATAAAGCCATTGCCATTATTCGTCATTCTGCAAATCCACAAGAAGCAAAAGAAGGATTAATTGCAGAATTCGAACTTTCAGAAATTCAAGCTCAAGCGATTCTAGATTTACGTCTTGCTCGTTTAACAGGAATGGAGCTTGACAAAATTAGAGCCGAGTATGAAGAAATTATGGCTTTAATTAAAGATTTGGAAGATATCTTGACCAACGAACCTAGAAGATACCAAATCATCAAAGATGAATTGCTAGAAGTTAAAGAAAAATACGGTGACGAAAGACGTTCAGAAATAGATTACTCAGGTGGAGAAATGTCTATCGAAGACTTAATTCCAGACGAAAAAGTAGTTCTTACAATTTCTCACGCTGGTTATATTAAGAGAACGCCACTTTCTGAATACAAAGTTCAAAGTAGAGGTGGAGTTGGTAATAAAGCTGCTACCACTAGAGATGCAGATTTCTTAGAATACATTGTTTCGGCGACTAATCACCAATACATGATGTTCTTTACCGAAAAAGGAAAATGTTTCTGGTTAAGGGTTTTCGAAATTCCTGAAGGTTCTAAAACAGCGAAAGGAAGAGCGGTTCAGAATTTAATTAACATAGAACCAGATGATAAAATCAGAGCGTACATCAGAACCAATGATCTAAAAGATGTAGATTATGTAAATTCTATGTATGTAGTAATGGTGACTAAAAATGGTATCATCAAGAAAACATCTCTTGAACAATATTCTAGACCTAGAGTAAATGGTATTAATGCTATTGAAATTAGAGAAGATGACCAATTATTAGAAGCTAAATTAACTACAGGAACTTCTGAAATCATGATTGCTACTAAAGGTGGTAAATGTATCAGGTTCCCAGAAGAAAAAGTAAGAGCAGTTGGTAGAAGTTCTATTGGAGTTCGTGGTGTAGATTTATCTGATGGAGATGAGGTAATTGGCATGATTGTGGTAAATGATATTCAAAATGAAACTGTTTTGGTCGTTTCGGAGAAAGGATATGGTAAACGTACCGCAGTAGAAGATTATAGAATTACCAATAGAGGTGGAAAAGGAGTAATCACCCTTAATATTACTGAAAAAACAGGAAATCTTATTGCGATTCAGTCGGTTACAGATGAAGATGGTTTGATGATTATCAACAAATCTGGAGTTGCCATCAGAATGGGAATGGATGACCTAAGAGTTATGGGTAGAAATACTCAAGGAGTAAGAATGATTAATTTGAAAAATAATGACGAGATTGCTGCTGTTGCTAAAGTGATGATGGACAAAGAGGTAGAAGAAGAAACTGAAGAGACAGTAGAAAATAATGACGAAGAAACTCAAAATCAAGCTCCTCTAGAATCTCAAGAAGATACATTAAATAAGAACGAAGAAGAATAGTATTATATTGAGGACAAGCCATAAACTTGTCCTTTTTTAAAAATTTAATTTTTACATTATGAAAAAAATAATTTTAAGTGCAGCAGTTATTGCCTTTGGTTTTTCATTTGGACAAAAAAAAGAAATTTCAGCTGCTTTCAAAGCAATCGAAGCAAATGATACTGCTACAGCAAATACACAGATTGGTGCTGCAGATGCAATTTTAGGTGGTAAAACTTACCTTTTAGAGCCTACCGTTTTAGAACAATATTATTATGCTAAAGGTCTTGGACTTTTAAATACAGGAAAAATTTCTGAAGGAGCAGAAGTATTAGCAAATATCTCTGCACTTGGAAAATCTAAAATTTATGTAGGCAAGAACGCAGAGAAACAAAAAGTGTATTACGTAGGTAAACAAGCTGCAGACGCATCTGGAGTAGCTAATCTTAAAGAAGAAACTTACGCACCTACACTTGTAGGAAATCTTGGAGCAAAGATTAATCCACTTTTGACTAAAGCAAATGAAGAAGCTATGGCTGCTTATAATGCGAAAAACCATGAAGTAGCAGGAAAAAAATTCTTAGAAGTAAATAATTTATTAGCTGCTGCAGGTAGTGAAGATAAACTATACAAATATTATGCAGGTGTATCTTATGCTCAAGGTCAAAAAAATGTAGAAGCTGCTAAGGTTTATAATGAGTTAATTAATGAAGGTTATACTGGTGTAAAAACTGAATATAAAGCAAAAAATAAGAAAACAGGAGCAGTAGAAAATCTTGACAAAAATTCTTTTGAGCTTTATAAAAAAATGGGAGCAACCGGAGATTATACTGATTTTAAAACAGAAAACACTCCAAGTGTAGAACAAGAATTATATGAAACAGCTGTAGCTTTAGAAATTGAAAATCAAAATTATGACTCAGCTTTAGCATTAATAGATAAAGGATTGGCTAAATTTCCAAAAAGTAGCAAATTAACAGAACAACAAGGTACGGTTTACTACAAATCAGGGAAAATAGATCAATTCATGGCTAACTTAAAAGACCAAGTTGCTAAAAATCCTAACGATAAAGTTTCTTGGTATAATTTAGGAGTTTTAGCAAGTAAAGATCCAAGTAAATTAGCTGACGCTGAAGGATATTTCAAAAAATCTTTAGAAATAGACCCTAACTATGTAGAAGCTCTACAAGGTATGATTTATAATATTTATGTAAATGGAGATGATAAGGCAATCGCTGCTATAGATGAAGCTAGAAAAGCTAAAAAAATGGATGTATTCAATAAATTATTAGGTGAAAGAAGAGCGAAATTAAGCAAGGCTATTCCTTATGCAGAGAAAATTTATTCTCTTAACCCTAAAGATGTAGAAATTGTATCTTTATTAAAAGGTTTATATCAAACTTCACATAATGATGCTAAATTCCAAGAAATGAAAGCAGTAGAAGCTGCTCTAAAAGCTGGAAAATAATTGATATTTCAATACATAAAAATAAAATCCCGAAGAAATTAGACTGCACCCAAAAGTTTAGACAAAATTAAACAATATTTTCAAAGGAAAGAGTTCGGTACTGTACCGGACTCTTTCCTTTGAGATTGAGTCTTATTCTATCATTGTTGTAATAGTGAATGTACTTCACTATTTCCATCTTAAGTTCCTGAATGGAACCAAACTTTCTGGCATAAAACATTTCTGATTTTATCGTTCCAAAAAAGTTTTCTATCACCGCATTGTCCAAACAGTTTCCTTTTCGGGACATACTTTGAATAATACCTTTTTCTTTTAACAAGTTTTGGTAATGTTTCATTTGATATTGCCAACCTTGATCAGAATGTAGAATGATGTTTTGTGTAGATTTTACTTTTCTGAATGATTTCTTTAGCATTCTGATGATTTGGCTAAACACAGGTCTTTCAGATAAGTCAAAACTGACAATTTCACCATTAAATAAATCGATGATTGGAGATAGATAAAGTTTATTACCCGATACATTAAACTCTGTAACATCGGTTGCCCATTTCTGATTAGGAGTGTCCGATTTGAAATTCCTCTGTAGAACATTGGGCGCAATTTTCCCTTGCTCTCCCTTGTAAGATTTATATTTCTTCACTCGGATAATACTCTTTAAACCTAATATTTTCATAAGTCGTAAAACAGTTTTGTGATTAATCAAAATTCCTTTTTCTTTCAAAAGCAAAGTAATTCTTCTATAGCCCAACCTTCCTTTGTGACGATGATAAATCTGCTTAATCATTTCTTTTATTTCCGCATATTTATCTTTCATTTGAAAGCGTTTTTGATAGTAATAAAAACTGCTTCTTGCCATCGATGTACAATGCAGTAGTACTGCTAAATCAAAGTCCTGCCTTAACTCTTCGATGGCTTTGGATTTTTCCTTTCCTGAATTAAGGCGTCTAACTTTTTTAAAATGGCGTTCTCGGCTTCTAAATAATAAATCCTCTCCAACAGTTCTTCCTCCCTTGTTAAGGGTTTGCCTGTTTTCTTTTTTTTTCGCGTGTAATTACTCATGGTTTTAGGTCTTCCTCTGGGTATGTTTTCTAAACCTAAAATACCATTTTTTTTGTAATTACGCTGCCAACTAAGAATACTGGACTCCGCAGGAATATTAAACCTTCTCGACGCTTCTTTTAAACTTAAATTCTCTTTCTCAATTACTGATAAAATCTTTAATTTAAAATCTTTTGTGTAATGCGTATTGGAAAGCCGAACAAGTCCTGAAACTCCATAAAGTTCATAAAATTTTATCCATTTACGAACCAAGGAACCACAAACTCCAATGCGTTTTCCTAAATCGTCTGTTCCAATATCCCCTTTGTGATATCTCTTTATAGCTTTTAATTTAAAGTCTAATGAATATTTACTTTTCCCCATAAAAAATGCCCCTAAAAAGTGTCTAACTTTTTGGGGGCAGTCCATTTTCGGGATTTATTTTTTTACCAATAGTTTCTCACAAACCATTTTGCTGAGAACTTCTGTTCTATCTGAAAAATATATCTGCATAGAACCATCAAATTTTTCTATGTTTTTAATTAAAATTTCTGCACCTAAAGCTAAATTTCTCTGGTTGAGGTAATTCAGAAAATCATCTGTAGAAATAGTCACAGAAGTAAGAATTACTGTTTCATTTATTTTACACTCACTTAGTTTTTTAAGATTTTGAGTAATAATGATACCGTCTTTGTCTGGAATAGGTTCACCATGAGGATCTACTTTTGGAAAATTGAGGATTTCATCCATCTTGTCAAAAAAATCTTCAGAGTGTACATGTTCTAATTGTTCTGCAATTTCGTGTACATTTTCCCAACCGAATCCCATTTTTTCAACCAAAAACATTTCTGTTAATCGGTGTTTTCTTACCACTATAGCCGCTTCTTTTCTTCCCAATTCTGTAACTTTTATTGGTTTATAGGTCTCGTAGATTACCCAATTTTTGTCTGCAAACTTTTTCATCATGCTGTTTACAGAAGGCATTTTGATTTGTAAAAATTTGCTTAATTCATTTACAGTAACCTGATTTTCAGAATCTAATAGATGGAAAATGGCTTTTAAATAGTTTTCTTCGGTAAGGGAATTCATGTTGTTAGATGTAATATTTTTCAAATCTAACATTTTATTTTTACATAAAAAAAACCTCCAATTGCTTGGAGGTAAAAACTAATAACCATGAAAACTCAAATTAAACATGAGAATCGTTATTAATATTGCAAATAACGTGCCAAAAGAAAATGGCTCTCTTTGAAATAAGTTTCCTTTGCAAAAATACAAAAAAATCTTACATTTGCAAAAAATATTTTAAAAAAATTATGTCAGGTAACATTACATTTACAATGATTAAGCCAGATGCAGTTGCAGATGGGCACATTGGAGCAATTTTAGGGAAAATTGCGGAAGCAGGATTTACATTCAAAGCATTAAAATTAACTCAACTTACAGTTGCAGATGCTAAAAAATTCTATGAAGTACATGCAGAAAGACCTTTCTACGGAGAATTAGTAGAATTTATGTCTTCTGGACCAATCGTAGCTGCTGTTTTAGAAAAAGAAAATGCAGTACAAGATTTCAGAAAACTAATCGGTGCTACTAATCCTGCAGATGCGGCAGAAGGAACTATTAGAAAGATGTTTGCAAGAAGCGTAGGTGAAAATGCAGTTCACGGTTCAGATTCTGATGAAAATGCTCTAATTGAAGCGCAATTCCATTTTTCTGGAAGAGAAATTTTCTAATCAAATAGTTTTACCCAAAATTTATAAAAAAAGTTCGAGAATTTTCTCGAACTTTTTATTTTTATATCTCTTTAAGTAATTTTAAACTTTCAATAGTTCAATTGTTCTTTCTGGATTTTCACTAGCAAAAACAGCATTTCCTGCTACCAGAACATCTGCACCTGCTTCGAAGAGTTTTGGTGCGTTTTCGGTATTTACACCGCCGTCTATTTCGATGAGCGCTGTAGAATTATTCTCCAGAATCAATTCTTTGGTTTCTCTGATTTTTTTGTAAGTGTTTTCTATGAATTTTTGTCCACCAAAACCAGGATTTACGCTCATCAAAAGTACCAAATCAACTTCGGTAATAATATCTTCTAATACCCAAACTGGAGTAGAAGGATTAAGCACTACACCAGCTTTTGCACCTTTGTCTTGAATCAAATTAATGGTTCTGTGAAGATGTGTACACGCTTCATAATGTACAGAAACCAAGTCTGCACCGTAATTGATGAATTCTTCTACATATTTTTCAGGCTCTACAATCATAAGATGTACATCTACAAATTTTTTGGCGTGTTCCTGAATCGCTTTCATTACTGGGAAACCAAATGAAATATTCGGAACGAATCTTCCATCCATTACATCTACATGAAACCAATCGGCTTGACTGCCGTTAATCATTTCTATATCACGCTGTAAATTCCCAAAATCTGCAGATAAAACTGAAGGTGCAATAAGTTTTGTTTTCATTTAAATTGCTTTCTGCTGTCAGCTTTTAGCTTTCAGCTTGATTAATAAAATATTTTAAAATAAAAAAAGATAGCTTTCGCTATCTTTTTGCTGTTTGCAGATAGCTGAAAGCCGACTGCTAAATTATTTACCAAGGTAAGACTTCAAGATTTTGCTTCTAGAGTTGTGTTTCAATCTCTTAATTGCTTTTTCTTTAATCTGTCTTACTCTTTCTCTCGTTAAGTCGAAAGTTTCACCTATTTCTTCTAAAGTCATAGGATGTTTTCCGTTGAGACCGAAGTATAATCTTACCAAATCTGCTTCTCTTGGCGTAAGCGTTTGTAAAGCTCTTTCAATCTCTATTTGTAGAGATTCTAGCATTAAGTCTTTATCTGGACTTGGTGATTCACCAGAACGTAAAACGTCATATAAGTTAGAATCTTCTCCTTCTACTAATGGTGCGTCCATAGATAAGTGACGACCAGAGTTTTTCATAGATTCTTTAATATCTTCTTCGCTCATGTCTAGAACTTCTGCCAATTCTTCTGGTGAAGGTGGTCTTTCGTTTTCTTGTTCTAAGTGTGCGTAAGCTTTGTTGATTTTATTGATTGAACCAATTTTGTTCAAAGGTAATCTTACAATTCTAGATTGCTCAGCAAGAGCTTGTAAGATAGATTGTCTAATCCACCAAACTGCATAAGAAATAAATTTGAAACCTCTGGTTTCGTCATATCTTTTAGCAGCTTTCATTAGACCAAGGTTTCCTTCATTAATAAGGTCAGGAAGAGATAATCCTTGGTTTTGATATTGTTTTGATACAGACACCACGAAACGCAAGTTGGCTTTAATTAACTTTTCTAGAGCAGCTCTGTCTCCGTTACGGATTCTTTGAGCGAGTTCTACTTCTTCGTCTGCTGTGATGAGTTCTACTTTACCAATTTCTTGCAAATATTTGTCAAGGGAAGCGGTTTCTCTATTGGTAACCTGTTTTGTAATTTTTAACTGTCTCATATCTTATTATACGTTCATTATAACGAAAAGGTTACACACTTTATTGAAATTAATGAAAAAATAGCTAAATTTTATAGAAAAAGCCAATAATTTGGGCGCCATTTCCAGCTTTCGCCAGTCGCTATCTCAAAAGCCAATCCTAATTCCCATATTTTTTGAGATGAGCTCCAACAATGGCTCAATCTGGGGCGCAATTTTCGTATTTTATTAAACTTTTTGAATTAAGTTTTTCGATTTTTATGACCTAGGAAACGGAGGCGTTTAAAAATTTTTAAAAATTTTTGTAAAGAAATTTCCACTGTTTGAGTATGTAAGGAAAAAGCTAGGGACGAGTTTTGGAAATTTTAGAAAATTATTTAAAATTTTAGCCGAGTTTCCAGTCTTGAATTTTTGGTTCTTTTGTTTCAAGACAAAAGAACATGTTTATTTTAAAATTAATATTGTAAGTATTAAAAATCTTCCACTTTTTCCTTAATTTAGTCCTATGAAATTTTCTTTTAAAAATGACTATTCCGAAGGTTGCCATCCCAAAATTTTGGAGGCACTTTCTCAATGTAATTTAGACCAACAAAACGGTTACGGACTAGATATTTACTCAGAAAATGCAGCAAATATCATCAGAGAAAAATCAAAATCCCCTGAGTCTAAAGTTCATTTGGTAAGTGGTGGAACGCAAGCCAATTTAATTGTAATTTCTAGTATTTTAAGACCACACGAAAGTGTAGTTTCGGCTAATACTGGTCATATTTTCACCAATGAAACTGGTGCAATAGAAGCTACAGGTCATAAAGTACACGGCGTAGAAACCAAAGATGGAAAATTAAGACCAGAAGATATTCAGAATGTGCTAGATGTACATGCCAATGTTCCGCATCAGGTAAAGCAGAAGTTGGTTTACATCTCTAATTCTACCGAAATTGGAACGATTTATACCAAAAAAGAATTGGAAAATTTATCAAATTTTTGCAAAGAAAAAAATCTATATTTATTTATGGATGGCGCCAGATTAGGACACGCTTTAACGGCAGAAAGCAATGATGTAACGCTAGAAGATGTAGCGAAGTTTACAGATGTTTTTTATCTTGGCGGAACCAAAAACGGAGCTTTATTAGGTGAAGCAATCATTATAAACAGACAAAGTCTGCAAGAAGAATTCGGGTTTCACATTAAGCAAAAAGGGGCAATGCTCGCGAAAGGAAGATTACTCGGAATTCAGTTTCAAGAGTTGATGAAAGACGATTTATATTGGGATTTAGCAAGACATGCCAATCAACAAGCCATGAAAATCAAGCAAACTTTCAAAGAAATAGGTTGTAATTTTTTGGCGGAAACAGATACCAATCAGATTTTCCCAATTTTAGAAAATTCACAAATTGAGAAACTTTCAGAACAGTTTGATTTTTATGTTTGGAAGAAAATAGATGCACAAACATCAGCCATTAGAATTATTACTTCTTGGGCTACAGAAACCGAAGTGGTAGAACGTTTTTGTCAAGAAATTTTGAAATTAAAATAAATAAAACCAACTCTAAATAATGAAAAAACTTATACTTTTAGTTTTTTTAATTCCTGCTGTTTTCTCGGCACAACAAACCGTTTCCAGAGATGCAGAAATTGCGAATTATGTGTCTCAAGTAAGCGCAGATTCTTTAAAATCTCATATCAATAAATTAGTAAGTTTTGGTACTCGTCATACGATGAGTTCTACTACTGATGCTAAAAAAGGAATTGGTGCTGCTAGAAATTGGGTGCTTTCTAAATTTAGAAATTATGCTAAAAATGCTGATGGAAGAATGGAAGTTTTTCTACAAAATCAAACCATTCAACCAGACGGAAAAAGAATCAATCAGCCAACAGATTTAGGAAACGCTATTGCTATTTTGCGTGGAACTGATCCTAATGATAAAAGAATTTTTATGATTGGCGGACATCTTGACTCCAGAGTTTCTGATGTGATGAATGCCAAAGATTTCGCACCTGGAGCAAATGACGACGGAAGCGGAGTAGGTGCTGTAATAGAATCTGCCAGAATTTTGAGCCAATCAAAATTTCCTGCAACTATAGTTTTTGTAGCATTTTCTGGTGAGGAACAAGGTTTGTTAGGTGCTAAAATGCTTGCAGAAAAGGCAAAAAATGAAAATTGGCAATTAGAAGCTTTGTTGAATAATGATATGATTGGGAATAATCTTTCCAGTGAAACCAATCTAATCAATGCCAATCAGTTAAGAGTTTTTTCTGAAGGTTTGCCGCAATTTGATTTGGATAAAAAAGCGCAAGGAATTAGAAATTTAGGTTTAGAAAATGATGGAGAAGCCAGACAGTTGGCAAGATACATTAAGGAAATTGGAGAGCGTTATGTGGACAATTTAGAAGTTAAATTAATCTATAGAAACGACAGATTTCTTCGTGGCGGCGATCATACTTCTTTCGTGAATCAAGGTTTTTCAGCGGTAAGATTGACTGAATTCAATGAAAATTACGACCATCAACATCAAGATATTAGAAAAGAAAACGGTAAGCAATTTGGAGATTTACCAGAATTTATGGATTTTGAATATTTCAAGAAAAATGTTGGGGTAAATGTTTCTGTTTTGGCAAATTTGGCAAAATCTCCTTCAAAACCAGAAAATGTGAAAATGGATGTAAAAGAATTGACCAATTTCACGACCATTCATTGGGAAAAACCAAAAAATGGAGAAGTTGTAGGTTACTATGTTCTCATGCGTGAAACCGATTCTTCTACTTGGCAAAAGAAATTTTTCACCAAAGAAAATTCTATGAAACTGCCTTATTCTAAAGATAATTATTTCTTTGCAGTACAAGCGGTAAACAGTTCAGGAAACGAAAGTCTCATCGTAATTCCAAGTGTAAAATAATAGAAAAGTCCCGAAATTTTCGGGACTTTTTTTGTGTTAACTTTTTAACGCAAAGATTATTATTGCTTTACAAAGATTTTAAGAAAGCAAAGAAAGTGAATAAATTCACTCTTGAAGCGTTCGCTTAATCAATTCCGTTTACGGAATAAGCTTTGCTCCCTAAAAGAGAGATTTTTTTAAAAATTCTTTGCGTTTTAAAATCATAATTGTTTTTTGAAGCCAACTTCTTTTCTCCATTTTTTAAATTCTCCTGGAGACATTGTTCCTTGCGGAACTTCGGTTACTCTTTTGTTTTTAGATTTAGGTCTTTCTTTCACTTCCAGCGATTTCTTTTCCGTAACTCCATTGATGGAAATTTCTACCGTGTATTTTCCTGGCGTGATGTAAACATTACCATCATCTGCTTTTTTAGACTTTTCAGTGGCATTTACTGTCAAATCATAATCAATCGTGTTAAAACCTTTATCAGCATTTTGAGCAATGGTTTTTACGGTTTCATTTTGAGCATTGATGATTTTAAGGACAGCATTTCCTGCATTTTTTGTGTAAAATTCTATTGGGAAATTCTGCTTTTCAATTTCAGTGAAATTACTGTAAGATTTGCCCCAATTTTCTTTGAAATTAATGCTTTCAACATCAAAAACGATTAAATTTTTAGCTAAATTTTCTGGCGTTAATTTTTGTAATTTCTTCACATCGGCAATGTAGATACTTCTTCCGTGAGTTGCTACAATCAATTCATTATCTCTGTGATGAACTTTTAAATCGTGGACTGCTACATTAGGAAGAGTAGCATTGTTGGCAGACATAAACGTTTTTCCTCGGTCTAGAGAAATGTACAATCCATTATCCGTTCCTACATACAATAGATTTTCGTTGGTGTGATCTTCTCTGATGACATTTATAGGTTCTGAAGGTAAATCTTCGCCAATTTTTTTCCAAGTTTTCCCGAAATCATCAGAACTGTAAAGCAATGTACGGAAATCATCTTCTCTGTAAGCATTTAAACTCAAATAAATTCTAGATTCTGAGAAAGAAGAAGGTTGTACTATAGAAACCCAAAATCCTGGGAAATCGCCAATTTTTTGCCAAGAATTTCCGCCGTCTTTGGTTACATTTACCAATCCATCATCACTTCCTGCATAAATTAAACCGAATTTTTTCGGACTTTCTTCTATCGTTGAAAGGGTAGAAAAAGGTACATTTTCTTGTTTGGTATTTCTGGTTAAATCTCCAGAAATTTTTTGCCAAGTTTCGCCTTTGTCCATACTTCTGTAAATACTTTGTGAAGCAAAATAAACGATGTCTTGATTATGACGAGAAATCTGGAAAGGTGCTTCCCAATTGAAACGAAGTGGATTTTCGCCAATTTCTCTCGGAACTTCTAGATATTTTCTTTCATTGGTTTTTCTGTTGATTCTAAAATAATTCCCAAACTGAAAACCAGTGTATAAAGTTGCATTATCTCTGAAATCTACACGAACTTGCATTCCGTCTCCACCAAGAAGAAATTTGAAATTATCGCTATTATCAAACTTTCCTTTTTTATAGTCAAATTTATTGCTTGATGGCCCAAACCAAACACCATTATCTTGCATTCCGCCATAAACATTGTAAGGTTTTTCTAAATCATAATCCACCGAATAAAACTGTGAAACTGGCAATGAATTGCAATGAATGTAAGAATTTCCATTGTCGTAAGAAATATTGATTCCGCCATCATTTCCATTGATGAAATGATGGTCATTTTTCGGGTTAAGCCAAATAGAATGGTGGTCTGCGTGAACATTTGGAGAGTCTATCGATTTGAAAGATTTTCCGCCATTTTCTGAAACCAAAATCGGAACACCTGCAATAATTACTTTATCTGGATTGGTTGGCGAAACCCAAATTTGCCCAAAATAATAACCGTAAGTGTAATATAAACCGTCTAGATTTTTTTCGTTGGTTTTTCTCCAAGATTTTCCGGCATCATCAGAGCGATAAACTTCTGCACCTTCAATTTCGATGTTGAATAAATCATCATTTCCATTATGCGTATAGTTGAAAATATCTTTTACCGTGATTTTATTTTCTCTGAGCGATTTTTTTAGATTTTCAGAGGTGTATCTTTCAGGGAAACGTTCTCCATCAAGGTATTCATTAACCATTTTATCATCTAAAGCCAAGAATTCTTCTTTGGTGATTTTCTGCATTTTGGCTTTGTCCAAAGATTTTTCAGATTTTTCTTCTTTTGTAGTTGAAGCAGGTCTTGTTTTTTGATTATCAACAATTGCGTAAATGATATTTGGATTTTTTGGGAAAATGGAAAGTCCTATTCTTCCTACGTTTTCGTCTTCTGGAAAGCCAGAATCTTTGGTTGAAATTTTTTGCCAAGATTCACCACCATCATTTGATTTGAAAATTCCAGATGAAGCGCCACTTTCTACAAATTTCCAAGCTTTACGTTCTTTGTACCAAAGTGTAGCGTAAACTTCTTTTGGATTTTGTGGATTAATCGCTAAATCAATTGCTCCAGAATTTTGGTCTGCCGAAAGTGTTTTTTTCCAAGTTTTACCACCATCATTGGTTTTGAAAACGCCTCTTTCTGCGTTTGGTGAATATAAATGTCCAACAGCTGCAACCCAAATTTCATTATTGTTTTCGGGATTTACTACAATTCGGCCAATGTGATGCGTATCTTTTAAGCCTAGGTTTTGCCAAGTTTTTCCTTGGTTTGTACTTTTATAAATTCCCATTCCTGCATAAGAAGAACGAGAAGAATTGCTTTCACCAGTTCCTATGAATATGGTTTTTGTTTTCCAATCTATGTAAATGTCACCAATGGTCATTACAGCTTCTCTATCAAAAATAGGAGTAAAAGTGGTTCCGTTGTTATTGGTGTACCACAATCCACCAGAAGCATAAGCCACATAAAATTCTGTAGGATTTTCTGGATTGGCATCTATATCTGTAACTCTACCACTCATGGTAGTAGGACCTACATTTCTGAATTCTAAATTTTTGAGAATAGATTTTTCTTCTAATTTTTTTCTTTGTTCGTAACCTTTCCAGCGTTCTTCTGCCGAAGTAGGATTGAGTTTAAGGTTTTGCGCATGATGAAAAGAAAATGCTAAAATAGCGGTAGAAAGTAGAATTTTGCGGTAATTCATTGTAGAGAAGTTTTTTCCAAATATAACTAAATTTTCTTATCTGCGTTCACCGCGCTAACGATGGAAGCGGCATCCTTTTTTAAATTTTTAGCCTCGGAAAATAAGTTTGGAGAAAATTTAAAAAAGATATAGCGGACAGCGTGTTAAAGCGCCATAAAAAAATCCATTCAACAAGGTGATGAATGGATTCTGTATTTTGAAATGTTAGAGATTTTACTCTCCGTTGTATTTTTCTACTACTTTTTGAGAAACTCCGGTATTGCTGAAACCACCGTCATTAAACAGGTTTTGCATAGTAACTCTCTTTGTAAGATCAGAGAACATTGCCACGCAATAATTAGCACAATCTAATGCAGTAGCGTTTCCTAGAGGAGACATATCTTCTGCAAATCCCATAAAACCTCCAAAACCTTTTACACCAGAACCTGCTGTAGTTACGGTAGGAGATTGAGAAATGGTATTTACTCTTACTTTTTTCTCTCCCCAATAATAACCGAAAGACCTTGCGATAGATTCTAGGTAAGATTTGTTATCTCCCATATCGTTGTAATCTGGGAAAGTTCTTTGAGCAGCGATGTAAGTAAGTGCTAGGATAGAACCCCACTCATTCATACAATCTTTTTCCCAAGCGGTTTTCATTACTTTGTGGAAAGAAACTGCAGAAACATCCCAACCTTTTTCTAACCAATCATAGTTGATATCTGTATAATGTTTGCCTTTTCTTACGTTTACAGACATTCCGATAGAGTGAAGGATGAAATCTATTTTACCAAATTTAGCGATAGCCGCATCAAAAAGTTTTCCTAAATCTTCCATAGAAGTAGCATCTGCGCCAATTACTTCTGAATTAGTTTTTTGTGCTAAAGCATCTATTTCGCCCATTCTCATTGCTATAGGAGCGTTTGAAAGGATAAATTCTGCACCTTCTTCATGACAACGTTCTGCTACTTTCCAAGCGATAGATTGATCATTAAGCGCGCCGAAAATAATTCCTTTTTTACCTTTAAGTAATCCGTACATAATAATTTATTTTAGGCAAATTTATAAAAATATTACTTATAGCATAAAAGAATCCCGAATTTTTCGGGATTCTAAATCAAAATAATGAATAAAAATTAATGGGTTCTGGCTCTGTATTCGTCTTTTACATCGTCTATCATGTCTTCGGTTTTATCCTTAACGTTTTCAGCGACATCTTTGGTTTTCTCCCAAATGTCATTGGCAACATCTTTGGTTTTTTCCCAAGCATTTTCTGCAGTATCTTTTACATCATCTGCAAAATTTTCTGCTCTTTCTGACATGTTTTCTGCTGTATTTTGTACAGAGTTTACTGTTCTGTCTCTTGCTTCGTCTAATCTATCAGAAGCATTGTCTAATGGTTTGTTCGTGTCCATAATAATATATTTTGATTGGTTAGTAAAGCAAATGTAGAATTATTAAACACGGAAGGTCTTACAGAATTATGAAGAATTGTTATATCGTTAAAAAGAAAGAACTCCGAAAATTATCAGAGGTTCTTTGCAACAAAAATTTGATTTTTTATGAATAACTATTATTAGGAAGGTTGTATCTTTACCTAGATTTTGTGAATTTTTACATAACAAATTTACTCACTAATTTCACAAGATTTTGTTAATCAATTGATAAAATTTTATTAAATTTTTTAACGTAAAATATTAATTATCAATACTATCTATAATATGGAAGTAGTAAGATGCGCATGGTGCGAAAAAGACGATTTATACCGCAATTACCATGATCAAGAATGGGGAAAACCTATATATGACGATGACACAATTTTTGAATTTCTGATTTTAGAGAGTTTTCAGGCTGGTTTAAGTTGGTATACCATTTTAGCCAAAAGAGAGAACTTCAGAGCAGCTTTTGATCATTTTGATTATCAAAAAATCGCACAATATTCTGAGGAGAAAGTAGAAGAACTCATCCAAAATACTGGAATTATAAGAAATAGACTGAAAATTCTCGCCACGATTAATAATGCTCAAAAATTTATGGAAGTTCAAAAGGAATTTGGTTCTTTCAGTAAATATATTTGGGGTTTTGTAAATCATGAACCGATTATCAATCGTCCTAAAACCTTGAAAGAAGTTCCCGCAACTACCGAAATTTCTGATGCTCTTGCCAAAGACTTAAAGAAACGGGGTTTTAAATTTATGGGTTCTACCGTAGTTTATGCACATATGCAAGCCACAGGAATGGTGAATGATCACGTAGAAGACTGTTGGATTAAAACCCAATAAAAAATTTCTCAAAAAATAAAAACCAGCTAATTTTTAGCTGGTTTTTTATTTATAAAGTTAGAGATTCTTAATTATTTGATAACTCTTTCTAATACCCATTCAATCATATTTTTTTCTGATTGATGATGATCAGCAGAAAACTCTCCGCGTCTTCTATTCGCAATTACGTTATTAATGGTAACTGCTTTGTGTCCTAAAAGTTTAGACAAACCATAAATCGCAGAAGTTTCCATTTCGAAATTAGTAACGCCTAAATCATTAAGTGTTTCTAAAAATTTATCATCTACAGCTTTTAGACGCAATTGTCTTCCTTGTGGCGCATAGAAACCAGGGAAAGTAGCAGTATTTCCTACGTATTTAGCATCTTTGAAGTAATCGTACTGAGATTCTGTCCATTCAGAAAAATAAAGCATTGGCTTAATTCTTTCGTATGGGAATTTTTCCATGAAATTTCTAGAAAACTCATTTTCGAACTCATAATCTTGGTAAAAATGCATTAATCCATCTAAACCAACAACGTTTTGAGAAACCAACATGTTATCTACTTCTACATCAGGATTTACAGAACCACAAGTTCCGAGTCTGAATAATTGAAGCGCAGTATGTTCTGATTTGAATTCTTTTTCTTTTAAATCAATATTCACCAAAGCATCCAGCTCGTTCATCACGATGTCGATGTTTTCTGTACCAATTCCGGTAGACATTACCGTAATTCTTTCTCCTCTTAAAGTTCCAGTATGCGTGTAGAATTCTCTTTTATTTTTTTGAATTTCAATTGTATCAAAATATTGAGAAACTTTTGGCACTCTATCTGGATCGCCTACTAATAGAATTTTCTCTGCAATATCTTCTGGTTGAAGATTAAGGTGATAAACGCTTCCGTCTGGATTTAAAACCAATTCTGAAGCAGCAAGTTTATTTAGCATAATTATAATTTTATTTGCTTTCGGCTTTCAGCAATCTGCATTCAGCCAAATTTGTTAATATTCATTTTAATTGCAGAAAGCCAATTGCTGACTGCTGATTGCTTTTTTATCCTCCAACTCTTTTGGTTTTATAGCCCATATCTTGAAGAATTTTCATGATTTTATCACGATTATCTCCTTGTATCACGATAATTCCGTCTTTTTCTGAGCCGCCAATTCCTAGAGTGGTTTTTATTTTTTTAGAAATTTGTTTCAGTTCTTCTTCTGTTCCTTCGAAACCTTCTATTAAAGTCACAGGTTTACCATTTCTACCTTTTTTTTCGAATTTACAGATAAGAGGATTCTTCTGCTCAAATTTTTCTTCTGGCATTTCAAAATCTTGCTCCTCGTGTTCTGGGAAAAGGTTTTTTAATTGGTCTCTTAAATCCATATTACTGTTTCAAAAAAAGGAGTGTAAAGTTACAAATTAACTGATAACAGAAAAATTAATCTTTAAAAATATTTTAAATACTGATAAATGTCGCCTTTAAAAAGAATTATTCTATGCCTATATTTTTCGTAAATTTGCATCATTAAAAAAAAATACTAAAATGGCTAAAAAAGCAATACTTGCCATTCTTGATGGATGGGGTTTAGGAACGGATAATAAAGTGTCTGCAATTTACCAAGCAAACACACCTTTTATAGATTCTTGTTATACAAAATTTCCACATACCACGCTAGAAGCTTCTGGACTTGCAGTAGGTTTACCAGCAGGACAAATGGGAAATTCTGAAGTAGGACACATGAATTTAGGCGCAGGAAGAGTAGTTTACCAAAATTTGGTAAAACTGAATATGGCGGTAGAAAAAAATACTCTAGGATTAGAGCCAGGAATTCAAATGGCTTTCGAATATGCGAAATTAAATCATAAAAAAGTACATTTTATCGGTTTGGTTTCAGATGGTGGAGTTCACTCTCATATCAATCACTTGAAAGGTTTATTAACTGCTGCTCAAGAATTTGGATTGACAGAAAATGTTTACGTACACGCATTTACAGACGGTAGAGATTGTGACCCTATGTCTGGAAAAGGTTTCATACAAGATTTACAAAATCACATGAAAATCTCTACAGGGAAATTAGCAACCGTAGTAGGAAGATATTTTGCAATGGATAGAGATAAGAGATGGGAGCGTGTGAAATTAGCTTATGATGCAATGGTAAATGGAGTAGGAGAAATCACCAAAAATCCTGTAGAAGCGATTGAAAAATCTTATGCAGAAGGAGTTACTGATGAGTTTTTAAAACCAATTATCGTTTCAGAAAATAATAATCTTCCTACTGCTAAAATTGAGGAAAATGATGTAGTATTCTGTTTCAATTTCAGAACAGATAGAGGTAGAGAAATTACAGAAGTGCTCTCTCAACAAGACTTCCCAGATTTTGGAATGAAAAAATTGAATCTTTACTATGTGACTTTAACCAATTATGACGAAAGTTTCCAAAATGTAAAAGTTATCTTTGATGAAGAAGTTTTACAAGAAACAATGGGCGAAGTTCTAGAAAGAGCAGGTAGAACTCAAATCAGAATTGCTGAAACAGAGAAATATCCTCACGTTACGTTCTTCTTTTCTGGAGGTAGAGAAAAAGAATATGTAGGAGAGAGAAGATTGCTTTGTCCGAGTCCAAAAGATGTTGCAACCTATGATTTAAAACCAGAAATGTCTGCTTTTGATATCAGAGATGCTATTTTACCAGAATTAGAAAAAGAATCTGCAGATTTCATTTGTCTAAATTTTGCTAATGCAGATATGGTAGGTCATACTGGAGTTTTCGAAGCGGCTGTAAAAGCTTGTGAAGCGGTAGACAAATGTATAGAAGCAGTAGCAACTACAGCTTATGAACATGGTTATGCTGTTTTCATTTTGGCAGATCACGGAAATTCTGATTATATGATTAATCCTGATGGAAGTCCTAACACACAACACTCTACTAATTTAGTTCCGCTAATTGTGATGGATAAAGACCAAACTTGGAATTTAAAACCTGGCAAATTAGGAGATGTAGCGCCATCTATTTTAAAAGTGATGGGCGTAGAAATTCCTGAAATTATGACAGGAGAAGTTTTAGTCTCTTAAATTAAACAGACTTTTACAAAAAGAAAATAATATTTAAAAAAAGGCTTATTAATAGCCTTTTTTAATTTCATATATTTGTCCAAAAATTCAAACGATATAATATGTTAAGTAGTAAAAAATTAGCTATAGACTTTGATGGGACTATTGTAGAGGATGCTTATCCATCAATTGGAAAACCTAAAATTTTTGCTTTTGAAACCCTTAAAAAATTACAATCAGAAGGTTATAGATTAATTCTTTGGACTTATAGACATGGCAAGTCTTTAGAAGAAGCGGTAGAATTTTGTAGAAAAAATGGAGTAGAATTTTACGCCGTAAACTCTAGTTTCGAAGGTGAAATCTTTGATGATGAAACTCAATCCAGAAAAATAGATGCAGATTTATTTATAGATGATAGAAATTTAGGCGGTTTTCCTGGTTGGGGAGAAATCTATAATATCATCACCGAAAGAATAGAATTCAGAGTAGAAGGAGGCGAGGTTTTAGCTTATTCTAAAATGAAAAAAGAAAAGAAAAGAGGTTTATTTTGGTAAAAGTAAAAGACCCAAGTAAAAAGTAAAAAGACACAAGTTTTAAAATCTAATGTATGCAAAATAATAATCTGTTAGATAGAACTTTTAAATTTGGGGTAAACTGCATTATTTTCTTAAGAACTTTACCTCATGATTTTGAATATAATGTAATAAAATTACAGTTAACAAAATCGTCAACTTCAATTGGTGCTAATTATGAAGAATCACAAGCTGGATCTTCTAAAGCTGATTTTAAAAATAAAGTAAGAATATCTCTTCGAGAAGCTAGAGAGTCCAATTATTGGTTAAGAGTAATTAAAGCTTTAGAAAGGTCAGAAAATGAACAGTTAGAATCTCTTATACAGGAGAGTAAAGAACTTAAAAATATTTTAGCTTCCATTATAAACAATACTAAACTATAAATATTAATAATACATGGCTCTTTTTACTTTTGCCATGGCTCTTTAAATAAAATGATTATACTTAAAACAATAGAAGAACTCCATTTAATGCGCGAAAGTGCACAGCTCGTTTCTAAAACTTTAGGAATGATTGCAGCAGAAATTAAGCCAGGAGTTACCACATTACATTTGGATAAATTAGCTCATGATTTTATTAAAGATCATGGCGGTGAACCTGCATTTTTAGGAATGTATGGTTTCCCCAATTCCCTGTGTATTTCTCCCAATGAAGAGGTAGTTCATGGGATTCCAAAAGATATTCCGTTGGAAGAAGGAGACATTCTTTCTGTAGATTGTGGGGTTTACATGAACGGTTTTTATGGTGACCATGCTTATTCATTCGAAGTAGGAGAAGTAGCTCCAGAAACCAAAAAATTACTTCAAGTAACCAAAGAATCACTTTACAAAGGAATAGAACAATGTGTTCGCGGAAAAAGAATAGGAGATATTTCAAACGCCATTCAGACGCACTGCGAAAAACATGGTTATGGAGTGGTAAGAGAATTGGTAGGTCACGGTTTGGGAAGAACCATGCACGAAGATCCTCAAGTTCCTAATTACGGAAGAAAAGGCAGCGGAAAAGTCATCAAAGATGGTCTAGTTGTCGCCATAGAACCTATGGTTAATTTGGGAACACATCAGGTAAAATTCCACAAAGATGGATGGACGGTGACTTCATTAGACAAAACACCTTCTGCACATTTTGAACATGATGTTGCAGTGATTAATGGAAAACCAGTTTTGCTTTCTACTTTTAAATATATTTACGAAGCACTAGGAATTACCAGTAATGAAGAAGAACTATTTACAATGGATTTTTAGAAAATATGAATATCAATTAAAACGGGCTTTTGTCCGTTTTTTTTATGTATAGATACTCCAAAATTTATTTAAAAAAATGAAAAATATTTTTTTAAATTTGGTTTAGAAATTATATGAAGAAACTCGCATCATTTTTATTGAATAAAATTCCAAGACCAATGCTTATCAACCTAAGCATTTTTCTTCGCCCTTTAATCTATCTTTTTTTCAAAGGAAATAAATTTACCGACCCGATTGACGGGAAATCCTACCGTAAGTTTTTACCTTATGGTTACGGAAAACAACGTGAAAATGCACTTTCTCCCGGAACTTTGAGTTTAGAGCGTCATCGTCAAATGTGGTTGTATCTAAAAAATGAAACCGATTTTTTTACTCAAAATTATAAAGTGCTTCACATTGCTCCAGAGCAAGAATTCTTGAGAAAATTCAAGAAAATGAAGAATTTAGATTATACTTCGGCAGATTTATTCTCACCAATTGTAGATGTAAAAGCAGACATTCTAGATTTGACTTTTGAAGATGAAAGTTTTGATGTCATTTTCTGTAATCACGTTCTAGAACATATTATAGACGACAAAAAAGCGATGAGTGAACTCTATAGAGTGATGAAAAAAGGAGGTTGGGGAATTCTGCAAGTTCCCATGAAAAATTCTCTAGGGAAAACTTACGAAGATTTTACCATAACAGACCCAAAAGAACGCCAAAAACATTTCGGGCAATACGATCATGTTCGTTGGTATGGAATGGATTATTTCGAAAGGTTAAAATCAGTAGGATTTTCAGTAGATATTAATTTCTATTCTCAAAAATTTTCTAAAGAAGAACAAAAAAGATTCGGATTAAACGTAACCGAAATTTTACCTGTGGTAAGAAAGTAATTTTAAATTCTTACAAATTGTAAATTTTCGAAATTTTTAAATAATTCTCGTTCCGTAGGAACGATAGGTGTTTAGAAATTAATAATAACAGAAAAAAGCGTTCCGTAGGAACGCAATGTTTCAAAGATTTATAGGGAATGACAATTTTTTCGTTTTAATTATTTCCCAATTCTATTTTCCTTACCTTTGCAAAAAAGAAATTTTAAATCTTTTAACCCTTTAATTTTAAGTAAAACAAATGCACAAAGCAGGATTTGTAAATATAGTTGGGAAACCAAACGCAGGAAAATCTACCTTGCTCAATCAATTGATGGGTGAGAAACTGGCGATTGTGACCCAAAAAGCACAGACAACAAGACACCGTATTTTCGGAATTTATAATGAAGAAGACCTACAAATCGTATTTTCTGATACTCCAGGAGTTCTAGAACCTAAATACGAATTGCAGGAAAAAATGATGGATTTTGTAAAAGATTCTTTACAAGATGCAGACGTTTTCTTGTTTATCGTAGATGTTAATGATAAAGAAGAACCGAATGAATTTTTGGTAGATAAACTGAACAAAATTCCAGTTCCAGTCCTTATTTTACTCAATAAAATAGACATTTCTAATCAAGAAGCGATGCTCGAAAAAGTAGAGTATTGGCATAGTAAAATTGAAAAAGCAGAAATTTTACCGATTTCGGCTTTAGAAGGTTTTAATACCGATTTAATTTTGCCAAAATTAAAAGCTTTATTGCCAGAAAATCCGCCTTATTACGACAAAGACCAATACACAGATAAATCTGAACGTTTCTTCGTAAATGAGAATATCAGAGAAAAAATCTTGTTGAATTACGATAAAGAAATTCCATATTCTGTAGAAGTGGTAACAGAAATGTTCAAAGAAAAAGAAGGAATTATCTTTATAGACTCTATTATTTACGTAGAAAGAGACACCCAAAAAGGAATTCTCATCGGTCACAAAGGTGAAGCCATCAAAAAAGTGGGAACCGAAGCCAGAATAGATTTGGAGAAATTTTTTGATAAGAAAATCCACCTTAATCTTTTTGTAAAAGTCAAAAAAGATTGGCGTAAAAACGAAAGAGACCTTAAGAATTTCGGTTACAGATAAAATAAAAACTCAATCTTTTTGGTTGAGTTTTTTTTGTATTAAAAAAACATTTTCTTAATATCATTAAATACAGTTTATTTAAATTTATCCCAAATTCCGCAATAGAAAAAAAAGAGTATTTTAGTATTCTAATATCCAACTGCGTAGCAGTAGAAAAAAATAAGCGATGAAATTCGAGCTATCCTTTACCAATAAAGAGATTACGCCTTGGGGAGGCATGGTGTTTTTAAAGCAAATGTTGGACAAAATCGGCTTTAGAGAGCAAATTGAAAAATGCGAATCTTTACCTGTGTCACTTTCCAATAATTCTTATAAAAAAGAAGTTTTGCTTGAATCTTTTATTACGAGTATTTGGTGTGGCGCCAATCGTTTTTTGCACACAGAAATTACCCGTGCAGATAAGGCTCTTGGGGAAATATTTGACTGGCGGAAAACCCCTGCTCAGGACGCATATAAACGCTATTTTGGCAAGTTTACACAACACATCAACCAGCAAGTTGGGCATCATTTTTTCAGTTGGTTTTTTCAGAATTTGAACCTCAATTATTTTACGTTAGACATTGATTCATCTGTAATTACTCGATACGGAGAGCAAGAGGGAGCAAAAAAAGGCTACAATCCTAAGAAAAAAGGAAGAAACAGCCATCATCCTATCATTGCATTTGTGAACGATGTAAAGATGGTCGCTAATTTTTGGCTCAGGAGCGGCAATACTTCTTCGGCAAATAATTTTGTAGGATTTTTAGAAGAAACACTCTTAAATTTTGGGGATAAGAAAGTAGGATTAGTTCGTTTGGATAGTGGTTTTTTCCAGAAAGACATTATGGATTATCTTGAATTAAAAACACTCCAATACATCATCGCTGCAAAATTTACTCACCCCATTCAACACTTGATAGACCGGCAAGATTTTTGGATAAAAGTTGATGAGGGCATCGAAATTTGCGACAAATATTATCAAGCAAAAAACTGGGAAAAGCCAAGAAGGATAGTCATTGTAAGGCAAAAAATAGCACAACGACCGAATGCGGCAGGCCGAATATTAAGCCTGTTTCCGGAAGATGAAATCCATAGAAATTATCGCTATTCAGCCTATATTACCAACCAAGAACAATCGGCAACAGATGTTTGGAGAACGTACCGAAACAGAGGCGATGCAGAGAATCGAATCAAGGAATTAAAGGCAGATTTTGGAGCCGAAAGTTTTAACCTTAAAGGCTTTTTCCCTACAGAAGCTGCACTTATATTTTCGATGATTGCTTATAATCTGATGTCAATTTTCAGACTGTTTGTTCTTCAGGAAAAAACGCAGAAAACATTATCTACACTACGATATAGAACCTTTGCTATTGGAGCTTATTTTGAAAAAGTAGGTGACACACTCAAACTGAAGATTGCACTCACCAAAAAACGCAGAAAATGGTTCGTCGGAATTTGGGATTACCCCATAGACTTATCTCAAAAAATTTCAACTGCGTGATTTGGGTTTATTTTTTATTTTTGGTTAGCTAAAAAATAAATAATAAGAGAAAATGAAAAATTTGAATACTATTGGTTATAATAAAACCTTGTTAGATTGGGCGTTATTAGCCATTAGAATTTTTGTAGGATTAGGAATGCTCACTCATGGATTTCCGAAACTCATGCAACTTCTCGGAGGAAGTCATGATTTTATTAATTTCTTCGGAATCGGCAGCAAAACATCCCTCGTTTTAGCAGTTCTTGCAGAAGTTCTTTGTTCACTTTTCTTAATTTTAGGACTTTTTACCAGATTCGTTTCTATTCCTCTCATTATCACGATGTTAGTAGCTGTTTTCATCGTTCATGGAAACGATCCTTTTGCCAAACAAGAAATGGCATTGCTCTATTTATTCCACTACATTTTAATATTTGTAGCCGGTCCCGGAAGTATTTCCATCGACAGAATGATCAATCGAAAATAAATTTAAAGGCGCTTCTAGCGTCTTTTTTGTTCCCCTCTTTTAGAGGAGTGGCATTCAGATTTTCTGAATGACGGGGTGTTTTTTGGCGCTTTAACACGCTGTCCGCTGTATCTTTTTTAAATTTTGGTTCTCTCTTTTAGGAGAGTCAGTGAGGAAAAAATTTAAAAAAGGATGCCGCTTCCATCGTTAGCGCAAATGCAGAAATCTTCAGAAATTTCAGGAAAAATTGTAACTTTCCCTTCAATAAAACCACTAATCATTAAGATTTAGAATCTAAAATTTATAATCTATAATTTGAAAAATATGAGATCTATCAAAATTTCTGTTTTATTTCTCGCTTTATCCATTTGTGGATTTTCGCAAGAAAATATTACCTACCAAAAACCTTCCGCTGAAATTCTTCAACTCGCTGATTTCCAAAGAACACCTTCTGTTTCTATGAACAGCAAAAAAGACTGGATGGTTTTTTCTTACAGACCTACTTATAAAACGTTAGACGACCTTAACCAAGAAGAAATGAAATTGGCAGGTTTACGTGTAAATCCTGTAACCAATATTTCGAGTTCTGTTACGTATATTAGTAATTTAAAAGTTAGAAAATTCAACGAAAAGCAAGAAACACAAGTAATTGGATTGCCTCAGAATCCAAAAATTACCAATCTTTCTTGGTCTCCAGACGAAAAAAAATTAGCATTTACCAATACTACAGAAAAAGGAGTAGAACTTTGGATTTTAGATTTAGAAACCAGAACTGCAAAGAAAATCTCAAATGATAATCTCAATGCAAATTTAGGTTCTCCGTTTGTTTGGCTGAAAAACTCTCAGGAATTAATCGTAAGAAAACTTCCTGCAAATAGACCAGCTCTTTTAAATGAGAAGAAAAATCTTCCAACTGGACCAATTGTTTCTAATGCAGACGGAAAAGTTTCACAAAACAGAACGTATCAAGATTTGTTAAAAAATCCTATGGATGAAGCCAATTTTGAGACTTTAACCAGAGCAGAACTGGTAAAAATGAATCTTGATGGAGCAGAAACTCCTTACAAATCTGCTGATATTTATGCAGGAATTCAACTTTCGCCAGACGGAAATTATGTGATGATTTCTACCATCAAAAAACCGTTTTCATACATCGTTCCGCTTTCTAGATTCCCTATGACTGCTCAAGTTTTTGATTTACAAGGAAATTTAGTAAAAACCGTAAATGATGTTCCATTGAATGAAATTATGCCAAAAGGTTTTTCATCAGTTAGAACAGGAAAAAGAAATATGTCTTGGAGAGCAGATAAACCTGCAAGTTTATATTTTGTAGAAGCTCTAGATGGTGGTGATCAAAGCAAAAAAGCAGAATTTAGAGACGAAATTTTTACTTGGGATGCACCTTTTTCTGCAGAACCTAAATCTTTGATGAAAACCAAACAAAGATTTGCAGGAATTCAATTTGGGAACGAAGAAAATGCTGTAGCGTATGATTCTTGGTATGATACTCGTTCTACCAAAACCTATTTCCTAAATCCAAAAACTGGAGAATCTAAAGAAATTGCCGATAGAAATTCACAAGATGTTTATGCAGATCCAGGAAATTTCCAAACCGATAAAAATGAATTCGGACAATATGTAATTTCCATAAAAAACGGAAAAGCACACTTAATTGGTGATGGATTTACTAAGGACGGTCAGTTTCCTTTCATTGATGAGTTTGATTTTAAAACATTCCAAACCAAAAGATTATACACTTCTAAAACACCCAATGTAAAAGAAGATATTATTGACATTATTGATGCCAATAAAGGAACGGTTTTAGTAACGCAACAGTCTAAAAATCAATATCCTAATTATTATGTTAGAAATATTAAAAACAACAAAGCAGATGCGGTAACTCAGTTTGCCAATCCTTTTGCGAGTATTTCTACTATTCATAAAGAAGTCATTAAATACAAAAGAAATGATGGAGTAGAGCTAAAAGGAACACTTTATCTACCAGCAAATTATGATTTCAAAAAGAAACCAAAATTACCACTTTTAGTTTGGGCTTATCCAGAAGAATTTAAAGATAAAGCAACTGCTGGACAAAACACAGCAAACCCGAACGAATTTACTTTCCCAAGTTATGGTTCGTTTATTTATTGGGTGACTAAAGGTTATGCGGTTTTAGATGATGCAAGTTTCCCAATTATTGGGGAAGGAACTACAGAACCGAATGATACTTTTATTCCACAATTGGTTGCGAATGGAAAAGCGGCAATTGATGCAGTAGACCAATTAGGTTATATTGATAGAAATAGAGTAGCAGTGGGTGGACATTCTTATGGAGCGTTTATGACGGCTAATTTATTGACGCATTCTAATGATTTTGCATGCGGAATTGCAAGAAGTGGCGCTTATAACAGAACTTTGACACCTTTTGGTTTCCAAAGTGAACAGCGTAATTATTGGGATGTTCCAGAAATCTACAACGGAATGTCGCCATTTATGAACGCTAATAAAATGAAAAAACCAATGCTTTTAGTTCATGGTGAAGCAGATAACAATCCTGGTACATTCACACTGCAAACAGAACGTTATTTCCAAGCGTTGAAAAACTTGGGAGCACCTGCCAGAATGGTGATTTTACCTAAAGAAGCTCACGGTTATGTTGCTAAAGAAAACATCTTACATTTGCTTTGGGAACAAGACCAATTCTTAGAAAAATGTTTAAAAAAATAAATTTTAAAAGACGCTGAAAAGCTAGTCATGGTCGGAAGATTTTTCTTCCGACTTTTTTGTTTTTTTTTGTTGTGAAGATGAAGTGATTTAACAGGTTGATTATCAATTATTTAACTTGTTTATTTGAATTTAATTTCGTATCTTTATAGCTGATAATCAATTAATTATGTCAGTTTTTAAAGACCACAAAATCTCCCTCAAGCAAGTTTTGGAGTTTATTCCCGAAGCGCTTTTAACCCATCTTTCTGCAACTTCTAAAGTAGACCACTATAGCAAAGTGCTTCACGGTAAGAAAATGTTTTATTTGCTTTTATTTTGTATTTTTGATAATGAAAAATTAAGCCAAAGAACCTTAGAAGACACCTTTAACAGCAGTGGTTTCAAAGCCTTGTTTGGTTTGGGTGAAGAGGAAAAAGTACGCAGAAGTTCTATCTCTGAAAGGCTTTCCAAAATCGATTCCAATTATTTTAAAGAAATTTACGAGCAGATGTACGGAAGGTTTTCTGAACTTTATTCGAAGACCGAAATCGAAAAGTACAACCTAATCAGGGTTGACAGCACCATTGTTGCCGATACCTGCGCCAAACTCAAAGAAGGAATCGACCAGAAAAGTGGGAAGAAACTGGTGAAATTCAGTTTTTCATTTGATGGAATTTTGCCTTCAGGTGTCGAAGTCTTTACTGGACAAAAATATTCGTCAGAGGAAGCCGCACTTCCCGAAGCTATTCTGAAACAAGTAAAAAAAGAAGAACATCACGAGAATATTTACGTGATAGACAGGGGTTTGCAATCCACAAGAGTGATGAAAGATTTTGATGAAAAATCGGTAAAATTCATTATCCGAAGTAAAGAAAACCGCAAATTTGAAGAAATAGAATCTTTTCTTGATGGAAAAAAATCTCAAAAATGGGATGACTGGGAAGTGATGAAAGACAGCAAAGTAAAGCTTTACACTGGAAAACCAGTTTTGAATAAACGTGGGAATATTCATCATCGTGAAGAAAAAGTAGAAACTTGTTTCCGACTAGTAGTCATCAAAAACGAAAAAAAAGACAAAGAATTTTGGTTTTTGACCAATGAATTTGAACTTTCGGCAAAAGAAATTGCAGATTATTACAGAAAACGTTGGGATATTGAAGTGTTTTTTAGATTCCTAAAGCAGGAACTCAATCTAAGTCATTTGGTATCAATGAACAAAAACGGAATCGAAGTAATGATTTATATGACCATGATTGCTTCTATGCTACTTCTGATTTATAAAAAAGTAAACGATTTGGGATACAAAACCGCCAAAAGACGTATTGCAATGGAAATTCGGGATATGATTACCGCTATATTAATCATTTTTGCTGGAGGAAATCCCGACAAGGTTTTTAAAACTTAACATAAAAAATGGCCGGAATTTTCTTCCGACCATGACTACCAAAAAGGAGCTTTTTTATTTTTAAATTAATCTTGAATTTGATAAAATTGTGTAATTTTAAAAAAGTCTAGAATCTCAAATCTGAAATCTAACATCTAACAAATGAATAATCTTTTACCAAAAGACGGCACTGTACATTATTATGGAAAAATTTTCACGGAAGAACAAAGTGAAATATATTATGTTAAATTGCTCAATGAAATCAATTGGCAACATGATGTAGTTAAAATTTTTGGTAAAGAAATAACTACCAAAAGAAAAGTTGCTTTTTTAGGAGATGAAGGAATTTCTTATAAATATTCGGGAAAAACTAAAATCGCTGAGAAATTTTTAAATTCGACGAATGTCAATTGGCTAAAATTTATTTTAGAAATAAAATCTACGGTGGAACAAATCTCAGGCGAAAAATTTAATGCATGTTTATTGAACTATTATCACAATGGTTCTGAAGCAATGAGTTGGCATTCTGATAACGAAAAAGAAATTCTCAAGCATTCTGCAATTGCATCTGTAAGTTTCGGAGCGGAAAGAAAATTTGGTTTCAAACATAATTTTAGCAAAGAAGAAATTTCACTAATGCTTGAGAAAGGCTCATTACTCATCATGAAAGATGAAACTCAAATCTATTGGAAACACAAGCTTTATACGAATGCTAAAATCATTGAGCCAAGAATAAATTTGACATTCAGAACAATTGTAAACGACTAAACATAATATTCTAATTAATTCCTATAATTTATATTATGTTAAATTGCATTTTTTACGACTTCAATATAATTATAGTTTTCTAACCTTCTCATTTCTTTTAATCTATTGAATGTTTATAAACATTGATGAGAATTCTATAAAGTTGTAAATCGTTTATCGCCATACTTTTACAAGAAAAATTATGAAAAATTTTATAGTTATTCTTTTGATAAGTATTTCTTTTGTTTCTTGTAATAAAAAAGAAACATCTTCATATACCATAATTCCTGAAGATACCATTCACCAGAATTATCCAGAAACTTTTGAGCCGAAAAAAGATACTTTGCAATTTTGCTATCTTTCTGTTGTTGGCAAAGATTCTTTACACCTTTCTTACACTCTTTATCCTACAGATTCTGTAAAAGGAAAAATGAGCTACGATAATTTTGAAAAAGATGGTTCTACTGGAAAAGTGTATGGTGTAAAATCTGGTGATACCTTAAAATTAACTTACGACATGTTTTCTGAAGGAATGCATTTGTTAATTGATGTTAGCTTTTTGACCAAAGACAATAAACTTTACGAAGGAATTACTGCTATGAAACAAAAGAACGATTCTACTATGATTATTGTGAATGATAAAAGTGTAGATTTTAAATCTGGAAGAGTTTTATCGCCTGTTAAATGTAAATAATATTAGTAATTTTTCATGCTATTCTACTCTATTTTAGATGAATTTTTTAATTTTTTCTCTACAAATAGTTGCAGTTTACTTTTTCTATTGGGTATTTTGATACTATGCGAAATCCTCGTATTTTTAGCAAAATTTAAACGCAATGTCATACTATCCTTTAAATAGCATTCCAGATTATTATGGAATTGATGATTTACTTACAGAAGAACATATCTTAATCAGAAACTCTGTTAGAGATTGGGTTCAGTCATTTATTATGCCTCAAATTGATGATGCAGCGCAACATCATAAAGACATTCCTAATCTCATGAAAGAATTAGGAGCAATTGGTGCTCTCGGTCCTTATATTCCAGAAGAATATGGAGGTGCTGGTTTAGACCAAATTTCTTACGGACTCATTATGCAAGAATTAGAACGTGGAGATTCTGCCGTTCGTTCTGCGGCTTCTGTACAGAGTTCTTTGGTTATGTTTCCTATTTTCGAGTTTGGTTCAGAAGAACAAAAACGCAAATATCTTCCAAAATTGGCTTCTGGTGAATTTATTGGTGCATTTGGCTTAACAGAGCCTAATCACGGTTCTAATCCTGGCGGAATGGAAACGCATTACAAAGATATGGGCGATCATTATTTGCTTAACGGTGCTAAAATGTGGATTACCAATGCTCCACTTTGTGATATTGCTGTAGTTTGGGCAAAAGGTGAAGATGGAAAAGTTCGCGGAATGATTGTAGAACGTGGTTACGAAGGTTTTACCACTCCAGAAACTACCAATAAATGGTCTCTCAGAGCTTCTAAAACGGGTGAATTGGTTTTTAATAACGTAAAAGTTCCTAAAGAAAATTTTTTACCAAACGTAGAAGGTCTTAAAGGTCCTCTTTCTTGTTTAAATTCAGCACGTTACGGAATTTCTTGGGGCGTAATTGGTGCTGCGATAGATTGCTATTGCACAGCAGTTCAGTATTCTAAAGAAAGAACACAGTTTGGAAAACCGATTGCAAGTTTCCAACTTCAACAGAAAAAATTAGCCGAATTTTTAACTGAAATTACTAAAGCTCAATTGCTTTGCTGGAGATTAGGAACCTTGAAAAATGACCATAAAGCTACTCCAGCTCAAATTTCTATGGCAAAAAGAAACAACGTGAGAATGGCAATTAACATAGCAAGAGAATCTCGTCAAATTCTTGGAGGAATGGGAATTATGGGAGAATTCCCAATGATGCGTCACGCTGCCAACTTAGAATCTGTAATCACATACGAAGGAACAGAAGACGTTCACTTACTCATCACGGGTCTAGATATTACAGGAATCAACGCATTTTCATAAAAGCTACAATTGGTGAAAGTTTTTTATCCGGTAGAAAAAATAAAATTATAGCCCTTTTTGGTGGAACACCTGTTCCAAACTGGATTAAAAATCCTAGCCAATCCTTATTTGATATTTTTTCATTAAAAGCAATTGATAAAAGGAAAATAGATAGAGCAGATGATACAGAATTGAAATATATTTTTACTTTTTTGGAAAATCATTGGGGTTCTGGTGATAAATTTATTATTTCTGCAAATTCAACATTATTCACCTGTACTAGTTGCCAAGGTTATTTAGGTTATTTACAATTATTAGCAGAAAAACACGGCAAAAATATTACCTTTAAGATTGTTTCTAACCCTAAAGCCAAAACATTAAAGAAAGCAAAAGAATTATTACCTTAAAATATTTTAATATGACAATTCAGTATTTACAGAAACTAAGAGATAATAATAAAATGGACGGTTTTACAGATGAAGGACTATCTTTATCCGAAATTGCTCAACTCGAGCAGTTATGTAACAACGGAAATCCATTCCCTCAAGTACTAAAAGAACTACTATTTTTAGCAGGAAATAGTTGTAATTATTTAGACTACAGTATTTATGACAGTCAACAAGAACTACAGAGTGAAGAAAGGTTAGAACTACAGGAATTATATGGGATTACAATTACAAGACCCTATTTTTTTGTGGATTTATCTTCAGTTGGTTTACCTGCATTTATTTTTCTAGATGAAGGAGATAATCCTCCTTTGAACCAGCTTGAAAACCACCCTACTCAAAGTAATTTTTATCGTAGAACTGGAGGAACCTTGCAAACATTAATTAACAGTAGAATTCAGAATTACTTAGAAGGATATAATCCTTTTTAATTATGACAATAGATTATTTACAAAAGCTAAGAGATATTCCAAGTGATGGAACAACAAATAGGGGCATTTCTCTATTGGAAATCACTCATTTAGAACAGGTTTTTAACAATGGGAATCTGTTTCCTAAAGTATTAAAAGAGTTCTTGTATTTGGCGGGAGACTACTGCTATGTTATGGATACTGGATCTTGGGATAGCATAGAAGAAATGAATATTGAACACAGAGCTGATTACTTAAATATTTATGGTGTTACTATGAACAGACCATATTTATTTTTAGATATAGTTGGTGGTAATGGTGAGCTTTTTATGTTTTTAGATGAAGGTGATAATCCAGAACTATGTCAAATAAAGAGTGATCCTTCACCTACGAATATTTATAGAAGAATAAAAAATCTTACTTTGAAGGGTTTAATAGAAAGTAGAATCCAAGATGTCATTAATGGTGATAATCCGTTTTAAGTTACATCAATGTTAGAAGCTAAAAAATTAATATAACAACGAAATCTAGGTGTTACAAAAAGATTGAATCAATAAGAATAAAATAAGAAATATGCCTACCCAAAAATCTATAGTACCCCGATATTATCCACGGCTGTCCTCTGTAGTTTCAGAACAGGACATTCCAGATATTTTAGGCTTCATTAAAACAGGAGTCGTAAATCTACTCAATAAAATACATTATAAAGATTTACAGTATAGCAAAAGTGCAAAAGGAGATGCTGCTTTTTATAGTCTTTCAATAGTCTCCAATCGCTTAGACATAGAAGTTCCAGGAACAGAAATTTTCTTGATTCTTAACCCTGACCTTACTCTAGGAGGAGATAGCCATATTTCTGCATTTCCCATTACTGTAGAATATGAATGGAAGATTTTAGGTTATTTAAGACAATTCTCAGAACTAATTTTACTGATGCCATAATGTTGTATATTTTTAGGTTTTATATTCCCTTTGCAAAACAGTGCAAAGCAAAGAAACCTCTTAAATAGAAAGTTTCGCAAAGGGAAGCAACCTGATACAAAAGTACAACAAGCAGTTCAACAAACTCTTAATTTGGATGCTTTTGGATTCGTTAGTTTTCTTATCTTAAAATTGTAAAACCCAATGAAACAAGCACTTTGAAGCAATCAAATGAAATATCGGAAAATAGTAATATCTTTGACAAAGTTTTTTTTGATTTTGGCGTGCCTTTTTTCCACCGCTATTGCCATGCAAAAAAGTCGCGCTTTCCGTTGCAATCTTTTTATTTTGTCAGTCTTCGACTCCGTTCAGACTGACAAAATAAAAGGATTTCCACTGCAATCGCTCACGCGAAAAATGAATAATATAGAAATATTAAAATATTGGAAATTAAAATTATACAAATAATTGTTCCTTTGATTTTTGCAATTGGCATCATTGCAATTATATATACGTTTCTTAAAGAACCAAAAATTATATTTAAAGATTTATTTTCTTTAATTTATTTCAGATTAAAAGAAGAATTTTTCGGATTTTTATTTATTCCTTTTATTCCATTGTTAGTTTTGTATCTAATTATTTTCAAAGGAGGAAGATTAATAAAAGAAGATTATCAAGGAGATTTAAAAGAAAAAAAATCTGCTAAATCAGCAAAATCAGCGAGAGAAAAATGAATATAAAAGAACTTTTTAAAAGACCTACTCTTTTTAAAACTATTGCTGTTTTAATTCCTTTATTATTTGTTTCCTCAATAATTTTAAAAAGATATATTGAAATTTTTAGAATTGGCGATTTACGTTGGATTTATCAATACGGAAGCTTCATATCATTAGCAATTTTTTTTGGAGTATTACCAATTTCTTTATTAAATGCTATTTTGCTATATTTTGAAAAAAATATAAAAAACAAAATTATTTTTCTACTTATTAATTTGTTGCCATTATTATACTTTATATTAGGAATGGCTAAAGTTTTTTTTGAGATATAAAATTTTTTAAAAAATTAAAAAATTAAATGAAAACCATCAACATACCATTACCTAAAATAGGAGAATCTACTACCGAAGCCAAAATTGTAGAATGGCTGAAAAAACCTGGAGATTTCATCAAACGAGATGAACTTTTTGCCGTAATTGGAACCGACAAAGTAGATTCTGAAATTTTCTCAGAATATGAAGGTACACTCAAAGATATTCTCGTAAAAGAAGGCGAAGAAGTTTCTGTAGGAACTCCTATTTGTACCATGGAAGTGGATGATGCTGTTTCTGAAACCATCACAATGAGCGCGAAACGTAGTGAAGCAGTCGAAGTGTCTAATAAAGATTTTTCGACTCCATTACATTCCGCTCAAAATGACAAAACTCAACTCGTATCTCGTTCCGATAGCTATCGGAACTCAGAACTCGTATCTTTTCTTTCTCCAGTGGTAAGAAAAATGGCTGCAGAAAACGGATTGAGTTTAGAAGATTTGCAGAAAATTAACGGAACTGGAGAAAACGGAAGAATCAGAAAACAAGATGTAGAAAATTTCTTAAAACCAAGAAAACAAAATACTTCTACTCCATTTATTGAAGAAAAACTTCAACTCAAAGTAGAACTCGGTGAAACGTTGGAGCCACTTTCTAAAATGCGTAAACTCATCGCCGAAAATATGGAAAAATCTTGGCGAAGCATTCCTCATGTTACTACTTTTATGGATGCAAATGTGACGAAATTAGTCGCTTATCGTGAAGAAAATAAAGAGAAATTTCTACAAGAAAATGCGGTAAAACTCACTTATACGCATGTGATTATGAAAGCAGTGATAGATGCAATTAAGGTCTATCCTACTCTAAATTCTTGGTTTAATAATGAAGAATTGTTAGAAAAGAAAAACATCAATTTAGGTTTTGCAGCAGCACTTCCTGACGGTAATCTCATCGTTCCGAATATTAAAAATGCACAGGATTTATTGGTTACAGAGATTGCTCAACAAGTTTCAGAAATCGGAACCAGAGCCAAAATTGGAAAACTAAAACCAGATGACATTCAAGATACCACTTTCACGGTTTCTAATACAGGAATGTTCGGTTCAGAAAGCGGAACGCCTATTATTTCTCGGCCACAAGTTGCAGTTCTGGCTTTAGGAAATATCCTGAGAAGAGCTTGGATTGTTGATGAAAACGGTGAAGAAAAGATATTACCTCAATCGGTGATGACTTTGTCTTTAAGCTATGACCACAGAATTGTAGATGGTGCTCTTGCCTCGAAATTCTTAACAGAGATTAAAAAAAATATGGAAAATTTTTAGAAATTTTATAAATAAATTTATCGTTCCATAGGAACGTAATGTGTGTAATTCAATAATATATGTAGGAGTTGCGTTCCATAGGAACGCTATCTTTTTTATTACATTGCGTTCCTACGGAACGCCACAATTCTTAATCTTTGTTTGCTACACATATTTGGTTCCTTCGGAACCTTCTTAGAATGTAAAATAATGATTTTCAGATTAAGAACTTTAATTTAAAGAAGTTTAGATATCTCTACAAAATTGTTTTGATTCCTTCGGAAATTGAAAATTTCATGGAATCAATGACAAAAGTGATGAATAAAACCTGCGAAATCTGCGGGAAATTTAATTCCAACTTTCATGAACTTTTTCTGTAAATGGAATATCTGGATTGAGAATTTCTAGAATTAAGTTTTTCACAGAAACTAAAGAATCTTCAAAATTATCCTCGGTAAATTCTACTTTTTGTACGCCGTTATTCACCTCTGCAAAACTCCAAATTCCTGTTTCTAATTCACGATTTTTAAACTCATCTATTTGAGAAATACAATATTGATACATACACAATTGCATCGCTTGTTTGTATTTATCATCAAAGAAAAGATTTTCAATTTTGTCTTCTTTTACTTTGATTTTCAGGTTCTTAGGCTTTGCTGTTTTATAATCTATAATTCTTAAAGTCCCATTCAGAATATCAATTCTATCAATAAATCCGTAGAAAATCACTTCATTATTTTCATCAATTTTGAAAGGAATATTTTCTATTTTTCTTTCTAAAGCTACAATTTCCAAAGAATTTTCGTTTTTTACCAACTCTAAATCATAATTCAAAACAGATTCTACTACTCTTTTGGCAATTTGTTTGTGTACGAAATTCATTCCTTTTTCGTAGAATTCTGGTTGATGTTTGAGTCTTTCAATGGCTTTGTCAATTGATTCATCTACTTGTTGAAGTAAATTTTCTAAATCATTAACTTTTAATATTTTACCAATTATTTTTCCGTATAAATATTCTAAAGCATTGTGAACTAAAGTCCCATAATTACGCTGAGAAAGTTCTTCTTCAATTTCTGTTGTTTCTCTGGTGTTGAGAATTTTATCCAAATAAAAATCAATAGGATTATAAAGATAGGTTACCAAATGTGACGGCGAAACCTTCTGCTTCCATTCTTCTAATTTTTCAAGAACTGAAGGTGTTTTTTCAATCGTAATCGGTTCTTGATTAATCGGTTCAGAAGTGTTTTCGATGATGATATGCTCTATTTTATGCTGAGATTCCATTTCAATCTGGGTAATGAATCTCGTTTTTTCTCCTGTATTTATGCCAGAACCGAGAGCATTGTAAAGCAAATAGATATTCTTGGCATTCTGTAAAAATCGGTAAAAGTGATAGGCATAAATTCCATCATTTTCTAAGAAAGTATGCAGATTAAACTGTTTTCTTACATCAAACGGAAGATAAGTATTTTGCGAATTTCCCAGTGGTAATTTTCCTTCATTGGCAGAAAGAAGAATAATGTTTTCAAAATTCAACAATCGTGTTTCCAAAAGTCCCATCAATTGTAAACCTTCTAAAGGTTCTCCCACAAAATCTATTGATTCAGAGTTAATGAGTTGATTAATCAACACTTCCAGTGTTTCGATTTTTACTTGATATTGATATGGAGAAAGTTGATTTTTGATGATGACGAAACTCTTCTCAAAATGAGAAATGTTTTCATATTGGACATTGTCTATTTTATTGTATTTTAAATCTTTACAAAAATCAATTAAAGTATTGAGTAAAGTTTCAGCGTCTTGTTTTTCAAACAAATTATAGAAAGAAAGTCCGTTCAATAATTCGCTTAATTGCTTTTTAGAAATGTAGACAATGTTTCTTTCTTCTAAGGTTGCAACGAAGTTTTTGATGATATTTTCGTCTTTAAAATTCTTTGGAAGTTCATCTAAAATCGGCAAAATATCATTGTAATAATACGAAGAAGCATTTTTTTCTAGTTGTTTATGAAGATGAAACAGTTTTTTCATCGCGTTTGAAAAAGCCAAATTTTTCAACGGAAAGCCCATTGTAATGTTTAGTTTTTCAACAGATGCGAGAGAATCTAACGTTGCAGGAAGTAAATTTTCATCCAATAAAACTACTGCAGTATTCTGATAATCAGAATTTTCTGTGTGAATTTCTGAAAGAATTTCTGGCAAAACTTTGGTTTGAGCAATATTTCCTGAAACTTCATAAACTTTTATATTTTTTGGTTCAATGAATTCATTTTCAATCCAGTTGAAATCTCTAGAATCATTAAATTCTTTCCAAGTTTTGTATTCGCGGAGAAATTTCCCTGCTTCTTGTCTTTCGTCATGGAAATAATATTCATCTGCATGAAAGAAAATATCTGCTTTGTCCCATTGTAAAAGTGTTCTGACTAATTTTTCTTCAACGGGAGTAAATGCATTAAACCCAATAAAAACGGCTCTAAGATTGAAATTTTTACAATAATTTTCTAAATTTTCTTTGGTGTAAAGATGAATCATTCCTGAAGTAGCCAATTGCTGTTCCTCTAATTTTTCTTGTAAAAAAGGAAGAAAAGCATTCATTTTTCTCCAAAAATTGAGATTTCTCTTTCTAGCGCCTTCTTCATCGCCCAGATTTTCGCCCCAGTTTTTGATGCGTTCTTCAGCGAGCATCCATTCCAGAATTTCTTTGTCGTTTCCATGGAATTTCAGCATATCATCCCAATCTTTTTGTAGTGTTGGGAACCATTTTAAAAATGTGGCAAGATCTTCATCTTGATAAAGCTGAGTATAGGTTTGATAGGCAAAAAGCCAAAGTGCAATGCCTTTGATTTCTTGTTTTTGACTGATTTTATGCACCAATTCATCAATCGTAAAAAACTCTGGAAGAATACCATTATAATTGAGTTCTTTAAGAATTTCTTTGATGAAAACTACAGGTCTTTTTCCTGGAATTACCAATGAAAAACCCGATAAATCTTTAGATTTATCAAGCAAATTGGTTATGGTTTTTTTTAGAAATTTCATGCTTAAAAAATTGAAATTCCCAGTTTGGTTGTGAGCAGTTCCAGAGCATACATTCCTGCTTCTGAATTTCCTTTTTCATTTAATCTTGGGCTCCAAGTTGCCACCGAAAATTTTCTGGGTAGAACGGCTACAATTGCACCGCCAATTCCACTTTTTCCGGGCAATCCTACTTTGTAAGCAAATTCTCCGGATTCATCATAAAAACCGCATGTTAACATTAATGCATTAAGTCTTTTTATCTGACTTTTATTTAAAATGGTTTTACCAGATTTGGTTTTTCCTTCGTTGGCCAAAAAATAAAAAGCGTGAGCTAATTCTTCGCAAGTCATTTCTACAGAACACTGATGAAAATAAAAATCCAGAACGTCTTCTACCTTGTTTTCGATATTTCCAAATGATTTCAAAAAATTACCAAGCGCAAAATTTCTGTAGCCTGTTTGCTTTTCAGAAAGGGCAACTTTTTGGTTAAACTGAATGTTTTTTTTGCCTGAAATTTCTCTGATAAATTCTAAAAAATCTTCTTTTGGATTTTTAAGATGAGACAGTAAAATGTCTGCAATAACTATTGCACCTGCATTTATAAAAGGATTTCTGGGAATTCCTTTTTCGTTTTCTAATTGCACCAAAGAATTAAATGCGTTACCAGAAGGTTCTACATTTACACGCTGCCAAATTTTTTCGCCTAAAATAGAAAATGCCAAACACAGCGTGAAGACTTTTGAAACACTTTGTATAGAAATTTTTTCCTGAAAATCTCCTTTGCCAAATTCTGTTCCTTCATGTGTAGAAATGAAAATTCCAAACTTATCCGGACTGATATTTTTAAGTTCGGGTATAGAAGCCGATACTTCTCCTATTTTAGGAAATTCTTGGCTTTCTACATATATTTCTTTTATGGTTTTTTGGTAATTCATTAGTTTTTATAGTGTTCTAGTTTTTTGAGTTGAGCTTTAATTTCTGCATCTAGCTCATTTTGTTTTTCTGCTTTAGTTCCTCGTTTGGTAATGTTATCATAATAGTTTTGATAATCGAGAAATTCACCATACATTACCTGATAAATCAACTTAAATTTCAATTGGTAATCTTTCTCCGTTTTTACATTTTCTAGAAATTCTTTTCTCAGTTTTCTAGCGTAAATTTCGGCAATATCAAAATGGCCTTGTTCATGATTGATATTGAGATTTTTGGTTTTAATAGGATGTTTCCAAGATTTGCTTGGGTCAAAAGTAGCATCTATTCTCACCTTCATTTTATTATTGGCTTTGTCTTTAAAAGCGGTGTAACTTAGTCCACAAGAAGAATAACTGACAATGGTGCTGTCACTTTTCATTTTGTTTTCTAGGGATTTAAAAAGGCTCCAATTAAGTTTTGTTCCTTCTTTCCAGACTAATTTTTGAGAAAAAACAGTTAAAAAACAAAACAATATAATAAGACTGAGAATTTTCTTCATACTACTCTACTACAATTGTTTTCTCAATCCAAATGTTTTGGTTGCTGCTGTCTTTTCCGTTCCAAAATTTGAAACTGTAAATCCCTTTTTCTTCTGGTCTAAAGTTGAAACCATTTACTCCAACTCTTGTTGCTTGAGTACAAGTTCCGTTAATGGTGTAAGAATAAGCCACCACATTTCTTTCTAAACCATTTCTGATGTAATCATATCCAAAAAAATCATCACAAGCACTTGGATAAGTAGAATACGTTTTGATGGTTTGAATGGTGAAAACATCCATCGTGTCTTGTGCAATTTTCACGCTGTCTATTTTGATGGCTTCAACATTTTGAATTTCATCTTCGTCATTTCTATCACAAGAAACAGCGATAAATCCAGCTAATAAAGTGATTACACTGAGGTTAAAAATTTTCTTCATTGATTTAAGTTTTTATGAATTAAAATTTCCTTTGGATAAATATACTACTTTTTTAGTGTCAAAAAACTCTTCTTCGAATTGGTCTTTCAGATTGTAAATTTCACATTTTATTCCAGCAAGTTCTTCTCCTAAATCTCCACCTTTTAAGTATAAAACACCGTTGTGTTTTGGATTAAATTGTTCTTTTTCGAATTTTCCTTTTAACCAACGCAAGAAAACAGGCATTTGTGTAACTGCTCTGCTCACTACAAAATGGAATTTATCTTTTATTTTTTCGGCTCTTTCGTGATAGGCTTTTACATTTTTTAATCCAAGACTTTCGGCAACTGCATTCACTACCGTAATTTTTTTACCAATAGAATCTACCAAAGTAAATTCTACATTCGGAAATAAAATAGCCAGAGGAATTCCCGGAAAACCACCACCAGTTCCTATGTCTAGAACTTTGGTTCCATCTGCAAATTCCATAATTTTTGCAATTCCCAATGAATGGAGAACGTGTCTTTCGTAAAATTCATCAATATCTTTTCTCGAAATCACGTTAATTTTTTCGTTCCAGTCTTTATAAAGCGTTTCAAGCTGTTGGAACTGAGATTTTTGTTGGTCTGTTAAATTGGGGAAATATTTTAAAATAATTTCTGAAGACATATGCGTTTTAATATTTCAACAAAAATAAAGAATTTATCGCGGAAATCTTTCGGAATTTATACTTTAAAATTTATCTTTGCTAAAAATCGTAAAAATGAATAAACTGTCAGATAGATTAAACAGATTAAGTTATTCTCAAACTTTTGTAATGAGCAATAAAGCCCGTGAAATGAAAGCTGCGGGAATAGATGTGATTTCGTTAACTCTTGGTGAGCCAGATTTTGAGGTTCCTGCAAATATCAAACAAGCTGCTTTTGATGCTATTAATCAAAATTTCTCTCATTATTCGCCTGTTCCAGGATTTTTAGAATTGAGACAAGCGATTGCTAAAAAGTTGAAAAGAGATAATAATCTGGATTATAAGCCGACTCAAATTTGTGTTTCAAACGGTGCAAAACAGTCTATTCTCAATGTATTAGCTGCGGTAGTAAATGATGGTGACGAAGTTATTTTACCAGCTCCTTATTGGGTTTCTTATGACGAAATGGTTAAAATGATGGGCGGAACTTCTGTTTTTATTGAAACGAATATTGACACAGAGTTTAAAATGACTGCTGAACAACTAGAAGCAGCGATTACTCCAAAAACCAAAGTGATTCTTTATAGTTCGCCATGTAATCCTTCTGGAAGTTATTATACGAAAGATGAATTAGAAAAAATAGCCAATGTAGTAGCAAAATATCCTTATGTAACCATTATTTCTGATGAAATCTACGAATACATCAATTACGATGGAAAACACACTTCTATTGCAGAATTCCCACAAGTTTATGAACAAACTGCCGTAATCAACGGAATGTCTAAAGCATTTGCAATGACCGGTTGGAGAATTGGTTACAGTGCTTGTCCAGAATGGTTGGCAAAAGCTTGTGATAAGGTTCAAGGACAAATGACTTCTGGTGCGAATACAGTTGCGCAAAGAGCTTCGATTACAGGATTGGAAACAGATCCGAGTGAATATTATTTTATGGTAGAAAGTTTTGAAAAACGAAGAAATTTGGTTTTTGAATTGATAAAAGATATTCCAGGATTTAAAGTTAATTTGCCAAAAGCAGCTTTCTACTTCTTCCCAGATATTTCTTATTACATCGGGAAAACCATTGACGGTGTTCTCATCAATAATTCTGATGATTTTGCGATGTTTTTATTAGAAAAAGCACATGTAGCTTGTGTAGGAGGCGTAAGTTTTGGTGATGCTAATTGTATCAGATTCTCTTATGCAGCTTCTGAAGAAGAATTAAAAGAAGCGATGAATAGAATTATAAAAGCTTTAACAGAAGCAGAAATTCATTAACAAATTTTTAAAAATATCTTTAAAATCTTCAGTCAAAAGCTGAAGATTTTTTGCTTTTTAAGAGTCATAGAAAAAAATTATCGGTTTCTCATTTTAAAAATTTTAAAATTGATTAATTTTGCAGTCTGAAAATATAATAGTAAAAAACAACAAAAAAATGGCATTAGTAGGAAGAAAATTTCCAAATGTAACGGTAGACGCAATCTCTAAATCAGGAGAAAATTTAAGAATTAACGTTTTAGAAGAAGCAGTAAAAAATCAATCAAAAGTTCTATTATTTTGGTATCCAAAAGACTTTACTTTTGTTTGTCCAACAGAATTACACGCTTTTCAAGCTGCTTTAGAAGAATTTAAAAACAGAAACACTATGGTTATTGGTGCTTCTTGTGACACAAACGAGGTACACTTCGCATGGTTATCAACTCCAAAAAATATGGGAGGAATCGAAGGAGTGACTTATCCACTTTTAGCTGATACACACAGACAATTGGCTAATATTTTAGGAATTGTAGACCAAGATTTCGAATATGATGAAGAAGGAAACGAAACTTTTTCTGGGTCTAACGTAACTTACAGAGCAACTTATTTAATTGATGAAGAAGGAAAAGTTTTCCACGAAAGTGTAAATGATATGCCTCTTGGAAGAAACGTAGCTGAATATTTAAGATTAATTGATGCTTACACTCACGTTCAAAAATACGGAGAAGTTTGTCCAGCAAACTGGCAAGAAGGTAAAGCAGCAATGAATGCTAATAGAACTGCAACTGCTGAATATCTTAGCCAAAACTAAAATATTAAAGTACAATTAATACCAAAGCAGAACATTTTGTTCTGCTTTTTTTGTAAATTTACTTGATCAAAAATGTATGAAATGACTAAAAATGTAAGGTTGCTTTCTCCTCAAAAAACAATAGCGCTTATTGCTCACGACCATAAAAAAGATGAATTACTTGAATGGGTAAAAAAACACAGTGAAGTGATTCAACAACATCAATTAATTGCTACGGGAACCACGGGAAAATTGATAGAAAATGAATTGGGCGTTCCTGTTCACAGAGTAATGAGTGGCCCACTTGGTGGAGATCAACAACTCGGTGCAATGATTGCCGAAGGAAAAATAGATATCGTTATTTTCTTTTGGGATCCTATGGAAGCGCAGCCTCATGATCCAGATGTAAAGGCTTTTTTAAGAATCTGTGCCGTTTGGAATATTATCGTAGCATGTGATGCCTCTACCGCAGATTTTATTCTAACTTCGCCTTTCATGCATACAGAATATGCTGTGGAAACTCCTGATTATAAAGTATATTTAAATAGAAATATAGAAAAAGGAATTTCATAAAAAAAGCCCGAAAATTCGGGCTCTCATTATCAATATTTAATCTCTGTTTTTATCGGTGATTCTTTTTGTGCTTGATTTTTCTTTTTTTGCCGTGTTCATCATAGTAATAACGATCATTCTTTTGTTGACCAGGCGCGAAAACTTTAGCAGATTTGGTTCCATAGACTTTTTTCATTTGTCCAGGAGGTAAATTTTGTGGTCTGTCATCTACAATGATTACCGTAGAAGAACCACTTCTGATTAAAACACCATTTCGGTAAACATCACCATTGGGTGCTCTATAAATTTCGCCTTGTCTGTAAACTCTACCATCTGGAGCTCTATAAACTCTTCCATTATCTCCGTAAACATTACTAGAACCACAAGAAACTACAGTTATCGTGAGTGCTAAAGCGCCGAATATTTTAAATATATTTTTCATTTCTTTAAGATTTTGGGGTTGATACTTTCTTTAAAACAAAAGCTTTGCCAAAATCTTATTTCTTATGAAAACTTTAACGTTTTTAGAATTTATGGGTTCTTCTTTCTAAAAGAATTACATCTCTCCAAACACCGTTCATTTCAGCGATTTTTTCTCTTATTCCAATGATTCTGAAGCCTAATTTTTCATGAATTTTAATACTCGCTACATTTTCTGGAAAAATCCCAGATTGTAAAGTCCAAAAATGATGTTCCTCGGTTTCTTCTATTAATTTATGGAGCAACATTTCGCCAAAACCTTTTCCTTGAACTGAATTATCGAGATAAATGCTGACTTCGGCAACACCTTTGAAGCATACTCTTGCAGAAACCGGTTGAATGGCAGCCCAACCTTGCACTACTCCATTTTCGTTTACCAAAACCAATCTACACAATTTGAAATATTTATTATCCCAAGCTTCCCAACTTGGCACATCTTTGTCAAAAGTAGCATTGCCGCCATCAATACCTTGTTTTAAAATTTCTAAAACTCTCGTCCCATCTTCTGGAAGCATTTCACTGATTTGGTATTTCATTTTTTATCTAAGATTAGGTTTATTTTATTTTAAAGATGAAATTTTATTCCATTTCCTTCTTCAAAAACTTCGCTGTCAAAGATTTTTTTGATTTTATCAATTCTTCAGGAGTTCCCGTTGCGATGATTTCGCCACCGTGTTTTCCACCTTCTGGACCGATGTCTATAATGTGATCTGCTAATTTAATGACATCTAAATTATGTTCAATAATAATAAAAGAATTGCCTAATTCTACCAACTGATTGATGGCTTCCATCAAGATTTTTACATCTTCAAAATGCAAACCTGTTGTAGGTTCATCCAGAATATAAAGCGTGTTTCCTGTTTGTTTTTTGGCAAGTTCTGTTGCTAGTTTTATACGTTGAGCTTCTCCTCCACTTAACGTGGTAGATTGTTGTCCCAAAGTAATATATCCCAAACCAACATCCTGTAAAGTCTTCACTTTTGCATAAATTTTAGGAATCGGTTGGAAGAAATCTACCGCTTCATCTATCGTCATTTCCAACACATCAGAAATTGATTTTCCTTTGTAGCGAACTTCCAAAGTTTCTCTGTTGAAGCGCTTTCCGTTGCAAGTTTCACAATGCACGTAAACATCTGGTAAAAAGTTCATTTCAATCACTTTTAAACCGCCACCTTGACACGTTTCGCATCTTCCACCTTTTACATTGAAAGAAAATCTTCCTGCTTTATAACCACGAATTTTAGATTCTGGCAATTCTGCAAAAAGATTTCTAATATCGGTGAACATTCCGGTGTAAGTTGCAGGATTAGAACGTGGTGTTCTTCCAATAGGAGTTTGGTCTACATCTACAATTTTGTCGATATTTTCGATACCTTCAAATTTTTTGTAAGGCAAAGGTTCTTGAACCGCTCTGTAAAAATGTTTGTTGAGAATTGGATAAAGCGTTCCGTTAATCAAAGAAGATTTTCCACTTCCTGAAATTCCTGTTACCACCACCAATTTTCCTAATGGAACTTCTAGGTTTACGTTTTTCAGGTTATTTCCTGTTGCGCCTTTTAGTTTTAGAAATTTTCCGTTTCCTTTTCTTCTTTCTTTAGGGATTTCTATGCTTCTTTTTCCCGTGAGATAATCTGCCGTGATTGTATTGGCTTTGATTAAATCTTTAGGTTTTCCTTGCCAAAGAATTTCACCGCCGTGTTTTCCAGCTCTAGGACCGATATCTAGAACGTAATCGGCTTCTAAAATCATGTCTTTATCATGTTCTACTACGAGAACAGAATTGCCAATATCACGAAGATTTTTCAATGAATTGATGAGTCTTTCGTTGTCTCTTTGATGTAAGCCAATGCTTGGTTCATCTAAAATATACAATACATTTACGAGTTGAGAACCAATTTGCGTAGCGAGTCTAATTCTCTGAGATTCTCCACCAGAAAGCGTTCTAGAACTTCTACTCAAGCTCAAATAATCTAAGCCAACGTCTAATAAAAACTGCAATCTTGTTTCTATTTCTTTCAGAATTTCATTGGCAATGATTTTATTTTTTTCGCTGAATTTTTCTTTAACTTCATGTATCCAATCTTTTAAATCCAACAAACTCAAAGCATTGATTTCCGCAATATTTTTTCCATCAATTTTAAAAGCTAAACTGCTTTTTTGAAGTCTCGCTCCGTTACATTCTGGACAAGTTTCTTCGGTGGTGAATTGTCTTTCAAGCACTACTGCGTCGTAGTTTTCTTTATCTTCAATTACTTGACTGAGATAAGGAACCAACCCTTCAAAATTGATTTTTATTTTCTTAGAAATTCCCGCGTATTTCAAGTCAGCAGTAAATTCTTTTTGGCACCCATAGTAAATATAATCTACAGCTTCACGAGGAATTTCATTGAAAGAAGTATTTAAGCCTAACCCGAAAATTTCTAAAATATTTTTAATTTGAGTGAGAAGCCATTTGTTACCTTTCAAAACTTCTAGAGGCAATAAAGCGCCTTGATTGATAGAAAAATTAGGATTTTCTACCAAAAATTCTTCATTGATTTTTTTGATGGTTCCGAGACCTTTACAAGTTGGGCAACTTCCCTTTGGTGAGTTGAAAGAAAACGTATTTGGCTCTGGAATGGGCAACGCATTTCCGCTGTGTGCATCCATCAAATTTTTAGAAAAATATTGATAGTCTGTTGCGCCTAACTTCTGAACCATTACTACTCCATCTCCCATTTGCAAAGCCGTTTTCAGAGATTTTGCCATTCTAGATTCTGTAGCGTTTTCGCCGATAATCCATCGGTCTATTACCACTTCTATATCGTGAGTTTTGTAACGGTCTAACTTTAAATCGTATTCTATATCTTGCAATTCTCCATCAATTCTGGCTTGTGAATATCCTTTTTTAGCCAATTGCACAAAAAGTTCGTGATAATGTCCTTTTCTAGAACGAATGACAGGAGCTAAAAGCAAAACTTTTTCGCCTTTATAATTTTCTTTGATGGTTTCTAGAATTTGTTCTTCTGTGTAGCTCACCATTTTTTGACCAGTTTCCAAAGAATAAGCATCTGAAACTCTAGCGAAAAGCAAACGTAGAAAATCATACAATTCTGTCACGGTACCCACTGTAGAACGTGGATTTTTATTGGTAGTCTTTTGTTCGATGGCAATTACTGGAGAAAGTCCTTCGATTTTATCTACATCTGGACGCTCTAAACCGCCCAAAAACTGACGAGCATAGGCAGAAAAAGTTTCGATATAACGTCTTTGTCCTTCTGCAAAAATGGTGTCAAAAGCCAAAGAAGATTTCCCAGAACCAGAAAGTCCCGTAATGGTAACCAATTCATTTCTAGGTATTTTAACATTGATGTTTTTAAGATTGTGTTCTCTAGCTCCGTATATTTCGATGTATTCTTTTTCTGTACTCATAATGTCAATCTCGTCAAAAAAATCAAGACTTACAAAAATACGGAATTATTCTCTGAAAAAGTTTATCAATCGTAAGATTTCCGCATAAAAAAAGAACCTCAAATTTGAGGTTCTTGTGAATATATTTTCTAAAGATTTACAAAGTTTCTTTGTCTGATATTTTGTTGAATTTCAAAAATCTAATGAAGAACAATCCTAATGCAAAGAAAACAGACATGGAAAGTGCTGCAAATCTCATTCCCGAAGTGGTAGGCAATTGGAATGAACATTCTTGTAAGAAGAACAATCTAATTGCATCATAATTGTCTATTAATAAAGCAAAAATAAATGTTCCTAAAATAATTGCAATTTTTTCTAACACATCATAAAAACTGAAATACGTAGTATTATCCATAGAATCTTTTGGTAAAAGTCTACTATACGTAGAACGAGACATAGACTGAATGCCTCCCATTACCAAACCGATGATGGCTGCAATTCCGTAAAATTGATACTCTACATTTGGATTTTCTTTTTTGAGGAAATAAGCAGAAAGACAAGCAAAAATCCATAAAATAATAGTAATGCTAATCACATTTTTATTGCCTATTCTTTTGGATAATCTCGAGAAGAAAATAGCACCAATAATGGCTTCTATTTGAATCAATAACAAGGTCATAATTAGTTTTCCTTGGTCTAGGTTGATTTCACTCTTTCCAAATAATGTGGCCATTAGGAAAATGGTCTGCATTCCTACACTGTAAAAGAAGAAACTTGCTAAAAAATACTTGAGATTAGCGGTTCTAAATAATTGTTTACCAACTTTATACAATTCTCTAAAACTCTCTTTCACGATTTCAATGTAGAAGATAATATTGTCTTTCAGAACTTCTACAAAGCCACCATTACTTTTATGATTTTGGAAAATATTTTTTAGATTCAGCAATACTAAATCTTTTGGTAATTGGTCTTTTACTTCACCAAATTGAGGTAAATGTTTGAAGGTGTATTGAGAAAATCCAAACCACCAAGCTCCTGTGAATAAGAATGAAATTCTAGTGTATAAAAGTGCTTCTTTTGGGGTGTCCGCAAAAAACATAATCAAAGCCAAACAAATCACCACTAAAATTACTGAACCAATGTAACCATAAACGTAACCTTTTGCGGAAAGTGCATCTTGCTTATCTGGTGTAGCAATATCTGGCAAAAAGGAATTGTAGAAAACCAAACTTCCCCAGAAACCTACACTCGCAGTAATACTGAAAAGCAATCCTAAGAAGACGTTATTCATATTGGTAAACATAGCCAATCCCATACAAGAAGTGGCTCCTAAATAAGCGAAAAATTGCAAGAAAGACTTTTTATTTCCAATGGTATCTGCTAAAGAGGATAAAATCGGCGAAAGAATAACCACAATCAAAAACGAAATGGTAAGCGAATAGCCATAAACTGCATCTGGTTGATAATCTTTTCCGAAAATATTAATCATATTTCTCACTGGAACTTTTATCCATTTTCCTGTTTCGGTTACGTACTCGCTTTTTTCGTAAGCAGTAGTAATAATAGAATAATAAATAGGAAAAATGGTAGAGGTAATTACCAGTGAATAAACAGAATTCGCCCAATCGTAGAAAGCCCAAGCTTTCATAATTTTAGGGTTGTTTTTGATATTTTGTTTCATAGTTTTTTTCCGTAAAAGGGAATTATTACACAAAAATAAAAAAACCATTAAGAAATTGACTAAAAAATCAATAAATCTTAATGGTTAATTATTTGTAAGATGAGAAAATTATAAATTCTCAATCACAATTGCAGAAGCACCACCACCTCCATTACAGATTGCAGCAGCACCATATTTACCATTGTTTTGTTTTAAAACATTAATTAGAGTAACGATAATTCTTGCACCAGAACTTCCTAGAGGATGTCCTAATGAAACGGCACCACCATTTACATTTACCTTAGATTCGTCTAAACCTAAAATTTTATTGTTGGCTAAACCAACTACTGAAAAAGCTTCATTAAACTCGAAGAAATCAATATCAGAAACTTCTAAACCAGCTTTTTTAAGAGCGATTGGTAATGCTTTTGCAGGAGCTGTTGTAAACCATTCTGGTTCGTGTGCAGCATCTGCATAAGAAACAATTTTTGCTAAAGGTTTTAACCCAAGTTCTTCCATTTTTTCTTTTGACATTAAAACCAATGCAGAAGCACCGTCATTTAATGGAGAAGCATTCGCAGCAGTTACTGTTCCATTTTCTTTTTGGAAAACAGTAGGCAAAGTTCCAATTCTGTCAAAATTTACATTTTTATATTCTTCGTCTTCTGCGAAAATAATAGGTTCTCCTTTTCTCTGTGGAATTTCTACAGGTACGATTTCCTCTTTAAATTTACCAGAAGCCCAAGCTTCTGCACTTCTTTTATAAGACTGAATCGCGAAGTTGTCTTGGTCTTCTCTTGAGAATTCATATTCTGCTGCACATTTTTCTGCACAAACTCCCATGTGAACTTTATTGTAAACATCTGTTAAACCGTCAACTAACATTCCGTCTTGCATTTTTACATCTCCCAATTTTACAGCATTTCTCGCACTGTAATAATGCGGAACTTGGCTCATGTTTTCCATTCCACCCGCTACAATTACGTCTTGGTCGCCAGATTTAATAGATTGTGAAGCCATCATTACGGCTTTCATCCCAGAAGCACATACTTTATTGATTGTGGTAGAAGGTGTTTCGTTTGATAAACCAGCGCCTAATGCAGCTTGACGAGCAGGAGCTTGTCCTTCTCCAGCTTGTAAAACATTACCCATATAAACTTCTTGAACGTGTTTTGCATCAAGATTAATTTTGTCTAACGCTCCTTTTATGGCAATAGCACCTAATTTAGGGGCAGGAATGCTAGATAAACTTCCTAGAAAACTTCCCATAGGTGTTCTTGCTGCTGAAACGATAAATACTTCTTTCATGATATTTAATAGAGATTTAAATTTTAAAATTCTTTTCGCCAAAGTACAAAAAAAAACACACTTTCTAAAAAGTGTGTTTTATGTTTATAATCAATGATTTAGATTAATGAGATACGTTTCCTATTGCTTCTGGATTGTGCTTGTGTTTAAACATCAAAGCGAAAAGTACAGCAATCACTAAAGCGTAAGCAGCGAAAGCTAACCAAATGTGTGGCCAATCTTTCATCGCAATCTCTTTAGTCAAAGTACCATTTACAATGGAAGAACCTTGTTTTCCTATGAATTCTACAAATTTAGAATTGTCTACTGTAGTATCTAAAAATCCAGCTAAAGAATCTGCGGTAGAGAATTTTTGAGTAAAGAATTTATCAATCGCCCAACCAGCTGAAACGCTTCCGATAATCGCTCCGAAACCATTGGTCATCATCATAAATAAACCTTGAGCTGATGAACGAATTTTAGAATTGGTATTGGTTTCTACGAAAAGTGAACCAGAAATATTGAAGAAATCAAACGCCATTCCGTAGATAATACATGATAAAATAATCATCCAAAGTCCTGAAGTAGGATTACCAAAACTGAATAAACCAAATCTTAAAACCCAAGCAAACATACTCATTAGCATTACGTTTTTGATTCCATATTTTCTTAAAAAGAAAGGAATAGCAAGGATAAATAATGTTTCAGAAACTTGAGAAATAGACATGATAATGTAGAATATTTCACTACGAATGAATCAGCGTATTTTGGAAAATTTTCGAATTCACTTAAAAATACATCTCCATAAGCATTGGTTAACTGTAAAGCACCTCCTAAAAACATAGAGAATATGAAGAAAAGAGCCATTTTGTAATTTCCAAAAAGTTTGAATGCGTTTAGACCTAAAACTTCTACTAATGAAGAGTCTTTAGAAATTAATTTTTGAGGTTTACAAGCAGGTAATGCAAATGAATATAAACCAAGTAAAACTGCTGCTGCACCTGCAATGTAAAATTGAAATTCTGAAGCTTTATTTCCAGATAAATTCGTAATCCACATCGCTACGATAAATCCAATTGTTCCCCAAACTCTAATCGGTGGGAAATCTTTTACCACGTCATAATTATTGTTTTTAAGAAGTGTATAAGAAATAGAGTTGGCTAGTGCAATAGTAGGCATGTAAAATACCATCGCTAAAAGCATCACTGCAAAAAATGTATCTGGTGTGGTTACTTGAGGTAAATAAAACAGAACCGCAGCGTATAAAATATGCAGAATTCCATAAATTCTCTCAGCATTAATCCATCTATCTGCGATAATTCCTACTAAAGTAGGCATGAATACAGAAGCAATTCCCATAGTGCTAAAAACAGCGCCAAACTTTGTTCCATCCCATTGTTTGGTTCCAAACCAATAATTAGCGATGGTGATTAGCCAAGCTCCCCAAACAAAAAATTGTAGAAAACTGAGCAGTGTCAATCTAAATTTAATATTCATAAGTAGTAATTTTTTCTTTTACGGTATTTTAGACCGTTAAGTGTTTTCAGAGTTTATTATTTAATTTTAATTTTTAGCGCTAGTCAATTTTTTTATTTCGTCTTTTGAGTTCTTCTTGGATTTCCATAGCGGTATCATAATCTTCTTCTCTCACTGCATCGTCTAATAAAATTTGTAATTCTTCTGTGCTGAGTTTTTTAAGGTCAGAAGTTTCACTTTCTGAAGCAGTTTCAGGTTCTGGCAATTCATTGTTATTGTCAATTTCTAGAAGAATTCCAGCTTCGTTCAATACTTGTTCTGTAGTATAGATTGGAGCATCAAAACGTACTGCCATTGCTACGGCATCAGAAGTTCTGGCATCTAAAATAAGTTCTTCTCCGTTTTCTGTATTTTTAAAATTGAGATTAGAGAAGAAAACGCCGTCAATAATTTGATAAATAATTACCGATTCTAGAGTGTAATGCGTAGAATTTACAAATTTGGTAAATAAATCATGCGTGAGTGGACGAGGTGGTCGCAAGTCTTTTTCTAAACCTAAAGAAATAGATTGAGCCTCAAAATTACCAATTACTACAGGTAGTTTTACGCCAGTTTCTTCATGTTCCAGAAGCAGTGCATAAGCTCCAGATTGAGTTTGGCTATAAGATATTCCGCGTATGATTAGTTGTTTATAATCCATGAATACAAATATACTTTAATTTTTAAAATTTAACATTTGATATTTAAAATTTTATCACTGCCATCAGATGATTTATTTCACAAGTTTTGATGATAAAATTGATTTTGCTTTTTATATAATGAGAAATTCAATTATTCTTCAAAAGAAATAAAAAATTTTGGCTTCTGCAACGACAAAAAAATCCGAGATAAAAATCTCGGATTGATATTTTTAAAAAGGATGATGTTTTAGTGTCCTTTTAATGCTTTAATTTTTTCTGTAAGTGCAGGAATAATTTGGAAAGCATCTCCTACTACTCCATAATCAGCAGATTTAAAGAATGGCGCTTCTGCATCATTATTAATCACTACGATGGTTTTAGAAGAGTTTACACCAGCCAAGTGCTGAATAGCACCAGAAATACCTACTGCTATGTATAAATTAGGAGCGATGGCTTTACCGGTTTGTCCTACGTGTTCTGAGTGAGATCTCCAACCGATATCAGAAACTGGTTTAGAACAAGCAGTAGCTGCACCTAAAACATTAGCTAATTCTTCAATCATTCCCCAGTTTTCAGGGCCTTTCATTCCTCTACCTGCAGAAACTACTACTTCTGCTTCTTTAAGGTCTAATTTTCCTGAAGATTTTTCTTGGTTCACCACAGTAAGACCTTCTGCAGAAACAGAAACTTCTTTTACTTCTTCAGAACCTGCTACTGGATTTTCTTTTACTCCAAAAGAGTTTTGAGAAACAGTAACCACTACATTTTCGCCATGAGCTTTAGCATCCATAAAAGCTTTTCCAGAGAAAGATTTTCTCTTCGCTTCGAATGGAGAAACAGCAACTGGAGCAGAAACTACATTGGTTAATAATGAAGCGTTTTTAATCACAGCAAGCATAGGAGCTACAGAACTAGCATCTGTAGAATGCGGGAAAACTACCACTCCATCTACTACAGTAGCAAGAGCTTCTGCATAAGCTTTTGGGTTGAAACTTTTAAGTGCGTCACTTTTTAGAGTAACCACTTTAGAAGCTCCGTATTTGTAAAGAACATCTGCAGCATCTGTAGGATTAATGCTTACCGCTACTACATCAGTTCCAGACATATCTGCAACTGTTTTTGCGTAAGAAACAGCTTCTAGAGCCGCTTTTTTATATGCTCCTGAAATATTTTCGGTATATACAAAAATTGACATAATTTAAAAAGATTTGAGATTTGAGATTTAAGATTTGAGATTTTTTGAATTTCAAATTTCAAATTTCAAATGGATTAATAATTTGTTAAATAACTTTTGCTTCTTCGTGAAGTAATCTTACCAATTCATCTAGATTATCCGCAGAAACTAGTTTTACTTGAGCTCTTGCCTGAACAGCATCAAAAGATACTGCACTTACTTTAACATCTGTTTCAGTTGGTTCTTTTACGGTTAAAGGTTTAGTTCTAGCAGACATAATTCCTCTCATGTTAGGAATGATAAGGTCTTTTTCTTCTACCATACCTTTTTGACCAGCGATTACAGCAGGAATTTTTACAGTTAAAGTTTCTTTTCCTCCTTCAATTTCTCTTACTGCAGTAGCTTCTGCACCGTTTACTTCTAAACCTACGCAAGCGTTTACGAAAGGTCTATTAAGTAATTGAGCAATCATTGCTGGAACTGCAGCACCATTATAATCAATAGATTCTTTACCGCAAAGTACCAAGTCATAACCACCTTCTTCTACAATTTTTGCCAATTCTTTAGCTACGGTAATGCTGTCTTTTGGTTCAGCGTTTACTCTTATTGCGTCATTTGCACCAATAGCAAGAGCTTTTCTCATTACAGCTTCAGTAGCAGCGTCACCTACAGTAGCGATGGTCACTGTAGCGCCTTGAGATTCTTGTAATTTTACAGCTTTTGTAAGAGCAAATTCGTCGTAAGGATTAATTACCCACTGAATTCCGTTTTTGTCAAAAGCAGATTTATCTGCAGTAAAGTTAATTTTAGAAGTAGTATCTGGAACACTACTAATACAAACTAATATTTTCATATGTAGAATTTTATTGTTTTTTTTAGGTCAAATGCAATCGCTCATTCATCATTATAATTAGTTTTGGTAATCACGGCGATTTCATAAGGTTCAATTTTTCTTATTTGATTGTTTGCTAATTTAAATAAAAATATATTATGCATGCATAATACTCTAAAAATATTTATATTCAATGCATAAATATACAATAATTGCCTGAAATAAAGGAAATTTTGAGATTTTATTTCGGAAATAATTTTTGAAATCATTAAAAATTACCACAAATTAATGGTTTTTTCTTTCCCAAAAATGTGGAGTTAATTCTCAATTTTTAAGCAGAAATAAAAAATCCTCAATCTTTTCGACTGAGGATTAACTTAAAATTTATTGTTGAGTATAAAATTCAAAGAAATATGGAATACTTTCTATTCCTTTGTAGAAATTATACAATCCGTAGTGTTCATTTGGCGAGTGAATCGCATCAGAATCTAAACCGAAGCCCATTAAAACTGATTTTGCTCCCAAAATTTTCTCAAAAAGAGAAGTAATAGGAATACTTCCGCCACTTCTATATGGTAAAACTTCTTTACCAAAGGCTTTTTCCATAGCTTTTTTAGCCGCTTGGAATTCTTTAGTATTGCTCTGTAAAACGTAAGGCTTTCCACCGTGATGAGGAGTAACTTTTACCTTAACAGAAGCGGGAGCTATTTTTTCAAAATATTTCGTGAATTTTTCAGTAATTTCTTCGTCTGTTTGATAAGGAACCAATCTCATAGAAATTTTAGCAAATGCTTTACTAGGAATCACGGTTTTAGCGCCTTCACCTGTGTAACCTCCCCAAATTCCGTTTACATCAAGAGTTGGTCTTATAGAAGTTCTCTCTAAGGTAGTGTAACCTGTCTCACCTTCTACTCCGCTTAAACCAATTGATTTTTTGAATTCTTCTGGATTGTCTTTTAATTTATTCATTTCTGCTCTGTCTTCCGCAGAAACGATTTCTACATTATCATAAAAACCATCTATGGTAATTCTTCCTTCTTCATCATGAAGTTTAGCAATCATTTCTGCTAAAACATTAATTGGGTTAGGAACAGCACCACCATATAATCCTGAGTGTAAATCTCTGTTCGGACCTTCTACTTCTACTTCCATATAACTTAAACCTCTAAGACCAGTCGTCACAGTCGGTTGTTCGTTAGAATAAATATGAGTATCTGAAATTAAGATGACATCACAAGAAAGTTTTTCTTTATTTTCTTCTAAAAATCCAGCTAAACTTACAGAACCTACTTCTTCTTCTCCTTCAATAATGAATTTAATATTACAAGGTAGAGAATTGGTTTTCATCATGGCTTCAAAAGCTTTTACGTGCATAAAGAATTGGCCTTTATCATCTGCACTTCCTCTTGCAAAAATCGCACCTTCTGGATGAAGTTCTGTCTTTTTAACCACAGGTTCAAATGGTCCGCTTTCCCATAATTCTAATGGATCTGCAGGTTGTACATCATAGTGACCATAAACCAAAACGGTTGGTAATTCTGGATTGATGATTTTTTCACCATAAACCACAGGATAACCTTTGGTTTCGCAGATTTCTACTTGATCTGCTCCTGCATTGGCAAGGTGTTTTGCCACAGCATCAGCACAATTGAGCACATCTTGATTGTAAGCTGGGTCTGCAGAAATAGAAGCAATCTTCAATAATTCTATCAATTCGTCTAGAAAACGTTGCTTGTTTTGTTGGATATAACTTTGTGTGTCCGACATTGTTTTAAAATTTTAGTAAATATAAAAAATGTCTCGCAATCGCAAGACATCTATTTTGTATGAGAAAATATCTTATTTTTTAGCAGTGCTATCTACCTTAGCTTCTGCAGCAGCTGGTTGTTCTACAGTAGCAGAGTCAGTTTTTTCTTTGTAAGTAGGCGCTTCAGCATTTTCATCGTCATATCTTACTACATCTTCAGTTTTTTTCAAAACTCCCTTGTTTCCTCCTTCAGGTAAACCACAAGAAACTAAAAAAGACGCTGCAGCTACAGCAAATACCAATTTTTTCATATCTAAATTATTACGTTTATAAATTTTTCCAAAAGTAAGAAATATTGAGTTTACCACAAAAAAAACTTAAAATTTTCTTAATCAAGAAGTTTTCCTACTAGGAAATGATTACCAGAAAGAGATTTTACCGCGATAAGGTATTGGTTTCCGCCGTCTTTTATTTTGTATTTTTTCTTGATCTCTTCAGGTTTTAAAGGAAAATTTTTGGTGATGATATTAAATTGTTCACCCTTTTTTATCGCTTTTGAATTGATTTCTTCAGTTTCAAAAATTCTTCCTGGGAAATGTTCTATCTTTTCTTCGGAAGTATAAATATGTGTGTTCTGATGTAATTTTATCAAACCAAATTTCTCTGAAACTAAATTAAAAGCTCCAGATTTTAATACAGAATTATTTGGAATGTAAATGTATTTTTTAGGAGCTGAAAATTCTGATTGACAGTTTTTTTCATCATCTAAATTAAAGTGAAATTCAGGTTCTGTAGATTGTAAATTTATGCAATAAATTTCTGGCCTATTTTCTTTTTTCTTGAGATAAACCAAAACTTCTTTTACTTCATTTTTGACCGCAATAATCCATATTTTATAAATATTTTTGAGCGAAGCAACCAAATGCTGAATATCAATCAGCGGTGACAGTTTTATTAAAATTTCAGGTGAAATGTCACTTAATTGCTCTTGAATTTCAATAATATTAGGCGACAAATCCTCCAAAAGAAATACTTTTCTGTTATGGTTATCTCTTCTTGCAGGATCTAGATAAATTAAATCGAATTTTTCTTTATTGTTTGTGAGAAAATCTTCTAATTTTTTGTTGATGAAATTCGCTTTTCTTCCGAGAACTTCCCAATTGTGTTTTACGATGTCTAAAAGCTCTGCATTCTGCTCTATTAAAGTAATTTCTTCAAAATTCTGAGAAATAAAATAAGCGTCAATTCCAAAACCACACGTTAAATCAATGAATTTTCTTCCTTTAAAAAACTGTTTTTTGAAGTCTGCGGTATCTTGTGATGAAGCCTGTTCTAAATTAAGATTGGGCGGAAAAATAATGTTTTCTTGATTCAAAAAAGGAAACTTTTTTTCAGCTACTTTTCTACCTTTGATTTGCTGAACCAATTCTTGCATAGAAACCTCTGGAAATGGAGATTTTTTCAATAACAAAGAATGCAAATCTGTGTTTAGATTTGCATTGATATATTTTTGTATTTCTTTTGTTAATAGTTTCACAGATTAAATATTTTCTGCAATCCATATAAACTCTTTATTATTATAAGGATTCCATTCATTTAGAGATTTTCCTAACTTATTTAATGAAGCAGGCTTTGTTTTAATTACAAATTCTGAATTTTCAACATCTGCAAACTCTTTATTATTTGAAATTTTAATATGAATTGCGGAATTACCGTTTGCTTCATAACACAAAACTTTAAATAAAAAATGATAAGCCCAAGTTTTTGAATCCTCTCCAATTTCAAAAATTATTTCATCAGAAATTGATTTTGGAAAACCAATCAATTTATTACTGAAGTCATTAAAAACATCAGAATAACCATAAAATTCAGAAATTATAGAACAATTATGATTAGATATTTCTATTTTAAATTTATAGAAATCATCTTCATCGTCATGAAGAGGAAATATTCTTATTTTCTGTTCCATTTTATTCAAACATTTCAGCCCATCTTACTGGTTTTATTTCCTGAGCGTTATAAAGTTGTTCTACAGATTTAGTTTTTTCTAGTTTTGGGTAAAGATTTACACCAATGAGTTTTATTTTACCTTCTTCTACCCAATTTTGTTCTGCAATTGCTTGTTGATAGATCATTTCAGCAATTTTTCCAGATTTTAGATTTTCAACAAAACCACCAGAATTTTCGATTTCTAAGAATAATTTCCAAGCGTTTTCTGCGAATTGATGGGTAATTTCTTCAATATAATAACTTCCGTTGGCAGCATCGTCAAAGACATTAATAATACTTTCGTATGCTAAAACAATTTGTTGTTTAAATGAAATTTCCTCTGAAAGTGAATTGGAATTTTGTACTTTAAAATCATTGCTATAAACCGCATCAGAACCAGCAATCATGGCTGCAGAAAGCTCTAAAGTAGAACGAATAAGGTTATTTTCTTCGTCGTTTTTAGCTTTATTTCTTAGCGAAGTTTCTGTGAAAATGTAAGGAATGCTGTCTAGTCCGAATTCTTTAGAAAGTTGATTGAAAAGGATTTTAAATGCTCTGATTTTTGCAATTTCAAAGAAATAATTCCCGCCTACTGCAAATTTGAAAACCAATTTTTCTAAAATTTCAGCCCCAAAAACTTCTGCTAAGTCTTTTGCTTTTGCTAATGCTAAAGCCAATTGTTGCGTGATAGAAGCTCCAGCATTTTGATAGAAAGTAATATCTACCGCAATATTTCTTTTGAAATTTTTAGACAATAATTCCTCCGCTAATTTTGTGTTGATTTCTTGATTTTCAAAAACATCTATCAAAGAAATATATTGATTATCATCTGCAAGAGAAATGTGTCCTGCCAAATCTTTGTTGGCTACGAAAAGTGTTTTTTCAGTCAAATGTTCTACATTATGCTCTAGTAAAAACGCATAAGCATGCTCTTCTAAATTATCTTGATATTTTGCGACCAAATGCGTAGATTCTTCTACTTTTGGCAGGTTTTTTAAGATAAAATCAGTGTCGGCATAATAAGGTTTTACAGAAATGCCTTCCAAGTTTTCTTTGGTAAGAACGGCATAAATATCTTCTATTTTCAATTGTTTTTTGACCAGATTTTCCCAATCCTGAAGGGTAACTTGAGCAAACATAATGTATGGTTTTTTGTTTTATGTTCAAATGTTTTTCAACATTCGAAATTCAAGATAATTTGTTTATTCTTCTTCTTTTTGTTTTATGGCAGAACTGTCTACCACGAGAATGAAAATTTCTTCATTTTTCTTTTTCATAAAATAATTTTCTCGCGCAAACTTTTCTTTTTCTGCTTTGTTATTCATGAGCTTTTTATAGAAAGCATCATTTTTATGATATTCTGACTTGTAATACGAGAGTTGTTCTTCGTATTTGTCTATTTCTTTGTTTAAATCTTTGATGACTAACCAAGATGTGGAATCAAAAAAAATCATCCATACCAAAAAAAGAAAAATGGTAATGAAATATTTATTGAGAAGGTATTTCTGCACGAAACGCCAACTCGGAGATTTTTTCTGAATATCTTTAATTAGTTCCTTCATTAATAGGCTTTTTTAAGAGAGTTGTTAATGACTGTAGAAAGAAAATCAATAGCTACAGAATTTTTTCTCATGTTAGGAACAATAAGGTCTGCTTCGTTTTTAGAAGGTTCTATAAACTCTTGATGCATCGGTTTCAGCGTAGTTTGATAACGGTGAAGAACTTCGTGTAAATCTCTACCGCGCTCTTGTGTGTCACGCTTAATTCTTCTGATTAATCTTTCGTCTGAATCTGCATGTACAAATACTTTAAGATCGAATTCCTTTAAAAGTTCCTGATTGGTCAAAACCAGAATTCCTTCTACAATTAAAACGTTTTTAGGCTCTACAGTAACATGGTCTCCCGTTCTAGAATGCGTTACGAAAGAATACAAAGGTTGTTCTATGTTTTCTCCTCTTTTAAGTGCTTTTACATGTTTTACCAATAATTCAAAATCGATTGATTTTGGATGGTCATAATTCAGCGCTTCTCTTTCTGAGAGTGATAATTGGTGATTATCATGGTAATAATTGTCTTGAGATAGTACATTTACACCTTCTGCATTCAATTGTTGCAAAATATTATTCACTACGGTGGTTTTACCAGAACCAGTTCCACCTGCAATACCTATTACTAACATTAAAAATATATTTTTTACAAATTTAGCTAAATTCCTAAATAATTGGTTGATTGATGCGTTCTTTTTTGGTCTGAAACCTTATTTTTTCAGATGTTCTTCTTCATTTGAAATTCCAAAAATATAATATACTACAGCCTGTACTCTTGCGAGAAATTCTCTAAAGTGATTTCTGTAATAACTCTGATATTTAGTAACATCTTGGGCATCAAATCCTAATGCGTTCATGCCAATATTTCTTGCAAAAAATAAAGCTCTAAGGTTATGAAATCCTTGTGAAACAATGATTACGTTTTTTTGTTTGTATTCATTTTTGCATCTTAGAATACTTTCGCGAGTGTTAAAACCTTTTGGGTCTTCTAGAATAATGTTTTCGGGAACGCCACCTTGGTAAATCAAGAAATTTTTCATGGCTTTTGGTTCGTTATAGCCTTTACTTTTTTCGCCACTTACAATGATTTTTTTGATTTTTCCATGATGATAAAGCAGCGCAGTGGCATCCATTCTAGAAATAAAATAAGGATTGGCATTTCCTGCCATCGTTTTTGGAGAAGTTCCCAGAACCAGTGCTACTTCTCTTGGCGGAATTTTAGAAATTTTAGTATACGTTCTTCCTTCGGTGAGAGAAAATACCCAGAAGTTTGCCAATATCATCAGCAAAAATCCTAGTTCTATCAACAAGAAAAATTTTTTAAATATGTCTAAAATGATTCTCAATAAAATAATTCTAAATTCGTTGGTAACAAATATATCAAAAGAAGCATTTTGATTTTATTATATTTGTAAAATCGACTCAATAATCAATTCCATAACAAAAATAAACAATTAATATTTATGAAAAAATTAATCTTTTCCACACTTATATTAACCGCACTATTTTCTTGTAAAAAGAACGAAACTCCAGACCAATTAACAGAAGAAACAACCACTGAAACAGTAGATAGTTCAGCTGTAACTCCTGCTAATGCTTTGCCTGAAGTAAATCAAGAACAATTAAAAGCAATGGTTGCACCACAAAAAAATGACACCATTTATGTAACCAATTTCTTTGCAACTTGGTGTGGACCTTGTATGAAAGAGATTCCGCATTTCAAAGAAAAAATGGAAGAACTAAAAGGAAAACCAGTGAAATTTACCTTTGTAAGTGTAGATGCTAAAGAAGATTGGAACACCGCTGTAAGTGATTTTGCGGATGAATACAATATCAGAAAAAATGTAGTTCTTTTTGATGCTTCTATGATTGCACCAGATTATTTCACTACTATTACCAAGACTTGGGACGGTGGTTCTATTCCTTTTACCGTGATTAAAAAAGGTGATAAAGAAATAGAAACAGTAGGAATGATGAGCAAAGAAGATTTAGATGCAAAACTGAATTCTTTTAAATAAAATATTTCTCTCGCAGATGGGGCTGATTAAGCAGATGTATAGACTCAAAAAAATCTGCAAAAATTTGCAAAATCAGCGAGAGTTTTCTTTTTCATAGATTTTTTTAAATTAAATTTGTGAAGTTTTTAAATAAAATCTGTGAACAATAAAACCTTCCAAACCATTCTTATTTTCCTGTTTTCATTGGTGGTGATTACGATTCTCATCAATTTAAATATAGGCTTTATAAAACTAGGTTTAGCAGATTTTTTTGATGGCAATGCTCAGAACTCACAAATTGCAGAACTCAGAATGAATCGTGTTTTAGCGATGTTTCTAGCAGGCGTTTCTATTCCTACTTCTGGATTTCTTTTGCAAGAATATTTTCAAAATCCTTTAGCAGGACCTTCGGTTCTTGGGATAACTTCTGTTGCGAGTTTAAGCGTAGCCTTTTACATCTTTTTTTCTCAAGATTTTACTTTACCAGAATTTTTGCAAAATGGTTTCATCAGTATTTCTGCAATTCTTGGAAGCCTTTTTCTGATGAGTATTTTATTGATTTTTTCTAGAAAATTTCAAGATAAATCATATCTGATTATTTTTGGTTTCTTGGTTTCTGCTTTAGCTGGAGCAGTAGTTTCTATCTTACAATTATATGCAGAAAATCAAAGTCTGAAAAACTATATTTTATGGAGTTTTGGTGCAAATAATCAGGTGACCAGAAATCAACTTTGGGTGCTATTCATTGTAGTATTAGTTGGTTTGTTTTTAAGTTTCAAAAGCATAAAACCGCTCATCGGGAATAGTTTAGGAAATCAATATGCTAAAAGTTTAGGGGTAAATTTAGAGCAACTGAAATATTTTGTCATCATTGCTTCTTCCCTACTTTCTGCTTCTGTTACAGCGTTTTTAGGGCCTATTTTGTTTATAGGAATCGTAGTTCCTCATTTTAGCAGAATGATTTATTCGCCTGCGAAATTGTGGCAACAGTGGATTTTGAACATGATTCTGGGAGTTTTTATTATGGAGTTTTTCTCTATTATTTCAGAGATTTCTCAATTCCCAATTAATGTCATTACGAGTTTGTTTGGAGTACCTGTAATTCTGATGATGATTTTGAAGAAAAAATAAATGAATAATTTTCCCGCAGATTTCGCAGATTTTATATGAATAAAAATATATCTTTAAAAAAAATAATTATTGCAAATATCTCATTATTTATAATAAGTTTTTTGTTGATGAAATTTTCAGATTTTTATAGGTTAAATAAAGAATGTCATTGGATTTATCAATATGCTCATATTTGGTGGATGTTTTTTGCCCTTCCTATTTCTATGATTTCATCATTAATTTTACCTATTTTATATTTTAAAAAATTTGGTTTAAATGTTTTATGGATTTTATTGGGTATAACACCTATTATATTATTTATCACTATACCTTATCAAATTGAAAGAATACATTCTGTTCTTAAAAATATTTGGACAGTAATCAACTAATAATTTGCGAAATCTGAGGGAAACAAAAATTATGTTTTTACAAATAAAAAATACAACAATTGGTTACCAAAAACCTCTTATTTCAGAGGTTAATGCGTCATTGGATTACGGTGATGTTTGTTTGCTGATTGGTAATAATGGTGTAGGTAAAACTACATTAATTAAGTCAATTCTCAATCAAATTCCAACTTTGAATGGAGAAATTTTCATCAACAAAAAATCAAATAAAAAACTTACAGATAAAGAAATTGCAGAACAAATAGCAGTGGTTTTTGCAAAATCTCAAATTCCCGCAAATTACACCACAGAAGATTTAATTTCCCTTGGAAAATTCATTCATTTGCCTTTTTATTATCAGTTAGAAATTGAAGATATAGAACATGTCAACAGCATTATTTCTCAGTTAAAGCTGGAAGAATATAGAAATATTCAGTTGCAGAAATTGTCAGATGGAAATCTTCAAAAAGCCTTTATTGGAAGAGCTTTAGCACAGAATTCTCCTATGATTGTTTTAGATGAACCTACAACTCATTTAGACGAAGAAAATAAAATAATCATCTTAAAATTGTTGAGAGATTTGGCTAAAAACCACAATAAAATCATTCTTTTTTCTTCTCACGATTGGCGATTGGCTAAAGAATTTTCAGATAAAATTTGGTTTATTAATGACCAAAATCTCCAAGAAGGTTTGGCAGAAGACATTCTTTTGAAGAATGATTTATTGACCAATCCTCGACTTTTTACCATCAATGAAGACTTTGTTTCACCTGAAATTATAGCTCCATTTTTAGAAAAAGAAATGTTGTACTCTGCTTTGCAAAAAAACTTTAAAAGAGACCTTTCTGGTTTTAAAATAGAATTTCAGGGTGCATTTTGGGAGATTTTTTACCAAAACATCAGGTTTTCTTGTCAATCTATTGACGAAATACTGATATCAATTAGAAATTGCTTATAATCAGCGTTTTTCGTTTGAAATTTCTCATTTTCAATTTCATTCTATTATTCTCTGCATAATAAATAATTATCACATAATCAATAAGTTATCTGTTTGTAATAAAAAATGCTATGCACGCATAGTATTTTTTTTATATTTGCTATGCACGCATAACATTTTTTAAAAATGGAAACTAAGACTAAAGAGAAAGTAGAAAATGTAGACTTAATGCTTAAATCAGTTTGGTTGGCAGTGAGTAAAATGTACTCCGAACAAGCTTCTATGCATAATTCTACTGCTGTACAAGCTTTAACACTACTTAAAATCGATCCTAAAGAAGGAACAAGAAGTACCAATCTTGGTCCTAAAATGGCTATTGAGCCCACTTCTTTGACTAGAATTATCAAACTTTTAGAAGATAATGGTTATATCTACAAAGAAAAAACAACTTCTGATAAAAGAGAAGTAATTATTAAACTTACAGACAAAGGACTTAAATCTAGAAACCTTTCAAAAGAGGTAGTTGTAGGATTTAATAAAAAAGTAGTAGAAAAAATAGACCCAGAGAAATTTTCTGTTTTTAAAGAAGTCATGGGAGAGATTTTGAAAATTGCTAATGATATGAACAATAAAAAATAAACCTATATTTATAATGAAAAGACGAATTAAACACGTTACAGTTCTTGGTTCAGGAATTATGGGAAGCGGAATTGCTGCGCACTTTGCAAACATTGGCGTAGAAGTTCTCCTTCTTGATATTGTTCCGTTTGAATTAACAGAAGCTGAACAGAAAAAAGGTCTTACCAAAGAAGACAAAGCAGTACGAAACAGAATTGCTACAGAAAGTTTGGCTAAATTAGTAAAAGCCAGCCCTGCTCTACTTTATAAAAAAGAGTTTGCAGAAAGAATCTCTGTAGGAAATTTTGATGATGATTTGCAAAAAATCAAAAATACAGATTGGATTATCGAGGTGGTAGTAGAAAGATTAGACATTAAAAAGTCTGTTTACGAAAAAATCGAACAATTCCGTAAACCTGGAACTTTGGTGTCTTCTAATACTTCTGGTATTCCTATTAATATGTTGGTAGAAGGCAGAAGTGATGATTTCAAAAAATATTTTGCAGGAACGCACTTCTTTAACCCGGTAAGATATTTACCGCTTTTAGAAATTATTCCTACCAATGATACCGATGCTGAAATCGTGAAATTCTACATGGAATATGGCGCTAAATTCTTAGGAAAAACTACGGTTTTAGCAAAAGATACCCCAGCGTTCATCGCAAACAGAATTGGAGTTTTTTCTATGATGAATTTACTTCACAATGTAAAATCTATTGGTCTTAATGTAACTGAAGTTGATAAATTAACAGGTCCAGTTATTGGTAGACCTAAATCTGCAACTTTCAGAACAGCAGACGTGGTAGGTTTAGATACTTTGGTTCACGTAGCAAACGGTGTTCACGCTTCTGGTGTAGAAGATGAGCAATTCAAAGGAACTTTTGTTTTGCCAGATTACATCAATATGATGATGGAAAACAAATGGTTAGGTTCTAAAACGGAACAAGGTTTCTACAAAAAAGTGAAAAATGCTGATGGAAAATCAGAAATTCACGGTCTTAATTTAGATTCTTATCAATACGAAAATCAAGGAAAAGCAAATTTTGCAACGCTTGAACTCACTAAAAATATTGATAAACCAATTGACAGATTCAAAGTTTTAATTGGTGGAAAAGACAAAGCAGGCGAATTGTACAGAAAATCTCTGGGAGCTCTTTTCGCTTATGTTTCTCACAAAATTCCTGAAATTTCAGACGAGCTTTACAAAGTAGATGATGCGATGAAAGCTGGTTTCGGTTGGGAAAACGGACCTTTCGAAATTTGGGATGCTGTAGGTGTTCAAAAAGGCATTGAATTGGCTACAGAAGCAGGTTTTACCGTTTCAGAATGGGTAAAATCCGTAGAATCATTCTACAAAGTAAATGAAGAAGGACAAAGTATTTTCTTCGACAAAAATTCTGGAAATTACAACAATATTCCTGGTCAAGAAGCTTTCATCATTCTTGATAATATCAGAAAAAATAAAACATTGTGGAGCAATTCTGGTTCTGCAATCCAAGATTTAGGAGACGGAATCATCAACTTTGAGATTCGTTCAAAAATGAATTCTCTTGGTGGTGAAGTTCTAGATGGTTTAAACAGAGCTATCGACTTAGCAGAAAAAGAATACGACGGTTTAGTAATCGGAAATCAAGCAGCTAATTTCTCTGTTGGAGCAAATTTAGCGATGATTTTGATGATGGCAATCGAGCAGGATTGGGATGATTTGAATATGGCAATTGCTTACTTCCAAAAATCGATGATGAGAGTTCGCTACTCTTCTGTTCCTGTTGTAGTTGCTCCTCACGGATTAACTTTGGGTGGTGGTTGCGAAATGACCATGCATGCTGATAAAGTAGTTGCTGCTGCAGAAACTTACATCGGTTTAGTAGAAACTGGAGTGGGTGTAATTCCTGGTGGTGGTGGTACTAAAGAATTCGCTTTGAGAACTTCTAAAGAATTCGCTGCTGATGATGTTAAAAACAATAGAATGCGAGAAGCTTTTATGAATATCGCAATGGGTAAAGTTGCAACTTCTGCTCACGAAGCTTATGATATGGGAATTCTTCAAAATCACAAAGATATCGTGGTGGTAAACAAAAACCGTCAAATTGCTGAAGCGAAGAAAGTAGCTAAATTAATGGCAGAACAAGGTTATACTCAACCAATTCAACAGAAAGTAAAAGTTCTTGGGCAAGGTGCATTAGGTATGTTCTATGTAGGAACTGACCAAATGTTAACTGGAAATTACATTTCTGAACACGATAAGAAAATAGCAGATAAATTGGCTTATGTAATGGTTGGTGGTAATCTTTCTGAACCAACTGTAGTTACAGAACAATATTTATTGAATCTTGAAAGAGAAGCATTCTTACAATTGTGTGGTGAAAGAAAAACACTTGAGAGAATTCAGTTTATGTTACAAAAAGGTAAACCGCTAAGAAACTAAAAATATTAAAAATCAAGTTTTGAGCCACGAAGTGGCGAAATAAAATAGCATCGGGTAAAGCCCGATGAAATTAAAAGCCATAAATAAAAATGCCACGAAGTGGCGAAATCAAAATTTAAAATTTAAAAAATATGTCAAATAAAACAGCATATATAGTAGCAGGTTACAGAACAGCGGTTGGTAAAGCTCCGAAAGGAAGTTTAAGATTTACCAGACCAGATGTAATGGCTGCAAAAGTTATAGAAAAATTGATGGCAGATTTGCCACAATTAGATAAAGATAGAATCGACGATTTAATCGTTGGTAACGCAATGCCAGAAGCAGAACAAGGCTTAAACGTGGCACGTCTCATTTCTTTAATGGGATTAAATACCGATAAAGTTCCAGGAGTTACCGTAAATAGATATTGTGCATCTGGTTCTGAAGCGATTGCGATTGCTTCTGCTAAAATTCAAGCAGGAATGGCAGATTGTATTATTGCAGGAGGTGCAGAAAGTATGTCTTTCATTCCAATGGGCGGTTATAAACCAGTTCCAGAAAGTCATTATGCTAAATCTAACCCAGATTATTATTGGGGAATGGGTTATACTGCAGAAGAAGTTGCTAAGCAATATAAAATTACAAGAGAAGAACAAGACCAGTTTGCTTTTGAATCTCATCAAAAAGCTTTGAAAGCTATTGCTGAAGGAAAATTTGCAAAACAAATCGTTCCAATTCCTGTAGAATATAATTTCTTAGATGAAAATCAAAAAGTTCAAACCAAAAAATTTGATTTCTCAGTAGACGAAGGTCCTAGAGCAGACACTTCTGTTGAAGGTTTGGCAAAATTAAGACCTGTTTTCGCAGCTGGAGGTTCTGTTACCGCAGGAAACTCTTCTCAAATGTCTGATGGTGCTGCTTTCGTAGTAGTAATGTCAGAAGAAATGGTAAAAGAATTAAACCTTGAGCCAATTGCAAGATTAGTTTCTTATGCAGCTGTTGGTTTAGAGCCAAGAATTATGGGAGTTGGACCAATTTACGCCATTCCAAAAGCGTTAAAACAAGCTGGGCTTTCTCTTCAAGATATTGGTTTAATTGAATTGAACGAAGCATTTGCTTCTCAATCCGTTGCGATTAAAAAAGAATTGGATTTAAATCCAGAAATTTTAAATGTAAATGGTGGAGCTATCGCTCTTGGTCACCCTCTAGGTTGTACAGGAACTAAATTGACGGTTCAACTTCTTGACGAAATGAAATTAAGAGGCGTGAAATACGGAATGGTTTCAATGTGTGTAGGAACAGGACAAGGCGCAGCTTCTGTAATTGAACTATTGTAAAATAAAAAATTAATATATAATATGAGCACATTAAAAGGAGGAGAATTCCTAATAAAAGAAATAGAAGCTAAGAATATCTTCACGATGGAAGATTTTTCTGAGGAACAAAAAATGCTTCGCGACTCTGCAAGAGAATTTATTGACAAAGTTGTAGTTCCTAACAAAGAGCGTTTCGAGAAAAAAGACTACGCATTCACTGAAGAGTGTATGAAACAAATCGGTGAAATGGGATTCTTAGGAATCGCAGTTCCTGAAAATTATGGCGGACTTGGTTTAGGTTTCGTTTCAACAATGATTGCTTGTGATTACATTTCTGGCGCAACTGGTTCATTGGCAACTGCTTATGGAGCACACACTGGAATTGGCACGCTTCCTATCCTATTGTACGGAACTGAAGAACAAAAACAAAAATATTTACCAGATTTAGCAGCTGGAACTAAATTCGGAGCATACTGTTTAACTGAGCCAGATGCTGGTTCTGATGCAAACTCTGGAAAAACAAAAGCTAAATTGTCTGAAGATGGTAAACATTATATCATTAACGGACAAAAAATGTGGATTTCTAACGCAGGTTTCGCAGATACATTCACATTCTTTGCTAAAATTGATGATGATAAAAATATCACTGGTTTTGTAGTAAACAGAAGTGAATTAGAAAATCCTGAAAGCCTTACTTTCGGTGAAGAAGAGCACAAATTAGGGATTAGAGCTTCTTCTACTCGTCAGGTTTTCTTTAATGATATGAAAGTTCCTGTAGAATGTCTTTTAGGTGAAAGAAACAATGGTTTCAAAATCGCTTTAAATGCATTAAATGTAGGTAGAATTAAATTGGCTGCTGCTTGTTTAGATGCACAGAGAAGAATTTTCAACCTTTCTGTAAACTATGCGAACGAAAGAAAACAGTTCAATACTCCTATTTCTACTTTCGGAGCCATTAGAAAAAAATTAGCGGAAATGGCTACTGCTACTTTCGTTTCAGAAGCTGGTTCTTATAGAGCGGCTCAAGATATTCAAGATAAAATTGATGCTTTAGTTGCAGGTGGAATGTCTCACCAAGAAGCAGAATTAAAAGGTGTGGAAGAATTTGCGGTAGAATGTTCTATCCTAAAAGTTTATGTTTCAGACATCGCTCAAAAAGCAGCAGATGAAGGAATTCAGATTTTTGGAGGTATGGGATTCTCTGAAGATACACCAATGGAAGCAGCGTGGAGAGATGCTAGAATTTCTAGAATTTATGAAGGTACAAACGAAATCAACAGACTTCTTTCTGTAGGAATGTTGGTGAAGAGAGCTTTCAAAGGCGAAATCGATTTAATGTCTCCTGCAATGGCAGTTGGTAAAGAATTAATGGGCATTCCTTCTTTTGAAACGCCTGATTATTCAGAATTTATGTCAGAAGAAAAAGCAATCATCGCTAATCTTAAGAAAGTATTCTTAATGGTTTCTGGTGCTGCACTTCAGAAATACATGATGGAGATTGAAAAGCAACAACACTTGTTAATCAATGCTTCAGAAATCTTGAACCAAATTTACATGGCAGAATCTGCAATTCTAAGAGTTGAGAAAAACTTCGGTCCAGATTCTATAGAAGCAGCAATGGCACAATTAAACCTTTACAAAGCAGTAGAAGCTGTAATTGCAGCTGCTAAAGAAGGAATTGTTTCTTTTGCTGATGGAGATGAGCAAAGAATGATGCTTTCTGGTTTAAGAAGATTTACAAAATATACCAATCAGCCAAACGTAATCGCGTTAACTGAGAAAATTGCTAAGCATTTTGTAGAGAAAAATTCTTACTAAAATTTGTTAATTCAACTATACTTAAAAACCGCTTCAAATTTTTGAGGCGGTTTTTTGTTTATTTAAGAAACGATTTTATATTCTGAAAATAAGTTTCGTTGATAATTTTTCGGAGTAATACCTTCAAAAGTTTTAAAGGTTTTGATGAGGTGATTGGTGTCAGAAAAACCAGTAGCAAAAGCTACTTCTTTGATGCTTTGGTTTTCTTTGAGCAATTCTTTAGCACGTTTTATTCTTTGCTGAAGAATATATTCATTGGGTGATGTTCCGAGTTCGTATTTAAAAAGTTTAAAGAAATTAGATTTACTTACGAAAGCCAATTTTGCCAAATGTTCAATACTTAATTTTTGATTCAGATTGTTTTTAATATAATCTATGATAAAAGCCAATCGGTTTGAAGTTTTCAGGGTTTTGTAATCGTTTTCAATGAGTTTTCCTGCTTGAGTTTGCATCAGTCTTACCAACAATTCTTTCAGTGCTAAATCTGCCATAATATCCTTATTCATGTTATCTTCCATGGCAATTCTCATCAGATTATTGGTTGCAGAAGCAAGTGGCAAACTGTTGAACAGATAAAATTCATTGCTAGAAATTCTCCAGCAAGTGCTTTCGTCTACTTTCATCAATTTGGTATTGAGATAATGCAAAGATTCTTCTACAAAATCTGGACTGAAACTTAATGCAATACATTGTGAAGGAGTTTCGTCTGCCTCTGGAAAATCGATGACCATTGTTTCACCAGGAGAAACTAAAACCGTTTCACCAGGAAAATAATCAAAATACTCAGATTTATTTTCCAATTTCATGTGCTTTTTCCCTCGTAACATCGCTGTAAAAGTCAAATCATTAAACTTTAGTTTAACATCTTCTGTCTTCTTGTGCGTTTCATACAAAGAAAATTCACAATTATTTAAGGTGAAAGTAGTCTTGTTTTCTATTATATTTTGTAATTGCTCATGTCCCGTTAATTCAGGGGTATAGAGCAAATGTTTGTCTTCTCGTATCATAAACTATGAATGATATTTTTGATAAAATAATCAATTTGGCTAAATATATAATAATTTTTCAATCAAACAAGACTTATATTAAAGTATTATAATCAATATTTTCAAAACACTATTATACTATCATTTGAGACGATTTTACCATGACATTTGTCATGTTTAAGATAATTTGGCTGAAAATTAAAAATTCAACAAATTATGTCAACACACATCAATCGTCCGGTTTTAAAAGAGAAATACGACAATTACATTAATGGAAAATGGACTGCTCCTTCTACAGGACAGTATTTCGAAGTGCTTTCTCCACTTGATGGAAAAGTTATGGCAAAAGCAGCACATTCTGCGAAACAAGACATAGAAATGGCTGTAGATGCAGCATCTGAAGCTTTCAAAACATGGAGCGAAACTTCTGCTACAGAACGCAGCATTATTTTGAATAAAATTGCGGATAGAATTGAGGAAAATCTACCTTATATCGCTGCAGTAGAAACCGTAGATAATGGTAAAGCCATTAGAGAAACTATGGCGGCAGATTTACCTTTGGCAGTAGACCATTTCAGATATTTTTCTAGTGTAATAAGAGCTGAAGAAGGTTCTATTTCTGAATTAGACAAAGACACCGTTTCAATTATCGTACACGAACCTATCGGTGTAATTGCACAAATTATTCCTTGGAACTTCCCTATTCTTATGGCGGTTTGGAAACTAGCTCCTGCTCTAGCTGCTGGAAACTGCGTAGTCTTGAAACCAGCAGAAAGTACGCCTGTTTCTATTATGGTTTTAATGGAGCTAATTGAAGATTTACTTCCTGCAGGTGTGGTGAATATTGTCAATGGTTTCGGCGCTGAGTTAGGAAGAACTTTAGTAACCAATCCAAAAGTGTCTAAAGCAGCGTTTACAGGTTCTACAGCTACGGGTAGAATGGTAATGCAATATGCTACAGAAAATATTATTCCAGTGACTTTAGAATTAGGAGGTAAATCTCCTAACATCTTCTTCCCTTCTGTGATGGATGCAGATGACGAATTTTTTGACAAAGCCATTGAAGGAGCGGTATTATTTGCTTTAAATCAAGGTGAAATCTGTACTTGTCCTTCTAGATTATTGGTTCATGAATCTATTGCTGATAAATTCTTAGAAAGAGTGGTAGAAAGAACTAAAGCCATCAAAACAGGAAATCCTCTTGACCCAACCGTAATGATGGGTGCTCAAGCTTCACAAATTCAAAAAGATAAAATTCTTTCTTATATCAAATTAGGCAAAGAAGAAGGTGCAGAATTGCTTTGCGGTGGAGAAGTTAATCATCTAGGTGGAGATTTAGAAGGTGGTTATTACATTCAGCCAACCATTTTTAAAGGGCACAACAAAATGAGAATCTTCCAAGAAGAGATTTTCGGGCCAGTGTTAGCAGTAACTACTTTTAAATCTACAGAAGAAGCGATAGAAATTGCGAACGATACTATGTATGGACTTGGAGCTGGAGTTTGGACGAGAGATGCACATGAATTATACAGAGTTCCTAGAGCGATAAAAGCAGGTAGAGTTTGGGTGAACCAATATCACGCATATCCAGCTGGCGCACCTTTTGGAGGTTACAAACAATCTGGTATTGGTAGAGAAAACCACAAAATGATGCTTGATCATTACAGACAATCAAAAAACATGTTGATTTCTTACAACAAAAATAAACTAGGATTTTTCTAAATCATTTGTGTTTTAAACTTTAAGGAATGTTGTTCATCAGCATTCCTTTTTTTATCTTTATTAAAATTAAAAATTATGGTAAAAAGGTTAGACGTAACAGAAAAAGCGTTGGAAGTCATTAAAACGCTAAAAGAAAAACACGGTGATTTAATGTTTTACCAAGCTGGGGGTTGCTGCGAAGGAACCCAACCTCAATGTTTTGAAAAAGGAGATTTCTACGTAAGAACAAATGATGCCATGATTGGTTTGGTAGATGGTTTTGAATTTTGGATTGATAGAGATTTATTTGAATACTGGAAATTTTCGCATTTCACGTTAGATGTTACAGACGGTTTCGGACCAGGCGGTTTTTCTCTAGAAACACCATTAGGAAAGACTTTTAAAATTATTTACAGGCTTTTTACTGAAGAAGAATTAAAAGATTTAGAGCCTGTAAAAAAGAATGGAATAATTTTAATCAAAAGTCTTACTAGAATCTTGGAGAAGTTGAGCCAGTTCTTTCATTTCAGCATCGGTTAAATCTCTCCATTTTCCTATGGGCAAATCCAGTTTGATGTTCATGATTCTAATGCGCTTCAGTTTTTTTACTTCGTAGCCTAGATATTCGCACATTCTACGGATTTGTCTGTTAAGCCCTTGTGTAAGTACAATTCTAAATTGCAGTGTGTCAATTTGTTCTACTTCGCATTTTTTGGTTACGGTGTCTAAAATCGGAACACCATTGCGCATTTTTTCTAGAAATTTTGGGGTGATCGGCTTGTCTACACGTACAATGTATTCTTTTTCGTGGTTGTTTCTGGCACGTAAAATTTTATTCACAATATCACCGTCAGAAGTCAATAAAATAAGACCTTCACTAGGTTTATCAAGTCTACCGATGGGGAAAATTCTTTTCGGGTGATTGATGTAATCTACGATGTTATTTTTCTCACGTTTGGTATCTGTGGTACAAACAATTCCGATGGGTTTATTAAAGGCGATATAAACGTGTTTTTCTTCTGTTTTTTTGATGTTTTTGCCATCTACGCAAATTTCATCAGCATCAGAAACTTTAGTTCCTAATTCTGGCTTTTTGCCATTGATGGTAATTCTTCCTTGTTCCAAAAGTTTATCGGCTTCTCTTCTCGAACAAAAACCTACTTCTGATAAATATTTATTGATACGCCTTTCCACAAATTTTAATTTTTTTATTCTTCTCTCACTTTATTGGAGTGAAAAGTAATTCCAAGATTTAAACCAATATAAAAGTTACTCTTTAGTCCATCTCCGAAATTCATGCTGTGATTTTCCAGAAAAAAGGAGTAATAATAATTCATTCTCACATTGATGGGGTTTTGGTCACCAATGCCTAAAGTATATACTCTGGCTTTTCTTACATCACTTTTAGTAAGGGCAAATCCTGCATTGAGATAGATATATCCAGAATCTGATGTATTGTCTAAATAAATTTTTGGCTGAACCAGAAAGTACAAATTATGGATATTGTCATAAATGTAATTGTATCGAAAACCAGCGCCTAAACCTATTCTATGAATCGGTTGAAAACCAATAACAGAAGTGATTCCAGCATTGGCATTAAAATCTACATTGTTATCTTCATTGACGATGTCTGCAACTGCTTTTGCCAATCCATAGGCAACTTGTCCATCTGTACTCCAATAAATTCCTTGATTAAGATTTCCTTTTTGCTGAGAATATCCTAAAAAACTAATAAAAATGAATAAAAAGTAATAGTTTTTCATGGTTAGAAATTTTCAAATCTAAACTCATTTTCCAAAATTTCTGTGTGTGCATTTTCTACATGGTACTCTCCTATTTTGGTTCTTCTGAGTTGAGTAAGATAAGCACCAACTCCTAAACTTTGACCAATATCGTGAGCCAAACTTCTGATGTAAGTTCCTTTGCTGCAACCTACGGTAAAAGTGACAAAAGGAAGATGAATTTCGATGTTATTGAGATAATGAATGGTCGTTTTTCTAGATTTCATTTCTACTTCTTGACCAGCTCTTGCTAAATCATAAGCGCGGTTTCCATCTATTTTTATGGCTGAAAAAACAGGCGGTTTTTGCTCAATTTCTCCTACAAATTTTGCCAAAGTTTCTTTGATGAAATCTTCTGAAATGTGTGAATAATCAGTGTGAAGGATTTCTGGTTTTTCGGTGTCATAAGATTCGGTTTGTACGCCAATTTTAATTTCGGCGATGTATTCTTTTGGTGCATCTTGAATTTCTGGAATTTTCTTGGTGAATTTTCCGGTGCATACAATCAATAAGCCTGTTGCTCTAGGATCCAGCGTTCCAGCATGACCGATTTTAAATTTTTTAGGAAGATGGAACTCTCTTTTGAGTTTGTACTTCAATTTATTAACAGCCTGAAAACTGGTCCAATCCAAAGGCTTGTCTACCAAAAGTATTTGTCCGTTTAAAAAATCTTCTGCGTTCAATGTAAAAAGTATAAAATAAAATTATTTTACCCAACCAAAATAAATCAGCAATAAAATCCCTGCGATAATTCTATACCAACCCCAAGGTTTGAAGCCGTATTTGGTCAAAACACCAATGAAAAACTTAATCGCAATAACTGCTACTACAAATGCTACTAAATTCCCCACAAAAAAACTCATCGTGTTTTCTGGAGTCGCAAAAATCATTTCGTAACCTTTTTGCTCAACTCCATTATGATTCCAATCTTTTACAAAAATTGAATAAAAGGTAACCGCTAACATGGTAGGAACTGCCAAAAAGAATGAAAACTCTGCAGCTGCTTTTCTGGTAAGGTTTTGTTGCATCCCACCAATAATAGAAGCCGCACTTCTACTCGTTCCTGGCATCATCGCTAGACATTGCCAAAAACCAATCGTTAGTGCTTTTTTGAAAGTAATATCTTTTTCATCATCTATCGTATGTTTGGTGAAAATCTGATCGATAAATAGTAAAATGACACCACCCAAAATCAGAACAACTGCAATGGGAATTGGTTTTTCTAATACCGTTTCTATTTTATCATCAAATAATTTTCCTAGAACCAAAGCTGGTAAAACAGCAACTGCCAATTTTAAATAGAATTTGATGTTTTTAAAATCAAAAAATTTCTTCCAATACAAAAAGACTACCGCCAAAATAGCTCCAAACTGAATAGAAACTTGAAACATTTTAACAAATTCATCTTCTTGAATTCCAAAAAATGAACTCGTGAAAATCATGTGTGCGGTAGAAGAAACGGGTAAATATTCGGTAAGTCCTTCTATGATTGCAATGATAATTGCTCTGATTAAATCCATAAACTGTATTGTGATAAAAAAATTAAAAGATTCAAATACCAATTCAAATCTTTTAATTCTTTAGTTTTTAAAATGTTTTTATTTGTTTCTTTTAAGAATCGCGAAAACCTGAACTACAAATCCCGCAATTACCAATAACGGCGCTATTCTGATTCTTCTGATGGAGAAAATGTCTTCATTCCAAGCATTAGGATCTAGTTTTCCGTCGACTGTATTAGCATCTGGACCGAGCATTAAAAGAAATCCTGCTAAAATTAAAGCCAATCCTACCAACATGAGTTGATAGTTTTTTCTGCCAAAATAAAAAGGATTGTGCTGGGATTCAGACTTTTCTATAGTTTGTTTTTTAGACATTTTTAAAATTTTCTATGAGTAATATAAATCATCTACGCTAGATGCTAAGAATCTCCAAGTTGCAAAAACTGTACTGATGACGGTAATAAGAATTCCCACTCCAAATACGATTGCAACTAACCAAATGTATTGATTGGTATCTTGTACAAATGGAGTTCCGATTTCACTGGTAAAGAAATACCAACCTGTAAATAAAGCTGTTAAACCAATAATAGCACCGATAATTCCTAAAATGACTGCTTCTTTTACAAATGGTTTAAGGATGAATCTGCGTTTTGCACCTACCAATTGCATGGTTTTGATAATGAAACGTTTAGAGAATATTTTTAAACGGATAGAGTTGTTAATCAACACCATTGCTACGATTAAGAATAAGATAGAAAATGCTAAAATCCAAGTCAAAATTCTATTGAGGTTATTGTAAACTTCAATCGTCAATTTACTGTCGTTTTTCACTTCTTTTACCCCTTCTACTTCATTCAGTTTTTTTACAACATCATTTATTTTTGCAGGATCTACGTATTCTGGTTTCAAAGTAACTTCCACAGATGGTGGGAAAATATCTCCTTCAAAAAGAGCGTCTGTTTCTATACCCAATTGTTTTTTAGCAAGTTCAGTAGCTTCTTGCTTAGAAATAAATTTAGCTTTTTTCACAAAAGGCTGTAATTTTATTCTTTCGTAAGTTAATTTTTGCAACTGCTCTGCTTTCGCAGAATCTCTAGGGTCTATATAATCATCAAAATAAGCTTCTACCACCAATTGCTCTTTGATATAATCTGAATATTTTTGAGCATTTATCAATATCAACCCAAAAAGTCCTACTAAAAATAATACCAATGCAATACTAATGGATACGGTAATGTTGCTAGAACGGAGCCTTTTCTTGTTTAAATCTTCTGCTAATTTTGCCATCAATAAAAAATTTTCTGCTAAAATAGAAAAAAAACTCCGAAATTTGCCCCTGAACAAACACAAAACTGTGTTAAAAAATCTTAAAAATTTTGAACGTAAAAGCAAAAAAACATCTTGGTCAGCATTTTTTAACTGATGAAAATATTGCCAAAAAAATTGTAGAAGGTCTTGACTTTCAACCATATCAATATGTATTAGAAGTAGGTCCTGGAACTGGTGTTTTAACCAAATATCTCCTAGAAAAACCTACCGAAACTTACGTTGCAGAAATAGACACAGAATCCATAGAATATCTGAAATTACATTTTCAAAAACTTGAAAATAAACATTTTACAGGTGATTTTCTCAAGATTAATTTAAATGATATTTTCTCTGGAGAAGTAGCGATAATTGGCAATTTTCCTTACAATATTTCGTCTCAGATTCTTTTTAAGATTATAGAAAATTATCAACAGATTCCAGAAATGGTGGGAATGTTCCAAAAGGAAGTGGCAGAACGTACCGCAGCGGTTCCCAGAACCAAAGATTATGGAATTTTGTCAGTTTTGGTTCAAGCGTATTATGATGTGAAATATCTCTTTACCGTTCACGAAAACGTTTTTAATCCACCTCCAAAAGTAAAATCTGGAGTCATCAAACTTACCAGAAACAGAAAAGAAGGTTTGGAAGGAAATGAAATTCTTTTCAAACAAATTGTAAAAACAGGTTTTGGCCAAAGAAGAAAAAAACTGAGCAATGCACTGAAATCTCTAGATATTCCAGAAGTGTTAAAATCTCATGCTTTTATGGATAAACGTGCAGAAGAACTGAGTGTAGAAGATTTTATCAACTTCACTCAAGAATGGAAAGCTGCAAAAAATTAATTAAAATCTTTCTGTATCAAATCTTCAAGTTTTGCTTGTAAATCGTGAATTTTCGCTTTTAATTCCTTGATTTCTTGCTTGTTATTAGAAACGTTGCTCTTGAGAATTACTTTTTGAGCTTTTTCTTTGTGTTCATCTTCGTCTTCATCATCAGCAATTTCGTCGATGTCTTCTTGAATTTCGTCGATGTCTTCCTGGATTTCATCGATGTCTTCTTGGATTTCATCAATGTCTTCCTGAATTTCGTTTACATCTTCCTTAATCACTTCTATGTGTTTATTGCTTTTGTTGACAGACATTTGAATGAAAATAGACAAGTAAATGGCTTCTAAAGACACAATCGTAGTGAGAACCAAAAGCATTTCTTCGAAATCTACAACTTTAAATAGCGGAAGTAAAAAACTGGTGATAAATAGTAAAGTGTGAAAGACCAATGAAGCGGTAGAACCAATCCAACTGATAACGCTGTCTGCCATTTTATCGAGCATCGTACTATTTTCTGTTTTAAGTTCTCTAAACTTCATTTTGCTTAATTTTCTGACAAAATTACGATTAAAAATCGACTAAAATTTGACTTTAATGATTATTAATGCGAATTTTTGAACTCTTATTTTGTATTTTTGCAAAAATTCTAACTTTTTATCCCAATTAATTTCTGTGATTGAAGAGCAAAAAATATCGCACACCTTACAGTTTCTCATCGAGGAAAGAAATGTAAAAGCTGTTTCTGAAGCCATTTCGGAAGTAGAAGCGGTAGATATTGCCAATATTTTTGAAATTCTAGAAGAAGAAGATCAAAAATTTCTTTACGAAATTATGGATAATGAGCGCTCTGCAGAAGTACTACTCTACATAGACGAAGACGAACGTAAAAAATTCCTGAGAAACTTCTCTACCAAAGAGATTGCAGATAATATCATCAACGAAATTGATTCCGATGATGCAGCAGATATTATTGCGGAATTACCTGAATATCAACAAGATGAAATTATTCAGCACTTAAATGACGAGGAGCACGCACAGAATATTGTAGAACTTTTGCGTTATGATGAAGATGTTGCAGGTGGTTTGATGGCAACCGAATTGGTAAAAGTGAATCAAAATCTTTCTATCATTTCTGCAGTCAAAGAAATGCGTAAACAAGCCGAAGAAATGGAAGAAGTCTACTCTATTTATGTAGTAGATGATTCCGAAAAATTACTGGGTTTGTTAAGTCTTAAAAAATTATTAACCACTTCATCTTCTACTAGAGTTTCAGATGTTTATAACTCTAAAATTCAATTCGTTAAAGATACAGAATCTGCTGAAGAAGTTGCGCGTTTTATGCAAAAATATGACTTGTTCGAAGTCCCTGTTGTGGATAAATTAGGAAAATTAGTCGGAAGAATTACCGTGGATGATGTTATCGACTTTATTACAGAAGAAGCAGAAAAAGATTACCAGTTAGCATCGGGGATTTCTCAAGACGTTGACTCTAGTGATACCATTTTTCATTTAACCAAAGCGAGATTACCTTGGCTATTCATTGGAATGGTAGGTGGTTTAATTGGTTCTAGAGTGTTACAAAGCAATCAAAATGCGATGCACGACATTCCTGCATTGATGTTTTTCGTGCCGCTGATTGCGGCAACTGCGGGAAATATTGGAGTACAAGCTTCGGCGATTATCGTACAAGGTTTAGCGAATAATACTTTAGGAAAAGATACTTTTAAAACTTTATTCAAAGAAGTAAGCGTTTCTGCAGCTTCAGGAATGATACTTTCTTTAATTATTTTTGGATTCAATTTATTGATTAACCATAATGATTTGATGGTTTCTGTCACCATTTCTATCTCTCTTTTAGCAGTAATTATGGTAGCGGCGATTATTGGAACCATTGTTCCTATTGTTCTGGAGAAAAATAAAATAGACCCCGCAATTGCTACAGGTCCGTTTATCACCACTTCTAATGATATTTTAGGCGTGTTAATCTACTTTGCCATCGCAAAAGCACTCCTCCACATTTAGAAAAATTTTTTATAATAACTCATTAGAAACGCCAATTCCGAAAAGCGCATAATCGTATACAGCAGGATCTTGTGGATTGTATTTTCTGATGATTTGGTCGAGTTCTTCTACGGCTTTCCAATCGTTTTGAGGTCTTTGTAAAATTCCTAATTTTCTAGAAATATTCGCAGTGTGCACATCTAATGGAATGGATAAATATTGAGGAGAAAGGTTTTTCCAAATGCCAAAATCTACGCCTTTTTTATCTTGACGAACCATCCATCGCAGAAACATCACCAATCTCTTAGAAGCAGAATTTTTATAAGGCGAACTTACATGTTTATGGCTTCTGTGCGGAATTTCTCCTAAAAAACGAGTTCTAAATCTTTCGATAGCGTGATAATAATTTTCTTCGTGTTCTTTTAAAAGAAATAACTGCTCTAAACTTTCAAATTCAATGTAAACGCTTTTTAAATTCAATATAAATTGTTGAAAATCTTCGCCAGAAAAAGTTCTGTGAACGGCTTTGTTTTCTAATTTTTTGAAATCTTTTTGGGTAACATTCATCACGAAATCGTAAGGAGAATTTCCCATAAAATCGATGATTTTTTGAGCAGATGTAATGATGGATTTTCTATTTCCCCATGCAATGGTAGCCGCAAAAAATCCTGAAATTTCTATGTCTTGTTTCAAAGAAAACTGATGCGGAATAGAAATAGGGTCTAATTCAATAAAATCTACATGATTGTATTGTTCGGCTTTTTGGTTGAGAAATTCAAAGATTTCTTGCTCGTTCATCATAATTTGTGGGATGATGGATGTTTGATGTTTCAAATTTTGCAGACTGATTATAGTTAAACTTTAACTGCGAGATAAAAATGATAAATCAAAAATCGTAAATCTTAAATTTTAACGGCTTCCAATTGCTTCGGAAGATAAGTTTCAGGGAAAATTTCACACGCTTCATTGAGAAAAACCGATAAATCATTGTAGCGATTAGAAAAATGACCTAAAATCAATTTTTTAACATTGGCTTTTCTGGCAATTTTAGCAGCTTCTAGAGCAGTAGAATGACCGGTATAATCTGCCATTTTCTTTAAATCATGTAAAAAAGTTGCTTCGTGATACAAAACATCTACATTTTTAATAATAGGAATAATGCTCTCTAAATATCGAGTATCACTACAAAAAGCATAAGAAACAGAAGGTTCTGCAGGTTTCGTTAAATTTTCATTTTTGAGAATATAACCATCGCTCAACTGAATATTTTTGCCACGTTTTAAATTGTGATAATCACAGATTTCAATTTCAGGATATTTAGAAATTTCCTGCATATTGAGGTGTCTTTCTTTTGGTTTTTCCTTAAAAAGATAGCCGTTACAGTAAATTCTATGGTCTAACGGAATAGTGAAAACCTCTACTCGATTATCCTCAAAATCTTTTTCTGATTTTTTAGAAGAAAGTTCATGGAAAACCACTTCGAAGCCTTGGTGCGTTTCGGTAATTCTAAAAATAGTTTCCATCATTTCTTTAATTCCTTTCGGACCGTACACATGAAGTGGAGTTTCTCTACCCAAAAGTCTAAAACTAGAAATCAATCCCGGCAAACCAAAAACATGGTCACCATGAAGATGCGAGATAAAAATGTGATTAATTTTAGAAAATTTGGCTTTAGCTTTTCTCAATTGAACTTGTGTTCCTTCGCCGCAATCGATGAGGAAACAACGCTCTTCCATTTCTAGAAATTGCGCAGTAGGTGCAGATTTCACGGTAGGAATTGCTGAGTTATAGCCGAGAATTGTTAAATAGGTGCTCAAAATGCTTAAATGATGATTTTTAGAGGTTTAAAGTCTGCAAATTTCGTGAAAATTATTCTAATAGCAAAAGTTATAATGGTTTATAAATCTTTTAATTTTGCAATTTCTACTTTTCTAAAAATGCAAGAAATTTATCTAAAGCATTTTTGCGGTGACTCATGGCATTTTTTTGTTCTGCAGGCATATCTGCAAAAGAAATTTCATGATTTTTGGGAATGAAAATCGGGTCATAACCGAAACCTTTGTTTCCACTTCTTTCGGTGCTTAAATCACCATAAACTCTACCTTCAAAGTATTCTGCTCCATGTTCGTTGTACAAGCATAAAACGGTGATGAAATAAGCTTCTCTATCATTTTTGTCTTGCATTTCTTCTAAAACTTTGGTCATATTTTTGTCAAAATCATGATTCCCTGCGTAACGTGCCGAGTAAATTCCCGGTCTTCCATCAAGTACAGGAACCACCAATCCAGAATCGTCTCCTAAACTGGGCTTTCCAGTTTTTTCGAAGCAGAACTTGGCTTTAATCAAAGCATTTTCATGGAAAGATTTTCCGTCTTCTATAATTTCGTCGTGAATATGATAATCAGTAAGTGAAGTAATGTGGTATTTTTCGCCTAAAATCTGTTGAATTTCTTCTTTCTTGTGTAAGTTGTGCGTGGCAACGAGGATTTCCATTATGTAATATTAAATATAAGATTTATAATTTTTAAATTTTTAGCGCTTATTCTCTGTAATAAATTCTATTTCGGTACATGAATAAATAATAAGAAACAGATAAAAGTACAATTCCTACAATAAGACCATAATATTCTGGTAGATGTAAGTTTTCAGTCACGCTTTCTGAATTTCCATTCAGTAATAAATAGGCAGAAATAAAATTATTAAAAGCATGTAATAAAATGGGCATTAATAAGGATTTAGTCTTGTAATAAACTACGCCTAAAACCAATCCTAATAAAAATGCATTGACTGTTTGCCAAGGATTAAGATGAAAAATTCCAAAGGCTAAAGCTGAAAAAATAATCGCTTTTGCTGGTTTTACACCTTTATTAATCAATCCTTTTTGAATGATACCTCTAAAGAGAATTTCTTCTAAAAAGGGTGCAAAAAGAACCGTAAGAAGATAAATTCCCGCAGTATCTGTAGCGATAGTGCTAAAAGCATCAGACATTTGATCGTACAAAGGACCAAAAAACTCTCCTTCAATAGGAATTTTTGAAACTAAAAACTCAGAAACCAACATCATTCCCAGCATCATAGGAAAAATCATGAGATAAACATGAAAAGGTCTGGTTTGCATGTTAAAATTGAGTTTTTTTCCTTGACTTTTCATCACAAAAACATCAAAACCTATAATCGGAAAAAGCACTGTACAGAGATAGCTCACGATAAAAAATACCATACTGTTTTGGATTTCTGCATAACTTTGTTTAAGTATAAAGTAAGCAAAAAGCGTATACATGCCTAAAACCATGATTCCAATAAATAGTCCAGCAAATAATGCTGCCGCCGCTTTGAAATCAAAAATATAATTTCTGTATTTTGTATTGTCTATACTCATAAATGGTGATAAGTTGATGGGTGTTCAAAAAAAATCTAAAGAAAAATTTCTAAAAACTTATTTTGTTCAAAGATAGAAAAATGAGGGAAGCTACAAGTAGGAAGCTGAAAGTTTTTGCGCCTTTGCGTTGAAATACATCTATCATTTGTTTTACAAAAGAATTTTTAACGCAAAGACGCAATATTTATATTAAAAAAATAGAAAGAAAATAAGACGCAAGAAAATCAAAGATTTTCAAAACAAATAAAGACGAAGTCTTTTTGCGTCTTAAAAACATAATCAATTCATAGATATATTTTGTGACCTTGCTTTGAAATATATCTATCATTTGTTTTACAAAAGAATTTTTAACGCAAAGACGCAATATTTATATTAAAAAAATAGAAATAAAATAAGAAGCAAGAAAATCAAAGATTTTCAAAACAAATAAAGACGAAGTCTTTTCGCGTCTTAAAAAACATAATCAATTCATAGATATATTTTGCGCCTTGGCGTGGAAATACATCTATCATTTTCAAATCTCAATAAAAATCACGATTTTTGCAACTTCAAAATTTAGAAATGAGTTTATTACAAGAAATATCAAAACGTAAAACTTTCGGGATTATCTCTCACCCAGATGCTGGAAAAACTACTTTGACGGAGAAATTACTTCTTTTCGGAGGAGCAATTCAGGAAGCAGGTGCTGTAAAATCAAATAAAATTAAAAAAGGGGCAACTTCCGACTTTATGGAAATCGAAAGACAAAGAGGGATTTCGGTAGCAACTTCGGTTTTAGCATTTGAATACAAAGGAAAGAAAATCAACATTCTCGATACACCTGGTCACAAAGATTTTGCGGAAGATACTTATAGAACGCTTACTGCGGTAGATTCTGTAATTGTAGTAATAGACGTAGCAAAAGGTGTGGAAGAGCAAACTGAAAAACTCGTAGAAGTTTGTAGAATGCGTAAAATCCCAATGTTGGTTTTCATCAACAAACTCGATAGAGAAGGAAAAGATGCATTTGATTTGCTGGATGAAGTTGAACAAAAATTAGGTTTAAAAGTAGTTCCGCTTTCGCTTCCGATTGGGATGGGAAGTGATTTCCAAGGAATTTATAATATTTGGGAGAAAAACATTCAGTTATTTCTTGAAGAAAAGAAACAAAAAGTAGGTGAAACCATCGTCATCAATGATATCAATGACAGTTCGGTAGATGAAATCATCGGTGAAAAAGCTGCAGCTACTTTAAGAGATGAACTAGAACTCATAGAGTCTGTTTATCCAGAATTCGATAGAGAACAATATCTTACTGGTGAACAACAACCGGTGTTTTTTGGTTCAGCTTTGAATAATTTTGGGGTAAGAGAATTGTTGGATGCTTTTGTAGAAATTGCACCAATGCCTCAACCCAAAGAATCTGACCTTAGATTGGTAAAACCAGAAGAGAAAAATTTTACAGGTTTTGTCTTTAAAATTCACGCCAATATGGATCCGAAACACCGTGATAGATTGGCTTTCGTGAAAATTGTTTCGGGAACTTTTAAGAGAAATGAAAACTATCTTCTAGTAAGAGAAGGTAAAAAAATGAAGTTTTCTTCGCCAAATGCTTTCTTTGCAGACAAAAAAGAAGTGGTAGACGAAAGTTTCCCTGGAGATATTGTAGGTTTACACGATACTGGAAGTTTCAGAATTGGAGATACTTTAACTGCTGGAGAAAAATTACAGTTCAAAGGAATCCCGAGTTTCTCACCAGAACATTTCCGTTATATCAATAATGATGATCCATTAAAAGCAAAACAATTGGCGAAAGGTATAGACCAATTAATGGATGAAGGTGTGGCGCAGTTGTTTACATTAGAAATGAACGGCAGAAAAATTATTGGAACTGTGGGTGCGCTTCAGTACGAAGTAATCCAATACAGATTAGAGCATGAATATGGCGCAAAATGTACGTATGAACCTATCGGAATTCATAAAGCGTGTTGGATAGAAGCCGACGAAAAATCTGATGAATTCAAAGAATTTGCAAGATTAAAACAGCGTTTTATGGCAAGAGATAATCATGGTCAGTTGGTGTTTTTAGCAGATTCTGCTTTCACGATTCACATGACTCAAGAAAAATTCCCGAATGTGAAATTACACTTCATCAGTGAATGGAATCATGCAAAATAATTTTAAATTATAGATTTTAGATTATAAATGAATCTTCAAGGAAACTTGGAGATTTTTTTGTAAAAATTTTGAAAATTATTTTACAATTCATTGATTTTCATGATTTTAATGTAAATACGATTTTTTACCTATTTTTAGGGAACATTTTTTGTATTAAGTTTGGCATCAACAAAACTATTAAAATGAAGAAAACAATTTTTAGTCTTTTTACTGCTACTCTATTATTGGTGGCTTGTAATAAAACCGATATTCAACAAACGGCTGATTCCTTTAAAACAGCAGATAGCCTTTTTAACCAAGCAAAAGAAAGTTATCAAACCCTCGATTCTATTTCTAAAATCGTCAATGATTCTAACAGTACCGTAGGAAAAGTAATCCTTCCAGAAATCAATAAGCATAAAGAAATCATAGAAGACGCCATTAAAAAAGGAAATGTAAACATAGATTCCCTCAACAAGGAATTTAAAAAGTTAGATAACAAAAGCCAACAAGCACAAGACATTAGAAAAGCGATTGATTCAGCGAATAATGCCATAAAAAGTGGCGACAACGCTGCTTTAGTTATTGCTGAAACGGCCAATAAAATCTTGAAGCAAACTTCTAAAAATAATACACAAAATCAACCAGAACCTGAGGTTCAAAATCAAAATCAAGCTCAGAATCAACCTATTCCTCAGCGTGAACTCTACCCTATTTCGAAAACAACGAGATTGCAAGTTTCGGTAGAAGATTTGGCTGCTGCAAAAGCCCTGTTAAATCAAGAATTGAGCACTTATAATGCAGATATTATCACAGAAAATTATACCGAAAACGAAGGAATTGCCAAACAATATTTGACCGTAAAAGTACCATTGAGTAATTTCAATGAATTGGTGAATAAAATGAGCAGTCTGGGAAATGTAGAATCTAAAAACACAGAAGTAGAAGGCAATGATTATGTAGGAAGCCAAATGTGCGATGTGGAACTCACTTTGGTAGACAATACTCCAGAAACCAATAATGCAGAGGATTTAAACATTCTGAATGATGAACAAAAAGACGAAACTTTCGGGGATAAATCTTCTAATGCATTTATGAAAGGATTTGCGGTTTTGGGTGGATTATTTTTAGCGCTTATTCCGTTTTGGCCAATATTTTTAATCGGCGGAATTGTTTGGTATTTCGTGGTAAAAAGAAATAAGAAAAAACGCGAAGAAGAATTCCAAAGACAATTGGCTTTAGAAAGAGAAAAAATAAAAGCAGCGGAAGCATTAAAACCATCAGCAGAAACGCCTCAAAATGCACAACCAACAAATGCTGAGGAAAATAAAAACGATGACGATATTTCTAAATATATGCCGAAAGAGTAAAATTTATTGAGTTCACAATTTATTTACATATTTTCACATTTATGTAATCCCAATTAAACATAAAGTTTGTCATTCCGAAGGAATCTAAATTTTCTTTGTTGAGATGCTTCCAGCATGACAAACTATGTGTGTATTTTTTAAATTTTTTGATTAGCAGATTTAAATTTTACATGAATTTATCTTATACCCTCTAAAAATTTATAACAAAATCCTCCAGAATGTTCTGAAGGGTTTTTTAGTTAATAAGTATCATAATATAAACCACAATAATTACGGCTAGAGGAAATAAAGAGAGATAAAACTCACCTTTGCCTTTTTTATAAGCAAAAAAAGAGCTGATAATTGAAGAAATAATAAATAATGGAAATATTATTTCTATTGTGAGATGTTTTCTCAGAATAAAATATATAAAAATCGGAATTAATAAAATTCCTTTATAAAAATATTCATTATTAAAGATAGATTTATTCATTATTTTAAAATTAAATTACTTACTCAAAGCATACACCGCAAAACTAGCCAACCAATGGTCGCCACCATAATTTCCTTTAAAAACCAATGGTAAAGCATTTTCTAAAAATTTAGCGGAAGTTTCCTCGAAATGCTTTTTGTGTCGGTGATTTTTAGGTAAAACTTGAGCAATATTTTTCATACACCAACTTCTAGTAAAACTTAAACCAACCAAATGAACGGTTTGATAATCATTAATATCCGAAATTACAGGAATCTGTGAAATATTCTCAATACTTCTCTTTTCGTAGAATTTATTAAACCATTTTACATATTCATCTTGCGGAAGAATTCTGGTCATCAAATCAGCGATTTCTAAACTTGGCGAGAAGAAATCACTTCCGTCTGGTTCCAGATATGCAGGCGTTTTTTCGTCTTTTAGATAGAAATATTTTGCTTTTTCGATGAGTTGGTTTTCAAAATCTTTTTCGCCAACCGTTCTTGCCCAATCTATGGCAAAACTTAGTGCAAATGCAGTGTTGGGATGAACTCCTGTTCTATTGGGATACGTTTGTTTCGGTAAATATTCTTTCCACAATTTTACGATTTCATCAGTGAGAGGTTTTAAATTTTGATGCCAAATTTTCGCTTGTGGATTTTCCCAACTCGCCAATTCTGCATCTAATTGAAGCAACCAAGCCCAACCGTAAGTTCTCTCAAAACCTTTAGCTACTTGATATTTACTGAAATATTCTGCTTCGGCTTTTATTTTATCGGCTTGAAAAGAACCTTCCAAAATTTTTACAATTTCTTCTTTATTTTTGAGAAAAGGTTTGTCTTTGAGTAGTTTTACGAGCATCCAATGTCCATGAACTGATGAATGCCAGTCAAAACAGCCATAAAAACTAGGGTGTAATTCTTTGGGAGTCAGTTTTACATCTATTTCATTATTGATAACATGTGCGGTTTTATTGGGGTATTCTTGATTGATGCAATGCACTGGTTTTTCAGATAATTGAAATGCGATTTCATCAGTAAGCGTGGGAACTTGCGCTGAAAGATTCAAGGAAAACAAAACGACTAAAAGACTTAATTTTTTCATTGAATAAATGTATAAAAATTTAATAAATAGGAAAACAAAAAGTCGAACAATTGCTTGTCCGACTTTCATATTTTGAAAAGAATTTGCCAATTATTTTTTAGCAATACTTCTAGAAATTACAATTTTCTGAATTTCTGAAGTTCCTTCGTAAATCTGAGTGATTTTAGCATCACGCATCATTCTTTCTACGTGATATTCTTTTACATAACCATAACCACCGTGAACTTGTACTGCTTCAATGGTAGTATCCATCGCTACTTGAGAAGCGTATAGTTTTGCCATTGCTCCAGATTCTGAAATATCTAGACCTGCATCTTTTTCAGCAGCAGCTTTGTAACAAAGCATTCTTGCCGCCATAATATTCACGTGCATATCTGCTAATTTGAAAGCAATTGCTTGGTGATTGATGATTTCTGTACCGAAAGCTTTTCTTTCTTTAGCATATTTTAGCGCCAATTCATAAGCTCCAGAAGCAATACCTAAAGCTTGAGAAGCAATACCAATTCTACCACCATTCAAAACAGCCATGGCAAAATTGAAACCAAATCCATCTTCACCAATTCTGTTTTCCTTAGGAACTTTTACATCGGTAAACATTAATGAATGTGTATCAGAACCTCTGATTCCTAATTTTTCTTCTTTTTTACCAATTACGAAACCTTCCCAACCTTTTTCTACGATGAAAGCATTGATTCCTTTGTGTTTTTTCTCCACATCAGTTTGTGCAATCACAATATAATATTGAGCGTTTCCACCATTGGTAATCCAGTTTTTAGTACCGTTTAATAGATAGTGGTCTCCCATATCTATTGCAGTTGTTTTTTGAGAAGTAGCATCAGAACCAGCTTCTGGCTCAGAAAGTGCAAATGCACCGATGACTTCACCTTTTGCTAAAGGAACTAAATACTTTTGTTTTTGTTCTTCAGAAGCGAATTTTTCTAGACCAGCACAAACCAAAGAATTGTTTACTGACATCACTACGGCTGCAGAAGCGTCTACTTTAGCAATTTCTTCCATTGCCAAAACATAAGAAACACTATCCATTCCTGCTCCACCGTATTTTTGGTCTACCATCATTCCTAGGAATCCTAATTCTCCCATTTTCTTTACTTGTTCATAAGGAAACTTCTGTTCGTTATCTCTTTCTATTACGCCAGGCAAAAGTTCAGTCTGCGCGAAATCTCTCGCTGCTTGCTGAATCATCAGTTGTTCTTCTGTTAAATTAAAATCCATTTTTTGTATTAAAATTAATTGCCGTAAATATACATTTTTTAAGAATTTCAATGAAAATTGATATTAACTATTTGTTAATTAAGAAAAAGTATTATTTTTACAAAAATCAAAAACCGTAAAGTATGTCAGTTACAAGATTGTTTGACTTTGCTCATCATGCGCTATACAAGTTCCCAAAAGAGGATGCTTTGGTGACCAAATATAATGGAGTTTGGACAAAAACTTCTACAAAAGAATACGTAAGTCAAGGAAACAAAATTTCCAGAGGACTGTTAAAATTAGGGATTAAACCGGGAGATAAAATCGGGCTAATTTCTACCAATAACCGCACAGAATGGCACATTATGGATTTGGGAATTTTGCAAATTGGTGCAATAGATGTTCCGGTATATCCTACCATTTCTGTAGAAGATTATATCTATATCTTTAATAATGCGGAAATAAAATATGTTTTTGTTTCAGATAAAGATTTGTACGAAAAATTACTTCAAGTAAAACCTCAGGTAGAAAGTTTGAAAGGAATTTTTACCTTTGATGAAATTCCTGGAGCTGCAAACTGGAAGGAAGTACTCGATTTGGGAGAAAATGAAGACAATCAACAAGAAGTAGAAGACATTGCTAAAACGATTCAACCAGATGATTTAGCGACTTTAATTTATACTTCTGGAACTACTGGTAGACCAAAAGGCGTAATGCTAACTCATAAAAATATTGTAGCAAACGTTACAGCTTGTGCACCTATAATTACAGATGTAACCAAAGGATTAGATGAGCTGAAAAGTTTAAGCTTTCTCCCTATTTGTCATATTTTTGAAAGAATGTTGTACTATCTTTATGTAAGCAATGGTTTCTCTATCTATTTTGCAGAAAGTATAGATAAAGTAGGTGAAAACGTAAAAGAGGTAAAGCCTCAGATTATGACTGTTGTGCCACGTTTGATAGAAAAAGTGTACGACAAAATTGTAGACAAAGGAGCTGCAGCTGGTGGTTTAAAAACCAAAATTTTCTATTGGGCATTGTCATTGCTTGAAAATTATGACATGAAGAAACCTAAATCTCTAAAACACAGAATTGCAGATAAATTAGTGTTCTCTAAATGGAGAGAAGGTTTAGGCGGCAATATTATCACTTTAGTAAGTGGTTCTGCTGCTCTGTCTACCAAACTGAATAGAAGTTTCCAAGGTGCGGGAATTCCTATTTTAGAAGGATATGGGCTTACCGAAACTTCACCAGTAATTGCGGTAAACTCTTTCGAAAGAGTGAAAATAGGAACCGTAGGTCATGTTTTAGATAATTTAGATGTAAAAATCCAAGCAGATGGAGAAATCACCGTAAAAGGACCTTCTGTTTTCCAAGGATATTATAAAGACGAGGAAAAAACCAAAGAAGCATTTACAGAAGATGGTTACTTTATGACGGGAGACATCGGTCATATAGATGCAGAAGGTTTCTTACACATTACAGACCGTAAAAAAGAAATGTTCAAAACTTCTGGAGGTAAATATGTTGCGCCTCAGGTTTTAGAAAATTTAGCGAAAGGTTCTAAATTTATCGAACAAATTATGGTAGTAGGTGACGGCGAAAAAATGCCGTGCGCATTAGTACAGCCAGACTATGCATTTGCAAAACTTTGGGCAGAGAGAAAACATCTTAAAATAGGTAAAACTCCAGAAGAAATGGCGAATTCTCCTGAGCTAAAAGCAAGAATTATGAAAGATATTAATTTGCTGAATGCTACTTTAGGAAAATGGGAGCAAATCAAGAAAATAGAGCTTACTCCTACGCTCTGGACGATTGAAGATGGATTGCTTACTCCAACAATGAAATTAAAACGTAAAGCAGTAAAAGAAAAATTCTTCAATCTTTACGAAAAATTATACGACAGAGCATAAATCAAAATAGACCTCCCATTTTAGGAGGTCTTTTTTTAGGCTACTTTTTTAAAAGATATAGATTTTCCGATCCATTCTACCTTCCAGAAACCGCGAACTTTTAAGATTCCATTTTGAAGCAACTTGGCACAAGAACTCCAATATCTTCCACTAGAAGCGTCATAAATTTTCCCATTAACCCATTCTTTTTTCTGAGCATCATAGCGCAATCCATCTAAAATTTCCATGCCTAGAATTTTTCTATTTCTCAATGCAGGGTTGGGATTATTCGTATCTAAAGATAAATGCATAGGCGTTTTGCTTTCGCTTAAAAGATGATTAAACCAAAGAACTTTGGCTTTAAATTGATTATTGACTTTATATACTTCTACTTTTACACTATTATCTGTGCTCATCCAAGTTCCCAAAAGATCATCAGGATTGGTAGCACTCAAATTTCCGAAAATAAGAAATAAAAAAATAAATAATATTCTGCTCATGACTTTATATTTTTAAGGTGATGGTGTTGTTTTTAATTTTTTGTAAAGATGTAAAAGTCAAGGGTAAAAATATTTACAGAATTTTGAAGAGGATTTTCAAAATTTTTAGACAAAAGAAAAACCTCAATTTCTTGAGGTTTGCATTATATTTAAAATGAAATGAATTTATTCTTTGCTGATAAAGATGCTTTCTAAAACAGAAGTGATGATAGATAAAGCCACACTGAAAATAAGTGCCCACCAAAAACCATCTATCTGAATGCCGTCTGTAAAATGGTCTGCCAAAAGTATTATGATGGCATTAATGACCAAAGCAAATAATCCTAAAGTTAAAAGCGTAATCGGAAAAGAAAATAAATGCAAAATAGGTTTTACAAATAAATTCAAAAGACCTAATACAATAGCAAAAATAATCGCTGCAGAGAAAGTAGTAACGTGTACTCCACTGAGAACATTGGGCAATAAATAAGCCACAACTGCGGTAATGATAAGTTTAATAATAGTGTTCATAATTTGGTATTTATAAAAGTAAATTTAGTTATTTTTTTGAAATTTTACGATTTATTTTTACTTCTTTTATTTCAGAAATGAGCCATTCTTCTAACTGAATAATGAAGTGATTTCTCACCAAAACCATTTTGCAGATATAAATCATCGCTCCAAAAACAAAAGCGAGAATCAATGAGAGCCATCCCAAACTCGTAGAAATGTTCCAGCGCTGTTCATCAGTAAGCACAAGATGTAATTTTTGGGCCACTGTATCTAAAAATATTTTATAATGAAGCATGCTTTCGAGCAAAAGTCCAATGCCCAAGAGTAAAAAGACCAGTGCAAACAGCCAAGATATTCCCCAAACAATGAAGATAAAATAAGTGTTTCCAGAAACAGAAGGTTGCTGGTCTAAAATGCTTTGTAGTTGTTTGATTTTCATATATTTTGAAAATTATCGGTAATTAAATAAGATAGGTGTATTTTTTGGAACGTCAAACTCATAGAGTTCTTGAGTTTTTGCATTGTAAAATAGCCATTGAAATGTTTTCATATTGGTATTTCCCATTGTAAAAAGGCCAATTTGGGTATAAAGTACGCCTTCCCAATCGGTTTCTTCTACAGAATAGCCCAGCTTCGCTTCAGGATTTTTAAGTTGAAATTGTACGCCAGTTTGGTTATTTTTATCCAGATAATATTCAACCAATTTAGCAATTCTTTTTTGGTAAGGATCACTATAAACAGTGCGATCACGCTTCATTTTAAAGAGTTGTTTATCAAAAACGGTATAACTCAAAACCTGACCATTTTTTTGGAGAATAGTATCTGTTTTAATTCGTTCTGATACTTTTTCAGAGGATTTATTTTGGCAAGAAACCAAAAATGAAATGAGTACTACAAAAGATAAAAAAGCTTTCATTTTTTTCTATTAAAGGTAAGGAAAATTTAGATTTATGTTTTTAGTTTTGATTAATTTTATTTCAATTTAGATTTTAGCGCACAATCTTTCTTTGCAAAAGAAAACCCATCTTACAATAACCTTGCAACACAAGTATTCGTAAGAGGGCGATGGAGTTTTTAAAAGTTATTTAAACGAGTAATAAATTAGTAGTATCAAATCTTTTTTATATAAGAAAAATCTAAGATATCTCGGATTTGCAATCTTTGACATTTCATTTTATTAAAACGAAAAAAAGCAAATTTTCAAATCATCACTTCATAACTATATAACCTATTTCATATTTTGCAGATTTGAAAAAACAATATTTGTTTTATTTTCAATGCTATTTACGAGGTTATAAAACTCCATACTTGACCAACGGACACATTAGAGTGATTATCTTTTGCTATAATTTTCCAATAATATTTTGTGTTGGCTACTAATTCTTTAAACTTATAATTAGTTGATGTAAGATTTGATTCTGTTAACCTTAAATTGTTAATATCTGTACCTAAATAGAGATCATAAGTAAGAGGATCATTGTCTAAATCTTCACACTTCCAACTCACAGAATTATCAACTATAGTACTTCCAAGTGTAGGACTTATAAGTTCTGGAGCAAATGGGGTATGATTTGTTATGGCTAAAGATTCTGTTTGAAACTGAAAAGTACTGCTCATCATAGAATTTTGAGGGCCTATAGTTTCCACTTTCCATTTATACAATATTCCTTTTTCAAGATTATTAAATGAATAGTTTGTATTTGACGTAGATTCTGTATAAACAGTAGTTTCTTTACCGTTCTCTACTTTATTTACGGTTAAGTTGTAACTGGTTGCATTTGTTACGCTTTTCCAAGAGAATGTAATAGGCATTTCCATACAGATTTGTTTATCAGATGGTAGCAGTAAAGTGGTAGCTGTTACTAATTTTTTGGGAGTATTTTCTTCTCTATTATCGCTACAAGCTACTAAGAAAAAAAGACAAAAAAATATAATAATTATAGAAGTATTGTTTTTCATTGCTTAATAATTTTTTTAGTCATTTTTCTATTTTCGGATTCCAACACTAGAAGGTATGTCCCTGAAGGTTGTTTTTTGATAGAAATAGTTTTGGAGTGATTTTCTTTGATATCATCTTCCATAATCAGTTGACCATTTTGTGAGTATAGAGCTAGGTGTACCTTTTCATTTAAATGGTTAACAATATTTATCAAATCACTCGTAGGATTTGGAAATATTACGATATCATTTTGGGTAGTAATTAATTCTTTAATAATTTTCCCTTCACATGATTTGGACGATTCTAATACAATATTATCTGCAAAATTATCTAGAATTAAATCATAGCTTCCTTTACTGTAAACCGTAATATTTTTTTTTCCATAAGTAATGGTAAAAGGTGCTGTACCTGACTGTATCTGAACTTTAGCAAGCCTTCCAGATAGTTCAATTTTTCCCTTTAAATTTTCAGGTTTTCCGATATTTACTACATAACAATACTGCGTATCATTTGATAATTTAATGCATAGATTATATGTGCCGCCATTCAGGTTATTGAGCGTGACAGATGAATTAAAAGACACCCAATTACTTCCATTTAATGAATAGCTGTAAGTATAATTTTCTTTAGAAGTAATTAATATTGCTCCATTATTTTTGGTATCACAAGTTTCATCTTGTGCAGTAACAGTAAATAAATTAGGTGCGTAATTATTAAAATTTATTCGCCAAACATCATTATATAAATCACCTCCGAAGAAATATAAGTTTCCTAACTGATCATTCCAAGTTGCAGAATTATACCTATGAGGAGGAAGATTTGTGGGCGAAGAAACATTTATTTGACCATAATTTTTTGGTAATGAAGATTTAGGACCATACATCCAAGTCCAATTATTTGTATTAATATTATATCTCCATAAATCTAGTTTAGAATAGCTGTCCTTTCCTCCCAAAAACCATAAGTCACCATTTTTTCCAGTCCATGTAAATGCATTGGCTCTGTTTCCCGGAAAATTAGTGTCGTTTTCTACTCCAATATTTCCATAATTAAGAGCCGTAAAAGGTATTGAACTCCTTACTTTCGTCCATGTATTATTATTGGTTTGATATTTCCACATAATACCAAAAAAATAATACCAAAAATTTTTATTTTCATCTTGCCATCCTATGCCGCTTTCTTCCTTGGCAATAGGATAATCTTTACTGTTGGTGCTGTTGATTATTTTATCTCCACTTAACCAAACCCATTGATTAAGTGTTATATCATATTTCCATACATCATTTAGATAACCTCTTTGAGAAGACTTCTCATCAAAGCCATAGCCGCCATAGAGATAAAAATTTCCTTCTTGGTCTACCCAACTCTTGCCATCTCTTCTCGCTCCAGGAATATTAGTAATAGAAGAAACGCCTAACGTTCCATAATTAGCAAATGGTTCATCATTTTTTTGTTTGCCCCCTTTCCATACCCAATTATTAGTTTTTCTGTTATACATCCATAAGTCCTGATGCAATTGATTATCAAAGCTGCCATAATTACCGCCAAAAAGCCATAGATTTCCATTTTTATCTATCCATGAAAACGCTTCATTACGAGATCCTGGAGAATTTCTCTTGTCTTCAACATTTAACACCCCATAATCTAAAGAATTATAATTAGAAAAATTGTAGAAAGAAAAATAGTTTCCTTTAATCCATTGCCATTTTTTTTGAGAAATATCAAACTTCCATAAATCATCTGATCGATACACATATAGGGAAAATCCTTTATGGAATGAACCTAGAACCCCATAAAGCCAAAGATTTCCATCTTCATCAGTCCATTTAGCGCCAAAATCTAAGGTTCCGCCTGGTGTATTTTCACTTTCTAATAGTCCTGCAAGCTTTTGATAGGTATTTTTATTAACAGAATTAATGTTACTATCTACACCTTTAATCCAAACCCAATTGTTGGTTTGGATATTGTACTTCCATATAGCATCAATGTTTTTACTACCTTTAAACTGATACAAGTTCCCGTCATTTCCAATCCAACAAGCTGATCCATTAATAGTTCCTGGAAAGTTTTTTGGATCTTCTACATTTATTGTTCCATAAATTGGTTTTTTATCATCATCGGTAATAATTTTTTTTTGTTTCATTACAGCCCATGAATTTGTAGATATTCTGTATCTCCACATGTATTGATTTACAAATATCCAAAAATCACCGCTATTATCTACCCAATGATTAGGTTTTGGATTGTCCAAACTCCAGTCTAATGTATTGGGTAAATTATTTGGATCTTCTACTCCAATGTCACTTACAATACTTTCTTTACTAGTTAGACTACCTTTTAACCAAGTCCATTGTCCAGTATTCATATTAAGCTTCCAAAGATCATTTAATAAATAATATTGAGATTTACCATTAAAAAAACCTCCATAAATATATATGTTACCTTGAGAATCTTTAAATGAACATGAACCATACCTTGCACCTGGTGAGTTTAATGAATGCTCCTGACCTAATGTATTATAATTACCAGTAGCATTAGGTTGATCACTTCCTCCAATCCAACTCCACATCTTCGTAGAAATATTATATTTCCATAATGTATCATATTCTACAGTATTAGATCTATTACTAAGGCCTGTTCTTCCTCCAAAAAGATATAGGTTCCCTTGTTCATCGGTCCAAGTTGTTGTATTAATTAAAGCAGGAGGTATATTTGCAATGTCTTCTACGCCTTTCGTTCCAAAATGCCCAGCTCCATCATTAGTAGGTTCAGATATTTTAATCCAATTATTGGTTGCAATATTAAATTTCCAGAAATCATTGCTCGCTGTTAAAGAGCTAGTAATCCCTCCAAATTTATATAAATTATTATTTGAAGTCCAAAATGAAGATAGTGAAACTCCAGAAGGCATATTGCGATAACTCTCTACGTTGATTCCTTTATCAAAACCGTCAGAATCATTATAAGGTCTGCCTTTTTTAAACGTAAAATTATTGTTTTGCTTATTGTAGCTCCATAATATACTGCTATAGCTACCCTCACTGTATCCGCCAAACATCCAAAATAATCCCTCTTTGTCTACTACATAAGACATATCTCTTTGAATACCTGGCCAGTTTTCATCAGAGTCTAGTCCATATAAACCAATTTCTGCAGTTTGTTCAGTTTGATTTGTACCTTGAATCCAAGTAAAATTTATGTTTTGAGAATAAAGTAATGTACTTAATAAGAGAAAAAATAAACTTTTTTTCATTCAGATAAGGTTATTAGTTAAAGTCATGCTAAAATAAAAAAATAATTTTTATTCTATTGATGATTTTTATTATGCTACTGATGAGTAATTTTATTACTTTCCGATACAGAAACTTTCTCTTTACTGGTTGTGGGTGTTTATGAATTTTTAGTATCCAATTAATAATCTATCTCTAAATTTTCATCGTTATCTATAACCGTTTGAGTAATATATTCAACAAATTTATCCTTTATTTCTTTATTCAAATCACGCATATTTTTGAATTTTGAAACTTCTATTTTACTAACTAAATTATCGTGAGTATCATTTGGAAATTCTAAATTAAATTTCGTTTCAAATTTATTCATTATTTCCCCTAATCTGTATCTAACAAATTTATCCTTATCGTTATTAAATAATAAACTAAAATGTACTTTATAATTAAATCTTGAACGTAATTCTGGAGAAATAACCTTTTTAAAATTCTCTTTAGAGATATTTGAAGTAAAAATAATTGTGTAACCATTCAAATCAATTTCTTCCCCTTGAGAATTTGTCATTTTACCATTCTCAAGAACTTCTAAAAAATAATTGAATACAGCCGTATCTCCTTTTTCAAATTCATCAATTAGAATTAATCCAACATCAGATTCTTTCACTTTCTCAAATAATTCTCCTGTTTCACTTCCTACATATCCTCGAGGACTTCCAATTAAAGAGTTTAAAGCATCTTTACTACTATAATTTCCAAAATTAATCTTAGCAAGTTTGTTTTTACCTTTTAGGCATTTTTGGAGAACTCTTGCTATTTCGGTTTTACCAACTCCAGAATCTCCCAATACAAACAATGATAAAATTTTATGCTCTCCTAAAGCATTGAATATATTAAACACATTAACTAATTTAAAAAAATCATCTTTAAATTTTTGATGTCCGTATAATCTACCATTGAATTCATTCCAAAAATTTTTTAATTCATCCCCTTTTAGATCAATAATTTTTTTCTTTATAAAGGATTTACCAACCCCTATATTTGGTTTATTATCTTTCGGTAACTCAATTTCTAAATCTTCAAATTCATCGAAGCAATATCTTAATTCGTATGTTAAAACCTCTTCATATTTTACATCTGCAATAAATATTGTTTCATCTGAAAAAAATGGTAATAGTTGTTCAAGTTGAAACGAAAGATTATCATTTTTAAAAGCAAATGTTAAGGAAGATAAATCTATAATCTCACTTTGATAATCAAAATTTTCTAATATATCGTTAGAATTCAAATATTTAGTTATACTATTTATAATATAACCTTTATTAGTCATCATACTTTTATAAGTAGAAAATTCTTCTTTATGAAAAAAAATAAGTTTCTTACCCATTATTCACTTCTTGAGGAATATTAACATTTTGAACTATAGCTAACAAATCAATATAATGGTAATCTTTTTCATCATCACTGGAAACAAATGGATAAAGATTCTGATTTACATTTGATTCAGTATATTGACTTTCCTGAATTTCATCATCAGTTGAATTAGTCGTATTCAGATTTTGTAAACTTCCAAGTTCCTGAAAAAATTGGAATGAATTCCTCAAAGTGTTGATTTTGATTTTACCTTTATACAATCCTACTAATGAAACTTTTCCTATAAATAAATCATCTACACTATATGAACTTTCAAATTCACTTTCAAAAGATAACGGTATCTTTACTAAAATCTCCTCAATACTATTTTTAATTTTACCTTTCATTTTATATGCGTAATCCTTAAGCATAGAATTAAATAAATTGTTTATATCAAATCCTTCTGCTCCAGGTATAGCCATACCTTTAAAACCTCCATTAGAAAATAATTTTACCGTTCTCAATTCTGCATCATTTTCCAATGATAAATTAACATCATCTACGATTACCAATTCTCCCTCATCAGTGTTTTCAAAATCAGTTATATTTTTACTCTTTTCTATTATCTCATTTAATATTATTGATTTTGTCGTTTTAATTTCAAATGTTTCTAAAACCTTTTTTGAATCAGAATTATTTGATTTTACACCTCCCTCAATCTCTCCACTAAATAACGTTAGAAATTTAGCTCCTAACTTAGTTTTAAGTTCCTTTTCATTACCCTTTTCAATATGATTTTCAATTTCTCCTCCGATGGAAATAATGTTACTCAACATCATTTTTATTTCATAGACCTTTGCGAAATTGATATAATAAATATTAAAGATTTTATTTAATTGGTTGTTCATTATTATTAATTTTACATTCCTACAAATTTAACTAAAAAAGTCCTCTTTAGTAAAGAAGACTTTTCCACAATCATCATAAAATCAACAGATTTTTTAAATATATTTCTCATTTTTTTATAAATCACAACACTCATAACTATAAGTAATTTTAATTTTATTTTTCATCTTCTCTAATTCTATCAAATAACATAAACTACCATATTCTTCTAAATATGCATAAGATGCATTTTCATTAAATTTAACATCAAATTTATTAAGCTCTTTTTTTATTTCATTTATTTCTTTGTTCGAATAATATGTATAAATTTTAATAGTGTCTCTTAAAGCAATTCTTGGATCTATTATTTCATTTTTATTCTCTTTGGATGTTGTAATTTCATCTCTTGTTTCATCAAAATTATTTGATTTTAAATTTGAAACTTTTTCCCTTTTCTTAAAAGTGCATCCCATAAAACTAATCGTATTATTATCTATAATTGTTAATCCTGTTTCACCGCCCTCTCCACTGTAGTTTTTAAGATAAATAATATTGTTTTCAATGTCATAGTCTAATCTTTGTTCAACTCCCAATACATTGAAATAACATTTTCCATTTTTGAATTCAAATCTACCAATCATTGAACATCCCATCTCTCTACCAATCTGAAAAAAATTTTCTTTGTTCTCTTTATTTGGTTCATATTCGTAAACTCCCTCTAATAAACTTCCCTTTTTACACGAAAATAAAGTTATCAGTACAAAAAATAAAATTATTTTTTTCATAGCTATTAAGTTTTAAATATTATAAAATGTTAATTCCAAAAACACCCATAAAATAAAATATCAACCAACATACAATAGTCATAAGAATATTATTTCTCAAAATCGGTTCATTTTTTCGTTTACCTTCAAAATATAAATTTGCGAAGCCTGGAAGTAATATTAACCTTACTATCATAGATAAACCAATGAAGAAACTAATTCCTTTTATTATCATTAAAATCAAATAAACAATCCACATAATTTTTAAGTTTTCAATATTATTAATTCTTTTTTAACATTTTTTACTGAAAACCGTAAATTAGTAATTTGCAATACAAAAAAACAGGCCTGAGACGTTATCTCTACCTGTCTTTGAGGGAGTCGAAGCCCTTATCCACAAAGTAAAGCAACGCTCAAGCCATAGACTTGAACATTTGCTAAACTTTTTCCTGTGGATATTAAAATTTCGACTTTTCAAAGACAGAAATCAGTTCGCTAATGTTGAATATTTTCTACAATTTTATTTCTATAATTTTATTTCTATAATTTTATTTTTTTTAGTATTGTAAATATATAAATTAGTTCTAATCTTTACAACTATTCTATTTGATAAATAGAATTTAACACTGTCATTATAGACAGAATTACTATATCTTTTTCCCTTTCTGATTTTAGACTACTTATAAAATTAAAATATTTTTCAGGAAAACTTTTACTTAAATCATCATAATATTCTTGGAAAACACTATCCTTGAATGTGATGTCTTTTGATTTAATTTCAGTATTTTTAATTTTATTTTTAGATTTATTTTTTAATTCTAATTTCTTTTTAACTTCTTTATTCAGACGATTTTTCCAGCTTCCAAAGTATTCAGAATTTTTTTCATATGAATTTTCAATTGTAATCATAATCTCATATTCGTCAAAATCGACTTCAACAAATTTATTCAAACAAAATTCTAAAACTTTAGACTTGTTTATCCCATGGTTAGAGCAGTTGTCACTCAATAGTTTAATAAAATTATTTCTGTTTCCAACTTCATATTTTTGTCTTTTCTCCGTAAAATCAATCATTTCTTCCATTTCTAACATGAAAATATTATCATCTTCATCAATGTTGGTCCTCTCATAATTATTTTCAGTTTCAAAAATAAAAATTTCAGATTTTTTGTTATAATAAATGTCTGGATCATCAGAATAAAAACATAAACGTGGAACATCACAAGTTGATTTATCTAATTCTATATTCAGTTCAGATTCAAAATAATTAACTAAATTTTTATAAAATTCAGAATGCTTTTTAAAATCTTTGTTGTTTGTTTTAACAATTATTTTTAATCCATTACCTGTTAATGAACGAAAAACAGAGTAAACAAATTTGTTTTCTTTTGATTTCTTAAAAATAGTCTGAAGTTTTTCTTCGTTTTCAATGTTATCTATATCTAAAATCATTAAAGGATAATATTGTACTAAGTGCTCAATACTTCTGCTAACTCCGAATTTTCCGCTAAATGTTATCGCTGAAATATTTTTTTTATAATTTTTATAAAAATCAGTTTTTCCTTTATAAAAAAATTCATCTCTTACTTTTTCAACCTCTTTTTTGTACTTTCCTGTTCTAATTTGATGTACAAATTCTGGAAATGTGATAGAGTCAATACGTTTTGAAAAACTTTCCCAAATATCAAAAACTAAATCTTCCATTTCTTAGAAATTTTAAAATTTAACGTTGCGGCTACCTCTCCTGATTTTTCTAAACTATTTCGGTGTTTTGATAACAAATAATTATCTAAATCTGAAATTTTAAAATATAGATTTTTCTTGTTTGGGCGGTATGAAGAAATTTCACCATTCCCTGCTTTTCTTCTAACCGTTATTACGCTTAATCCTAAGTACATTGCTGCTTCTCTTGTGTTAAGCATTCTCATTTTTAAGAAATCTAAAACTTCTTTTTTTGAATTTTCACTAATCATAATTTTTTAATTTTTAATTATGTTGTAAAATTTCAATTTTGGAATGACGGTGTAATGCACAGTTTATGCATTAGAAAATCTTCGAAAAAATATCTTCTATTTTTTGAAAAGTTTTATTTGTTCTATTCGGTTTGAAATTGTTTTCACTCAAACGTCTTATAGAACGTGGAACACTATTACTATAATTAAAACCTTTTTTTTCCTCATTTACGGATTCAAAACATCTTCCAATTTTTTCCGTAATTTCTATAATTGTACGATTGTTAAAAGATGTATTTGAAAATCCACATATATTTTTTAGAAGAATTACTAAACTATCCCAATCAACTCCTTGAGTTGATTTTGGTAACCACACAATTTTATTTTTAATATCTTTAAAAGGAGTTTCTGTAAAAATTAATTTGAATTCTTCGAAATCTATCTTTTGAATAATTCCCTCTTCCTCTAATAAAGAATGTATGTTCATCAATTTAGGAATGTCATAAGTTGATGCAAAGGTTTTGTTTTCATAAAAAACTTCATCAATCGAAATTTCTTTTTTATTTTGTGATTTTAGAAAAATCAAATATCTGATGTAATCATAAACAAAGGATAATTCAACAGCGAAGTTTTGTAAAGAAATAACCATTTTTTCTCCCTTACAAATTTCTAAATCTGACAAAACATTGGGTTCTCTTTGTTTGAGTTTAATGTACTTGTAAACATCTTCACTCACTCCAGTTTTTTTGATTCTATCCTTTGTGATTTTTTCTTCTGATACTATTAATTTTGATCGACTTTCTTTTGATTCAAAAAAACGATTTTTAAGAAGTTCAAAAGGGACTGTGTCGAAATTATATTTTTTTGAATTGTTAGAGTACTCCTGATAACATTCTTCAATAATCCAATTCAAATATTGTAATTTTTCTTTATTTCCTTCGGGTGTGATTGACATTACAGGTTTAAACTGTTTATTATTCTCATCATGAATTATGAATTCATATTGAAGTTTAAGCGGAGAGAGATTATTCTTTTTCCAAAACAATAGTTTCTCTCCGTAATCTTCAATTTTATAAAATTTTCTTTCAATAGATTTGATATAATCTTTAGTATGTAGTTTACTCGTAGTTATTTTCAACGATATTTTCCCTACATCAAATTTTTTTTTAGATTCTATATATTTACTCTCTTCGAAAAAATCCATAAATTCATATTTTCTACAAATATAAATCAGGAATTTTAGATACAGCATCTATCTTCTTTTTATCAATCACTTTTCCATAGATTTCTGTTGTTTTTAGATGTCGATGTCCTAATAATTTACTAACTGTATAAATATCTGTATTCATCGTTAGTTGTAATGTAGCAAAAGTATGTCGTGAACTATGATAAGTTATGTGTTTATCGATTCCTGATTCTTTTACCCATTTGTGTAATTTTTTGTTGTGGTAGGCACTATACGTTAAATTTTCAAACAACAATACATCATCATCTTTTCTTTCTCCAAGTAGTTTTACTGCTTGTTCACTTATCGGAAGATTTTCCACTCCTTTAGTTTTCTGTTGTCTATATTTCAAAATCCAACCATTTTCGGAATCATAGTATAGATTTTTCCACTTCAAAGATTTCACATCAGAAAATCTCAATCCTGTGAGTGAACTGAAAATGAATGATTGTTTCAAAATCGGCACTTCACATTCGGTTTTTACTAACTTCTGCAATTCTTCCAGAGTAAGATATTCTCTGTTGGTTTCTTTCTCCTTTATAGTTTTAACTCTTAGTACTGGATTCTCAGAAATTATTTTATTTCTATGAGCTTCTTTCAGTGCAGTTCTAACTTTATTGAAATAAGATAACGCCGTATTCTGTGATAATCTTCCTCCGTTATTAGATATTTTTTCTTTCAAAAGATACTCCTTAAAATTTTCCAAAAATGTTTCATCTATTTTTGAAATCTGAATATCTACTCCTTTACAAAAAATTGTTAGATGCTTCAACGTACTAAACCAATTCCCATAAGTTCCCTCTGTATCATATCTTTTTTCTACTAATTCATTGAAATAGCAAAGAAATCCAACCTTACCACTCGCACTACTTACAAATCCATGTTTTCTCGAATTAAATTCCAATACCTTTTGAGCTTTAATAGATTCAGCAAGTTGTAATGTTTCTTTGTTATGATCTTTCTCAATTATAGTTTTAGGCTTGTCATAGATGTAAAGTTTTAAAAATTCATAACTTCTTTTTTGAGTTAAACTATCGTGGAACATCAAAAATAAACTATTCATTTTTACACGTCCTTTTTCTATACTTTTCTTACTAAGTTTTCCTTCTCTAATTTTTAAATAAACTTTCATTTTCTTAGGTTTTGTTACTAATTATGATGTAACATTCCTCCTAAGTCTATTCGGAAGCAACAGTAACCAAGTGGTAATAACCTAATTATTATATTTTAAATTTTCCAAGTTTACTTTCTATATAAGAAACTAACCACATTCTAACAGCCTTTAAGCAGTTATAGATCGCATTTACTTTTTACCAAATATTTTAAAAAAAATTACCACAACTATAAAGTTTAGTTGTGGTTTAAATTCTTTTGTAGATAATTAATTTCTAAAAACTTATTTTACTTTGTTTTAAATATTAAAAATTTTTAAACACAAAATTCATCTTAATTGTATTTTCATGGTTGAGAACATGTCTAAATTTTTGTTCTACACTATAATTTGATATTTTAATCATCAACAAAATTGAAAATTAACTTCTAAATTTTAAACCTCACAGTAGTAAACTCCTCTGTGGTTTAAAATCTACTACTCAATTTTCATTAATAAATCTAAAAATTAACGATTTTTTGCCGATTTTAATTTATTTGTTTTCTTTTATTCTCTTTTATTCTCTTTTATTCTCTTTACAATATAGTATAATTATATATCTCTACTTTATAGCAGTATATTTATATTATATGTGTTATATATCTATACTTTATAGTAGTATATTTATATTATATATATAATATATATGTTGAAATTTTAACAAATAAAAATTATGAAAAAAAGATATTAAAAAATAAACGTTAAAACACCATTACAATTTTTAAGATGTGTAGAGCATTAAGAAATTTATTAAAAGTATTAGAACATTAAAATTTAAATTGAATCGATTTTTGAAGTTATAACATCGAAAATTTTAAATGTTAGAGTTATAGTTTAAATTTATAACTAAATAAATTCTAATTCTGATTTTTTTATAAAAAGATTAATTTAGTCAAAACTGACTAATAAAGAGTAGTTTACAAGAACCGAAAGAGTTATCGGTAACGATTTAGTAATGGTGCTTACTACACTTGCTTTCATTCAATTACCTTGTAAATCATTACTGCAAATGTATAAAAAATAAAGGTAAAGCAGTGAAACTTTACCTTTATTTTTCGTCTTGCTCGTCCATCCTTTTGATAAGTGCATCCCGAAGACTATCGAGGAACTTTGTTCGGTTTATCTTCCTGCCTTTCAGTTCCAAATAGGAATGGTAGAAATCCCCTAAGTCAATATTAAATATATTTTCAAAAGTCTTGGCGATGATTTTTATATCTGCATTACCATTGTCAATTGAACCCTGCGAATGCAGCGAATAAATCAACTCAATGAGTGAAGTTTTACTACCTGTCCAGTTTAGGGGAGGCGTTTCAAGTAGCTTTCTCTGATTGTTATTGCTCAACTGGTCTTCGAGGTAAACCTGTATCAAGTCGTTGGCAATAATCTTAGCTACCTTGTAATCGTGCGAGGTTGCAAAATTATGGTCTGCTTCAAAATAATAGGTGTCTAAACTCAACTTTATATCGTGCTTGCCACGTAAAAAGAATTTATAGTCCAGATGAGTGCTGTTGGTTCTGTAATACTTGTAAAATTCCAAATTAGCATCGAAATACCTCTTGATTTTGGAAAGCTCAACATTCAGATATTTCTTGATGATTTTATCGCCGCCTCGTGGTCTTTTTGTTTCAATCTTGTAAATGGCATTGAAGTAGATGAGCTTCGATACTAATTGAGGCTTTAGCTGTTTGAAAAAAAGTATTTCGGCTTCATCATCTTTAAATCCATTCTTCTTAATGTATTTTTTTATCTCCTCAAGTTTCTGCAAGACTAATATAATTGCATTTTCATACGATATCAATGAATTACTTGGCTCATAGGTCAATTCGTTAATTCTATCGTCTAATTCGTTTATTATAGTTTGGTAATAATTTGTCATCGAAAGCGAAATTTAAAGTATGAAACCAATTAAAAAGCACAAAATGAGGCAGCAATTGCAGATAGCCCACAATAAATTGCCTCATTTTAGTATGTATTGATTGAGTATAAGAGAGCCCTATCCTTAATTAAAACTGGATAGGGCTAAGAGATTAAACCACTAATGGTTCTGCTTTAAAGCCTTTTTTCTTAACGATGGCAACTATTTCATCTTGTGTTATACCCTCTGATTTTACGGTTAAAATTTTGTCATTGTTGGCTGTATCTACATTCCATTCGCAGATACCGTCGGTACTGTCCAAATCCGCTTTTACCTTTGATACACAACCGCCACAATTAAGATTGGTCTTGAACTGAAATTCTGTATTTTCCATATTTTTTTAAACTTATTTACTATTGTTTTGAACTGTCGCAAAATTCAACATAATCCCGAAGTCTGCTATTGTGATATTCCGGGTTTAATTTGTGACTTTTACTGTTTTCCTGTTACAGACTATTAATGGTTGTGCGTGTGGTGGCTGTGGTCTTCTACCGATTTTTCGCCTTCTGATACGGTAATAGTAAAATCTGCCGTATGTACCACATTGTTTATTTTGAACTGTGCCCACAATCTATAAAGCCCTGCTTTTTTGATAAGCGTTTCGGCATAGATTGGGAAATTCTCTTTTGATACCGGGTGTATATGTAGAAAATCCTTATTAGTTTTACTTATCATTACGATATGGGCAGTCGCTCCGAGATAATTCTGCATATCCTTTTCCTCTAATTTCTTGCCGTCCTTTTCTACCGAAAATTGCAAGCCCTGATTTCTGTTTGTTTTAAAGTCTTCGCCGTTAAGCAGCGTTACCGTAAAACCATCTACGGTTGAAACCAATTTTGTCTTTAAATCGGCTGTTTGTGTTGCTGCCGTACCTTTTACCTCAATGGTTTGCTTATTGACCTCTCCCTCGGCTCCGTTCGGTTTGTAGTCGGTAAATAACAGGTATTTACCTGCTGTAGGGAATGTTTCTGAAACCTTATAAGAACCGTCTGCCTGTTCTTCGGGGTGGATATGGTCAAACCAGGTCAGTTCTTCATTCACTACCAAAAGGTGCATTTTCATTTCGTGCACTACTTCCAACGGTACATTTTTACCGTGTTCACTAATGGCGATGGATAGATTAGTTGGTTTACCTGCTTCCACATTTTGCGGGTCGGCAGCCACTTTTACTTCATACTGGCTTTTCTCTTTATTAACAGGGCTCAAAGCCATACCACATTTAGGGCATTTATCGCCTTTGTTTCCTTTTACTTCCGGGTGCATCGGACAAGCGTATGCGCTGTCGTGATTTGCGTGCTGATGTGCATTCATATCCTCTGATTTTTTATTATTACTTTCTGAATTGTTGCAGGCAGATAACGCTGCCAGTGAAACAACCGTGCTTAGTAATATGGTTTTAAATTATTCATTTATTTATCTCTCTTATTACAATACAAATTTCCGCATTAAATGGGTTGTATCTATTGTGATATTCTTTGTTTGATTTACGATTTTTACTGATTGCTAACGCTGTTCTTTTGGCTCATTACAATCCTGATAACCGCTATCAATGTGATGATAAGCATCGGTATCAGTACAATGTTTACGCCATTCCAACCCCAGTAATTAAACAGGCTGCCTGCAAAGAAGCTAGCAATACTGATTACTGCAAAAACCGTGAAATCGTGGAAAGCCTGCGTTTTTTCTTTCTCTTCGGGACGGTACACTTTGGTAAGCAATGACGAACCGCCGATAAACAGGAAGTTCCAACCTAAGCCCACGATGAACAATGCGGAAACGAAATGCGCAAAGCCTGTTCCCATCAGGGCAATGATGATGTACAGGAACAAAATCGCCAAACCGGAAATAATGATACGGTAAACGCCGAATTTCTGAATAAGCATACCTGTAAAGAATGACGGCAGGAACATACCTAATACGTGCCACTGGATAACCGTTGCGGAGCTGTCGGACGAATGCCCTACGCTGTGCATTGCTATCGGGGTAACAGTCATAGACATTCCCATTACGGCAAATGCGGTAGATGATGCCAGTATTGCAAGTATGGTATCTTTATTCTTAATGATTTCTTTTAACGGGCGACCTTTCTTTACCGCTTCATTGGTTTGTACCGCAGATGTTCTTTGCAGCTTTAAAAAGGAAACAACACCCAAAGCGACCACGCTTAACAGGATAATAGAAAAGTAGGGATAAGCGTAAGGAACCGCCCCTAAATGCTGCGTAAACCTCGCTAAGTTGGGTCCTGCGAATGCTGCAACAATGCCACCTGCAATAACAAAAGAAATTGCCTTGCTTTTCGCATAGTCGGGAATGGCATCAGCCGCCGCAAAACGATAGTATTGCGAAAAGCCTTGATAAGTACCAATGAGCATATTACCCACTGAAAACAGCCAAAAGGAATTTTGGATAATACCGTACCACGAAACCAAACCCGACAAAACACCTATCAGTGTACCTATCATAAAGGCATTGCGCTGACCTAATTTTCTAATAATGAGGGATGCGGGTATCATCATACCTGCCGTACCTACGGTAATCATTGCCAATGGTAAGGTCGCCAGATTTTTATCGGGAGCCATTTGTAAGCCTACCACACCCGAAAGTGTAATGACCAATATGGATGCAGTCTGGAACAACGCCTGCGAGGTAAACAGTAGATACACGTTGTTCCATTTTATTTTTGCTGTCATAATCTTAAAATTTATGATGCAAAATTGGCAATTTGTTTCGGGCTGCCTATTGTGATATTTCTTGTTTGATTTGTGAGGTTTACTGATTTAGTCTGGTATTGTAAATGCAAAAAGGTTATAGCATAACCGCTACAACCTTTGTCTATTTTATGAATGAAATCCTTTAGTAATTGAGCGAAAGTCCTGCACCAAAGCCCATATCACTATCATAGTGCGCCCTGATACCGATATGCCTCGTCAAAATGTACCGCAGGTCTGCCATATATTCCAAATCGGTATTGACCATAAACCCGGCTCTTAACCGTCTGGAGATAGGTATATCCTCCCGCATCAATGATACCCTGAAAATACCGTCGTGGTAAACTTCTGCCTGTACGTTGACCAACATCGGCAAGGTGTACATTACCCCTAAGCTCACAGCAGCTCGGTTGTCTTTTTTATTAACCTGTCCGAAGAGGTTTTTCTCGTGCTCGTCCATTCCCATTCTGCGGTATCGCCAATCGAAACCGACAAAAGGCATCAGCCATTGCATTTTACCAATGTAACGTCCCAAATGCGTTTCCACTTCATAGCCGTGCATATCATTATAGCCTAAACGCCATTCCGTACCCAAACTGTAACGGGCGTTCATCAACATTGCTTCTCCGTCAATACCATTGGTCGCAAAATCACTTTGAGCCATCAAATGTGGCATATTGCTTTCACGCTGCAACATTTTATATGCTTTTTCCTTATTGGGTAAATACGGATTTTTGTAATCATCCACAGCGAAAACCCTATTCATACCTGCCATCATATGATACAGGATATGACAATGGAAAAACCAATCACCCTCGGTATTCGCAAGGAACTCTATCGTATCGGTTTCCATCGGCATAATGTCGATGATGTTTTTCATCGGTGCATTTTCGCCGTGCTCATTCAGCACCCTGAAATCAAAACCGTGCAGGTGTATCGGGTGGCGCATCATTGAGTTATTATAAATCGTAATCCTCAATACTTCGCCTTTTTTAACAGGTATCTTATCTGTTTCTGCCAAAACCTTGTTATCCATACTCCAAACGTAACGGTTCATATTTCCCGTTAAGGTAAATTTCAGTTCCTTAACCGGGGCATCAGCCGGAAGCGTGGTATTATGCGGCGATTTCAACATTGCGTAATTGAGCGTTTTAATGTCGCTCAACGCATTAGCATTATAACGGTTGGGGTCTTCGTCGCTATTCATCTTATGGTCGCCGTGATGCTCCATAGACGGTGCTGTACCCTTGTTTTTTTTGCTCTTTTCCTCGCCTGTAATCTCCGGGTACATCACTACGTTCATATCCATTTGGTTCAGGCTCATATTCATTCCCATATCTTCCAGGTCGCCGTTCATCTTCATCATATCGTTCATCATTTGCATACCCTCAAAATATTTCAGGCGTGGCATTTCCCCGACCAATTGTTTTGTACCGTTGCCAATAAAATAGCTTGTGGATTGGGTACGGTCTTCGGTGGTTGCCATAAATTCAAAGGCTTTGCCGTCCTCGGGAATGGTAACAACCACATCGTAAGTTTCCGATACAGCAATAATCAGCCTGTCCACTTCCACAGGCTCCACATCGTTGCCATCACTCGCCACTACGGTAATTTTACCGCCTGCATAGCGCAGCCAAAAGTAAGACGATGCACCCCCATTGGAAATGCGTAAACGTACTTTATCGCCTGCTTTTAAGGGCTTGCCGTCAATGCTTTTTAAATCGGTATGATGATTACCGTTCATCATTACACGGTCGTAATACACATCGCTCACGTCCATTGCCAACATACGCTTCCATTCGTTGTTCAGCTTGGTTTTGAATTTTCCGCTTCTAATGGCTTCGGCGTAGCTTTGTGTTGCGCCTTTCCTTATCGCAAACCAGTCGCTTGCTGCGTGCAGCATACGGTGTACATTTTCGGGCTTCAGGTTCGTCCATTCGCTTAGCATTATGGGAATTTCCGGTAAATCGTCAATTCCTTTCCTAAATGTTTTATCATCAGCCCTTTTGCGCATTATAAAGCTGCCGTACATTCCAATCTGTTCCTGCAATCCCGAATGTGAGTGATACCAATGCGTTCCGTTCTGAATAATCGGAAATCGGTAAGTATAAGTTGCGCCCGGCTCAATCGGCATTTGCGTTAAGAAAGGTACGCCGTCTTCCTTATTCGGCAGGAACAAGCCGTGCCAGTGCAGGGATGTACTTTCTTTTAACTGGTTATGCACTACGATTTCTGCCGTGTCGCCCTCTGTAAATTCAAGCGTGGGCATCGGGATTTGCCCGTTTACAGCAATTGCCCTCTTTTCCTTGCCCGCATAATTTACAAGCGTATCTTTTACATACAGGTCGTAATGAACTACCTTTTGTGCAATGCTGACTTGTGATATAAAGATTGCCAACAGGGTTAGCGGCAACAGCTTTTTGTAAAGAAATTTTTGATTATCCATTTTAAAAATCGCATTGGTTATAAAGATTAAAAGGCATTGCCCATTGAGCAATGCCTTTGTGGGTTATTATTTAGTTTCGGTAACTTTACCACAAGTAAGCATAGAAGAACCGTAGTAAGGATTTTTAATCTCCTTTTCTTTGCTTAACCAATATGCTTTTTTCATCGGGCAATATTGGTAGTAAACGGGTTGGTTTACTTTGTCTGATGATTTTACCACTTTCCACAGTACGGTTGATACTTCGTTGAAAGCGGCTCTTTGCTTTTCAAGGTTGTTACCTGCCTTACTTAATTTGTCGGTGGCTTTCTGCAATTCTGCTTTCTGTGCAAAATCGCCCTCGCTCTTAACGGCTTCGTTCAGTGCGCTAATGGCGGTGCTTGCCGCTTTACTATCGCTGCTTACCAAAGCATTTTTTACGCTGATGTAGTTGTTCAGCAGGTTGCCTGTATTTTGCGCAAAGGCAGAAAATCCAAACAACATTACGGTCATTGCTACTATTAACTTTTTCATTTTTTTATCCTTTTTAATAATGAGTGAATGGCTGATTATTCTGAAATGGGTTCAGCTTTAAACCCTTTTTTCTTGATGATGGCGACAACCTCGTCTTCGGTAATGCCCTCTGCTTTTACAGTCAGGATTTTATCGGCGTTGGTCGTATCAACGTTCCATTCGCAGATACCGCCTGCGTTATCTAAATCTGCCTGCACTTTTGATACACAGTTGCTGCAATTAAGGTTTGTCTTGAATTGAAGATTTTTGCTTTCCATTGTCTTGAACTTTTATTTGTTTTTGCTGATACAAAAATCGGTAGATAATGCGCTAAGCTGTTTGTGAAATTCCTTGTTTGATTTATGATATTTACTGATTGCATTTCAAAAACGGTTCCGCTTGTAATATTCCGGCTTTGTTTTATGACTTTTACTGATTATAGTGCTCGTTCAGAATAAGCGGAATACTTTTATCGAAGTATAACGCTAACTGTTTTATAAAATGGCTATCAAAACCTTTCTCTCCGTTTTGCATCGGGCTATGTTGTAGCTTCGGGTTCCCAACCCCAACACGATTGCACAAATCTTCTTTGTGCAACAATCTTTATTGCAAAATCACACATAACATAATTTTTAAAAATCATATATAATGACAAACGATTTAAAGAACGTCGAATATGGCTTGGATAAGATATTCGAGGGCGCACAAGATTTTTTACCGATTTTAGGAACAGACTACGTGGAATTTTATGTAGGCAATGCGAAACAGGCTGCTCACTATTACAAATCAGCTTTCGGGTTTCAGTCGTTGGCGTATGCCGGACTGGAAACAGGCTTACAGGACAGGGCTTCTTACGTGGTAAAGCAGGACAAAGTGAGACTGGTATTAACGACCGGGATGCGCTCTAATTCCGAAATTAACGGACACGTAAAGAAGCACGGCGACGGCATCAAAGTAGTGGGTCTTTGGGTAGAAGATGCCCGCAAAGCCTTTGAAGAAACCACGAAAAGAGGTGCTAAAGCCTATATGGAACCAACTGTAACTACCGATGAAAACGGCGAAGTGGTACAATCGGGCATTTATGCGTATGGCGAAACGATTTTTATGTTTACCGAACGCAAAAACTACAACGGTATATTTATGCCGGGCTATGAGCAATGGGAAACCGAATATAACCCTGCGCCTGCGGGACTAAAATATATTGACCATATGGTGGGCAATGTGGACTGGAACCAAATGGACACCTGGGTAAAATGGTTTGAGGATGTAATGGGATTTGAGAACTTCCTGTCATTCGATGATAAGCAGGTTTCTACCGAATATTCTGCCCTGATGTCTAAAGTAATGGCAAACGGTAACGGCAGAATTAAATTCCCGATAAACGAACCCGCAGAGGGCAAAAAGAAATCACAGATTGAAGAGTACCTTGAATTTTACGAGGGCGAGGGCGTTCAGCATATTGCCGTAACTACGGATGATATTGTAAAGACCGTAAACGACCTGAAATCAAGAGGGGTTGAATTTCTGTCAAGACCGCCACAAGCGTATTATGATGCCATTCCTGAACGCTTAAAAGCGCATATGCACCGCTTTAAAGAAGATATCAAGGAATTGCAGGAGTTGGGTATTCTGATTGATGCGGACGAAGAGGGCTATTTGTTACAAATCTTTACCAAACCAGTTGAAGACCGTCCTACATTTTTCTTTGAGGTTATTCAAAGAATGGGTGCAAGAGGTTTCGGCGCAGGAAACTTTAAGGCATTGTTCCAATCTATCGAAAGAGAGCAAGAACGCAGAGGAACATTATAATTTTTGTAACTTTAGCAAAGTCCTGATTTATTTCAGGGCTTTGTTGTTTATATAAAAAGGAGAATGGATATAGCGACCGAGAACAATCAGGATAAAATGATAGGTTATTTCGATTTTTTTGGAATGCCAGATGGGATTGTAAGCAACACAGTTTGGTTTGACGAGAATTATAAAATTGTTTTCTTAAAAGAAGGACGTGTTAATGTTGATTTTGTTGACTATGATTTTGAAGAAAGTACATTGCTTTTCTTTAGTATAGGGCAACAATTCAAAATATCTAAAAATTCGGAAGGAAGCATTGTTTATTTTAACCCGAATTTCTATTGTATCGCTTTTCACGATAAAGAGCTTGCTTGTGACGGACTTCTTTTCGACAACGTTTTTGAACTTCCTTTTATAGCGCTCACCGCACATCAAAGAGACATTTTTCAAAAAATACTTATTTCTATTAAAGAGGAAATTGCGGTAAAAGATTTTTGGGCGGAAGAAATGATTAAGACCTATATCAAGCAGGTTGTTATTTTTGCTACCCGAACTCTTGCAAAAAAGGACTACGATATTTATCACCCCGTATCATTCGATAAAGAGCTGGCGAGAAAATTTAGCCAATTGGTAGAGCAAAATTATCGAACTATCCACTCCGTAGCAGATTATGCATCTATGCTCAATCTTACACCTAAAAACCTCAACCGAAAAATAGTAACAGAAAAACAGATTGCTCCAAATACAATTATCAAAAATCGAATTATCCTTCAGGCAAAAAGATTACTTGTCAATACAACGTTAAGCATTAAAGAAATCGCTGTTTATCTCGGGTACGAAGACTATTCTTATTTTCTTCGCTTTTTCAAATCACAAACGGGCTCTTCACCTCTTACATTCCGAAATTCAATGTAACCCTACTTATGGGTAAAATGTCCTATTAAGTGTGAAGTATGTGTATTGATAGCCTTTCTCTGAAGCAGTAATTTTGTTATGTAATTAAAAATAGAGTACAATGAAAGCAAAAATCACAGCTAAATGGCAAGGTAATTTTAAAAACGGAAATGGAAATTTTGATGCATCGCATTCTACTATTGGTAGAAGTGTTTTTAAACACAATAAAGCAGAAGGAGAAACTACTGCTACTAATCCGGAAGAATTAATGGCGGCAGCGCACGCAGCTTGTTACACAATGACATTAAATTATATCCTCACGAGCAACGGTATAGAGGCAGAGAAAATTGAAACATCCTGTACTATAACCGCAACAAGCTTCGATATTACTAATTCCGATTTGGTACTGGATGCAGAAATACCTGGTTTAACCAATGAAGATTTTTTAAAATACGCTGAACAGTCAAAAGCAATGTGTCCTGTAGGAAAAGCATATAATTTAGAAATTTCATTAACTGCCACCTTAAATTAAAATCAGGTCAATTTTGGGGGATTGAGTTCATTAGTTTAATCAAATTAAAGTCACGGTATATCCCGTGACTTTTTAGTTTGCAATATTTACATAAAGTACTTTAAGAACTTTGGATTAACAACCCAAGAAGCGACGACAATAGCAGTACGCACTTCCAACAATTCAGTTTATTCATATTATCAATTTTTAAAGGTTAAATTTTTACTATTTCAGTGTTTTCTTTAGGGATAACCAGCACAGGTACATTTACCAAATGCCTTACCTGATTTATGGTTGCGCCGTACAACAAATCTTTCAATCCCTTATGCCCGTGTGCACCCATTACCACCAGTTCAGCACCGGACTGATTGACGATTTCGGCAATGGCATTGGCAGTCCTTCCAAAGCCTAGTTTTGCATCAGCAAAATATCCGTTGTCCTGTAACTGCTTTGCGTATTCCTCCAAAAACTCCCTGTCTTTTACAGTTTCCTCGTCGGTACTGTCGTGAAAGTGCGATGCGGATGCCACACTCTCCACGATATGAATGAGCGTGTACCTGCTGTCTTTACCGCCCTGCGTAATGGCGTGGTTGATAACCTTGTGGTCAAGGGTCTTAAAATCCACAGTAAGCGCAATATTCCGGTATGGCACGAATGGTTGTAGCTGCAAAGGCTCCGGCTTGTCGTGCGGTGTTATTTCACAAAAGGCTTTTCTACTGAATAATGGGTACAACGTAGTATATGCCATCAAAATGATAAAACCTATCCCACCCAAAATGATTAAACTTTTACAAGCTATGTTACCTGAAGTAGCAAAAAAACTAAATGCTTCCTCTGCTAATAGTTTGGAATTTAGATACACCAGTAGGATTGTTATAACCCAAGCCGTTATTTTTATCAAGGGCTTGATGGCAAATTTGCCCATTGTCCTTTTATCACTTACAAAATGTATAAGTGGAATAACTGCAAAACCCAGTTGCATACTCAATACCACCTGGCTGAAGATAAGCAGGCTATCTACATTGTCCTCGCCATTGATTAGGATTACCAAAGCTGCCGGAACTATGGCGAGTAACCTCGTGATAAGCCTTCTTAATAAAGGGTTTATTCTAAACCGCAGATAACCCTCCATTACGATTTGGCCGGCAAGCGTACCTGTAATGGTACTGCTTTGCCCGGCAGCTATCAATGCTACGGCAAAGAGTTTGGCTGTAAAATTACTTCCGAAATGTTGAGGTAATAGCTCGTAAGCCTGCTTTAGCTCCGCCACATCAGAACGCCCGGTTTTGTAAAAAACCGTAGCGGCAAGAATTAATATAGCAGCATTTACAAACAATGCCATATTTAATGCAATAGCACTGTCCCAAAAATTTAGCTTGATTGCTTTTTTGATGCTGGCGTCATCACGGTTAAACTTTCTTGTCTGTACCAATGCAGAATGGAGGTATAGATTATGTGGCATTACCGTCGCACCGATAATGCCGATGGCGATATACAATGCTGTATCGTTCTGAATGTGTGGTATCAGTCCTGTCGCTATTTCTCCTACATTGGGATTAGCTACCCATATTTGCACAAGGAATGACATTCCGATAACGAATATCAATCCAATAATAAAGGCTTCTAGTTTTCTCATTCCCCATTTTTGTAGGGTCATCAACAAGAATGTATCTAACGCAGTAATTGCAACACCCCAAATCAAGGGCATTCCTGTAAGTAATTGCAAGCCTATCGCCATACCCAATATTTCAGCAAGGTCTGTGGCCACAATAGCTATTTCTGCAAGTAGATACAGTATAAAGTTTATTTTCTTCGGGTATGTTTCCCGGTTTGCCTGTGCCAAATCCCTATTACGAACGATGCCCAACCTTGCTGACAAGCTCTGGAGCAATAAACCCATAATGCTACTCATCAACAAAACCCAAAGTAATGAATATCAGAACTGGCTGCCACCCGCCAAACCAGTTGCCCAGTTGCCTGGGTCCATATACCCAACACTGACAAGATAAGCTGGCCCGAAAAAAGCCAGTACTCTCCGCCAACGGGATTTACCAGGAGTGGTCGTATCGACTGAATTATGTATTTCGCTTAGTGAAGCCTGTGATTGTTGTTTACCCATTTCCAAAATTGCTTACGATAAAAAAACTGCCGCAAAAATAATCTTGCGGCAGTCCAACTTAACAATTAAAACTTCATTCTTTGTATCCGCACCGCATTAAGAATTGCTAATAAGGCTACACCTACATCGGCAAATACAGCTTCCCACATTGTTGCTAATCCTCCTGCACCAAGTATAAGCACGATTGCTTTTACTCCGAATGCCAATGCTATATTTTGAAAGACGATTTTTTTAGTCTGTTTTCCGATATTAATAGCCATTGGTATTTTGGATGGCATATCGTCCTGTATCACAACATCGGCTGTTTCAATAGCAGCATCACTTCCTAAACCGCCCATTGCGATACCTGCATCACTCAACGCAATTACTGGAGCATCATTTACACCATCACCTACAAACGCCACGCTGCCATTACGGGATTTGATTTCCTTTACTTTATTTACTTTGTCTTCAGGTAATAAATCCCCATACGCACTGTCAATGCCCAACTGTCCCGAAACAAACTGAACAACGGTATTTTTATCACCACTCAACATTGTGGTTTTTACACCCATTTTACGCAGATTTTCAATTGCTGCTTTTGCATCTACTTTAATGCTGTCCGAAATGGTTAAATATCCTACGAACTTTCTATCATAAGCAATCGCTATTACTGTGTAAACTATGTTTGCGGTATCTGCATCGTGGCTGATGTTAAATTTATCGAGCAATTTGAAATTACCTACTAAAAGCTCTTTACCGTTAACGGTGGCTTTTAATCCGTGTCCTGCTATTTCTTCAACATTTGCTAAATTTACGTCGGCATCTACCTCTCCCCAATAATTGTGGATTGCGGTTGCAACAGGGTGTGTACTTTGACTTTCCAATACGTTGACGAGGTTGAGTATTTCGTCTTTATTGAATTCTGGTTTGATAAAGACTTCCTGGACTTTGAAAACACCTTCGGTGAGGGTTCCCGTTTTATCCATCACTACATTTTCTACTTTGGCAAGAATATCAAGGAAATTAGACCCTTTAAGCAGGATACCGTTTCGACTTGCTGCCCCAATACCACCAAAATAACCCAGAGGGATGGAGATTACCAAAGCGCAAGGACAAGAGATAACCAGGAATACCAATGCTCTATACAACCATTCACTGAATACATAATTATCTACGAAAAGTGCGGGAAGTAAGGTAATAGCAATAGACAGATATACGACTATCGGCGTATAAATTTTGGAAAATTTACGGATAAACAACTCGGTTGGTGCTTTTTGCGATGTGGCATCCTGAACCAGTTCCAAAATTCTGCTTAACTTACTATCCGAATAATCGGTTGTTACCTTTATTTGGCTTACAGTGTTGAGGTTAATCATACCTGCCAATACAGCTTCGCCTTTACTTTTTGTATCAGGTTTGCTTTCTCCTGTAAGGGCTGCTGTATTGAAAGAGGCGGTTTCTGAAATCAACTCGCCGTCCAATCCCAATTTTTCGCCCGGCTTTAACTGAATAACATCGCCTATGTAAGCATCTTCAGCTTTTACAACAATAGGCTTACCTGCTCTGATAACCGTTACCTCATCAGGGCGTTGGTCTAATAGGGCTTTAATATTACCTTTTGCTCTTGATACCGCAATAGTCTGAAATACTTCACCTACGGAGTAGAACAGCATTACAGCTACTGCTTCAGGATATTCGCCAAGTGCAAATGCACCGATTGTCGCAATCGCCATCAAGAAAAATTCTGAAAAAAAGTCTTTGTATCGGATACTTTCAATAGCTTCTTTGATTACTGGCAATCCGACAGGTAAATAAGCGATAACGTACCAGGCAATTCTAACCCAACCAGTGAACCAGTTTTGAGTAAAGTAATTATCAAAACCGATAGCAACAAGTAATAAAGCTAAAGATATACCCGCAGGCATAAATAACTGAAATGGCGTTTTGCCCTCTATGTCGTGACTGTGGTCGTGGTCATCACCGTGGCTGTGCCCGTGGTGATCGTGATTGTGTCCGTGGTGGTCGTGATTGCGTCCGCTTTTTTCTATATGGTTGTGGTCATCATCACAATGTTTAGTATCGGCTTTACTGCAACTTTTGCCGCCAGTGTGTCCGTGTCCGTCATCGGAATGATTAGCATCTTTCAGCAAATCTGATGCACCTGCATTTTTATAAATCTTTTCTGTTTTCAAACAGCATAGTTGATTTCCCTGTGTATCATATTTATGTTTATGCTCTTTTTTATTTACCAGGTTCAGACTATCGTCTGTACTACAACATATTTTTGACATATCTAAAATTTTTTTTATTTCTATTTGTAAAACAAAATTACTCTGCCATTTTGGGAACCTGGTTGCAAAAGCGAAACAGCTACCATTTTAGCAAAACCCTTATATTTGATTTACTGGCTGATTGCTTATTAGGAACAATCAGAGGGTATTTGTTATTTTAGTGTGCGTGAGCGTGACCGCCACCACCTGATAATTTCGCATTGATGAAAAACGCACCTTTGGTAACTATCCTTGCATCTTTGGGAATTTCCGTTACTGGAGTAATGCTCGTATAACCCATTTCTGTAACACCTGTAACCACTTCAATTTTTTCAAAATTTACCGTGCCTGCCGCTTCCTCTTTATGCGCTGTCTTTTCATCGCCGTGGTCGTGCCCGTGTCCGTCTTCTTCTCCGGCTGCCTGCGGCTTTTTGTTGGTAATGACAAAGATGTATTTCTTACCGTCCGCATCTACCACCGCATCATTTGGAACTGACGGGGAAAGCACATTGTTGAGGCTCACAATCGCCGTAATGTTCATCCCGTCAATCAGTCCCTTTACATTGCCTTTTACACGGGCGTGTATGGGAATGGTTTTGCTGTCGTTTTCAAACGCCGAACCAATACCGTATATCACGGCATCGTGCTCGTTTACCGGATTATTGGTCAGGGTAAAATGTATGGTCTGCCCGGTTTTCAGCAAGGGCAAATCTTTTTCAAATACATTCAAATGCAAATGCAGGGAACTGTTATCTACAATTTCAGCCACAGGCGAAGAAACATCTACATAGCTGCCGATTTTGCCGTACACATTGCTAATGGCTCCGCTAATGGGGCTTGTAACTATCAGTGAGGATTTAAGTGAACTGTTGCTGACTGAATTTGGATTGATGCCCATTAGCTGTATTTGTTGATGCAAAGAGGCTTTGCGGGTTCTTAACGCATTGAGTTCGGCGGTGGCATTTTGCAGGTTTTTCAATGCCCCGGCATTGCCGGTGTTCAGTTCTTTTTGTCTTTGCATTTCCTGTTCGGCAAAAGTTATTTTACTGTTGATGGTCAGGTATTCTTCCTGCAACTGGATAAACTGCGGGTTGGCAATGGTGGCAATAACCTGTCCTTTGCGTACATAGTCGCCAATCTGTACATTAATAGATTTTATCACGCCACCGTATAAAGAGGTAGCATTTGCCTTGCTACTGTTGGGCAAACTCAAAATACCGTTCGCTTTAATAGTGGCGGTTAGTTCTTTCATTTCCACCACACCGTATTTGATACCTACAGCTTCAATCTGTTGGGGCGTAAGTGCCGCAACGGTGGCAGCGCCCTCTTCGGCTCCGTGCTCGTGTCCGTGCCCTGTATCGGCTTTTGCTTCCGTTTTGTGCTCGTGGTTATGACCGTCTTCGCTTTCCTTTTTTTGACTATCTCCACAGGCGGTCAGGGAAACTGTAAAGAGTGCTGCTAAAAACATTTTCGATATATTGTTCATCTTATTTGTTATTAAGGTAATTGTATTGAATTGCTGAGTGATTGTAACTGTTCAGAACGTCCAGATAATTTTGGCGGATATTGATTGCCTGCGTTAAGAACTGGCTTAGTTCTGCAAAGCTGATATCTCCCGAGCGGTAGCTTTGTGACGCCGCTTCGGTAATATCCTTTGCCTGTTGCAGTCCCGATGTTTCAAAGAAGCTCAACAAAGCCATATTCTTTTCCATTTCTGCGATGGCAGATTTCTTGTCCGTTGCCATTACCTGCGTTTGGTAAGACAATAGGTTTTCCTGTACTTCCTTTTCCTTGTTGGCTACATTCACTTTGTTTTTATACGCACCTGCACCAAACAACGGGAAGCCTACCGAAACCGAAAAGCCCGTAAACGGGTCTGAAACGCCGTACAATCTCTGGCTGAATACCCTTGCTGAAAATTCGGGCAAATTGCTTTTCTTTTGTATCTTGATATTTGCCGCCGCAACGCTTACATTTTGCTGCTGCAACTGCAATACCGGGTGTACATTGTTTTCATCATACAAGTTCGTTTCCAATTTCTGTAACGGCTCATCTATTGGGAGTATCCATTCGTTACGATTGAGCAATACCATTAATTGCTGTTGCTGTATTACAATTTCCTTATTGTTCTGCTCCACGTAGGCTTTTAACTGTTTGAGTTGGGCATCTGCCGCAATCTGGTCGAGCTTTGCGACGTCGCCCGTTCTAACCCGAACCTGTGTTGTATTGAAGAGGTTGGTGTAAATGCTGTCAAGGCTTTTCAGTAACAGATTTTTATCCTGCAAAAACCACAACTGGTAATAAGCGGTTCTAACGTCTTTTCGGATATTGGCATTCATAACCTCTGTATTCAATTCGGAATATTTTAGCTGTGCTTTTAAATAGTCCTTGCGGGCAGCATATAAGCCGGGCCACGCAATACTTTGCGTAAGCCCGATTTTCCATATACCCGTTTTGTCCGATGGTCTTAAATCTTCATTTTCTACAAATACCTGTGTCATTGGTATATCGTTAGCGGTCTTTACATTGTATTTAGCCGCATCAATCTCCGACTTATTGACGTTGACCTGCCCATTGCTTTGCAATGCGGTATTAATAGCAGTATCTATGCTTACCCTTTCCTGGGCATTGGCAGTGGTCATACCTCCGATACCCAGTAAAAGAGCGATTACGGTTGTTTTCACACCTTTACTGTTTTTGAAATTAAATTTTGAATTGAATATGATGTAGAGCAATGGCAATACAAACAGGGTAAGAAATGTAGCCGTTATTAATCCGCCAATCACTACTGTAGCCAATGGCTTTTGTACTTCTGCCCCGGCACTGGTGCTGATTGCCATCGGCAGGAAGCCCAGTGATGCTACCGTTGCCGTCATCAATACCGGACGTAACCGGATTTTTGTTCCCTCGATTGTCCGTTTTATCACATCATCCAAACCGTCTTTTTTCAGTTGGTTGAATGTGCCTATCAATACAATACCGTTCAATACGGCAACACCGAACAGGGCAATAAAGCCGATACCTGCGCTAATACTGAAAGGCATTCCCCGCAGCATCAAAGCAAACACACCGCCGATGGCACTCATCGGGATGGCAGTAAATATCAAACCTGCCTGCTTGAATGAACGGAATGTGAAATAAAGCAATGCGAATATCAATAACAGCGATACTGGTACGGCAATCATCAGGCGGTTACTGGCTTCTTTCAGGTTCTCAAACTGACCGCCGTAAGTAAAGTAATACCCTGTGGGCAATTTTACTTTTTCGGAAAGCTGCTGCTGAATATCGGTAACAACGCTTTGCACATCACGTCCGGCTACGTTAAAGCCAATCACAATGCGGCGTTTTCCCGCTTCACGGCTGATTTGTGCGGCATCCAATTTGTAATTGACATCAGCAACCTGCGATATGGGTATCTGAAAGCCTGTATTAGTTGGTATCATCAGGTTCCTTACATCTTCGATGCTGCTGCGGTGTACGCTATCCAACCTTACCACAAGCTCAAACTGCCTTTCGTTCTCATAAATAACCCCGGCTGCTTTACCTGCAAATGCGGTACTCACAATATCGTTTACCTGTTGTATCGTCAGCCCGTAATTTGCCATCCGGGTACGGTCGTAGTCGATGTTAATCTGCGGCAAGCCGTTTACCTTTTCCACCTGTGGCGGTGTGGCTCCTTTTACCTGCTGTACTACTTCGCTAACCTTATTGGCATACACGCTTAACGTGTCCATATTCTCCCCGAATATCTTAACGGCAACGTCCTGACGAATACCTGTCATCAATTCGTTGAAACGCATCTGTATCGGTTGGTTCTTCTCAAAGAAAACGCCCGGAATAACGGACAGCCTTTCCATCATTTCATCCCCTAACTCGTTGTAGCTTTTCTTGCTTTTCCATTCGTCCTGCGGTTTGAGGATAATCATCATATCCGTAGCTTCAGGCGGCATCGGGTCGGTAGGCACTTCGGCAGCTCCGGTCTTGCCGACTACCATTTTAACCTCGTCAAATTCTTTAAGAATGCGGGATGCCTGCATCGACGTTTCTATACTCTGATTGAGCGAACTTCCCTGAGGTAAAATACAGTGAAAGGCAAAATCTCCCTCCTGCAACTGCGGGATGAACTCGCCGCCCATTCTGCTGAACAGAATAACGGCAACTACAAATACCGCAGTGGTAACGCCCACTAACCAATATTTAACCCTGATAGCTTTCTGCAACAAAGGTTGGTAGAAGCCTTGCAGCTTATCCATAAACTTGTCGCTGAAATTCGGCTTGTCGTGCCCTTTTTTCGGCAGGAACAACGCACACATCATTGGGATATAGGTCAAGGACAATATCAATGCGCCGAAAATGGCAAAGCCTACGGTTTGCGCCATCGGTGTGAACATTTTACCCTCAACGCCTACCAACGTCAGGATTGGGATATATACGATAAGGATAATGATTTCGCCAAATGCGGCACTTGTCCTGATTTTGGAAGCGGACAAAAATACTTCCTCGTCCATTTCGCTTTGGGTCAGTTTATTGGTGGATTTCCGCAAGCCCAAATGGTGTAGGGTTGCTTCCACGACAATAACGGCACCGTCCACAATCAAACCGAAGTCAATCGCTCCCAGGCTCATAAGGTTGGCACTAACGCCAAACACGTTCATCATCCCCAATGCAAACAGCATCGCTAACGGAATGGCTGATGCTACGATTAGCCCGGCTCTTAGGTTGCCCAGAAACAGCACAAGCACAAAAATCACAATCAAAGCTCCCTCAATCAAGTTCTTTTCCACTGTGTCCATTGCCCTGCCTACTAATTCGGTACGGTCTAAATACGGCTCGATGGTTACATCTTCCGGTAATGATTTCTGAATGGTGGGTAATTTCTCTTTTATCCGTTTTACCACCTCGTTACTGTTCTCGCCTTTGAGCATCATTACCACACCGCCCACGGCATCTACTTCTCCGTTATAGGTTAGTGCGCCGTAACGCACGGCACTACCGTAACGCACATCGGCTACGTCTTTAATAAAAATGGGTGTATGCCCCGTGATTTTTACGGGTATATTTCTAATATCTTTCCAACGAAGTAGCCAAGCCCACACCACGGATAAAATAAGCGTTAGGCTTCTTGTCGATATATGCACCGCCCGTATTCTGATTGTTTTGTTCCAGTGCGTTGAATATGTCGGGAATACTTACGGTCATCGCTCTCAATCGGTCGGGGTTTACCGCAACCTCGTATTGTTTCAATTCTCCGCCAAAGCTGTTTACTTCGGCAATGCCTGGCGTGCCGTACAACTGGCGGGCAACAATCCAATCTTGCATTGTACGCAGGTCTTTGGCGTTGTACTTATGCTCGCTGCCTTTTTTGGGGTGGATGATGTATTGATAGACTTCTCCAAGCCCTGTACTTACCGGAGCCAGTTCAGGCGTGCCGATACCTTTCGGAATTTTTTCTTCGGCTTCTTTCAGTTTTTCATTGACCAACTGCCTTGCAAAGTAGATGTCTACATTTTCTTTGAACACTACCGTAACGACGGAAAGCCCGAACCGGGATATACTTCTTGTTTCTACTAAATCGGGAATGTTGGCGATGCTCTGCTCAATGGGGAACGTAACCAACTGTTCCACTTCCTGCCCCGCCAGTGTAGGACAGGCAGTAATAATCTGTACCTGATTATTGGTAATATCCGGTACGGCATCTATTGACAATTTGGTTGCACTCCATACGCCCCAAATGATAAGAACCAATGTCATTATAGCAATGACGATTTTGTTCTTGATGCTGAATTTAATTATACTATCTAACATTTGAATTTGTATTAAGCCTGAAATGTTTTGTATTTGGTGTCTACTGCGGATATTCCATCATTAAAAAGCAGCCGGAATATCGGTCGTCAATCATAATGAGAATTACAGGCTCCCGCAGTTCGTCGAGGCTTTCATCGTAGAAGAAGTCATAAGATTTCATCAGGGCTAAATTGCCAATGATGACTTCGTGCCCGTTTACAAATCCTTTGATACCATAACCAGGTATCTCTTCAAATTTTTCGACCTTGTAATCGGATAGCGTGATACCCGGAAGAAATTTGAGCAAACTGCTTGCTATACGGTGCGTGGAATGGGATTGCATTGCTGCCGTATAAGCAATCACGATTTCTTTTTCGGGTACTGCACATTCAAAGGAAATTACATCAAACAGGCGGTTGCTTTTGTAGGCTGTATCTATATCTGCTGAATAATGATTTTTTATTGCCATTGTCATATTATTTTAATTTACAAGGCAAAATTATCAGTCGGTTTTGGGAACCTGGTTGCAAATACAAACAGCCATATCGGGAAATATGGCTGTTTGTAAATTTAAAGATGAGTATCATAAAATATTATTTTGTTTTAACGAACCTCGAACATTCGTTGCACATTCCTTTCATTACAAAATTGATACTCTCCAACAAAAATTTGTCGGGCAACTGGATAGGCGGAATGGCAATACTTTCGAGGCAGAAGGTATTCTTGCATCGGTTACAGTTAAAGTGCACGTGCAAGTCGCCAACGGTGCACATACAGTTATCGCTGCAAATAGAATACTTCATTGCGCCGGAGCCATCATCAATAGTATGAATGAGTAGGTTATCGTGAAAGAGGGTCAACGTCCTGAATATGGTCGATTTATTGACCGTTTCCAGTTCGGTTTCCAAATCAGTCAGGCTGAAAGCCTTTTTAAAGTCAGACATTCTTCTAAAGATTAACAGCCTAACCGAAGTTGGTTTTATGTTCCTGCGCAATAGTTTTTCTTCTAAATCTTTCATTTTGTCATTGTCGGTTTTAGAACCGTATTTAAAATCTAATGTAAAATTATAGAAGCTGCTATGCACAAGTATTATAATTTCCTTTGATAAATTTGTGATTTTTACTGTTAGGTTTTATAGGTAATGGATATAACCTATTTCGGGCAGGTATTTACAGTCTTCGCAGTTGTCATACGCAACGGTTGCTTTTTCGGGTTGGTCAAAATTGATTTCCAAAAACGCATTAGAAAATAACGCATATGGCGGGTATTCCGCAATGTGATTTTTCAGCATCTTGTGGGCTTCTACCACTGGTGCTCCGTAGAGCTTCTCGAATTTCCCGATTTTGTATTTGGTAAATTCCCCGTAGTGTACAATTATCTTTAATGATAAAGGAATTTCTATTGCCAGTTGTAATGCGAGGCGTTTGCATTCCTTTTGAAAATCGTTGTACATCTGTTCTATCTGCATCAATGTTTCTTCAAAGGTGGGCAGGTTGTGGTACTTGTAAAAAAGTATCGCATCGCCCTCAACCTCGGAAATTTCAAGGCAAAGGATATTGCTATCCATTACTGATTTGAGCAGGCTTTCTGTTATGTATTTTCCAACAAACATATTTGATTTGATAACGAAATCCGTAAAGCCTGAAATGTCGGGTATCATTATCATACCGTTTTTATTGGCAGTATCGTGTTGCATTTATATCATCGTATTAACCATTAAAAATGCAGGGGCTTGTTACCGTCCCCCGCAAATTGAGTGTATCTCACTCCAACAAAAACTATTTTATCTGCCCAGTAGCTTTGTGGTACACAGCTTCGGCTATTTTGTACCGTATTTTTGCATCCAACATATTGCTGTATGCTCTTTGCCAAAGCGTTTCAGCTATCAGCACATCTTCTCCGGTAATGGTTCCGGCTTTAAAGCGGTCATTGCTCAACTTCAAATTTTCGTCGGCTTCAATTAATGACGCCTGCATCAAATCAATGTTATTCGCCTGCAATTGCAGATTAAGCATTGCGTGCTCAATCTCCACCGTGATTTGGCTTTTCAGTTCTTTCAAACCGTATTCAGCCGAACGTATATTAGCTTCCTGCTGTTTTACTTTTTCTTTTCTGCTACCCCAGTCAAAAACCGGGATTTTCACGCTTAGCATACCAAAGTAGGTTAGCATATGGTTTTTGGTCGGGTCGCCAAAGTTAATACCCTCTTTTCCAAAGGCAGCCATTCCATTGAGCGATAAGCCTACCGATGGTTTCAGGTCGGCTTTGAGCATACTTTTGGTAAGCTGGCTCATTTTAATGCCATTGGTTGCCAACTCAATTTCCGGTCGGTTCGCATCGACAGCATCCAAAACACCCTGCTTAGAAAAGTCGCCCGTACTCAATGTATCGGCTACGTCTATACCTGTTGGGGCTTCCATCCCGATTAACTGGCTCAATCTTCTTTTTGCCAGGATGAGCTTATTCTCCGCAGCCTGCAAACGGGCTTCGTTTTCATTCTGGAGCACCTTTGCCCGCAATACATCGTTTTTGTAAATCAATCCTGCCCCAAACTGGTTGTTCAGGAATGTATAATGCGAAGCCAGTTGCTTTTTAACCTGCTGTTCCAGTTTGATTTCTTCCTTAGCCTGCACTAAAAGCCAGTAAGCGGTTTCGGTAGCCAGTAATACTTCGTCTTCCACCAATCGTTGTTGCGCATTGCTCATCTGTATATTGGTTTCTGCCATCTGCTTGCCGTACTTAATCTTACCGCCTGTGTAAATCGGCTGTGTAACGCTGACCATCGGTGCAAACCCGTATTCGGGCAGCATTGTGTTCAATGGCTCGCCAAAGTAAAAGGCGGTTGCCGAAGCATCCAGTTTTGGTCTGCCTGCCACATCCGCAATCAGCTTGTCGGATTGGGTGGCAATTACGTCTTCTTTAGCTTTGCCTATTCTGTTATTGTTTTTTAATGCCAGTTCTTTGCTTTCCGCAAGGGTTAGCTGCTGTTGTGCAAAGAGGTTGTTTGTTCCCTGCAAAAGAACGAAACCGCATATAAAAACCTTTATGACTGTTTTATATCTTTTCTGTAACATAATCCCTTTTTATGATAAATATTTTTGGTGGTGAACATCGGTATCGGTATTGCGCTCGTGCTGTTCATCCGATTGTTTGTTTTTAGGTGGTTTTACGAACCTGTAATACAGTACCGGAACGATAAATAATGTGGTAATCATTGATACCAGAATACCGATTGAAATGGTACTTGAAATCGGTCCCCATTCCGGCGAGCCACTCGCCATTAACGGTATCAAACCGATTGCTGCCGCCATTGAGGTAAGGAAGATTGGTCGCATTCTTCGTTTAGCTGCAAACAGGGCTGCTTCTCTAATCGTATGACCGTGCTCCCTTACCAGTTCATCTGCATAGTCCACGAGGATAATCCCGTTACGGACTACGATACCCAGTAAGGCGGTAATACCGATGATTGCCATAAACCCGAACTCGTACCCTGTAAGGAACAAGCCCAACATTGCGCCCAGTAAACTCAACGGGAACGAAGCCAGTACAATGAATACTTTACCCACACGCTTGAACTGGAATAACAGCACAAGGAAGATGAGAACGAAACTTATCATAAAAGCCTTTCCCATTTTGGGACCGCTTTCCAGTCCATCCTCATACTCGCCGCCGTAGGCAATCTTAATGCCTTTAGGCAGTTTCAGGCTGTCAATTTTAGGCTGTACTTCTGCAAATACTTCTGCGGGTTTTCTGCCCAACTGCGCTTCGGAAGAAACGGTTAAGGTTCTTAACCCGTTACGGTGTACAATAGCCCCAGTATGCCACGACGGTTGTAAATCTACCACCTGCTTTAGAGGAACCTTAGCACCGAATGTTGAATTGATGTACATATTGCCCAAAGCATCCAGATTTTCCCTGTCGCTTTCGTCTGTACGCAATACAATGTCGATGGCTTTATTGCCCTCCCACATCTGCGATACCGGGTATCCTTTTATCTTTGCACCCAATGCCTGTGCTATCTGCGCTTTGGTAACGCCCAAACGCAAGGCTACATCTTCTTTAACCACGGCTTTCAGCCCTACATAATCATTCTGATAATCGGTGCGCACCCAGTTAGAACCTTTAGTGTTTTCCAGTAATGCTGCAACCTGCTTGGCTACTTTTTTCTGCTCGGTCATATCCTTGCCAATCACACGGATTTCAATCGGTGCGTGCTGCTGCTTCTTGCTTAGCTGCCTAACCCGCACATAACCGTTCGGCAGGTAGTTGTTGAATTTCTGTACATACTCGTCTATCATTTCTGCCGTTGCATCTTTGCTTGTGGTATTGATGAATACCTGCGCAAAGTTTTCCCGTGGGTGCTCCGGTGCATAGGTAGAGTAGAAACGTGGCGAGCTTGTACCGATAAAACTTGCTGTGTTTACAATGCGCTTATCGCCTGCAATTTCCTTTTCTATCTTCTTAACGGCTGCTTCGGTTTCGTGGATATTCGTACCGTTATCCATCCACAATTCAAGGTTGAACTGGTTTCTTTCCACGATAGGGAAAAATTCGGTTTTAACCTGACTACCTACCACGAAAGACAGTAAGAAGATAACCAAACCTGCTACCAACGTAGTTTTCTGCCATTTCATACAGAACTCGATTGCCCGGTCGAAACCGTCCTGCATCCGGTCTAAGAAATTGCGTTTTTTGGGTTTATCATCGTGCTTTTTCAATCCTTTTTTCAGGAAGTGGTAACACATATACGGCGTAAGGAACAAGGCTACAAGGAACGAAACCGCCAAAGCTATGCTTACGGTAATCGGTATCCATTGCACAAACTCTCTCGTAAGCCCGGTAAGCGTAAATGCCAACGGCAGAAACGATAGGACAATGGTAAGCGTAGCCGTGAAAATGGGAACCATCAACTGCGTGGCACTCTGCCAGGCGGCAGTCCACGACGGTATTTTTTCGTCCACTTTCTCGATGTAATTATCCACTACGATAATGGCATCATCGACCACCATCCCCAGTACGATAATCATTGCCGCCAAACTAACCTGGTGCATTTCGATACCCAACAAATTGAGGATAGCAAATGTTACGGCAATGGTAACGGGTGCTGCAATGGCTGAAATGGTGGCAACCCTGAACGGCAGCAGGAGCATTACGACCAAGATAACGGCTGCAATGGCGATACCGAACTCGATAAAGAAATGCCCCAAATTCATATCAACCACTTCGGGTTGGTCAACAATGGTGCTGACCTGCACATCTGATGGCAGGATTTCTTTTACTTCAGCAACTTTCTGTGTCAGCGCATTACCCAAATCGACAATGTTCTGTCCGGGCTGCATTTCTACGGTCAGCATCATTACATCGTTTCCTGAAACGGTAATTTTGCTTTTCAGGTCTTCATATCTTCTCTCGATGTTGGCTATATCCCGCAAACGGATATTGCCGCCCTGCGGGGAACTATATACAATCAGGTTCCCGATTTCATTTTCATTCTGATACTGCGCATCCGTGAAAATAAGGAAACGGTTTTTGTCAATTTCAATATCGCCACTCGGAATAGTTACATTCTGTTGGCTTAATGTGTTTGTGATTTCGTTGATACCGAAACCGTATTGCTTCAATACATCTTCTCGCAGGGTAATAAATACCTGCTGCTTCTGTCCGCCGTAACGCTTGATTTTGGAAACGGACGGTATCGTCTTAATGCCGTCTTCCAGTTCATCCAAATAGTTTTCCAACTGGGCGTAAGAACGACCGGGGGCTGATACGGCAATCATCTGAACAACCACATCGCCGAAATCGCTGTTCACATACGGTCCCTGTACGCCCCGTGGCAATGCTAAAGGCATATTGGCATCCAAACCGTGCTGTAAAGTATTCCAGAATTTTTTGGTGTCCTTTACATAGTCCTGCAATTCTACCGTTACAACCACCTGTCCGGGCTTACTTTCCGAATGGGTTTTTTCTTTTTTGATTTCCTCGAAACCGAACAGGTATTGTTCCAGCTTGTCGGTTACTTCTTTCTCTATCTGCTCTTCGTCGGCTCCGGGGTAGAAAGCCACAACAAGCCCCTGTCTAACTGTTACACGGGGGTCTTCACTTCTCGGCATCGTCATTAATGAAATTAACCCGGCAAACACCATAATAACGGTAATCGCTATCGGTACTTGCGGAAATTTCATTGCCGCTTCAATGAGGTTTATCTTTCTTTTCATAAATTATTCAGATTTTGGGGCTGATGCTGTTACCGATGTAGTTTGCGCTTTTACTTTCTGCCCGTCTTTCACGTTATTTTGCCCGGCAAGGATAATGGTCTGGCTTTCGTTAAGACCATCGGTTATAATAACCGCATCGCCTACGATTTTGCCCACTGTAACCCTCGTCAGCTTAGCGGTGTTGTTCTTATCTACCACGTACACGTGCGGGATTTTATCTACATTGTTGATGATGGCGGTAAGTGGTACACGTACCTGCTTAACCTTTACCGGGACGCCTGCAAGCACTTCGGTAATCATTCCCGGCATCAGCACGCCGCCCGGATTGTCCAAGCGTACTTTAAGGGTAAATGCTTTTGAAATTTCATCGGCTACGGGATTAATGATGGTGATTTTACCCGTGAAATTGCGTTGCAATGTAGGAATATTCACATCTACCTGCATCCCTTGTTTAAAGCTGCCGATTTCGCTTTCGGGTACGGCAAACTGCGCATATACCATATCTGTTTTTACAATGGTAAAGGCAGGAACGCCCGGTGCTGCCATACCGCCAACCTCGGCAGTTTTCACGGTAATTATACCATTGGTAGGCGAATGCAAACGGCTGTCGGCAATGCGCTTGCGGTTGATTTTTTTGTTGGCTTCTGCCTGCGCTACTTTGGTCTTGATGTCGATGTAATCCTTTTCAGGGAAACTTCCTTTTTTGTACAGTTCATCAAATCTTCTGAACGCATCCTGGCTCTGCTCTAAACTGGCATTGGCAATCTGCAATGCCGCTTCGTACTCGGTGGCATCAATGCTTGCAAGAAACTGTCCTTTGCTCACTCGCTGCCCCTCATTTACACCCACACTGTTAATCGTGCCGGGAACGGCAAAACTTATGGTAGTCATATTGTCGGGAACAATGGAACCCGAATAGGAAACGGATTGCTCGGTTTCCGAACTGTTGATAGTGGCTACGGTTACTACCGGAGGCTCATCTTTTAACTGTTTTTCTTCTTTTTGTTTGCAACTCTGTATCAATCCGGCTCCGATAAGGAAGAGGGATAACAAACCAATTTTACTTGTTCTCATCTTACATTTATTTTGTTACGCTTCTTTGTTTAGTTAAACTTTGAAAATTTTAAATACAGGGGCAAAGGTCGGGTTACAGCTAAGGTGCAGCTATACGAAATGACGGGTAAAAGTTGTGAAATTTACTTTTTTGATTTGGTGGTATCTGCCTGAAACAAACAGAGCTACTGATGTTTCAGTAGCTCCGATGCCTGCATTAAAAAAATAGCAAAATGCTTGGGGGATGGATTGGAAAACCCTTAATGCGGGGGTTGCGCTTCGTCCATCTGCATAGTAACGGCTTCCCCGTGTTCCTGCTTTACCTGCTTGAAATAGCTTGATGTAAAGCCCGTGTGTTTTTTCAACTGGTTGGAAAGGTATGCCTGACTGCTGTACCCCAGTACGTGGGCAATCTCGGTCAGCGACATTTCGGTATGTACCAAAAGGTCTTTTACCTTTTCAATCTTCCGACGAATGATGTACTTTTCGAGTGTAATTCCCTCCACTGAAGAGAATAAGGCACTCAATGTATCGTAGTTCTTGTGCAGCTTGCCACTGATTAAGGTTGTGAATTTGGTAGGTGTGCCGCTTTGCAGTTGCAACGTGATACCTTTCTCCACCAACTCTTTTATCCTGTTTATTGTCTTTTGGTTTTTGTCATACATCAGTTCCAAGCCGATGCCTTTCAGCATCGTTTTGATTACTCCCAACTTCTGCGAAAAGTCTGTCGTATCCTTTATGATGGCTTGCCCCAGTTTTATATCCAAAACCTCAAAACCCAAAGCTGTCAATTCCTGTTCAAGAACATAGGTACATCTATTGCACACCATTCCTTTTATTAATAGTGTCATATCTTCTAAAATGTATAAGTTCCTTTATTCAATGGTCAAAATTCTGCATTTGCCCCCGACAAACTATTATGATATTCCGGCTTTGTTTTGTGAAATTTTATGAAAATCGGTGCAGTAACATTAAATATCATAAACTAAATAAGGAAAAGTACATAGCTACTTCCGACCATCTTACGGAATTTTGTAATAGACAACATCCGTATAAAAATGAAGAACAAAAAGAGCAACGAACATCAGGTTTTAAAGGTGCTGAAAGATTACAACGCAGGTAAAAGCGGACTGGAACTTTTCGAGAAATACGGCGTTTACGGCACGAACATTTTTGAACTGAAACACAAATACAAGGATTTAGGGATGGATATTCTTGTAGAATTGGTAAATTTAAACGAAGAAAACAGCAGGCTGAAAACAATGTATGCCGAACTGTGCATACAGCACCGGAAGCTCAAAGACCTGCTGAAAGAAGATTTCTGACAGGACAGTCGGGAGCGGTAAGCAGCAATTTAAAATACTATTACTATGACAAATGTAACGTACAAATACGCTACGGTTTTGGTAGCAATACAGAACCTACGCAACGAGGGGTATAACGTGGATTTCAATCTCGAAGAGAACTGTTTAATCTGCGGCGATAACAAATATACCATTGATGATTTTGAGATTGAGCAGGTCTATCGCTATGAGGGCGAAAGCAACCCAAGCGATGAGGCTACGGTGTATGGCATTGCCTCGAAAGACGGTTTAAAAGGAATTTTGGTTACGGCTTATGGTGCTTATACCGATAGTATGAGTACGGCAATGCTCCGCAAACTGGCACTAAAAAACGATTAAGATTTTAAAGTATGATAAAAGTGTTTATAGCCGGAGCCACCGGGTGGGCAGGCTCGGCAATCGCAAAAGGTGTTTATAACGAAAAAGGAATGCAACTGGCAGGCGGCTTGTCACGCTTCAATAAACAAGAGAATTTAGCCGAAATCCTGGATTTCGGAAATGATGAAATCCCATTGTTCGGAACCATAGAAGAGGCACTGGAGCAAGTGGATTTTGATGTACTTGTCGAATTTACCAAACCAGATATTGCCAAAAAGAATATCCTGTCAGCCTTAAATAAAGGAAAAAAAGTTGTGGTGGGTACTTCGGGACTTACTAATGAAGATTATACCGAAATAGAAAAGGCAGCCAACGATAATAACACTTCAGTACTTGCCGCAGGCAACTTTGCCATTACAGCCGTCCTGCTATTCAAGTTCGCTTCTATTGCTGCGCAGTATATTCCCAATTATGAACTCATAGACTACGCAAGCCAAAACAAAGTGGATGCGCCGAGCGGCTCGGTAGCGGAACTGGCGCATCGTTTGTCGGGCATACAGCAATCGAATATTACGGTTCCCGTTAAGGACACCATTGGCAGCAAAGAAACAAGGGGTGCAGATATTGAGGGCGTACAGGTGCACGCTGTAAGGCTTCCGGGTCACGTGTTGGGTATTGAAGCCATCTTTGGAATGCCGGACGAAAAGCTGATTTTAAGGCACGATGCGGGAAACAGTGCCGAACCTTATGTAAAGGGCGCAATCCTTGCCATCGAAAAAGTAAGCACGTTCAAAGGGTTGAAAAGGGGTCTTGATGCGGTAATGGATTTCTAAAAAAACAAAGTGCAAAATAATAGCTGAAACTGATATTTTGCCTTTTTTCTATACCCGGTATTTACTGCACCGTCACACAAACATCGGCATTCATCGGGTAGCTTTGGCAAAGCAAAATTATTCCCTCTGCGATATCCTGTTCTGTCAGTGCCCCGTTATGGAGCATCCGAACTTCGCCATCGGTTTTTACTGCCCAACAAGCCCCGCAGGTTCCATTCTTACAGGAACTCGCCACTTTGATATGGTGCTCTTTCATCGCATCCAGAAGCGACTGCTTCGGCTGTACCTCAATGAGCGATGTGCATTCATACGTTTGCTTTTCCTCGTTCTCGTAGTAGTCCTCGTAATAGTTTACAATCACATCTTTAACAGTACCGTCCGTTTCCAAATCGCCCGCATTCCCCGGAACCGGGTCGAAGTATTCCAAATGGATATGGTCTTCGGGAATGTACAAGCCCGTTAAGGCATCCTGGTACAAATCCATCAGCCCGTTGGGTCCGCAGATGTAATAATGGGCTGCAGCAACATCGCCAACCAGTCTTTTAATGACCGAACGTAAAACAAGCAGATTGAACCTGCCTGCAACGTGGTTGAGTTTGGTGGAAATAAAATCAGGTGCAGTAAAGGAATAACAAATATTCAATTCTTGCGCTGCCTGCATCGCTTCCAGTTCATTCCAAAATATGGTTTCTTCCGGTGTTTTATTGCTGTACACCAGTAAGGGTATCCGATTGCTGTTTTCAACGCTTTTCAGCATTGCGTATAACGGGGAAATACCGCTACCGCCTGCCAGTAAAACAATTTGGGATTGCTCGGCTATCGGTTTTTCTAAAACAAAGCTGCCAAATGGGGCTTCTATTTCCCAGGCTTCGATGTTGTCTGCATTATTTAAGATGTAATTGCTCATCTTTCCACCTGTAACCCTTTTAATAGTAATGGCGGGAAATTCGTCAGACGGCACAGAACTGAACGAATACGAACGTATGAGCAGTTCGCCGTTTACGGTAAGCCTGATGTTGAGGTACTGACCGGGCAGGTAGGTAAACGCCTGCTGCTCCGTGTCAAAGTATAGGGTAATGGTATCTTCGGTTTCCTTTATAATTTTATGTGTTCGCCACGTGTATTTCTTCATCCCTCGGTTTTTAATGTCTTGCATTGCTGATAAAAAGAAAACCTCTGCTCCTGTACACAAAGCGAGGTTTCATAAAGACTTCTATTTAAAAGTTTGCTGTTCTGATAATTATAGTTCGTTTTGCTTTTCCTGTTGTCTTCTGATGATTTCGAGCTTGTTTTTTCGTATCTGCTTAAAATGGGCAGACGTTAATCCCGTATAGGTCATTAATTGCTCGGACAGTTCCGTCGGCTTTTGATAGCCTAACGCCTTTGCGATTTGTGACAGCGATTGCTCGGTGTACACCAGTAACTCTTTTACCTTTTCGATAATGCGCCTGATATAGATAATTTCAAGGCTCATATCATATTTAACAAGGAACAGATTGTTCAACTGGTGATAATCTGCTTTCAATTCGTTTGTAAGCTGTACGGCAAACGGTGCAGATTTACCTGTGTCCAACCTGTTCTGTATAATCCGGTCTGCTACATTGCAAACTTTCGTCATTATCTCCGAACAGTCGCCTGAATTTTGTTTCTGTAACATTGCTTTTTATTTATGGAACGAGATTTAACTGTTTCATACGCTGGGTAGCTTTGGTAAAAAATACCGGAGAAGTACTGGTGTGCTTGCTCCGGGACTGTCCAAAACTTATCCGCAGCATCCTGTTGAACAACTTGAAGCCTTTCCGCTGTCGTCGCCGCCAACTTTGTAGCCTGCTTTTTCAATCGCCTCAACCAACTCTTCTTTCACTTCGTCGTTTTCAACTGAAACAGATAATTTTCCTGCTTCCAGTTTTTCTACTTTAATGCCGTCAATGTCTTTGATTGCTCCGTTTACTCTCGACTGGCAGTGTGCACTTTGCATATCTGGTATGCTTAATTCTACATTTTTCATTTGAACTTATTTTTTATTGTGATACAAATTTCCGTATTAAACGAGGTGTTACTATTATGGTATTCCCTGTAAGATTTGTGATTTTTACTGATTTTGAAATCGCCGTGTTATTCCACGATTAATTTACCTTTCATATAGATGTAATGACCGGGAAACGAGCACAGGAAATCATACGAGCCTTTTGCCGGAGCCGTAAAGGTAATTTCTGTGGTTTGCCCACCGCCAATCATATCCGTTTTTGCGATTACGGCGTTTTCCATTCCTTTAGGTATGTAGCCGTTGTCCTTAGCATCTATCGCAGCATTGGCAAAAGTGTTGAAGTCTGTGCCCTGGGCAAGTATAACAACATTGTGCCCCATTGCCTCAATCGGTGCTTTTCCGATGTGCTTTAAAATGAGCTTTACGGTTTCGCCTGCTTTGGCTTTCAGTTCGGTTTTGTCGAATTTCATATCATCGCCGCCGCTAATGGTAATTACATTTTCGTTCCCTGTTTCTGCGGGGGCAACTGTTTCTTCTATTACAGGCTGATTGCTCTCCTGTGTGGTCTTGTCTTTTTGCTGATTGTTGTTACAGGCAGTAAATGCGATTACCGACAATGCTAACACTAACTTTTTCATTTCTATTTGAGATTTTATTTTGTTATCTGATAGTGCAAATTTCAGTACATAAGGTCACTTCCTCATTACGCTTTTCCCTGTTTGATTTGTGATATTTACTGATTGGACAGGGCACAAAAAAGAGGGCTGCAATAACCCTCTAAATTTTAAACAAAAAAAAATGCCAGTATTACGCTGCCATTTCCTCACAAGCCTTTGCACAAGCTCTGCACGCTTCTGCACATTCTTTACAATGCTCCATACCCATTGCAGCGTGTTTCTCACACTCTTCAGCACAAGCGTTGCAAATGTCAGCACATAGTTTGCAAATCTCTTTGCTAAATTTACCATCAAGACTTAATACGTTTGCTGCCGCTTGGCAAATAGCTGCACATTCCAGGTCTAACTGGATACATTTCTTTACGTGTGCAACATCATCTTCATTTAAACAAGCAATGGCACATTGGTTACAGATAGCTACGCACTTCAGGCAAGCCTCGATACACGATTGAAATTTTGTTTGTATCATAATATAAAATTTAAAAAATTAAGAAATAGATTTTATACTGTTTCTAACAAATATCAGTCCCTTGCAAAAGAAATGCTTTGTAAAATTCCTTGTTTGAATTGTAAGATTTACTGATTTGATATTTCGTAATATAAGGCTATATAAATAAAACCTACCTAATATTATTTCTGTAAAGAATTAGAATAAAAAAAACGACAGTCCCAATTAAGGAACCGCCGTTTTAGCAAACGCAATAAAGCTAAGTTCTACATTATTTTTTCAGTTTGTCGGCAGGAGGATTGTAATCAGACAATGTTGTTACCCTTACGGTATCAACCCCGGTAATATCCCAAGTGATAGGTATCATAGTCATATACTCACATTTCGGACACATATCACCCTCTGAACCTATCATTTCTTTATGACCGGGACAGCCTGTAATCAAATGTCCGTGGGCATCAATCAGCTCGCCTTTTTCGTTCCTGTCTTTTGCTGTAATTTTTTCGGCGGGTTTTTCAACCACCTGTTCCGTAGCGTGGTCGTGCCCGTCGCCCTCGGTGTGTGCGTGTCCGTCTTTTGCTGTTTTGGTATCGCCCCCGCAAGATGCTAAGAAAATCGCTAAGGAGGCAAATACGCCTATCAATAATTTGTTCACTTTCATTTCTATTTATTTTTTAGAGATTAAAAACTTGATTTTATTCCAGTAAGATTAATGATTATGATGGTCGTGTGCTGACGGTTCAGCCTTTACAATACATAGCACCGAATTATCGTGTAGATGTGCTGGTGTTTCCAACTGGATGGTAACGTGATGGATATTCATATGCTCTAATTCGTGTTCTACTTTACGAAGTAATATTTCACTTTCTTCGATAGTCATTTTTTCATTTACAACGGCGTGGCACGTAAGTGCATTCAATCCACTTGTAATTGTCCAAATATGCAGGTCGTGAATACTTTTAATACCATCGGTTTTAAGGATTTTTTCATTGACCTTATCCACTTCAACATTTTCGGGTGTGCCTTCCATCAATACGTGTACCGATGATTTAGTAACTAAATACCCACTTCTCAATACCAGTATCGAAACAATAACGCTTGCCAACGGGTCTGCCCACCCCCAACCGAAAAACATAATGAGCAACGCTGCGATAATTGCACCAACCGAACCGAGCATATCACTGATGACGTGCAGGTAGGCTCCACGCATATTGAGGTTTTCCTTTACGTCAGCACCACGCATCATTATCCAGGCTACAAGCACATTAACCAATAAGCCTACAATTGCTACAATGAGCATACCTCCTGATTGAATTTCCGGTGGGCTCTGAAAGCGTTCTATCGCCTCGTAAATGATATAAACTGAAATCAGGATAAGTGTTGCACCGTTGATAACTGCTGCAAGTATTTCAAAGCGCTTATAGCCGTAGGTCTTACTGTAATCGGCTATTTTACTGCTGAACTTAAAGGCCATCAGCGCAATGAAAAGCGATATTGCATCACTCAACATATGTCCGGCATCGGCTAATAAGGCAAGGCTGTTTGTCAGAAAACCTCCCACTACCTCCACTACCATATATGTAGTGATGATTACCAAGCTAATGGTCAGGGTCTTTTTATTCGCAGTATGCGAGTGGCTGTGTCCGTGGTCTTGTCCCATATTTACTTGTGATTATTGTTTCACTGCTGCAAATATCAGCAGCAAAACGTTTCTATCTATTTTAATATTCTTTGTGTGATTTATCGGTTTACTTCTTCCATTTCAAACGTAAACTGTTACTTACCACACTTACACTACTCAACGCCATTGCGGCTCCGGCAATCATTGGGTTTAGTAAGAAACCATTGATTGGGTAAAGAATACCTGCTGCAATCGGAATACCTATAAGGTTATAGATAAATGCCCAAAACAGGTTCTGCTTAATGGTTGATACGGTTTGTTTTGATAGTCTTATGGCTTGAGGTATTTTGGTAAGGTCTGATGAAATAATGGTCATCTTCGCCACGTCCATTGCGATATCCGAACCTTTACCCATTGCGATACTTACATCGGCAGTTGCCAGTGCTGTACTGTCATTGATACCGTCGCCAACCATTGCTACTACTTTGCCTTGCTGTTGCAGTTCTTTCACAAAATCAGCTTTGTGCTGTGGCAAAACTTCGGCTTTGTAATGCTTGATACCAGTTTGCTCGGCGATAGCTTTGGCGGTAGCCTCATTATCTCCCGTCAACATATACAGTTCGATATCCGCATCCTGCATTTCTTTGATAGCCTGTACCGATGTCTCTTTAATTTTGTCGGAAATAGCGATTACAGAAAGAGCTTGTTTACTGTTTGCAAACCATATAACGGTTTTAGACTGTGTGCCCCATTCGTCCGCCTGCTTTTGCAGTTGGTCGGCAATGGTAATGTTGTTTTCGGCTAACAGTTTTTTATTACCTACATAGTAAGTGTCGCTGTTGTAATCGGCTTTTGCGCCTTTACCTGTTATACTGTCGAAGTTTGATAATAAAGTTGTAGAAACGCCCTCCAAATTTTTCACAACGGCTTCCGCTAATGGGTGCTCCGATTGCTTTTCAATGCTCAATAAAACATCTTTCGTCGCATCGTCATTGTTCAGCCATTGGATGCCTGTAACCTGTGGTCTTCCCTCGGTAATCGTACCTGTTTTATCCAGCACGATAGCGTTTACTTTCTTCGCTAATTCCAAACTTTCCGCATCTTTAATCAGGATGCCGTTTTCTGCACCCTTACCAACGCCCACCATAATAGCGGTAGGAGTAGCCAAGCCTAAAGCACAAGGACAAGCAATAACCAATACAGTAACGGCTGCTAAAAGACCTTGTACAACACCATTCTCGCCTCCTAAGAAGAACCAAAGAATAAATGTCAGGATAGCAATACCGATTACTACCGGAACGAAAATACCTGCGATTTTATCCACCAGTTTTTGTACGGGTGCTTTACTTCCCTGTGCATCCTGCACCATTTTGATGATTTGGGCAAGCATTGTTTCTTTACCCACTTTTACCGCCTTGAACTGGAAGCTACCTTTTTGGTTGATGGTTCCGGCAAATACCTTTTCGTTTTCCTTTTTCAGTACCGGAACAGGTTCGCCGCTTAGCATACTTTCATCTACATACGAATTGCCCGATACAACTGTACCATCCACCGCAATTTTTTCGCCCGGCTTAACCAAAATAATATCGCCTGCGTTTACATCTTCGATGGCTTTTTGTCTTTCCGTGCCGTCTGCTTCTATTACGATAACCGTTTTCGGTTGCAAGCCCATCAGCTTTTTAATGGCTGATGAGGTATTGCCTTTGGCTTTTTCTTCCAATAGCTTGCCCAATAAAATAAAGGCAACGATTACGGCTGCGGCTTCAAAGTACACGTGTGCGTGTAAACCTCTTTGATGCCAAAAGTCCATAAACAGCATATTGAATACGCTGAATATATAGGCGATACCTGTACTCAATGCGACAAGTGTGTCCATATTGGCAGAACGGTGTTTCGCCTGCTTCCACGCATTGATAAAGAAGTCTTTACCTAACCATAAAACTACCGGAGTGGCGAATGCCCACATTATTTCATTACCGTAAGGCATATCCATAAAGAACATACCGATAATGACCACCGGTAGCGATAGGATTACTGCCCAAATGGTTTTGTTTTTAAGTTTTCTGAATTTTTCGGCGTGGATAGCTTCTAAAGTTTCCTGTTGCTTGCTCTCGTCTTCGAGCAATAGGTCATAACCGCCGTCCTGTACCGCTTTCCTGATTTGCTCGGAATTGGTTATATTCGGCAGGAATTCAACGTTGAGGTTTCCCGTACCGTAATTCACTTCGGCACTTACTACGCCCGGCGTATATTTTGCCATACTCTCGGCACTGCCTGCACAAGATGCACAGGTCATACCTAAAACGGGATAAGTCTTTTTAACAGTGGGAACGCCGTAGCCTAAATCTTTAATTGCTTTTACAGCTTCGCCTACTACCTCGTTATCATTAACGGTAATAGCCGCCCTGCGGTTATTTAGCTCTACTTTGTGGGTTTCTACGCCTTTTACCTGTGCCAGTCCTTTTTCGACGATTAATGCACAGTGCTCGCTTTCTACATCCTCTAAAGGAATGTAAATTGTTTCTTTATTGGTTGCCATATCTCGATTGCTTTATTTTCATAATGCAAAGGTGGCAACAATAAAGAGGAGTTCTATTGTGAAATTCTGGGTTTGATTTGTAAGATTTACTTAAACCTTATCCAGTGGCTTGCGCTTGTCTTCCCTTATCTGCTTGAAATGGCTCGGTGTAAGCCCTGTTACTTTCTTGAACTGGTTGCTCAAATATGCCACGCTCGAATAATTCATACGGTCGGCAATCTCGCTTAACGACAGCTCATCGTACACCAACAGTTCTTTTATCTTTTCTACTTTCTGTGCGATAAAGTACTTCTCAATGGTCGTACCCTCAATATCGGAAAACAGGTTGCTAAGGTAGTTGTAATCGTGGTGCAGCGCATCGCTCAACACATCCGAAAGATTGGTTTTCGCATCGTTGTCCTGATGGTGCACCAGGTCAATGATAACGTTCTTTATTTTCTCAATCATCCGGCTCTTCTTGTCGTCGATGACCTGAAAACCCAAAGGGTCTAAAACGTTTTCCAATGCCTCACGCTCTGCTGTGGTTAAATCTTTTTTAAGGATTATTTCGCCCAGTTTTATATTGGTAGCCTCTATGCCGAGTTTGTCGAGTTCGTTCTGAACTACGAGAATACAACGGTTGCAGACCATATTTTTGATAAATAATGTACTCATATTTCGCTAAATCACAATTCATTTTGTTGCATCAATACGCAACCACAAATTTAAGATTAAAAATTAAGTATTTATTGATTATGAGTGACTAAGTGATGCAAACGACGGTTTTCATAGGGGAAAATAGCTAAAATATTCCCCATTGTAGGGGAATATTGGCGGTTAAAGTGCTGTTTATTAATAACATTTGCTAAGGTACTCTGATATTGATAACGTAATCCTCCCTACTATGAGAAAGTTATTAGGAACTATTGTTACCGAAATTCAGGAGCAGGAACGGAAACTGTCAATTACGTGCTCGGGGCTAATTGAAGAGGCTTTTCAAATGACGGTCTTTCTTCAGGAGCTATTGGTTTCGGCAAAAGAATGTGTGCTAAGTTCGGAATTTGAGAACGATGCAAAAGAGATTGAGTTCTTTAAAATGATTAAGCCCCAAATCCTGGGCAAACTCATCTATTATAACAAGCTCTACCGGATAGAAACCTCGTGCCCGGTCAATAACGGGAAAATATATCATAACTATTTCTCGAACCATTTAACGGAGCTAAAGATTGAGTTTAGGGAACACATCTGCAACTCCCATTTTTATCGCTACTACCGTTCGGGCAGGGTGGATAAAGACCACGAATATTTTAAGCGTGGGCAGATAAACTACCTCGATGGGCTTAATAGTTACGTATTTGAAATCGACCCGCAATTCTCTACCTATTACGATTACAAAGTAGCCCGCATCCTCGCCAACGACCTCTTATACGCCTACCTCTTAACCAAAATCAGCCCCGAAGAAAATTCCGATACATTTTTCAGTAGCGCCAGCGAAATTAAAGAGCTATCCTGGACGGACAGCAAGAATGCTCTGATTGAGCTAACGTATGCCCTCTACGCATCAGGTGCTATTTCAGGAGGTAAGTTAGGCATCCGGAAGCTCACTGCTATTTCACAAGTGTTGTTCCGAATACCACTGACCGATGTGCATCACGCATTCCACCGTATGAAAACCCGTGCAGGCTCTCGCACCTTGTTTTTAGACCAGTTGAAACAAGCACTGGAAGAATATATGGATAAAGACTTATAAACACTCCATCAATAAAGGCTTTGAAAGCAATACGCATTCCGTATTGCTTTTTTTTGTGCCTGCGTTCGCCAATATATGGCAATTGGCGAACGGGCATATTTCCTTATCCCAAAATCGGAAAATCTGCCGAAACGCTTATTTAATAAGGCTTTCCGGCAAATTGTAAAATTTTCAAAAAACCGCTTTTTCAATTGGCAAGCATTGGCGGACAAACACTGCCACAATTCTGAATTTTGCCCTGTGAACATTAAACGACAGCGCAATGAATATAATAACAGTTGACGAAGAAGTGTGGCAGCACCTTAACGAACGGTTGAAAGCCATTAGCGAATATATCCTGAAACTGGAAGATACAAGCTATGATAGTTTGTGGCTCAACAATCACGAAGTCTGCCAGTACCTCCACATCAGCGAAAAAACATTGTGGCGTATGCGCACCAACGGGCAGATAGCCTTTTCAAAAATGTACGGGCAGTATTACTATACGATTGGTGCTATCAAGGAAATGCTTAACGCCAATGCCGTACAAACTACCGATGAGTATGTGGAGCAGCTTATGGCGAAAGGCAAAAGCTACATTAAACAAGGCAGAAAGCTAAAATCAGGTAATAAGTAAAAGTTTTGGGTATGAATATCGACAAAATGGAATTTGTGGCGTGGATGGAACGCATAATGGATAGGCTTGACATTCTCGGCAACCACATAGACGATTTACAAAAGAAGCGCAATAGCATAGACGGAGAAGAATTACTGGATAATCAGGATTTATTACAAATGCTGAAAATCAGCAACCGTTCCCTGCAACGGTATCGCTCCATCGGTAAGCTGCCTTACTATACCATCAGCGGAAAATTGTATTACAAACTATCCGATGTGCATCAGTTCATCAGGGAAAGTTTTAACCCGCCTTTGCCCAAACTGGATGCCAATAAGTGACAAACACTGCCTTTGAGTGCCACATAGTGCAATACGGTGCAGGCTTCCTTTACATTCGACAGCGAACTTTTAAAATTTTCAGAATATGAGTGAAGAAACAACTAATAAACAGGAAATGCCCGAACAGCTTTCGGACATATTACTCGTACTGGATAAAGAAAAAATGAAAATCCAGGCAGTGAAGAGTATCGACGAAAACGGGAAAATGGAAACCGTCGAACCCACGAAGAAAAACCAAAACCAGTTTATGCGTGTGGACAAAAGCGGCGATTTCTTTTCCAACTTCTTTTCCAATTTTTTCAGCCAGTTAAAGAACCCTACAAACTTTACTTTCTTCAAAGTACCCGCCCCTATTGCTGCTGAAAAAGCACAGGAATTACAAAAGCACGTAGATAAGCCCACTCCCGATGGCGAGAAAGTGCTGAAAGAACTCGAAGTAAAGGCAGAACCGCAACAGGACAAAAAACAAGAAAATCAAAATAATATGGCAACAGCACAAACAACAACGGAAACGAGTGAATATCGCTACAAGCCGGAGCAGATTGATTGGGACACAATGAAAAACCTCGGATTAAGCAAAGAGTATCTTGAAAAAAGAAACCTGCTTGACCCTCTATTAAGAGGTTACAAAACCAATGAACTCTTACCGATAGGCATTAACCTCGGCGGTTCTATTCTGCGCACGGATGCCCGCTTGTCTTTACAGCAAGCGGAAGACGGTAATGTTATCGTGGCAATACACGGTATCAAAAAAGAGCCTAACCTCCATTTTGAGTTTTTCGGTCACAAGTTTACGGACGAAGACAAGAAAAACCTGCTTGAAACGGGCAATATGGGGCGTGTAGTCAATTTGGTAAATTCTAAAACGGGCGAACTGATGCCGTCTATTATCAGCATTGACAGGCTTACCAATGATGTAGTGGCATTGCGAACTGATTTCATAAAAATACCTGATGAGTTAAAAGGTGTGAAACTGAATGACGAGCAAAAGCAAACCTTAATGGAAGGCAAACCGCTTTATCTGCAAGGTATGATTTCTACCAAAGGAACAGAGTTTTCTGCAATGGTACAGTTTAATGCGGACAAACGATATGTAGAGTTCCTGTTTGACAGAAGCAATAACCATCAGCAGGCGCAAACCAACCAACAAACCAATCAACAGGGCAATCAGCAGAATAATCAGCAAAGCCAACCGCAGGAAGCTCCGAAAACTTTCAGGGGCAAAGAACTGGACGATGAGCAGTACAACAAATTCAAAGCCGGGCAAACCATATATGTGGAATTGAAAGATAAAAAAGACCAACCCTACAAGGGTTATATCACTTTCGACAAAGATACCGGAAAGACCAACTTTGAATTTCCCGGTCAGTATAAAGCACGGGTAGAAACTGCCGAAACCCATAAAACACAGACTGCCGTTAATTCAGAGGGTAAGACCAATGAAGCAACCAAGAACATCAAAGAGCCTTTGAAGTCCGGGCAACAAAGACCGAAAAATGAAAAGCAGCAGGAACAACAAGAAAAACCCGAAACTCCTGCAAAATCCAAAGGCAGAAAAATGTAATACAGTATGAAAACAATTATAGCAGAAAAACCAAGCGTAGCAAGGGAGATAGCCGGCTTGTTGGGAGCATCTGAAAAAAAGGACGGCTACCTGACAGGTAACGGCTATTTTGTTACGTGGGCATTCGGTCATTTAATAGGACTGGGAATGCCCGAAGATTATGGGATTACGGGATTTGACAAAGCCGCTTTGCCTATATTGCCTAACCCGTTTTTATTGACCGTTCGCAAAGTCAAAAAAGATAAAGGCTATACTGCCGATGCTGGCGCATTAAAGCAACTGAAAGTAATCAAAGAATTGTTCAATAAAAGCGATAGCATTATCGTGGCGACAGATGCAGGTCGTGAGGGCGAACTCATTTTTAGGTACATTTATGAATACCTGAAATGCAACAAGCCGTTTGAACGCCTTTGGATTAGTTCGCTTACAGAAAAGGCAATTAGGCAGGGCTTTGACAACCTTAAAAACGGAAAAGAATTTGACGGGTTATATCAGGCTGCACAAGGCAGAAGCCGTGCCGATTGGCTTGTAGGCATCAACGCTACACAGGCGTTGAGCATTGCCGCAGGCAATGGTATTTACTCGCTCGGAAGAGTGCAAACTCCGACGTTGGCTTTGATATGCAAACGCTATCTCGAAAACAAAAATTTCTCTGTAAAGAAATATTGGCAGATACAATTGCTACATCACAAAGCACAGGTTGATTTCAAAAGTATTTCCGTTACCAAGTGGGATGAAAAGCATCTTGCTGATGATACGCTGAAAGCCATTCAGCGCAATGAAATTGCAACCGTTACATCGGTAGAAACCAAAAGCGTTACAGAACAACCGCCCTTGCTTTTTGATTTGACGGGCTTGCAAAAAGAAGCCAACAAAAGGCTGAAATTATCTGCTGAAGCAACGCTCAATATTGCGCAAAGCCTGTACGAAAAGAAGTTTATTACTTATCCCCGTACCGGAAGCAAATACATACCCGAAGATATGTGGGCAGAAATTCCCAACCTTGTGCGGGCATTGCAGAACCGTGAAGATTGCAAACAAGCCCTTACCAAAATCAAATGGGGACGGTTCAATAAACGTATCGTGAATGACCTCCGTGTAACGGACCATCACGGTTTATTGATTACCGACAAAGTGCCGTCTGTACTGAATGCAGATGAAGATAAGATTTACAATATGATTGCACTTCGCCTGCTCGAAGCCATATCACAAGCCTGTGTCAAAGAGATAACCGATGTATCATTGCAGGTGTTGCACTACGATTTTACGGCAAAAGGTTGTAAAATTCAGGAAGCAGGTTGGCGTTCCATCAAAGGAAGTTTTACCGATGATGGCGAAGAGCCAGTGCAGGAACTACCCGAACTGACTAAAGGCGATGAACTCAAAATAAAAGAAGCTGCCGTTTTGGAAAAGCAGACCAAACCACCAGTCCTTTATACCGAAGCCGGGCTTCTATCGGCTATGGAAACCGCCGGAAAAGAAATTGAAAACGAGGAAGAACGGAAAGCCCTGAAAAATATTGGTATTGGTACTCCGGCTACAAGAGCCGCCATTATCGAAACCTTGTTTACCCGTAATTATATCCAAAGGGATAAGCGTTCTTTAATACCTACAGAAAAAGGATTGCAGGTGTACGGGCTTGTTAAAGAACGCAAGATTGCAGATGTAGCTATGACCGCAGAATGGGAACTGGCATTGCAGAAAATTGAAAACAACGAAGCGGATGCCGGAGCATTTCAAAAGGAAATGGAAACCTATGCGAAATCTATTACCGATGAACTGCTGCAAACTTCTATTGCAAATACTAATCAGCCAAAATTGACCTGTCCGAAATGCAAAAGTCAGCAACTCATCATTCGTGACAAGATTGTGAAATGTTCTGATGAGGCTTGTAATTGGGTGCAGTTCCGTACCGTCTGCGGGGTACAAATCAGTATCGAAAATATTGTAAGCCTTATCAATAAGGGTAAAACGGCTTTAATCAAAGGAATGACGAGCAAAGCCGGAAAGAAATTCGATGCTTATATCGTGCTGAAAGAAAATGCAGAAACCTCCTTTGAGTTTGAAAAAAACAAAAGCAATAAGCGTAATGGAAAATAAATCGTCTATTATACCCAAAGAAATAAGGAACCTGATTTATACTATTCGGGGCAAACAAGTAATGTTGGATAGTGACCTTGCTGCCTTGTATCAGGTGGAAACAAAGAACCTCAACAAAGCCGTAAAACGGAATATCGAGCGTTTTCCTGCTTCGTTCTGCTTTCAACTGACTGAAAAGGAAGTTGAAAACTTGAGGTTCCAATTTGGAACCTCAAGTTTAAATTACGGTGGCAGACGTTATTTACCCTATGCTTTTACCGAACAGGGGGTTGCAATGGCATCTGCCATACTCCGTTCGGACATAGCGGTAAGAATGAGTGTTCAAATAATGGAAGCCTTTGTAGAAATGCGGCGTATGCTCATTAGCAATGCTTCTTTGTTTCATCGGCTAGATAATATTGAATTGAAACAACTGGAAGCCGACCAAAAATTTGAAGAGATTTTTAAGGCTTTGGAAAGCGACAAGCTGCACAGCGAAAAAGGTATCTTTTACAACGGACAGGTTTTTGATGCCTATGCTTTTGTTTCTGATATTATCCGTAGTGCCGGAAGTTCCATTATCCTGCTTGATAATTATGTGGATGATACGGTGCTTACTTTATTGGGTAAGCGCAATGATAATGTAACTGCCACTATCCTTACCAAAAGTATCAGTCACCAGTTACGGTTGGATTTACAACGCTACAACAGCCAATATACTGTAATAGATATTGAGATTTTCTCCGATGCCCACGACCGTTTTTTAATTATTGACAATACAGAGCTTTACCATATAGGGGCATCGCTCAAAGACCTGGGCAAAAAATGGTTTGCCTTTTCTCGAATGGATATTGAAGTCGGCAGGATGCTCCAAATCCTTAACAAGCCATAAAAATGAACCTCTGAATTTTTCAGAGGTTTTTTATTGTCCATTACGCCAAATACCGCCTCTCAAAGCCAAACCCTGCAACATTCACAAAGGCATTTGCTTTCGCTTATAATTTTAGGATTTAAGTAAAATTCTAAACAAAATATAGTATGGACGTACAGCAAAAAGACCTATCGTATTTCAGATTACGACTGCAAGAATTATTAAACAGCAGCTTCCCCGAAAAGGTACACGACCAAAAATTTATAGACCAACGGTCTTCGTGGGCTGCCAACGCTTATGAGGGGGCGTTCCGGTCGGGAAACGCCTTAGAGCAATGCAATGAAATAGCTAATTACATATTGTTTGAGGGCTTACACTTCTCCAAGTTCGACACGGTTTTTAAAGTGGTATGCAATGAGTTTGATACCATAATGGCAGATGAGGAACTGCGACCGTTCGCCCTGAAAATGTTTCCTGTTTGCGAACCTGTATTTGCAGGATATGAATTAACCGATGATTTCATCCACGGGTTTGAGTTCGATTTACTCTATACCGAACTGACCGGAACCATCGCAATATGGATTGAGGAAAATGGGCTTCAGTAAGCGGTTCCATCTCCAACAGAATATTGATGCCCTGCGAATTGTTTTTAAACTGGAAAAGGAGAAACGGCAAGCCACCGTAGGCGAAAGACTGCTAATGATGCAATACAGCGGATTTGGCGGTCTTAAATTCGTTCTGAACCCCTTTGAAAATGAAATAGACATCAATAATTGGAGAAAAACGGAACACGACCTCTTTCCGATTACGCAGGAACTCCACCAACTACTCAAAGAAAATTCCGAAGACGATAAGCAATACCGCAGGTATGTGGATAGTATGAAAAGTTCTGTTTTAACGGCTTTTTATACCCCGCCAGAGGTCATAGATGCCATTTCATCAGCCTTGCGGGATAGCGGTCTGCATATTGATAAATTCCTCGAACCCTCCGCAGGTATCGGCTCATTCATACAATCCTTTTCGGAAAGTCAAAAAGCCAATGTTACTGCCTATGAAAAGGACTTGCTGACAGGCAAGATTTTAAAGCAGCTCTATCCCGAAAGCAATGTACGTGTAAGCGGTTTTGAGGAAATTCCCGAAAGGGAACAAAACAGCTATGATGTAGTAGCCAGTAACATTCCTTTTGGCGATACTTCCGTATTCGACCTTTCTTATTCCCGAAGCAAGGACAATGCAAAAATACAGGCTGCCCGAAGCATACACAATTACTTCTTTCTGAAAGGTGCTGATATGCTCCGTGAGGGTGGTTTGTTAGTTTATATCACTTCACAAGGCATATTGAACAGCCCTAAAAACGAACCCATACGCAGGGCGTTAATGCAGGATAATAATTTGGTATCGGTTGTAAGATTACCTAACAACCTGTTTACAGAATATGCAGGTACGGAAGTGGGAAGCGACCTGATTATCCTGCAAAAAAATACGGCAAAAGAAAATCTGACCGACAGGGAAGATCTGTTTTGCCGAAGCAATCCAACCGAATACAATACACCAGGCAATGCCTTGTTTCAAAACAGTGCAAGGATTGTGCATACAGACTACAAATTAGATACTGACCCATACGGACAGCCTGCCTTAATCTATACGCATAAAAATGGTGTTGATGGGATTGCCAAAGATTTGAAACAAATGCTTTCCGAAGATTTCGGTAAGCATCTGAATTTGGGTTTATACAAAGGCAAACGGAACGATGAGCCTATTATACAAATTCCGATTGAGCCAAAGGTTATACCTCCGGTAATAGAGCCTGTAACCATTCGGCAAAAACTACAACCCGAACCAACTCCGGTAGTCCGTCAGGAAAGCCCGCAGGAATTGAAACAACTAAGCATTTTCGACCTGTTTGAAAGTGCGGGCGAACCTGTTGCCGTAATTGCGTTACCCAAAAGAACTACCCGAAGCAAAAAGCAAAGCACCCGAAAAAGCAGAGATACAATAGGTCGCCAAACCGATCTGTTCAGTGGTGCATTGCAGCAAACCTATATACCGCCAAAAACCAACGGTACTGCTAACGGTACTCCAAAGATAAACAGCAAAAATCAGGAAGCAATTGGCGACCTGTTTTCACAAATAAACGGGAATGGCCAGACTGATAAGTCAGCCGTTCCCAATGCCATTAATAACGCCATTCCCGAACCTACCCCGTATAGTGGCGAACTGCAATCATTCCACCGTAATGATTGCCTTGTTGCGGATAATGGTTGGGTTGGTTATCTGCAAGATGTCGAAAGAAACGAAGAAAAATCATCAGCAACCTTTCATACATTGCAATTACCGACTTTACAAAAAGCAAGAGCCGAAGCCTATATTGCCGTAAGGGACAGTTATATTAACCTCTATCAAAAAGAAGCTGAAAGGCAAACCGAACACAAGGAAGAACGGGAAACGCTGAACCTCCTTTATGATGCCTTTACTAAAAAATACGGCAATCTGAATGCTGCCGACAATGCCAAGCTCATAAAGACAGACAGCGCAGGTAAGGAAATACCGTATCTGGAGCGTATTATCGGGGGCGTAATTCACAAAGCAGATATATTCAGCCGCCCCGTTAGTTTTTCTACTACCACATTAGCAACCGACAATCCCGAAGAGGCTTTAGCGTCATCGCTGAACAAATACGGAAGCGTGGATTTGGATTTTATGTCCGAAATCAGCAGCCTGCCTGCCTATACGCTGAAAGAAGCCTTGCACGGGCGGTTGTTCTACAATCCGCTACAACAGGAATATGAAATTGCTGAACGGTGGATAGCGGGCAATGTTGTTGAGAAAGCAAATGATGTACGAGCATATCTCGAAAACAATCCTGATGATAAGGAAGCCAAAGAAAGCCTTACCGCTTTAGAAGAAGCCCGACCAAGACGGATTGAATTTGAGGAACTTGATTTTAACCTCGGTGAACGGTGGATACCCACGGGAATTTATGCCCGGTTTGCTTCGCATTTGTTTGATGCCGATGTACTGGTTCATTATTCGGAAAGCTCCGACGACTTTTCCGTAAAGTGTCATCAGGGCAATATGCACATTTGGGAAAAATATGCAGTCAAGGCAGAAAGCCGAACATTTGATGGTATTGCGCTGCTCAAACACGCCCTTGTCAATACCACGCCGGATATTACCAAAAAAGTAATGGTTGGCGACCAAGAGGTCAAGGTACGGGATATGGAAGCCATACAAATGGCGAACACCAAGATTGATGAAATCCGTACCGCCTTTACCGACTGGCTACACGCACAGAACGATGAGTTTAAAAACAGGCTGACCGACCAATACAACGATACCTTTAACTGTTTTGTTCGCCCGAACTATGACGGCAGCCATCAGGACTTTCCGGGATTAGACCGAAAGGCAGCAGGTATTGAAGACCTGTATTCAAGCCAAAAGGACACCGTTTGGATGATAAAACTGAACAACGGCGCTATCTGCGACCACGAAGTAGGTGCAGGAAAAACGCTGATAATGTGTACAGCAGCACAGGAAATGAAGCGGTTGGGCTTAGCCCATAAACCAATGATAATTGGGCTGAAAGCGAATATACCTGCCATTGCTGAAGACTACCGCAAAGCCTATCCACACGCTAAAATCCTTTATCCAGGTATTGATGATTTTACACCTCAAAAACGCCTCCGGATTTTCGGGGATATTAAAAACAACGATTGGGATTGTGTGATACTCACGCACGACCAGTTCGGAATGATACCGCAATCGCCCGAAATACAAAAGGAAATCCTCGAAATAGAATTAGACAGCGTAGAGCGCAACCTCGATGCCCTGCAATCGCAAGGTAAGGAAGTAACAAGAGGGATGCTTGCGGGTGTAATCAAAAGGAAAGAAAATCTTGAAGTAAAACTGAAAACACTCCAACACGATATTGAAAACCGCAAGGATGATATTGTGGACTTCAAAATGATGGGTATAGACCATTTGTTTGTGGACGAAAGCCACCAGTTCAAAAACCTGATGTTCAACACCCGTCATACAAGGGTAGCCGGACTGGGTAATGTGGACGGGAGCCAAAAGGCACTTAACCTGCTCTTTGCTATCCGCACCATTCAGGAGCGAACCAATGCGGATATGGGTGCAACCTTTCTTTCAGGTACAACCATCAGCAATTCCTTAACAGAACTGTACCTGCTGTTCAAATACCTGCGCCCTCGTGCATTGGAAAAACAGGGCATTCATTCTTTTGATGCGTGGGCAGCTATCTATGCAAGGAAAACGACCGATTATGAATTTTCGGTAGCCAATAATATAGTCGCTAAAGAGCGTTTCCGCTACTTCATCAAAGTGCCGGAACTGGCACAGTTCTATTCTGAAATCACAGATTACAGGACGGCAAAGGATATTGGTATTGACCGCCCCGAAAAGAATGAGGTATTGTACAATATACCGCCAACGCCCGACCAAGAAGATTTTATCCAAAGCCTGATGCAGTTTGCTAAAACGGGCGATGCTACTTTGCTCGGAAGATTACCGTTATCGCAAAGGGAAGAAAAAGCAAAGATGCTCATTGCTACGGACTACGCCCGTAAGATGTCCCTTGATATGCGAATGGTAAGCGGAATGTATGACGACCATCCCGACAACAAGGCTTCGCATTGTGCGGCAAATATTGCCAAGTATTACAACCAGTTTAATGCACAAAAAGGAACACAGTTCGTTTTCTCTGATTTGGGAACCTACAAGCCAGGCGAATGGAATGTGTACTCCGAAATAAAACGCAAGCTCGTGGAAGACCACGGCATACCTACAAACGAAGTAAGGTTTATTCAGGAAGCCAAAAATGATAAGCAGCGTAAAGACCTCATCAACGGAATGAACGAGGGTAAAATCCGTGTGCTGTTCGGCTCTACCAGTATGTTGGGAACGGGTGTTAATGCACAGAAAAGAGCCGTTGCCGTTCATCATTTAGATACGCCGTGGCGACCGAGCGACCTTGCACAAAGGGACGGGCGGGCTATCCGAAAAGGCAACGAGATAGCCAAATTCTTCGCTGATAATAAAGTTGCTGTGATTATCTATGCCGTTGAAAAATCTTTGGATAGTTATAAGTTCAACCTGCTGTATAACAAGCAACTTTTTATCGACCAGTTAAAGACTAATAACCTAAGCAAAAGAACGATTGATGAGGGAAGTATGGACGAAAAATCGGGAATGAACTTTTCGGAATATGTGGCAATCCTATCAGGAAATACAGACCTGTTGGATAAAGCCAAACTTGAAAAGCAGATTGCCGGATTGGAAAGCGAAAAGCAGGCGTTTAACCGTTCTAAATCCAGTGCCAAATTTAAGGTGCAGGATTATACGGAAATGTTGCAAAGTACCCAATCCCGTTTGAACCGGATGAGTACAGACTGGGAAAACTTGCAGCAACGCCTACAAAAGCATTCAGACGGAACAATCGCAAATCCGGTGCTGTTGGATGGCTTACCGCCGAATGCAAACCCGAAACAAATCGGTACGAAACTCAACCAGATTGCGGATAAAGCTCGTACCGCAGGGCGATATGAAGAAATCGGCAGCTTGTATGGTTTTACGCTGTTGGTTAAAACTGAAATCTCTGAAAAAGAGGGAGCAGATATTAGGGTAAACCGTTTTTTGGTTCAGGGCGAGGGCAACATCAAATACACCTACAACAACGGCATAATGGCGAAAGACCCTGAAACCGCAGCAATGAATTTTTTGAGGGCTTTAGAAAAGCTGCCGGGCTTTATTAAGCAGGAGCAGGAGAAAATTTCTGAAATACAAAAAGACCTGCCCATACTTCAGGAAGTGGTTAACGGTACGTGGGCTAAGGAAAGCCGATTGAGCGAACTTAAAACGGAACTGGCTGCTGTTGAGAGGAAAATACAGCTATCCATTACACCGGAAACAAAAGCAGATACTCCGGAACAAGTGGAAAAGCAGAAAGAAACCCCAATGGTTCAGGAAAGCATTGTACGGGCAAAAGGTATTCATATACCTCGTGGTATATTGTAGTAATATAGCATACGGGCAAAATAAAAGGGAGGTGTTAGACGGTGTTAGACTTCCCTTTTATTTTATCACTCCTGTACCAAATGCTGTAAATCGGGGTCATTCTTGATGCGTTCCATTTCACTTACAACAATATTTAGTATATCTGATTTTATCTGTTTGTAATTGGCTTCAATTTCCTGCTTCATTTTATCTTCACCCTGCTTATCAACAAAGGACAGGATTTCCGGTATTTTCTGATAGGCTTTTGTTTCGGCAGCAACTGTTTCATTATCTACCACAATTTCGGCGTGAAATATTTTTTGCTCGATACGTTCATCAAAGTTATCCGATACAGAACCTACAAACATACCTTGTGTCAAAGTTGAGATTTTTGATGCAGGTATGAGGCTGTCTAACTGTGTGGATATCGAAGTAGATTTATCATTTCTGTTAATGGTCATACTTTGGCGTTTCTGCAACACCTTGCCGAAGCGTTCAGATAAACTTTTTGCCGTTTCTCCAACCACCTGACCACTGAATATATTACCAACCGTGTTCTGTATTACCTTGCTCTCTTTGTCGCCGTAATCCCTCGTTAATTGCGAAAAGTCCTGAAAGCCCAGGCAAACGGCTACCTTATTACTTCTCGCCGTTGCGATAAGGTTATCCAGTCCCCTAAAATAAATTGTGGGCAACTCATCTATGATAACCGAACTCTTTAACTGCCCTTTTTTATTGATGAGTTTTACAATCCTTGAATTGTACAAACCCAAAGCTGCGGAGTAAATATTTTGACGGTCAGGATTGTTACCAACGCATAAAATCTTCGGCTCGTTCGGGTTGTTGATGTCGAGCGTGAAGTCGTCGCCAGTCATTACCCAATAAAGCTGCGGGCTTATCATTCTTGATAAAGGAATTTTTGCAGAAGCAATTTGCCCCTGTAACTGGTCTTGTGCGCCGCCTTGCCAAGCATCCATAAAGGGCGATAAATAATTCTCTAAATCAGGGTATGAGGTAAGAATTGTGAATACGTCCGAATACTTTTTATTCAGTAATTCAATGGCGTGCGGGAATGTGCAATACTTGCCGTTTTCATAGATTTTCAGATACCAAATAATAGCTGCAAGCAAGATAATTGGGCTTTCCACGAAAAAATCCCCTTGCTTCTGTATCCACGACCTGTTGAGGTTCAGCATTATGGTATAAGCTGCTTCGTAAGCATCGGAAATATCCGTCATAAAGTCGGGATTGAGTGGATTGCAACGATGGCTCTTGCGTGGGTCGTCAAAATTTATCACATAGAATTTCGGCTGAATTTTATACTTGTCGCGATGCTTCAGTAAGTGATTGTAGGCAATGGTAGAAAGGTCGTCGAATTTGAAATCGTAGATATACATACTAAAGCCTTTCTCAATCTGCTGCTTGATGTAGTTATTTACGATAGCATAGGATTTTCCTGAACCCGGAGTACCCAACACGATAGATGCCCTGAAAGGATTTACGATGTTTATCCAACCGTTGTTCCATTTGCCCTTGTAGTAAAATTTGGTGGGCAAGTTGACGGAGTATTCATTTTCCATCAGCTTGGTTTCCTGTTGGAAGCTCTCGTTTTCATTATTGAAAACGTCGTCCATAAGGTTAGTACGGAGCAAACGGCTCATCCATACACCTGCCATCAATAAGGAGATATAACCTAAAGAGATGGTAAGGATATACAGAAATGTGCCTGTTGCCGGAGATAGCTTTAATAATGAGGTATTAAGAAAAAACAGCACAAAGCCTACCCCCAAAGCCACATAAATTTTAGACCAGGTTATCTTCTCATTTTTTACGCCTTTCGTTCCTAAGCAACTCAAAGCCAACAAAACCAAAGCAAATGCTTTGGTGTATAAGGTATGTGAGAACAAACCTGCCGTTCTGTCGAAATTGCCCAGTATTTTGTTGATTACTTCCAACGTCCACCCACGTTCTAAAAAGAAACCGTAGCAGAACCAATAAAGGTGCATCAGTACCAAAAGAATACTGACTGCCCGCATAAAAGCCATTATCTTGGCAAGCCCTCTTAAATCGTCTTCTCCCTGCATTATTTTAAGTTTTAATGTTCGGGCGTGAATTTAAAGGCTCTATGGAGTGGCTATAAGAAAGTGGCAGCCAGTGGCGTTGTGTGGCAGTATTTGGCTGATTACTATTTCTGACCTCTTTGGCGTTTGCGTTTCTTCTTCATCTTGTTAGCAAAATCCAATTCTTCATAATCCTCGCCCTGGGCTTCGGGTAGCAAACCGCCCAATGCTTCAATCAAACCGTCTTCGTGTTTTTCCGTAGTTAAGAAATCGAACAAATGGTGTGCTTCTTCCGCAGGAAGATCCGCATCATTTGATGTGGATATTTTGGGTTGCTGTAAAGCAGGTTCTTTTATCTCCGGTTTGATGTTATTGTTCCAATAATCATTAAAGACATTGGCAGAAAGTTCCTTTGCTAAGCGTGAACCGTTCCAAACCGTTTTAGAATTATGGTCTATAAAAGTCATTCCGTAAATGCGACCTGTATCATTCCGGCGTACCACTACGTTAATGCCCTGTTCAGCCAATTGCTTTTTGAAAGCCTGCTCATCGCTCGTTGTTTTCAGGGCAATGGTAGCGGCAGCTTTTAGGGTTTGCTTGCTTGGGTGGTCTTTTAAAGCTGTTTTGCATTTCGCAAAATGCAATTCCAAAGCAGGTAGCCCTGCGCCCTTGCCGAAGAGGGAAGCCTTAAACGGATGCCCGGCTCTTTCGCCTTTTTCATTTAATGGAATGTACAATAAACCCTGCTGCATTTTTCCCTGCAATTCTCCTTCGATTTTCTCGGCGGTAATATTGAAAAGAGATAGCAAGGCATTGTATTCGCCCAAACTTTGGTACTGGTAATAGTTCGGCAGGTGTCGGACTACCGAAGCGATTTGGCTTTTTACATCGCCTGCCCTATAATCTACCGGACGGAAAACCTTATCATTCTGATTGCGCTCTTTATCTGTTGCGGGTATCAACCCGTGTTTTTTTTCCAACTCCCGGCACAGGTTCATAGACCGCATTTTCTCGAACTTATCCGAAATTTTTTTGCCCTGCTCATCAACACAAACCGATACAATATGGATGTGGCTGCGGTCAATATCGGTGTGTTTGAATACTACAAAAGGCTGTTCGCCGTAACCCATTTCACGCATATATTCCTCTGCTATTTCCCGAAATTTATCATCGCTTACCTTGTCATTCGGGTCGGGGTTGAGCGAAATATGCAAAGTATGTTTCTCGGTATTTCGGTTGGCAATCAGATAGGGCGCAAAAGATTGGGCTAATTGTGCAACGGAATAATGCCCGTTAGCGGTTTCAATTATCTTATTGGCGAACAAAATTTGTCCGTTTTCATTTTCTACTTTGAGCTGATTGTACGCCAATGCTCCGTATAAATTCCCGCTTCTGCCAATCTTTGCTATCATTTCTACCGCTATTTTTTGAGGTATTTTGCATCAAATTCCTCGCTCATCTGAATGATTTTTTGACAGAGCATCGCCATTTCAGCCGTTTGTTTTTCCAGTTTGTACAGGAATGCTGCGGCTTTTTTCTCCGAAAAATTCTTGTACAACAGCTTTACAATTTGGTTGTAGTTCACGCCTATGGAACGGAACTGGCTGTGAAAAGAGGTCAGCCGCATATAAAAATCAACTGTTCCTTTGTCAATCTGAATGGTCTTTATGGTCTTGTCAAAGATGCAGGACGTAATAAAATGCGCCTTTACCTGCATACCTGATTTGTCAAAAAGAGCAAGAAAACGGGCGTGTTCCTGCTCGTTAAAGGAAATCGTGTATCGGATGTTCGCCGGGTCTTTTTTCGGGCGGCGTCCGGTCTTCTTCTGTTGCTTATTGTTATTATCATTCATCACTAATCCATTTTAAATCCATACAAAACCCTGACTTCGGAAGGTGTTTTCTGCCCCTGCAAAGGGCAAGTTGTTTTGAGCATCGGAAATCATTCCGAGATGCTCAAAACACAACTTGCCGTGTTCCGTTGAACACAAAAATCCGCCCTTCGGGACGGATTAAATGTAACAGGGAAAACGGCTCGATGCCGTTCCCGTTACCCTCCATTTTGTCAAAAGACTTTTGCATAAATCCGTTAATAATAATCATTGTACAAAGTAAAGCCCTACCTGTAAGAGTATTGCAATGCGATACCCGGACAAAGACTGCCTTTGAGTGCCAAACACTGCCACACCTCAATCAGCGGATAAATCAATCGCTTTATTTGCCGTATAATTTTAGTGCAGGTAGTAAAAAATGTATTTCGACAAAGAAGAAAATCAGGTTTGCAAACAGGCAGTTTGGAATAAAAGCATAAGGTTTTAAAAGCATAAAACAATAAAAGTGTAAAAGCATAAAAGCGGTAAAGCAATTTACCTATTGTAAGGTTTGCCACTTGCTAAAGAATGTGCCTGACAAGGCAAAAATGAAAGCAAATACCTGTGCAGGAAAGTACGCAAAAGGGAATGCAGGAATATAGGAATGAGGTAATAATCAGATAAACCAATATTCAATCCTGCAAAACAAATAAAGTGTGTAACAATAAATTTTTAAATAATGGAAACAACAAAGAAAACTTTAAAAATCAGCTTCTCCACCCAAAAAGGCGGTGTGGGAAAATCTACAATGACCACCTTGCTGGCAAGTGTGCTTCACTACCGTTTAGGTTTTAATGTGCTGGTGATGGACTGCGACTTTCCGCAACACAGCCTGACCAATATGCGTGAACGGGATAAGAGAACCATAATGCAGAACGACTACCATAAAAAGGCGGCAATGAAGCAGTTTCAAGCCATCAACAAAAAAGCGTACCCGATTATCAAATGCAAGGCTGAAACAGCTCTGGAGAAAGCATCGGAATACAGAAGCCAGTCGGCGGTTGTGCCGGATGTTATTTTCTTCGACCTGCCGGGAACAGCCAATACCAAAGGTGTACTGACAACCTTAAAAAAAATGGACTTCATCTTTTCGCCCATTACTGCCGACCGTTTGGTAGTGGAAAGTACATTGGGCTTTACCAAAGCCTTTCTCGGACTTCCCCAAACGGACGAGGGCAATCCCGAACAAGAGATGTGGCTGTTCTGGAACCAAGTGGATGGCAGGGAAAAAACAGGTTTGTATGATGCGTATCAAAGTGTCATCAAAGAACTCAACCTGCCCATAATGGAAACAAGGATAATGGACAGCAAGCGTTTCCGAAAGGAAACAGACGACACAGCCAGTTATGTATTCAGGTCAAGTTTGCTGCCTGCCGAACCACAGTTAATGAAAGCAACTAAAATGGATTTGTTTGTCGAGGAATTTTTAAAAATCACTCATCTATAAAAATAGTAAAGTATGGCTTCAGATAACAAAAACAACGATTTTGAAAAGCCCAATGTTGATGAGGAATACCTTATGAACGTCATAAGCGGCGATGAGCCTGTTGCTCCACCGACCATTAACAAAAAGCAGGATGTACCAAAGGAAAACAAGCCCAGGGAAAAAGCCCGTAACAGTTCATCAAAGAAAGCGGACTACGAGGAAACGTTTTTGGTCAATCGTTTTCCATCGGGGCGTAATGGCAAGGTCGTTTACATACGCCCTGAATACCACGAAAGATTGCTCCGCATCGTTCAACTGACAAGGGAAGAAAGAACAACGCTCTACTCTTACATTGACAATATTCTTGAACATCATTTCAGGGAGTACGGGGACGATATTACCGATTATTTCAATGAACATTTTAAACCCATTCTATAATGAAGAAAGATAAAAAGAACAGGAATACTGTTGCAGCCGGCAGCAACTCCGATACAGTTAGCAATACAGCTAAAACAACCTATGAAAACGCATTTATGCAAATGAATAAAATGCAGAAAAGAGGCAATAAAAGCATATACCTAAGTCCTGAACATCACGAGCGTTTAACCCGCATAGTCCAGATTATAGGCGATGATAAAATACCCTTGTTTGCCTATCTCAATAATATTCTTGAACATCATTTTAAAGTATTTGAAGATATGATTACAAAAGAGTTCAACGAAAAGTACAAAGGCTTGTTTTAAAAAACCTACGTTATGGAAATAGTAATTGTGATATGCCTGCTGATAGTCATTGTCCTGCTTTTACAGGATAAGATTGTCATTAAGAAAAGGACAAAACAAGTACCTCCGCAGAAGAAAGTCAATCCGAACCTGCCCGATATTATGGGGCAGCCAAAATCCGTAGAACGCCTTTCAATGCCAAACGCTGCCAATGAACGCCAAATTGAGGAACCGGAGATAAACCCCGCTAATTTAGACATTGAATACGACGAAAATGAAAACGTCGGCATTCAAATCCGCAAGGAAGAGCTGGACGAAGTTTTCAGTAATATACCTGATTTGGAGGAAGAGGAAGAAGATTGGAACAGGTACGGAATATCCGGTGGCGATGACGGTTTTGCCCAAGGGGTTACCTTTGAAGAACTAAGCTCCGTGGGGGTGTTGCTCCAAAAAGAAGAATTGGAACCAGCCCAAAAGGAAACAGCGATAGCCATAGTTCAAAAAATACAGGGAACCGAATTATTCAGCCTATTGGAGAATTCTATGGAAGATGCTTCCCGAAGAATAGCCGAGCTTTTGGATAGCACCCTTTCATCTGAAACGGAAGACAGTTCTTCCACTTTGCGGAAAAGTGATTTGAGTGATTTTGACATTGAGGAGTTTGTTTAGGCAAGCTCCCTTTTGTATGTTAGACACAAATTAAAAATTGTTCAAACGCTATAAAACTAAGTGCCCGCTATTTTTACAAATTTTGGAGTATCGAACTTCGGTGTAATTGTTGGCATATCTACTTTGACTGATATTGGCATTGGAAAATCAACTCCCATAATAATTGCTTCTCCTGACCCTAAAGATGGTAAAAAAGAAAGAGTTTCTTTATTGGCAGTCGAGCAAGCACTCGCGATTGCTTCCTTATCTTGATAATTTATCAGCCTATGAGTAATGAATGTTCCCATTTGACTTAGCGTACCAACAGGAATATCTCTTGGCATTTGTGTTGATAAACATAGAAATAATCCATATTTACGACTTTCTTTAGCAATGTTATCAAAAGCATTTAATTCTGTGCTTTCAAAATATTCATCCTTAATTTTCTTGTTTAAAAACTGATGGGCTTCATCTACAAAGAGAATTAGAGGATTTTCTCTGAAAATATTAGTTCGAGCTTTATTCAATAAGTATCTTCCCAATGAATTTGCCAAGATTTCTCTTGCCTGAAAATTATAAGGTACATTTTCAAAACCAATTCTTAAAATATTTAATTCTGGATTATTCAAAAACTCGTCTATCTTGGTTATTAGGTTATTTGTGGTTGGAGCATTAAATCCAAACATACCGGAATAATCATTGTCCGATATTACATTGTTAACACGCATTATTAAACTCGTTGCATTTCCATAATTTCTTTCATCTCTATTGTTTGCCCAACGGTCGTTGAATATTTGAAAACATTCATTCCCTATTTGCCTGTGGAGTAGATTTATACTGAAATTATTTATTGTGAAATCTTCTATAATAGATTTATAAGTAAAGTAGGCATTATTATATGCCGCAGTAATATTATTTTGTTTTACAACTAATCCATTATTTATAACTACTTGCTGACCCCTGAATGTAAAAGTATCGTTAGTTCCATCATTATTATGTCCATTATTAGGAATATTCCCTAATAAGCAATGTGCAACTTTTAACGACTTAATAGCTTCCAATAAAACGGGTTGCTGTACTTGTCCTGATGGTCTGAACAGAACGAATAAATCATTAATGGTTAAATTCTGATATGGAAAATAGCTTTCTGAAATCAGTGTTGAATGGTCAACTTTTGGATGAGCATCAAATGTAGAGTATTCTCCCGTTGGGTCTAAGATTATAGCTTTTGCTCCGGTTTCTATAACTCCCTCAATAAATTTGCTGATGGTATAACTTTTCCCTCCTCCTGTTGTACCAACAACCGCACAATGACGACTAAATATCGCTTGCAAAGAAATATCTACGGGAACATTTTTATCGTATATCAAATTCCCCATTCTAAAAGTAGGAGAATGTTCGATATTTTCGGGTTTTATGCCAAAGGTTTTGAAATGTGTAGAAAGAAATTCCGACGAACAAATGAATACCTTAGAACCAATGAGTGGGAGGCTATTTATCCCTTTTTCTATTCTACTCGGGTCAAACAAATCAAATGATAAAAGAATTTCTATTCTTCCTACTGGATGAAATGCTTTAGTTGAAAAAGTTCTTTCACTTAATTCCAACCGTTCTTTTTCAGGTAACGATATTTCCAACATTTTTCCCAGAAAACCTTTTTCCTCTCCCTCAACAACAATATAGTTTCCTACAAGTCCACCTCTCAACACTTCTGCGTGGTGAACAAATGTTTTCATCAAAACAGAAGACGGGAAATGCACTTTCACAAATGCAGGGGATACAAAATTTACATACCCAAGAAAATGACTGTGATTAAAGGGGCTATTGCTCATATCTAACTATTAGGGATATTAATTACTATTTGTCGTGTATCTTCCTGATTGTAAGATTTTAAGTCAGGATAATTCTTAGCGAAATCCTCAAAGGTTTCTGAAACAATAGATATATTGGAATATTTGTTTGCAGCATCAATAAAGGGTTTCATATTTTCGTTGGTTTCATCTATCCCTTTATTTACAATCATCAATTGAAAGCCTGGATTTTGTTCCAAGGCTTCGATGATTGCGGTTACGATATGTTTATCCCCGAAACTAAAGCCTATTGTAATAAGGAAAACATTCTCCTTTCTCAAATTGGACTGGAACCTCGACATCATTTCAAAATACGGCTGTTCATAAGAGCTTTCATATTTTGATTGATGTGGATATATCATCAATGGTTCGTCAGGTTCTTCTTTTTGTATAATCTTGTTGTCTTGCTTTTCCCAATTTACAGAACCGTGTAATTTGTACAAATGGAAAACTTTTTGAATAAAATTGTCTTCTTCTTTTACTCTACTTTGATTGCGGGAAACAATATCGTAATCATAATTACGCCCACTAAATATTCTTGGTTGAGAAAATGAAAACCCGTCTATAACAACAAAATTGCTTTCACAAGCTGATTGTTCAAACATTAGGTCATAATTCAATGTAAACAGCTTAAATCTTGGTAAAGTAACTTTGCGTTTCGTTATTTTATTTAATAAGAGCGTATGTGGCGAATTATCTGGCAAACTCAATTGACAGGCTTCTTTGATAAAATCTTTAATTTTGTTTACACAATCCTCAATATCTATATCCTCTTTGGGTATATATGGTATAGCAGGTGTTGCCATAGAAAGAACCTTTTCTAAATTCTTTACTATAGAGCCATCATCCCATTTTTCATCGTAGCCAATAGTTTCAAGTAACTTTCCAAAAACATCGGCTGTTAAAAGAGCTTCCGCATCATCCCATAAATTTGCCATCGACTTACCCAACTTCCCATCTTTTCCCCAACCAATAGATGACCCTGCACCAGTTAGAAGTAATAAATTCTCAAACTGATTATTTAGAGTTTGGGAGTATTTATTCCTATTTGTTGCAATTGCATAATCAATTCTATTTTCGGTACTTTCTTTGAAATCGTGAAGTTTGCCGTCGATATATACTTTTATATCAGTAGCATCACTATCATCATAAGCAACAGAACTGTTATTGTTGAGTAAAATGTATTTCATATTCGCATATTTTATTTGTTAACCTTTTTATTGCCAAAGAAGAGTTGTTAAAAACCTAATCTGCATTATTCTTGATTGCATTTAATTCTTTTAAAACAATTTTTAAAGCCTGCTTTCCTATTTCTTTATCGTCAATAAGTCCCTTTATTTTATCTGAAAACCATAAAACCAATAGCTCATCAATTGGGGTATTCAAAAATTCTGCAAGCTTTTCGATGTGTTTTCTTGGCAATGGTCTTTCTTCATTTTCGACTTTACTGATAAAAGCACTATCCAGTTCCAATGCAGCCCCAACTTCCCGTAGGAACAATCCTTTACTTTCTCTTAGTCTTTTTATGTGTTTTCCAAATGCCATTTTGCTTTTTTAAGACTTGTCTAAATATGTCAAATTTAAGCAAAATAGTTTAATAAATACGGATTTAGACTTTCTATAAAGCCACTCACTGCCAAATCATTCCTTTGACTGCCACTTTATTATAACGCCCTGATTTCTGAAACACCTTTGTTCCGAAAGTCCGCAAGGTGCGGGATAACAATAACAAATTAATGTGTTTCAATTATGGAAAAACAGAGAAAAAAAGTTTTGCTGGCAGCCGTGGCTATGCTGTCAGGAATTGGTGCGTTCGCACAGGGAAACGGCTCGGCAGGTATCAACGAGGCTACCCAAATGGTAACTTCCTATTTCGACCCCGCAACCCAATTAATCTACGCCATCGGTGCGGTCGTGGGCTTGATAGGGGGCGTTAAAGTTTACAATAAGTTCAGTTCGGGCGACCCCGACACATCGAAGACTGCGGCAAGCTGGTTCGGTGCGTGTATCTTCTTAATCGTAGCGGCTACCATCCTGCGTTCATTCTTCCTTTAATCCTTTGCTTTATGAACAATTACAACATAAACAAAGGCATTGGCAGGACAGTGGAATTTAAGGGACTGAAAGCACAATACCTGTTCATTTTCGCTGGCGGACTGCTCGGTACGCTCATCCTCGTGATGATACTGTATATGGCAGGCGTAAACTCTTACATCTGCCTGTTCCTCGGAGCAGGCGGTGCTTCGCTCATTGTGTGGCAGACCTTTTCACTAAACAGGAAGTACGGCGAACACGGGCTAATGAAAATCGGAGCAGGAAAAAGACATCCCCGATACATCATTTGTCGCAAGCCTGTACACCGCTATCTGAAATTCACTCCTAAATCGAATGCCCTATGAGAAACGTTGCAAAGACAACAACGCTGGAAAACAAATTTCCTTTGTTGGCAGTAGAAAACAACTGCATCCTTTCCAAAGATGCGGACATTACCGCCTGCTTTGAGGTTCGTTTGCCGGAACTGTTTACGGTAGCATCGGCGGAATACGAAGCTATTCACTCCGCCTGGCATAAGGCTATCAAGACCTTGCCGGATTTTACGGTCATCCACAAACAGGATTGGTACATCAAAGAAAGCTATGCTCCCGATTTGGCAAAGGAAGACCAAAGTTTTTTGGCTAAATCCTACCAACGCCATTTTAATGAGCGACCATTTCTGAACCATTATTGTTACCTGTTCCTGACCAAGACCACTAAGGAAAGAATGCGTATGCAAAGCAACTTCAGTTCGCTTTGCAAAGGTACGCTCATACCAAAGGAAATCAGGAACAAGGAAACGATACACCGCTTTATGGAAGCGGTGGCACAGTTTGAGCGTATCGTGAACGATAGCGGTTTCATAACCCTGCAACGCCTTACCGAAGATGAAATCATCGGAACGGACGAAAAGCAGGGATTGTTGGAACAGTACCTAACCCTGTCAAGGGAAAGCGGAACACCGATGCAGGACATCGCACTCGGAACGGAAGAAGTCCGTATCGGAAACAAAAGGTTGAGCCTGCACACCTTGTCCGATACAGACGATTTGCCCGGAACGGTATCGGCTGATACCCGTTTTGAAAAGCTATCCACCGACCGGAGCGACTGCCGTTTGTCGTTCGCTGCTCCCGTGGGATTACTCCTTAGCTGTAACCATATCTACAACCAATATTTGTTTTTGGATAACAGCGAAGACAACCTGCAAAAGTTTGAAAAGTCCGCCCGCAATATGCACTCTTTGGCAAGGTATAGCAGGGCAAACCAAATCAACAAAGAGTGGATAGAAAAATACCTGAACGAAGCCCACAGCTTCGGTCTGTCGTCTATCAGGGCACACTTCAACATTATGGCGTGGTCGGAAGACCCTGCGGAGCTGAAACAGTTAAAGAACGATTGCGGTAGTGCATTGGCATTGATGGAGTGTAAGCCTCGCCACAACACTACGGACGTAGCCACTTTGTTTTGGGCTGGAATGCCCGGCAATGCAGGCGATTTTCCGAGTGAGGAAAGTTTTTACACTTTTATCGAACCTGCCTTGTGCTTCTTCACAGAAGAAACCAACTATCACAATTCGCCCTCGCCGTTCGGTATCAAGATGGCTGACAGGCTTACAGGAAAACCTATCCATTTGGATATTTCCGACCTGCCTATGAAGTGTGGCATTATCACGAACCGGAACAAGTTTATACTTGGTCCGTCAGGTTCGGGAAAATCGTTCTTCACAAACCATATGGTAAGGCAATACTACGAACAGGGCGCACACGTATTGTTGGTAGATACGGGTAATTCTTATCAGGGCTTATGCGAACTCATCAAAGGAAAGACCAAAGGTGAAGACGGTGTTTATTTTACGTACACCGAAGGCAACCCGATTGCATTCAATCCATTTTACACGGATGATGGGGTTTTCGACATCGAAAAGAGAGAAAGTGTTAAGACCTTAATATTGACACTATGGAAACGTGATGATGAACCGCCAACCCGTTCGGAAGAAGTGGCATTATCCAATGCCGTATCAGGTTATATTGAACGTATCAAAACAGATGATGTTTACCCATCATTCAACGGTTTCTACGAGTATGTCAAAGGTGATTACCGCAAGGTACTCGAAGAAAAACAGGTAAGGGAAAAAGACTTTGACATTGCAAATTTCCTGAACGTCCTCGAACCCTACTACAAGGGTGGCGAATACGATTATCTGTTGAACTCCGACAAGCAGTTAGACCTGCTTTCCAAACGCTTTATCGTGTTTGAAATTGATGCGATTAAAGACCACAAAATCCTCTTTCCCATAGTCACAATTATCATTATGGAAGTTTTTATCAACAAGATGCGGAGGCTGAAAGGTATCCGAAAACTCATCCTGATTGAAGAAGCGTGGAAAGCGATTGCCAAAGAAGGAATGGCGGAATATATAAAATATTTATTTAAAACCGTCCGCAAATTCTTCGGAGAGGCGATTGTCGTTACGCAAGAGGTAGATGATATTATCCAGTCGCCCATTGTAAAAGAAAGTATCATCAACAATTCCGACTGTAAAATCCTCTTAGACCAGCGTAAGTATATGAATAAATTCGATGACATACAGGCAATGTTGGGGCTTACAGATAAGGAAAAAGGTCAGGTACTTTCTATCAATATGAACAACGATGCAAGCCGACTGTACAAAGAGGTTTGGATTGGCTTAGGTGGTACGAACTCGGCAGTCTATGCCACCGAAGTTAGTTTGGAGGAATACCTCGCATACACCACCGAAGAAACCGAAAAAATGGAGGTAATGCAATTAGCTTCCGAATTGGACGGTAACGTAGAACTCGCCATTAAGCATATCGCAATGCAAAGGCGTGACAAAGCAAATCAATAGTCATTAACATTTTAAAATTCATAAAAATGAAAAAGTTCCTTTTTATGGTGTGTACGGCACTAATGCTCGCCGTAGCACCGTCCGCAAAAGCACAATGGGTAGTAACCGACCCCACAAATCTGGCATCGGGTATTCTCAACAGTGCGAATGAAATCGTACAGACTTCTTCCACGGTATCCAATGTAATTAAAAATTTCAAGGAAGTGGAAAAGGTGTATAAACAGGGTAAGGAGTATTACGACAAGCTACAAGCTGTAAATAATCTTGTAAAAGATGCACGTAAGGTACAGCAGACTGTATTGCTTGTCGGTGACGTATCCGAAATGTATGTTACCAACTTCGGTAAGATGATGAACGACCCGAATTTTTCTGCACAGGAATTGGCAGCTATCAGCAATGGTTATTCGGCATTGCTGAATGAAAGTACCGAACTGCTGAAAGAACTCAAACAGATTGTAACCTCATCAAGCCTTTCGCTGAACGACAAAGAGCGTATGGATATTATTGATAGAGTGTACAAAGAAGTAAAGGAATACCACAGCTTGGTACGCTACTATACCAATAAGAATATCTCTGTAAGTATTCTAAGAGCAAAAAAGCAGAACAATACCAAAAGAGTGCTTGACCTCTATGGAACTCCTAACCAAAAATACTGGTAGTTATGGAATTTCAAAATCTTCACGAAGTCCTACGCTCATTATATGATGAGATGCTCCCACTGTCCGCCGATATGGCGGCAGTGGCTAAAGGGATAGCCGGATTGGGGGCTTTGTTCTATGTTGCCATAAAAGTATGGCAGGCTTTGAGCAGGGCTGAACCCATTGATATGTACCCTTTGCTTCGTCCTTTCGCTTTGGGGCTTTGCATTATGTTTTTCCCAACTATCGTATTGGGAACAATCAATGCCGTGTTAAGTCCGGTGGTACAGGGTACTCACACAATCCTCGAAAATCAGGTGCTTGACCTCAACAATTTGCAGGCGAAAAAAGACCTGCTCGAACGGGAAGCTATGCTACGAAATCCTGAAACAGCCTATCTCGTATCAAATGAGGAATTTGATAAAAAGCTCGAAGAATTGGGCTGGTCGCCCGGCGATTTGATTACGATGTCGGGAATGTATATGGATAGGTTTGCCTACCAAACCGAACAAGCTATTAAGAATTGGTTTCGCAATCTGTTAGAGGTACTGTTTCAGGCGGCAGCTTTGGTTATTGATACCATAAGGACGTTCTTTCTCATTGTCCTGTCCATACTCGGGCCGATAGCCTTTGCGATAAGCGTGTGGGACGGTTTTCAGTCCACGCTCACGCAATGGCTGACCCGATACGTCAGCGTTTACCTGTGGTTGCCTGTGGCAGACCTGTTCAGCTCTATGCTTGCCAAAATACAATCCCTCATTATCGAAAAGGATATAGCAATGCTTGCCGACCCGACTTACATTCCTGATACCTCAAATACCGTGTACATCATCTTTATGATAATCGGTATCGTGGGCTACTTCACTATCCCAACGGTAACAGGCTGGATTATTCAGGCAGGCGGTGCAGGGAACTTTACCCGTAACGTAAACCAAGCCGCAATGAAAACCGGAAATATCGCCGGAGCAGGAACAGGTTCGGCAGTTGGAAATATCGGTGGCAAGTTAATGGGGAAATAAAAACAATCAAATCATTTAAAAATGGAATTTAAAACATTAAGAAATATCGAAAACAGTTTTAGGCAAATACGGCTGTATGCCATTGTATTTGCCGTTCTCTGCCTAAGCGTGGTAGGATTTTCACTTTGGAAATCTTACAGCTTTGCAGACGAACAACGCCAAAAAATCTATGTGCTGGATAATGGAAAATCGTTGATGCTTGCCTTATCGCAAGATGCAAGTATCAACCGACCTGTGGAAGCAAGGGAACACGTCAGGCGTTTTCACGAACTCTTTTTTACGCTTGCTCCCGACAAGAACGCTATCGAAAGCAATATGAGCAGGGCATTCAACCTTGCCGATAAATCAGCTTTTGATTATTACAAAGACCTGTCGGAAAAGGGCTATTACAGCAGGATTATTTCGGGGAATGTACAGCAACGCATTGAGGTGGATAGTGTCGTGTGCAATTTCGACACCTATCCTTATGCGGTGCGTACCTACGCCAAACAATTCATTATCCGTTCGAGCAACGTGACCAGGCGTAACCTGATTACTTCCTGTTATCTCGTGAACTCTGTCCGTTCGGACAACAACCCGCAAGGCTTCAACATCGAAAAGTTTGCAGTGATAGAAAACAGGGATATAGAAGTTATCGAACGCTAAAAAAACAATCTTATGGAAGCATTATCAGATTTAAGCACGTTTGCAAAAATCCTTACCGATAAAGGATATAACGGCTATTTCCATACGCAGGGAGCGTATGCTGGAAAGTTGAAGGAAAGTATCGGCGAATACCTCGAAAACTGCCAAAAAGGTACAGATAGTTTGCCTAAACAGGACTTGTTGCTGACGGGCTACCTGCAATGGTCGGGCGAAGACAAGCCAAGTGTAGAATGCAGTATGTGGGTAAAATACCTGAACGGCAAATTCTCGCTTAACAGAATGGAGGTTGCAAGGAAAGACCAATTTGGGCAACTGCTGAAAAAATCGGAACTGACAAACCTGTCAGTCATATCCGCACCCAAAGCGGTTGAGGCAGTCGCTTTGGTCAATGAAGAACCGAAGCAAAAGGCAGGTCAAAGTCCTAAGCGTTTCAAGCTATAACAACAGAAATAGTAAGGTTATGAAAAAACTAAGAGCAAATATGGACAGGTACTTTGACAAGCTGGACGAACGCTGGCGGGCATTGCCCTTGCGGAAACAGCACCAATACACACTTTACTTTTTTGTGGGGTATCTACTGCTTACGGCAGGTGTCATTTGCAAAGTATGGTACGATACCTCAAAGTCGGGTAACGATATGGTCATTGAGCATATCGAAAACCCTGTCCTCAAAAAAAGTGAAAGTCCTGCAAGATTGCAGGACACATTATCAACAATTCTAAAAAACAAGATTTATGAAAGAAAATGAGAACAAAAAGTCGGTTGTTCGGGTAACGGAAGGGAACCAGGCAGCAACCACTGATGTACTGCAAGACGGTACACAGAACAAAGCCGAAAAGCTCAAAAAGCCACTCATATTTGGCTTAATGGGAATTGTCTTCGTAGGTTGTATGTACCTCATATTTAAACCATCCGCAGACAAAAAGGAAATTGAGAACATCGGGCTGAACGATGCAGTACCGGAGGCTACCGGAGCAGGAATGCCTGCCGACAAAGGCAAGGCTTACGAGTTGGAAATGCTGGAACGCAAAGAGCAAGAAAAACGCAATGCACTTACCACGCTTTCTGACTATTGGAATACTGAAGACAAAAAAGAGCCTAATGATGAATTTCCCGAAGAAGACGAAAACAGCAGCTATGGCGTTGGCAGAGGTTCGGGAAGAAACGGCAATCCTGCATTGAGCAGTTACCGCAATGCACAAAGCACATTGGGTTCATTTTATCAGGATAACAACTCTGAAACAACAGAACTCCGCAGGCAATTGGACGAACTAAAAGAACAATTAGCCGAGAAAGATGTACCTAAATCTGTAACCGTTGATGACCAGCTTGCCATAATGGAGAAATCCTACCAGATGGCGGCAAAGTATCTGCCAACAGGTACAAATTCGACAGAAGCCCCACCTGCTAAGGATGCAGGTACGGCTACCGCAGGTTCAACTCAAAAGGAGCATTTTGTGGCATTCACACCTACAAGAAAGAACACCGTTTCCGCTTTGTATCGTGAGCCTACGGACAGTGCCTTTTTAGCCGATTGGAGCGAAACAAGAAACCGGGGCTTTTATACCGCAGGTTCTATTGAGCAAACGGCACAACCGAAAAACAGTATCAAAGCCTGTGTACACGATGCGCAAACGGTTATTGGCGAAACAGGGGTACGATTGCGATTGTTAGAGCCAGCCCAAACGCCTCAACGTACCATTCCGAAAGGAACGATTGTAACAGCTAATGCCAAATTTCAGGGAGGTCGATTGCAGCTAAAGATTACCTCCGTAGAATTAGAGGGCAACATCATTCCGGTTGATATTACTATTTACGATTTGGACGGACAGCAAGGCTTGTACGTTCCGTATTCGCCCGAAATGAACGCCCTTACCGAAATGGCGGGCAATATGAGCCAGACTTCGGGAACAAGCATAATGCTCACGCAGAATGCAGGACAACAGGTTGCTGCTGATTTAAGCCGTGGCGTGGTACAGGGTGTTTCGGGCTATTTCGCCAAAAAGGTAAGAACCCCAAAGGTTACGCTAAAAGCAGGGCATCAGGTCTTCCTTGTATCTAAAAAATAATGTTGAACTCAAATAATTTAAACAATGAAAAATCATTTAAAAACCTTTTGGGCATTTGCCCTGATACTCGGCTTTGCCGTACAATCTTACGCACAGGATAGTGCAAAAACTCCGCTTGCATTAGGCAAGATAGAACCGTATAGAATGGAAGTTACCTACGATAAAACTTCACATCTTATTTTTCCGACCGCCATCCGTTATGTGGATTTGGGAAGCGAATACCTGATTGCTGGAAAAGCGGAAGATGCGGAAAATGTATTGCGTGTAAAAGCATCGGTAAGGGAATTTGAAGCGGAAACCAATTTTTCAGTTATCACAAATGACGGGCGTTTTTACAGTTTCAATGTGTATTACAGTCCCTATCCCGAAGCGTTGAGCTATGACCTCTTGACAATGCAAAAGGCGGTTGATAAAGCCAACGGAAACGATGTGCTTTTTGAAGAATTGGGCAACAATTCGCCATCATTGGCAGGCTTGCTTTTGGAAACCATTTACAAAAAGGACAAACGTATTGTAAAGCATATCGGGGCTAAGAGTTTCGGTATTCAGTTTATCCTCAAAGGTATCTACATACACAACGGCAAATACTATTTCCATACGGAATTGAGAAACCGTACCAATGTGCCGTTTCAGATTGATTTTGTGAATTTCAAAGTGGTGGATAAAAAGGTAGCCAAACGTACCGTAGTGCAGGAACGCCCGATGATACCGCTTAGGACTTACAAACCATTGGATGAGATTGGCGGAAAAACGACCGAGCAAAACGTGTTCCTGTTAGACCAATTTACCATTGCCGATGACAAGGTACTACTTATTGAGATTTTCGAGAAAAACGGTGGCAGGCATCAGACACTCCAGATAGAAAATTCCGACTTAATCAAAGCTCGTTTGATTAACGATATGCACCTGAAATTTTAATAACCTTTTAAAGTAAATAATATGAAAAAGTATATCTATACCGTGATGCTCATCTTTATGGCCATCACGGTCACACAGGCACAAAGAATGTTACCTAAACAGAAAGGATTGGAAGTGAGTACGGGTGTGCTGTCCGATGATAAAATCGGTAACGATTATTACATCAATGTAGCAATGACCGTAAACGGCAAAAATGGTAACTACCAGCTTTGGGCGTTGGAATATACACACCAATACCACGATTATAAAGACCTCCGCATACCTCAGGAAACTTATACCGCAGAGGGCGGTTACAGTTTCTTCCTGTTGGGCGATGTTCGTAAGAACATCACGCTGAACTTTGGAATAACAGGCGTAGTCGGTTACGAAAGCATCAACCGTGGCGAAGCAATGTTGTATGACGGAGCGAAGATACTGAGCGAAGACAATTTTGTTTACGGAGCAGGCGGACGGCTCACATTTGAAACGTACCTGTCCGACCGTTTTGTGTTAGTCCTGCAAGGGCGTACAAAGGTTTTGTGGGGTACAGACTTGGAACAATTCCGACCGTCCGCAGGCGTGGGATTAAGGTTTAATTTTTAAAATGTAAAATGATGATAGCAATATTCAATAAATTCAGGATAGGATTAAGCTCAATATATATACTCTTGGCAATCCTCACGGCTTCGGTTACGTTGGTATCTTGTAGCAAAGACGATGAACTCGAAATACAGAACGATTTCCCTTTTGAGGTCAAAGTAATGCCTGTACCCAAAGATATTGCCAGTGGGCAGACCGTAGAGATACGGATTACCATACAGCGAACAGGCAATTACAGCAACACGCAATATTTTCTCCGCTACTTTCAATTTGACGGTCAAGGCACATTGCGGTATTATGACGAACCACCGTATTTGCCAAACGATTTGTATTCGTTGCCAACGGAGCAGTTCCGGTTGTATTACACTTCGGCATCTACCGTATCACAATCCTTTGAGGTTTGGATTTCCGATAACTTCGGTAACGAAAAGCAGTTGAGCTTTCAGTTCAACAGTAGTGATTAATGCTACTTATATAAAAGCAAAACCGACTGTTACAGGTCGGTTTTTTGCTTTTCAGCTTTCGGTGTACGTTGTTTTTTGTTTAAATTTACTTGAATTATAATCTTAACGGGTATGGATACAGTTACGGCTCAATTGGTGTTTGGTATTATTGTTATCGTTATTGCGATAGTGCTTATTTATTGGATAAACCGCAGGAAATTTTATAGGCGTAATGGTATGGGTGCAGAGGGATTTTCGAGTTTTGAAGCATCTGTATTTACCCGTTTTATAGAACGTGTCGGCAAATGGATTGCATACGCTTTGATAATTCTCGGTATTGTCTGTATATGGACTTATAGCCAAATGAAAAAGGACAAAGAGAAGCAACAAGTGGAGATACCTAACTCGAAATAAGTATTTTTATGGAAATTTAGATTATATGATTTAGTATTCATAATAAAGAGGAAAATTATAAAATGACAAAATCCTTTGATGACATAACCCTACGAAATATATCTGATATTATATCAAATATACTGACACATACGAAAATTACAGAACATTTATCAGGTGCTGGTATTTCTCAATCTCAATATGGCACAAATAAAACAGACAGATTGTTTTATGCTTTAAAAGAAAGACAAGCACAAGACAGATGTGGAAATAATGTATTGGCATTTGTTGTTAGATTATTAAATCCTAAAAGATATAATTCCGAAGATGAATTTGAAAAAGATAGAACAACTATCAATGAGAAACTTGTTTATGAAGGGATAGAAATTGATAAAAGTGGACAGCCCCGACAAGTTGATAAGGCGAAAACTATTTCGGAAGCAAAAAGCAGGTCACTAAAAATCAAAGAAAAAGTACACGGAATTGGAGTTCATTCAGAAATTTTGCCTTATTGTGAAGCTGAATGGTTAAAGGAAAATTATTTTCACGCTATACTTGAAATTACGAAAAGTGTAGCAGAGAGGCTTAGGCAAAAAAGTGGCTATACTTCAGACGGAGCAGATTTAGTTGATGATTGTTTTGCGTTGGGAAAGGACAAAAGACCTATGCTTGCTTTCAATACTCTGAAAAATCAAAGCGAAGAAAGTGAACACAAAGGTTTTGGAAATTTCTGCAAAGGATTTTTTTCTATGTACAGAAATCCAAAAGCACACAACCCCAAAATATTGGAAGATACCCAACTTTCACAAATGACAGAAGTTTTGGTTGTAGCAACAATTATTCACAACAAACTTGATAACACTTATAAAACGGGGCTTAAATAAAAAAAATCGGATAGCTCAAAAGGTTATCCGATTTTTCGTTTATGGCAAAAGTAAAAAGCCAAACACTGCCTTTCAACGCCAATCAATGCAACCTTTCCCAATCCTGCAATAAGCCTTTATAAATTCGACTTCCACAGAAAAAATGAGCAAACAATGGAAGTTATTGCAATACAAAAAACCGCATTGGACGGAATGAAGAATGACCTAAGGGAACTTTTGGAAATGACCGAAAATGCCACACGAAAATATACCCCGATTTTCAAAGAGGAGCAATGGCTCGATAACCAGGAAGTGTGTTTGATGATGAACATTACCAAACGGACTTTGCAGACCTACAAGGACAAAGGCTTATTACCATATTCCAAACTGAACCGCAAGAATTATTATAAACGCTCGGACGTACAGGCTTTACTCGAAGCCGGACAGCCGTACAATACCAACGACAATGGATTTACTGACGAATGAAACGGAAGAAATCATCGCCCATCAGGAAATGATAATGCAGTTGAGAAACCGTATTGAAGAAATATTAAAAAATTACCGTCCTGTAATGAACGGAGAAATATACTTGTCGGGCGAAGATGTGTGTAGGCTGTTACATATCAGTAAACGGACTTTACAGCAATACCGTGACGATAATATCCTGCCGTATATACAAATTGGGGGTAAGATTATTTATAAGGAAACGGATATTCTGACCGTCTTAGAACAGAACTATATAACCAATGACAGACATTGCTTCTAATTAATTTGGTTCTGACTATGTTTCAACGGAAGGACTTTAGTATATTTGCTATGTAAAATATAACAATACTTAAAGTGTTTTTGCTTTAGGTCTTGGTACTGAAAACTGGTAATTTTTTGTATCCCCAAGACAATAAGTAAGAACGCTCACGTCATAGGCGTGGGCGCTCGCTTATTCGGGGATTAAGGCGTACCAGTGCCTCAGTATCGGTAAGTGTGGTTGCCTGCGCTTCTTTTTTTTGTGCAGGGCTACATCAACTCAAAAAAGTAATGATATGGAAACTGGTACAGCACAACAAAAAATTGCCCTCGCCTTTATCAATGATAAAAGCCCGATTTTGGATTTGACCTGCAACGACCTCGTTGCTTCAGGAATTGAAGTATTGTTCCGTTCTGAAAACATTGAAGACGGACTATCTCAATTACCAGCATTAAAAACACTTCCCAACATTTGTATTATTGACCTTGATTTTTACAATAAGAATGTGCTGGCACAGCTTCAAGAATTGAGAACACAATATCCAACCATTAACCTGATTGCACATAATGATATTGATGCAGAAAAAGCCGTAAAACCTCTTTTGGAAATTGGTTTTACAGGTTATTTGCTCATTGGTAGCGATACGGACGATTTTAAAAAAGCTATTGATGTTGTTACCAATGGCGGTAGATATTTTAGTGTGGGAGTAGCGGAAATTGCACAGGAATATTTCAGTAATAAGTAACGTTCCGATTATAATAGTATAAAATATCTGTTCTAATCAAGCGGCGTTCTTTTGCTTCTTTTCTTTGGTCGCTTATGTGAAAAGAAAAGAAGTCATTGCATACCTAATCATTGGGATAATGAATATCCCACACAATAATGTCGCAACCTGTTTGGTAAAAGGTAGAGAAAGGAAATTGTGTAGCGGTGCATTTTGACAAAGGGGTTGCACCGATTTGATGCAAAAAGACTGTCCCGACCATCGGGAGGATCTGTCTTTTTGCCGCCCGACTTTTCGGGTCAGGCGACTTTTATCGGGTGGGTGCGGAAATCTTTCAGATTGTGAAAAAATCCTTTGTATTCAGTCATTCCCCTGCGAAATAAGTTCCACAGCAAAGAACAACCCATTTGGGTTAATGAGGAATTGATAAACAAGTCCTGGTGTTCCAACGCTTCGGCAAGTGAGCAACTTGGCGTGTTATCCTCTTGTTCGGATTGCTTCAGCAATTCGCCAAATTCATCGGTAACAAATGGCAGGCTTGCCACCGTTTGGTATTTCTCTGAATTGGGTTGCTTTATCTCTCCGATAGTAGATAGTAGCACTTGTCCTGTATCTTGGCTGTTGCCAAAATCCAACCAATATTTCGGCTCATCTTGGTAGTGTCTGCGGTAACTTATTTCTTTAAGAATTTCAGCAACGCCAAACCTCGCCTGTACATTGTCCACACAAGTAATAGTAATGATTGCCCTTGCTTTTTCGGGTATTCTGCCAAACTTGTCCTTTTCAAATTTTACCGTTTCGGCTTTCCAATTTGTACCGATGCAACGATTGATACGGTTTATCAATGCAACCGATTTGTACAATCCTGTTTCACTTTCAAAAAAACGCTGTCTGCCTAAATTGGCACTCGTGATAACATCATCATCCCAAAGGCGGACTTGCAACCCTGCGTGTCCCAACGCTATCAAGCTCTCGTTTATTTCCATTAAAGCGGTCAATACTTTTGAGCCTGTGCCACCTGCCCCGATAAGGTTTACCGAAATTGGGTTTGTCGGATTGAGCAGATAATTGTCCGTAAAATGGATTGCTGTTTTTGCTGTATTCATCACAATAGATTTTTAAGGGTTTTGTTATTCTTTTTTAATACTTCTTTCGGAAAAGGTTTATCAGTATTGATAAGGTCTTTCCAAAGGTTTACAATGTTTTTTTTCGTGAGGTTCTCGCATAATGAATGGCTGAAATAGGAATTAAAAAAATAATGTTCCCACGCCTGTGTAAATTCCTCAACCGAAGCCGAATTTTTAATATCAATACTAACAGTACCCATACATACATTGCCCTTTTCGTAGATATTGAAGAAAGGTGCGTAATGCAATGGCGTTTTCTCGGTGGGTCTTCTGTCGCTTGCCAAAGCAAATACAGTAAGACTGCTTTTGCTCGCTAACCAAAGCATTGGCGGTACTTGTGCCATTCCGTTGGATATGCCCAAACTATCCACAAAATACAGTTGTCTTTGCTGTGCTTTGGTGTACCATAATACTATACCTTTTTCAGCATTTGGATTGATATGCAGAATGTTTGTAGGCAATATTCCCTTTGACTTTAAAAAGGCTGTGTTCTTTTCTTCATCGGTCTGTAACGCCTTTGCCAATACGTTGGCTTCTTTTACGGTCAATGGGTGGGCATTGATAGGCGTTCCGTTGCTATCCATATCGAAATGCTCCACGTACATTGCTGTATCTGTTCCTTTGGTTTCATAGAAAACCAAAGCGGATTTTGGATAGTATAATGTGCCGAAATCTTTGGTTATGTCGTTTACGGTGTTCATTTTTCTGTTGTTTTATAGTTATATAATAAGTAAGAAAGGTCATCCAACAATTCAAACAGGCGATTTTCAAAATCAAGGTTGCCTTGTGTTATTTTACTGCCGTCAAATGCTTTGCAAATGGTCGGCTCTTCCATTTTTCCGTATTCGTTGAACTCATTGTTGATGCTTTCGGAAAGGCTTTCATATAGCCAACCTTTGGTATCTGCGATAAATGAAATGTACTTTTCCATTCCGATTGCTTCGGTTTCGTAATCATCGTCATAAGGGTCTTCTTCGGGCAATGGTGCGTTTCTAAAAAAAGTTGCTTTCGGATATTCAGTACAAAGGGCAAACGCATTACACGCTACCTGCCAACATTCCCTGTCGAACGTGTCAAGGCTTTTAAATCGGTTCAAACGCTGTTCAAATATCTTTAGATTGCTTCGGTTAAATAACTTTTGTTCTATCCTGTCGCCAATATATTCGGCATTTCTCAACTCACTTCTATATGTTTCTGTTTCGTCCGTTTCCTCGTCCTGTTCTACCCAATCTTTATGCGTTTCATACAACCAATACAAATAGCTGTCTTCCTGCCTGTAATACGGCACATCGGCAATATGGTACAGATAACTGCATACCGATACAAGTAGCTGTGCGGTCTTTTTACGCTTCGGGTCTTTGAGCATTTTAAAGAGTGGTGCAATAGGAATATAATACAAGGTTGTACCTACATTATACCTTTCCTCACTTACAAAAAAGGTTTTCTTACTATCCTGTACCAATTTGAAACTGTCCCAATTTATGTTGGTACGTTTTACTTTGGTTTCCATATCCCACATAGATAATACTACATTGTATGGAAACTCAAAATCTTGGGTTTGCATCGGTTCAATGCTGTAATGCTCGGCAAGTCGGGAAAGGGACTTGTAAAAATCCCTCTCCGTTTTCTGACAAGCCTGTACGGATTGTGCTGTTTTCAGTTTAGGCAGAAACGTACACTTTAGAATACCATTGGTAGCATTGCTATCGGTACGGATTTCTGCTTGTCTTTCTGCACTTGGTTTGCGTCCTTTGGTCTTTGTAGCCAATTTGCGAACTCGCCCAACTGTCGGTGTAACTGCTGTTGTCGTTTCTGTTCGGGTATATTGATTGTTCCCGATATGATGTTGCGTTGCATAATTCATCGTTTTAAAATTTTGGTTTAACCTTTCGTACCCATTACGCTCTCAAATTTGTACTCTACCGCATCGTCTTTTATCTGTGGTGCAGATGCTTTTGCCGTTGTCAAAATCGGGTACATATTGGCGTAAAAATTCATTACGGCTTCCACGCTCCAACGTGGCTCTGGGTCGGTCAGTCTGATGTCCTGTTCTTTGTCTTTGAGTATGAAAACTCGTTCTAATTGCGTTGCTAATAACATAACTTTCTAATTTTGGGGTTAACACTTTTATTCTTCCTCGTCCGCTTCATCAATAGGATAATCGGCAGTAACTTCTTCCACCTTTGGCGGTTCGGGTGTAGCTTCTTCCATTGCTCCGAAAAGGCTCGGTGTTGCGAACTTGTCGGACAATGAAGTTTTGCGTTTGCGTATCTCGTCCGCTTTTTCGGGAAACTCCGTTATATCGGGTACTTTCATCCACGCTTCGCGGAACTTGCCCTCTTTCTCCAACTCGTCAGCCTTTACCATAGCATCTTTAAATTTCTTGTCTTTGGCTTCTTTTTCCTTTTTCTCCTTTTCTGCTTTTTCTTTCTCGATTGCCGATTGCTTTTTAACTTCTTCCAATTGCTTTAAGAATTTTTCCATATCCACCATTAAGCCCGATACCTTTTGTATAGGTGTGGTAATCTGTTCAAAAAATCCCTCGTCAAACTCTTGGGGTGTGGCGTTAAATGTCAATGGGGGAATAAGGTTTTTGGCACTATCTCCGCATTGTTCGTTATTGAGCAATACTGTTACGATTAGGTTGCTTTCTATTCCTTTTGAAATGTTCAGTTGCAATACTCCTGTAAAGTCCAACTGCTGTATCTGATTGAAAAAATTTGTGTTCATCGTTCTTTGATTTTAATTGTTGTTTAACCGTTTTTTGATTGCTTTTAGTTTCTCGTATATGTCCATCCAATAGGCATTTTGCCTTTTATCGAAGTCTGAAAAACTTTTGTCCTCGTGGCTATACCCTGTATTTCGTTTGGCAATACAGATAGCTTCTTTTAGGTCGGTTACTTCAATTTCGTAACCGTTCAAATCCGTTATTTTCATACCTGTTCTAATTCTTATTTAGTGATTTCCGCTATTTGGTCAATCCTGCCGTAAACAATACTTCTAAGGCTTGTTTTGTCGGGGGCGTTGTATTCTGCCCAACTGCCGTACTGCTTCACTACATAGGTTTTCAAAATATCCTCAAACCCGAAGCGATAACCCATAAGGGGTACGGCTCTTTTGAAGTAGGCATTTCGGTTTACTGCTTCCGCAAGCCAATTTTTTTCTGCTCGGCTCAACTTGTCGCTTTTGTTCAGTTTTTCCCTTAGTAGGTAAACCTTTGCATTTTGCAGGGTTTCCAATTCGGGAACATCGTAGCGTACAAACTTTGTGGCTATTGCTGTCGTTTCCATTGTATCTGCTTTAAGTGTTATGAATTAGTTTCAGCATCGGTGTATTTTCCATTTTCATAGTAGCCTATAAGCCGTTCCCAAAGCCGTATTAGGCTGTCGGTATCTACATAGAAATACTCTGTTCTGTTGCAATAGATGATGTATATAGCTTCATCCCTGTATTGCGTTTCAAGGCTTTTTTCTTTAGCCATACTTTTGGCTTCGTCTATGGTTTTTGCTTTCATATTCTGCTGTTTTGTATCGTTATCAATCTTTACTATATCCACAATGGCACATTCGGGACAACCCTCTACGGCTGTTATCTGCTGTATTGCTCTCTGCTTTCCGCTAAGTGATACTACTGTCAGCGTTACTTTGCCTGTGTCGTGTTTCAGCGTTGCTTTATAGGTTTCCATTGTCATAGCTGTTGTTTATAATAGGCTACCACCGATTAAGGCGGTAGCCTGTGGTTATCTAATTAAGGTTTAGGATTTCCGCACCGTCCAGAGCAAATGCAGTACATAGTTCAAATGCTTTCTGCGATTTGAGTTGGGCAGTACCACCCAATACAATGCTCTGCAACTTGGCTTCGTCATTCTTGTAACTCCTTACATTCTGATAGTAGCCTGTCACAGAATTGTACGCTCCGAACAACGTACCTTTGGTAGTGTCCATTTGTTGGGTGTCGCTTATCATAGCATACGCAAAAGCATCCTCAACGACATTTTTGAACACGGTGGAAATTTCATCTTCCGCACCTTTTTTGATTAGGTCAAGCGTTTCCTTATTTGGGCAAAGTGCCAACTGTATTAGCTTTCTTACTTCTCGGTCTGTTACCTTTACTTTTGCCCATTCGTTGAAAATGCCCTCTAATTGGTTGCTCAATGTGTTGGCAAGTCCCATAATCTTGTGAGCGTTCTCGATACGTTGTTTTGCTCCCGAAGTGTGCTTGATACGGACTACATTGGTCATACTGCGTAACGAAGCATTCAGCGTGTTTTGGCATACAATACGGATAGGCGTAAATGCGGCTGTGATACTTCCGCTACCATCGTGCGAAGTGGTTAGGAAAATGTACTTTTCCGTAACATCATCGCCATTGCCTACACGGATATAGTCGGGCAATTTGGCTGTGATAAAAACACGTTCTCCGTTGCCTAACGCTCCTGCGGTTTCGTACAGAATGCCCTCGCCACCGCCTACAATGGCATCAAAGAAATTAAAGGCTTCACGGTTTTGTACGATATGGTAATCCTTACCGACTACGCCCAATACTGCATTGTTATCGGTGCGTATGTTGGCGAAATAGTTAGGTACTTCTAATTCGCTACTGCCTATCTCTATGCCGTTGGTGGTTTCGATAATGCCCGAACCTTTGGTAAATAGTGGGGATTTTACGACTTCGTAATCTAACCCTGCGTATTTGATTGCTTCCTCACTTGTCGGGTATTGTTCTACGATTTGACCTAAACCGTGCCACGCTTTTTGTTGTACGCTAAAAAATGAATAACGTCCTGTTCTCTCGTTGAAATTGATATTATGTGCCATAATGCTTAAAATTTGATGTTTAAAAAATGATTGAATACTCGTTGTTAGAATGGGAGGTCGTCATCTGCTCCCTGTGCAGTAAAGCTGTTGTTCTCGGCTTGTGCAGTAGCCTGTATGGTTTCGGCTCTCTTACTACCTCCGTGCAGTTTGATTTGAGAGGTATGAAAGTTCAGCCCCGAATGTGCTTCGCCGTTTTTGCCTATCCACGCCCTTGTGCTTATTCTGCCTGTGAGTTCTACCAAAGTGCCTTTTGTGAGTAGGCTTGCCACGTTTGCAGAAATCCAATAGGCACAATCGAAATAGGTTGTTTGCTCTATTCGTTCACCTTGCTTGTTTTTGTAGCTTTCATTGGTCGCTACTGAAAAGTTTACTACCTGTTTTTCGTTCGACAATGTGCGTACTTCCGCATTTTTTGTCAGTCTTCCGATAATGTTCATAATCGTCCTGTTTTAAAAGTTTTACATTTTGTTACGTTCGCTTTTCTCGTTTCCTGCTTCCTGTTGTGGTTTGCTCCGCTTCGCTTCGCATAATTTTTTCCAAAAGAAAAACCGGAAAAAAGAAAGCAGATAATCCAAGCGGGCAATAGCGAAAACCAAGAAAAAAAATGATTTAATGGGGGTTCCTTTAGGGGGAAACCGTTCATTCATTTTTTTTATTGGTGGGTGTGTGCGGTGGCTGCCCGCTATAACTTAGCTGCCTTTTTACCGGTTGATTGTGGAAATATTCTGTTCTAATTTTTATGGAATAAATGACCAGGCTATGAGAGCCTGAAATAGAGGTTGGAATAATCGAAAAGTAAGGGCATAAAAAAAGCAGGATAGTTAAATCCTGCTTCAATCTGATAAGTAAAGAATGCACTAATTTTTAAACCATAATTTCTTCGGTATTGTAAATTTTATCTGCGTTTGTATGTTCATTCAATAATGCTATTTCTTCCCGTTCCATTTTAATAATAAACGCATCTTCCATTGCCTTAAATTTAGGCGAAACCAAATCCATATCCTTACTGATTTTTTGGCTGGTAATCTTAGCATAAATCTGTGTAGTGGAAATATTCTTATGACCCATCATTTTGCTAAGGCTTTCAAGCGGAACACCCTCGGTCAAAAACATTGTGGCGAATGTATGACGGGCGGTGTGGAATGTAACTTTCTGTTCTGTAACAATACCCGCTTCCTCAATAAGTTTACCTATATGCGTGTTGCAAGTCGCATTGGATGGCATTGGGAATACAAAATCATTTCTTGTAGCTCCACGATATTTCTCAATGATGCGTTTGGGGATTTCCAAAAGACGGACGTTGGAGGCAACATCTGATTTCTTTCTCCTGCTGATTATCCATTGGTGTCCATCAAAGAAAGACTGGATATTGCTCCATTTCAGTTTCTTAATGTCTATGTAAGAAAGCCCTGTGAAGCAACTGAAAATAAAAAGGTCTTTTACAAGTTCATATCGAGGCTTAGATGGTTTCAGGAGCATTAAGGTTTCTACATCCTCTTTTAAAAGGTAGCTGCGGTCGGTTTCTTCCATACTGATTTCATAATCCTCAAAAGGATTATCCCGTATCAAGCCTTTTTTAATAGCCAATTCTGCCAAAGCAATAACTGGCATTGTGTAAACCCAAACCGTATTATGGGTACATTCCTTATCAATGCGAAGAAAGAAATCAAACTCACGAATAAAATCAGAAGTGAGTTCCCGGAAAGCCATATCGTCCCGATGGTAACGCTCCCTTATAAATTCGCTAAGATGGTTGTAAACAGTGTTGTATTTGCTATACGTGCTTTGAGAGCGTTTTCCCTTAGCGACCATTTTTTCAAAGTCTTCATTTTGGTCTTTAAAGACTTTTAGTACGGCATCGTCCATTACACCAACACCCAAAAACGAGAGCTTTACTTTCTGTGCGGTCGCAAAACCCTCGTGCTTCAGCATATCTTCGTAAATCTTGTCGATACGACCCCGTACGTTATCCAGCTTTTGGTTAATGTTCAAAGCGGTGGCACTCTTGCCCTCAACTCTTCCGTATTTTAAATCCCAATTTTTCGGGTTAATTTCTAACTTTGTTCCCAAAGTTTTAGCTGTTCCATCAATGGTAATACGTGCCATAATCGGTGCATTACCGTTCTTTTTCAGTTCGTTCTTTTTCAGGTAGAAAAGCAGTTTGAACGTGGACTTTTTTGTCTGTTCCATAACTCAAATGTTTAATGTTTAAAATTAAATTACATTGAGTTACAAGGGAATGTAAAAAAGGGTGCAAAAGACTGAAATATAAACAGTTAAGCTATGTAGTTACCTTTATCAATCGGTAACGAATTAGTAACCTAACCTTGTGTTTTCAAGCCCAAAACCTATCAGACACCGAGTTCCAAACTAAGACTACTGTTTTATAAAGCATTGTATAGCAACGGGTTTAATCGTTTTGCTTATTTTTGCTTTTTACTAATCTTTTTTAATAAAAATGTTTCTTTCCTAAACGTGTTGTTTTGATGAATCCTGTCTTTATTAATTTTCTAACAGTAGATTCCGAAATATTCATAATTAAACATACTTCTTTTATTGTGAGATATGTTTTCTTCTGAACATCTTCAATAGAGACCACTTTGAGTTGTTTAAGTTTAACCTCTGTTTGGAATTCTTCTTTTGATTTTTGGAGTTTCTCCTCCTTAACTTTCTTCTTATAATCCTTTTGATTACATCTATGAGAACAATATTTTGTGGAGAATGTTTTAGCAATGAATTTCTCTTTACAAAATATACAAATCTTCTCAATCCTAATGTTACTGCTCATTTGATACTTTCCGATTTTCTTTATGTTAATAATATCTCTCAGTATTTAGCGGTATTTGCGTGTATTTACTATTATTTACCGTTTAAATTTCTCTTAGAGTATCCTAAAATTCATTTTTTTAGAGATTAAAAACAACGGAGTATCACATTTAGTAGTATAAAATATGTCAACAAATGTCAGAAAATGTCAATTAACACTTTCTGATTTTCCTTTGCTAGTGCGGGTTGAATAGTTGAAATATAGTACTTAGAAATCAGCGATTACTTCCCGATACAGAATCTTATTTTTCTTTTATTAATGGTACTTTCAGGTGTTTTGAGGTGTACAAAAGTAGTACATTTCCAACATACCACAACATATTATTTTGTAAGATTCTAACGAAACTTTCGTCTTCCGAAACCACCATGAATAAAGGGTTTTTTGTTTTTTGCACCTTTTTTTCTTGTTCAAAAATAATGAATTTGTACTACTTTTGTACAAAATTTATTGGATAAATTACTGTTTTTCAAATAGATAACATTTCCTAATTCAAAATTTTAGAACCTTAAGGTTCTGGCGAACTATTTTTATGTTTTAAAATTATTGAAATAGTTTTTTCCAAATTTAAAAATTAGAATTTAGACATATTACGATTAATCAACTGAATATTTGAATCATTAACTCCATAATTCTTAGATAAAATTTCCCATTTATTAAGCGCAGAACGAGTTTTATCAATAACATTATCTATAAAACCTTTTGACAGTTGAGCTTCTGAACCTAATTTTAAAAGATGTTTTAGGTTTATATTTCTACCCTCACCCATTACCATAGTGCTTTGTTCTCCACCAGGTCCATTTGAAAAAGTAAGATCATAAGCTGGTGATAATTTCCATTCGCCAATTTCATTCATTAGAAAAGTGAAATTTTTGGCGTGGTCATCTCGGTTATGTGCCATGACATTGAAAACCGCTAAACGAAACATTTTTTCTACCTCTCGAATATCTTTGGTTAAAAAACTCGTTAATGATAGTAAATCTTCATAATCCAAAGAAGGAAATCTAAAATTATTGTGAATTAATCCACTTACAGTATGCATGTGAAGGCGCTTATTTTCGCTTCTGTCAAAACGTTTTACCGCAAAATAACCATTTCCCATTTGTGAAGAAAATAAATGAACATTTGGCATTGTTATTCCTGCTTCTGTAGCCATTAAAGCATATACATATTCAATCGCTCCAGCATCTTTGCCATCTTGTGAGTTTGGAAATTTCACCATCCAATGTTCAAAACCATCGCTTAACTGATGGGCTCCATACGAGATATTTTTTCTTTTTTTATCTACGCCAATCAATGCTTTTGGTCTTGCACCAGCAGAAGATCCATTCAATGCTAAAAGTTCAGCAATTATATCATCAGAATCACCTTCCAAAACTTCTTTTGTTTGTGAAGCTAATACATCTAAATCAATTATTTCATCATAAAATTTAGGGCTTTCATCTGGCTCATAAACCAAAGCACCCAACCCTTGTAAACCAACATGAGCCAAGCGATCTAGCGGAGTGATTTCTGATGATAAAATTCCTTCATTACGGAGCATACGGTCAAAAAGTAATCTTCCCCAACCGTCTGGCAAACTATCATTGAAAACTCCTGCCAAACCTTCAAATGGTTCTCTTGGAAGTTCTACCACTCCACGTTGCAAAGGAAGTTGAATAGGCGATATTTCTATTCCTGTTTGCAGAAAATCATCATCGTATTCAAAATAGATGATTCCATTTCGAATCGCCAATCGCCCAACAGATTGAACACTAGAACCGAAATCTAATCCTACTTTTATTTCTCTAATAGCTGTTTTCATTTTTTTCTTCCTCTTTTTTTGGTGATTTCCTCGTCTGCTTTTAAGACTTCATCAATTGATTTAAAATTGGGTTTGTTGGGCTTTAAAGCGGTTACAATTTCATCCAAACCACCTGTCACGGAAAGCAATTTTAAAAACGATTCTAAAGAAATGCTTCCTTTTTGTTCAAATTTCCTTAATGTGGACAAAGACACTCCTGATCTTTCTGCTAAGCCTTCCTGCGTAAGCTCCATTTGCAATCTTCTTTCACGGATATTTTCAGCTAATTTTTTTTGTGCTTTTGATGATGAAACAAATAACATAATAGTAGTATTTAATTGTAATTTACATCAATAAATATCATTATTGTATTACAAATATACTAAAAAACTGATAGGTTTAAGGTGGTATTTGATATTTTTATACTTTCTATTGAGGTAAAATTTTATGGAATCTCTTTTAGGGTATAGGTATTTTAATTATCAATAAATATTCTGAAAATCGTACTTAATATTGTAGAATTCTTTTGTTTGAAATATTCCGTTTTACAGTTTGAGCAAGCCCAATCTGGACTTTTCTCTGTGATACAACATCCTCCTATTACCAATTTTTCTTGTTCTAAAAGTTTAAATGCCTCTTCTGTTGGCATACCATAAAGGATTTTCACTACAGTTGTTTTACCACATTTTTGGCATTTTCTGGGTTGACATAGCTATTTATTTACTCAATATAATTACAAAAATCAGTTAAACTTAACTGCATGATTTTATGATTATTATTGTGTGAAATAAATTTAGAAAGTTAGAAAACAAAACAAATTCTAGAGACTAAACTAAATACTTTTTAATTGCAGAATTCAAAATATGGCTTTTCTTTCTGTGTTGATGTATAAATAATTTTGAATCAAATATTTTAACACATCTATTTAGATAACTAAAGTAATTAGATTGTTTTTTTATGTCTATTTTTTTTGAAATCAAATCAAACTCTCCTTTTTCGTTTTTAACTAAAAATGTTTTCTTTCTAAAGACTTGTTTTATTTCATTATGTTCATTATCCAATTGCCTTAGAGGTCTTTTGTAAAGCTTTTTAACTTGATTTTTAAAAATAGCTTTTGGAATCATTGGATTGTTATCTTTTTTAGCTCTTTTTGCTCTTCTTTTAACTATACTTATTAATCTTCTATAGAACTTCGCAACATTAGTAGATTTAATACATACATTATACCCTCGAAACTCAAAACCTAAATAGATTAAAGGTGCATTTTTTATTTCTTTTTTTTCTATAATTTTAAAGGAAGTAAGCCTAGTTTCTTTATTTAAATTATATGTCTCATTTTTAAAAACAAATTTCTCGGTTTTTTCAGTACTAATTTCAAGATTGCTCTCTTTAATTAAATTTTCAATATAGTTTTTATTTTTTTCTAGTGAGTCAATATTACAAATAAGAATAATGTCATCTGAATACCTTCTATAAAAACCATTCTCTTTTAAAACAACATTTTCAATAATTTTTTTGTCAAATTCTAAAAGATATAAATTTGCTAAAACTGCACTAATTGGAAGTCCTTGTGGAATACCTACATTAACTTTATTATGATAAAAAGGATTTTGATAAATCCTTAATTTTCCCGATTTAATATGTTCTCTAAAATCCTTATTGTCTTCAAAAAAACATTTATAACCTTTGTATTTCCTAATATTGCAAAGCTTTTTTTCATCAAATCCTTTTCTTCTACCAGATTTAACATTTCCAATTCTTAAATCATCTTTTAATATATACCTAAATTGTGTACAAGATTTAAAAACATTTTTATGGTCTTTTGGGAGCTCATTAAAACCCATAATATTTGCCCATCTCTTCTCTAATATAGAATGATCTAGTCTTGAAAAAAAACTTTTAATATCAAAAGTTAAAACACCAACTTCGTCTGCTTCCCCTCTCCTTTTTATTTCTTCAAATACTTCATTTGCAAAATGAATAGTACTTTTACCTTTTTCCGATGTTGATGAAACTTTTATTTTCCTATAAGCATTTACAGATTCATTTAGTTCATTATTTTTCTTGAGTTCATTCTCATATTTTTCACTTATCAGACTTGCATAATAACCATAAATTAGCGCATCAAAATGACTTGCGTAATGTAGAGGTCTATTTTTAGCAGTCTTTTCATTGCCTCCTTTTTCTAGTTTAAAATTATGAGTTCTTAATGTTTTATTCAGATGTTTAGACGAATCAACCTTTTTAAATTTTCTTTCACGAATAATGGAATGCAAAAGAGGATAAAAAGCATATTTAGCAACAAAATCAGGGTTTTCAATTTTAGCTTTGTAATGTTTCCAATTTTCAGAAATATGTAAACTTTTAGAGACATGAATATATCCCTTAGTTTTCATCCAAATTGGCATTTCGTTTTTTTGAGTCATAATAAAAAACCTTGTGGTAAAGTTCTAGCAATAGTGATATTTATTTTACATAAACCTCCTAAGAGCGGACTAGCACCCAATTACTGAGTCATTGTATTTTTCGTAAACTAGGACAAGATTTAACTTTAACTATAAATAATTATCTAATGAAAACAATTATTAAGTTCCTATTTATTATCTTTACAGGTGGAATCTCAATTGTTGGAGACTACCTGGTTGATAAATTAATTGCCTGCATAAAGCAGTAAGACTAAAAGTCCTGTAGTCCTTACCAATTGTAAAAAATCAACTTACCACAAGGTAAACAAATATAAAAAAAACTAACATCATGGACAAATTAAACATTGGGGATTTAGTATCTCTAAAGTCTCACCCTTTTAATATCTTTAATGAATCTTTAATTGGTGCTTTTGTTGATAACACACCTCCCATTATGGTCATTTCTGAAGTTTTAAAATCTAATTCTTATGATACTGAATCCGAAGAACTAGATATAGAAACTAAGAAAGCAAAAAAGTTACCCAATCAATATCTATGTTATTTTTATTCTTCTAAAACTTCTACATTTGAAAAACATTGGTTCAAACAAAATGAAATAAAAAAAATAGATTCTGATACTGAAAACAATCAAGGAAAAGTCACAAAAACTGAAGATAAAGTAAGTTTATTGAATAAGTATAAAGACAACCTTGTAGTTTTAAAATCCGCTGACTTAGAACTAAGTAAAAAGAAAACAACTTGGTCAAGAACCAAAGAAGAAGACATCAATAAGACTCAAGCTTTTTTAGAATTCTTATCTCCAGTAATGACTGTAATTGAAGTAGTGGAGAATCAAAATTTCAATAAAGATAGAGTCAATCCCAAAAATGGAGAAATTAAAAGGGAGTCTTGTAAATTTCTTTTGAAATGCAAATGGTTTAATCCTATTAAGCAAACTTTTTCAGAAGAAATTATACCTTACAAAATTCTGCAAATAGTTGAATTTAATTCAAATAAAATAGAACTCATAAAAAGGGGGATAAATACAAAAAATGTATTCCAACTAATAGAAAAAGATTTAAATATTTCATTAGAAAATTTAAGATATAGTTTCAACAAATATATCATAGAATTAAAAGAAGTTGTAATTCAAAATCATACAATAAAAATTTTCTATAAAAACTTAATAAACAATAAAATAGAAAGTAAAACAATTGAAAATTTAGAAATCATAGATTCAGAAAAGGAATTTAAACAATTTGTAGATTCAGAATTTCCTAATTACTCAAATATCGAGTATAACAATCCACTAAAATTGGAATGGCAAAAAGATAAATTTTACAAAATTGACTATTTAGATAAAAAAGGAAAATTTACAACTAGAATTATTACAAATTGTAAAGTAGAAGAATTTGAAACTGAAGATGAAGAGAAAGATGTAAAATTTGTCATTGCCAATTGTCTTTTACGAGAAGGTAAAATTAGACATTTTAGAGTAAGCAATATTACAGCAAGGTCTGAATTAAAAGATGATTTTAAAGATATTATTGGTTATGGCATTAAACCCCATGATAAGTAAAAGTAAAAATAAAACAGCGTTTAAATCTTTTAAACGCTGTTTTTTATTGGTAAGCAAATCCCCATTTTATAGATATTCTGATAAGCTTTTATTTCAGATATTTTAAGTTCGATATCTTTATTAAGAGTAGGATAAATGATAAGACAATCGATAATTTGATTATTATTTACCTTATCAGAAAAATAGTTATACACTCTTTTTAATCGTGAATAGCCAGCTACCTGTCTCATATCCTGATGCTCTTTACTGTTTTCATAGTGTAGTTTATATTTAGCATCAATGATTACTGGTGAAATATTTTCTTTCTCGGGATTCTTATAAAAACCTATGAAGTCTACTTCATTTCCAAATGTTCTCCAATGATATTTAATTAGATTATACTCTTGGTTATCCAACAATCTTTTATAGGCATACAGCTCAAATAAGCGGCTCATATCTATCCAATATGGAGGTGTTTTTCGCATAGTTTTAATTGATTTGGTTATAGAGTAGGAAAAGTTTTTTAAAATAAGCTCACCTATCTGTATTGCATCTTTGTATTCTTTGTAAAACTTATTATGTTTTATTCCTTTTATTTCTCTAATGTTATCAAGCGGAGTAATCAAATCAAATGCAGAAGAAATATAATTTAAAGTATGCTGGATTTCTGAATTCGCTGATGATAACAGTCCTTTGTTAGCTGATAGGTAGTTTTTCACAAATTCCAATACTTTTTTTAGAAATTGGTTTTCAATACTATTAAAGCCAAATTCCTGATATTTACAATAGGTATTGGTGACTCTGTTCTTAAGATGATTTAATTTTATTGTTTGTGGAACTAAAATTTTACCTTTTATCCTGCTGTTCAGATTTTCTTCTACAGAATAATAAGATTTTTTCAGTCCTTTCTTAACAATTGTTTTCATTATATATAAAAACTGTAGAACTAAAAAAGGAGATAAATAATCATTATCCAAATGATCTACTTCTATTTCAGTAGCGTTCCAGTCAATATCTAAAAGTGCTGAAATTTCTTTGGTTGCATTGGGAAGCTTAACTATTTCAGAGAGCATTTTCACAACATCTACTTCTGGCAATGACTTTACCTCATCTTCATTTTCAATCTTGGCTTTTATTGCATTATCAATATTTTCATCATCTAGATTTTCATGAATAAGCTTTAGAAGTTTACTATTTACTTTTGGAGAAATAAAAATAGGATGACCATTGGGAATTGTTCCCACTCCAATATAATAATTAGCTTTTATGGTACACTTTTGAACATCATTTTCTGTCTTATTCTCATATTGAAAAACAGGACAATTATTATCTTTCTTGAAATATAATCCTTTTTTTATTTCAAGATGCTCAATTTCTTGCCCCCAATGTTCGTAAAGTCTTATAAGTCTATGCGAATCGTTGCTCAATTTCTTTTATTTTAACAGTTGCTTTTTCATTGAAAACACCATCTTTTAGATATTCGTTGAGAATAGGAATCACTTCATATTTCATTTTCATATTAAAATATTCCTGCTTGTTATCTTCCGAAATTTTCTTTTTGTCTGCTATAAAATAACTGTGTCCTAGAGCGACATCTTTTGCTGAAAAATCATCTGAAAGGAAATCAGAATTTTCTGCATTTTCAAAATCTACTACATCATCTTCTCCTATTTTGATGAATAATTTTGCAACATCCATAAAATCAGTTGTATTAAAATAGATTTCACTATTATCTTCTAATTTTTCTGGCAATACCTCCACAAATGCAAATCTTCTTCTGATGGCGTAATCTATATGCCCCACACTTCTATCGGCGGTGTTCATGGTACCGATGATGTAAAGATTTTCTGGTAAACGTAAAGTAAAATTCTCTTTATTTTCTCCTTCGTCATCAATTATACCATACATGCTTAAAACTTCAGCCTTCTCACGTTCTCTTTGTGTATCATTAAATTTATATCTATATTCTAGGGCATAAATTAATTCACCTAAAACTGAAGATAAATTTGCACGGTTAATTTCATCAATAATTAATATATATTTTTCATTCTCATTTTTAAATGCCTTGTCTGCATAATCAGCAAGAATTTTATTTTTAGCTTTATAAATTATTCCATTAGTAGTAGTTACAGCATTTATTCCTCTTACAAAATCTTCATAAGTATAACTTGGGTGAAACTGAATTATTTTATATTCTCCTCCTTTTGATACAACTTCAGAAATTATAATATCATTAAAATTTTCGTCTTTTAAATCAAATTTTTCATATAAATGCTTCATTAAAACTATAGAAGAAATAGGGCTTTTCAAATTAGTTTTTAATTCATTAAATTTATTATTGATTAATATATTCAATTGAATATCATCGTAATTATTTATCTCTATTTTAAAAATCTTTGCAAAAATTTTAAGATGCTTTTTTGAAAGAACAGGAAAATAATCATTAGGAAAATAAGAATGTAAAACTTTTAGTATAAAGCTATACCAAAACTTCATTTCTCTAGCTTTTGAATAGTCTTTAGATGAGGCTAAATCTACCAACATTTTTCTTAATTTAGCCATATATGATTCTGGATTTTCACCAAAGTCTACTCTAACATCTCCATTATCTTTATTAAAGGAAATACCGTATGCCGTAGTTCCAGCAGGACCAGGACTAAAGCGACACGTATATGCTAATGCTTTTTCTATGTAATAACAAAATGATTCTTTCGAGCCATTACCTAAAGCATAATCCTCAATATCAATACTTTCTAATTTTGAAATTGGGAAAATATCTTGGAATTCTTTTAAAAGTTTCTCAGATTTTGTATCAATTTCTAATGTAAGATCAGTTGCTTTAAAATTCTTTATATATTCTTCAGCATAGTCTGAAATAGAAACAATAGACTTATTCCCAATAAATTGATTTGCAATTTCTTCAGCCATTCTCGTCTTACCAGTACCTGGAGGACCTTGTAAGATGATTTGTTTTTTGTATTTTAAAATATCAATTTTTTCTTGAATGCTTTCCATTTGTATTGATAAGTTCTTTTTATTTCTTGTTAATAAATTTTTTTCTTTGTAAACCAACTTATAAACCTCTAATTGTTTAATTAAATCTGATAAGAGTTTTTGATAATCATCATTTTGTATTGTATTATTAGTAATAGGAATTAAATTTCCAAAAAGAATAAATTCTCCTTCTTCCATAACACCTAATTCATCTTGACTACCTATTATGAAGGAATAATCTGGTAAAATTTGATAAATTTTATCTGATATATTTTTAAAGGCTTTTCCGAAATCATTTGCAATCTCTGCTGGATCGTCATTATTAAAAGAACCTCTTTGGCTATTTATAGCTAAACCATACCCAATTTTCCCTTCTCTTAAAAAAATGTGATACTGTATTTCCTTTTTTCCACCTCTATTATAAACCCATTCAGATTTCTTGTCATCGAATTCTGAAAACATGATGTAATTAGGCAAATTAGTTAATCCCGCTAAAAATTTTCTGGAATTTCGAAAATCATTCTTAAATTCTTGTCCAAGATCATTTTCGATAGTATGGACAAGTTCTTCAAAATTATTGAAAGTCATTATTTGTAATTTTAATTATTAGTTTTCTTCTCTACCCCACTTTCACTTGCCCATTCATGAGCATGGGTAAGAGCCAGTCTCGTAAGGCAGAGAGTTCTTGGTTTTGTTTGAGGTTATTAGTTATTTTTTCATTCATTGAGTAAACTATTTCTCCATATTTAGTTAGAATTTTTTCATTAGGAACAATAATATTCAATGCTTCAATATCTTTTGGATATACATGAGGCTGTGCAGAACCTCTAGCTTGAGAATAAATAAATTCTTGAACTGATTTTAAAAAATGTAGAATATAAAAAGTTTCAAAATCATTATTTCCTCTTACAGTTGTACAATCACAGGCAAATATTGGTTCTCTCCAAAAATTAATATATCCTGCATTTGCACCTGAAGCACTTATCGTAATTGTATTACTTGGAAAATTTGATTCTGAATGAAAATAAGAAAAATCTAATCCCGCAGATACAACTTTTACATTACCTTTTGTATTAGCCGTTTTTTCAGTTATAAGTGTTCCTTTTTTAATTTTTGAAAATTCTCCAACAGTTTTCACCTCCCACCCTTCAGGAATTTCTCTTTTCAGGGTTGAGTTGTACACCATTTTACCGCCGGAAGATTTATAAGGTTTAAACACCCCGTCAAAATTCTCTGAATTTTGACACCCCTCTGAAAGAGGGGAATATGGAAAATCAAACTGTACAAACCAATAATCATACAGCGTTTTTGCCATCGCTTCCAGTTCTGCATTAATGCGGTTGTTGAGTTCTATTTTATCATCTAAAGCAGATAATACAGAGGCTATTTTTTGTTGGGTGGGTAAATCGGGAAGAAAAATTGGATATTTATTAAGAGAAACTAAGTCTACTCCTGTTTGTCCTCCTGTTCTTGCAGAGAGTTTATCAACATATTCAAAAACATTTTTTTGTTTTAAAAAATAAAACAGATAATCATTATTAATATTTGACTTTGGCTTGGCTTTAAGTAAAGCAACATTATAAGCACCCTCCATACCTCTGAAAATTTGAAATATTGGTGGTCCATATCTTCCAATCATAATGTCGTCTTTTTTAAAGAACTTAGTAGTTGAGTCTCTAGGGATATATGTAATAAAATTATCAGTTTTAAAATCCCTTGTTTGTACTAACCTAATATAGTTTGGTAATTTTTTATCAGAAAATATAGATTTTGGAGGTTGGCTTCCTCCAATAAAATCACAAACATCATTGATTGTTAATTTTTCGTAATTATTCATAACTAAATCCTTTCAAATTCTCCAAAATCTTTTTATCCAAATCATTTCCTTCTGCAAACAATTGGCTCAAATTGGTTTCATACGTTTGCATTTTCTGCGCAAATTCTTCTGCGGTAATTTCTATATATTCTATCTTCACCTCAAAATATTGCCCCGCAGAAAAACTGTAGTTTTTAGCCATCACTTCTTCTTTGGTTACTACTACAGAAAAATCTTCTTCTGCATTCTTTTGGTTCATCGCATCTATAATGCGTTGTTCTTCTGTTGCAGTAAGTACCGTTTTTTGGTTTTTGCCTTCTTTGATGGTTTGCCCCAGTTTAGAAGCATCTACCAAGACTATCTTTTCGCTGTCGCCTTCCTTGTCTATAAACACAATAGAAACATTGGTTCCTGTACTGGCAAAAATATTGCTCGGCATACTTACTACACCTCGCAACCAATTGCGTTCTATCAGTGCTTCTCTTATTTTTCTTTCAATCCCGCTTTGTGCCGTGATAAAACCTGTAGGTACTACAATGGCAGCTTTACCTTTGGTATCCAGACTGTACATAATATGCTGAATAAACAACAAATAAATCGCCATCGATTCTTTTTTGCTTTTCGGGATATTGGGAATGCCTGCAAAAAAACGTTCTTTAAAACTGTCTTTGGTAAGGTCTGCCTGATAATCAGAAAAATCTAATTTAAACGGCGGATTAGAAACAATATAATCAAACTTTTTTTCAAGATGTGCAGGTTGCAAAATCGTGTTTCCCTTAATAATATTTGGGATAGAATGTTGCAGGTTATTCAGGATGAGATTCAGTCTGAGCATATTGGCAGATTTCTGGGAAATATCTTCGGAATAAATGGTGCAGTTTTTTTCGCCAATCGCGTGTGCAATATTCATCAATAACGTTCCCGAACCTGCACTCGGATCATATACTTTGGCACTTTTTACTTCTTCGTTCACAAGAATAGCTGCCATAATTCTGGCTACAGCGTGAGGGGTGTAATATTCTGCATATTTACCACCACTATCACTGTTGTAATCTTTGATCAGATATTCAAAAATGGTGGCAAAGAAATCGTATTTCTCGGTAAACATTTTCTCGAAACTTACATTCACCAGTTTATTGAGCAAAGCACGGCAAAAAGCATCTCGTTGAGAAGCATCTCGAATAAACAGACTGATGTCATCAAACATTTTATCTTTTACCCCCGTTGCAGAACTCACGGAATAAATATCGATATTCTCTGCACTGATGCTTCTAAGCGTACCATCAAAAATGGCATCTCCAAAATTGGGTTGGTTAGAATTGTTGAACAAAAAGGTAATTAATTGTTCGGGTTGCAGTTTTGCGGCTTTATTTCCTATTCTAAAGAAGAGAAATTTTTTGTCTTCCTCACTTAAATTTTCATAGGCTTTCTGAAAATCTTCTGCATTCGCCAAATCCTCATTGTGTTTTTTGGCTTCGTGGATAAATTTATCGTTCAGGTATTTGTATAAAAAAACCTGCGAAATAATATTGAATTCACTGGCATCATTTCCCAGTCCGTAGTTGGCGCAAACGCTTTTGAGTCCGTCTATTAAAGTTTTGGTTTGCGTGATAAACTGTATCTCCGTCATTATATATTAGTTGTAAGTATATTGTTGTTTGTATTCTTTTACAATAAGATTATTGATGTTTTCTGTAGTTTGAGCGTCTAATTTTATTTTCTGTTGGTCTATAAAATTTTGTATCACAATGCTCATCACTTCCTGATTAAAATAGGTTTCATTCTTCACCAATTCTACATTGTGCAGACAAATATCGTCTATGATGGTTTTCGTTCCCAAAAGTGCCTCGTAAATCTGTATTTCTTTAGCATTAATGGTTGGGTTATCTACCAATCTTTTGTGAATTCTGGTGTATTTCTCGTCGTTTTCATATTTGGCTCTTAGCAGTGCATTTTTACGATTGAGTTCTCTTACTTCGTCATAAATTCTGCTGAGAATATGGATGTTGTCTCGCATATCTTCTTGGTTTACCTCATCTAGATTTTTATTTTTGAAAATACGTTCTAGCTCTTCTTTTAGGGTAACGAATTCAGGATCGGCAGGGTCTATATTGCGTTGCAATTCTTCTCGGGTTTGTCTGAGCTGATTTCTGAGCTGGTCTGCCAAAATCATTTCTTCTTCCGAAATTTTGGTAAACTGGAAGAAAATATCTTCTAAAGCGGTGTTGATAAGGTTGGTGTTATCGTTTTCATTGTTGATGCTGTCCACCAAATTCAGCGTGTCTAATCTTCTCTGAACTTCTTTCAGCAACTGATTGAGTTTGTAGAAATCTAATAAATCTAACAATTCATCTTCGCCTTGTAATCGGATGATATTTTTAAGTTCTCTGGCATTTTGCAAAACTTTGATGAGTTCTGCCAATTGCTTTTTGTCTTTAATATCATCCATCTGCAAACGGAAATTTTCAGCATTTTTCACATCATACTGAAAGAGCTTTTCCTTGATTTCTAAAACATCGTGCTCTATTTCTTCTTTAGACTTGAAGAGGTTGCTGTAGTTCTGCATTTCATCTCCTAATTCCTGCTGCAACTCTTGGAAATAGTTTTCGTTGGTCTCTTTAAATTCTTTGGTAATGTCTGCAAAATCTACCACATACCCGAAACGGTGTTTCTTGTATGGTCGGTTTACTCGGGTTAAAGTCTGCAATAAGTTATGATTTTTTACTACTCTTGCTAAATACAGTTTTTTAAGGCGTGGCGCATCAAAACCCGTCAAAAGCATATTATACACAAATAAGAGGTCTATATCTCCGTTTTTAAAGGCTTCAATCTCCTGTTTTCTAATATCTTTAGAATTAACATCGTGTAAAATAAGACTGGCTTTCAAAGGAGTATTGTTGCCAAATTTTTCTCTTTCTTCACGCACTACGGCATAATCAAACTCTTGCCTTCCGTAGATTTTTTCAAATTGGGCAAAGAGTTCTTTTGCTTGTTCAGAAGTATCACAAACCACCATTCCTCCTACGGTTTCATCTTTTTTTCTGAAATCTTTTAAATCATTCAGAATATATCCCAGCATCGGTTCTGCAAACTTAGGATGGGCAAAGATTTCACTTTTAGAAATTTCGCCTTTCAGAATTTTTATTTGTTCCATTACATCCTGCATCTGCATTTTGTAGGTGGTGGCAATGCCTTCTCTAATAAGCCTTAAGGTATAACCATCTGCAATAGAACGGTTATAGTAATATTTGTGGATGTATTCACCAAAAAGGGCTTTAGAATCATAATCTTTAGCGACTTCTTTCAGCAAAGGGGTACCTGTTAAAGCAATTTTTACAGCTTCTTTATCTGAACGCAAAAGATTCACCAAATAATTCCCTTTAGGATTATAGCTTCGGTGTGCTTCGTCTATAAAATAAACCCTTTGGATGTTCAAGTCGTAATCAAAAGATTCTAAAACAGTGCTGTCATCCGAGAATTTCTGAATGTTTACCACAGTTATTTCCTGTTCCCCCGAACTGTTTAATAAGGCACTTGCTTTTTTAATGTCCTGTATAAATTCGGTTCTGGAATTTACCATTTTTACTGACAAGCCTCTGGAACGGAATTCAGTCTGTGCCTGTATCGCCAAATCTATTCTATCTACAATAAAATAAAACTTAGCAATGGTATTTTTCTTTTGGTAATAATGAGAGAGGTATTTTACATTGTAATACGCCAAAGCAGTTTTACCACTTCCCTGTGTATGCCAGATGATGCCTTTTTTAATGCCTTCATCCAGTTTATGAGTAATGGCTTTAGAAGCAAAAAACTGCGGATAACGCATAATGTGTTTTTCAATCACAATTTTTCCTTCTCTATTGGTTCTTTCTACATAGGTAATCCCGAACTGTAAAAAGAAAGCCAATCGCTCTTTGGAAAGCAAAGAAGTAATAATTCTATTGGTAGGCGTTTCGTAATTTTTATTCAGTTTAAATTCATCGGTGTATTTAATGGCAACAATATTGTTGTCTTTTAACACCAAGTTTTCGAGCTCTTCATTTTCAGGCTTTAAAAGATTTGTATAGTTTAATAATTCTTCTTCACGGAAATAATTAAACATTACGCCATCTTTAGACGGTGTGGCGTAATAAGCTCCCATTATGGGTTCTATTACTCCATCTTCATACTCCATATTGTTGGAGAAAAGCATCAACTGCGTAACATTGGTAAATGCTCTGAAATCTTTTAAAGCAAATCTCTTATTGATTCTATTTCTTTCTGCAATTACGCCTTCTCTGTTGTTTGGCTTTTTCACCTCAATGAAAACCAAAGGCATCCCATTGATTAAAACCGTGATGTCTGGGCGAAATTCTTCATCACCTTTCTTGCAGGTAAGCTCTGTAGTAACATGAAATTCATTATTATTGAAATTCTCAAAATCAATAAGCTTTGTACCAGAGGAATTGACTAAACTTCTGAAAAACTCTCTGCCTAAATCATCATAGTTGAGTTTTAAGGAAACATCTGTTAATAAACGCTGAATTTCTTCTTCAGAGATTTGTGGATTTATTTTAGAAATAGAACGTTTAAAAATATCAGGAAATATATTGTTTTCTTCCAGTCTGTCTTGTTTGCTTTTAGGAATATAAGTATATCCTAATCTGCATAAATGCAGGATGGCTGGAATTTTTACTCTAGAATCTTCGTTGAACATTATTAGTTTTTACTTTTACACCCCAAATATAATAAAAACCTCATTCAACAGCAATACGGAAATCCTCAAAAACATAACTGAAAATTAACTTTCTACATCTTTTCTATTGAAACCTTGTAGCGTTGAACATTTTTAAAAAGAAAAAAATAATTATTTAAATTTCTTCCTCGCATCAAATTCCTCCTTACCTCTCAAAAAAATTCGCTTTTTTTGAAATTATTTTCACATTATTTTTGGGTTTTCATGTCATTTTCGCTGTAGATTTTTTTTCTTTTCACCCGCAATTTTATCAAAAATTCTTACACAAATTCAGATTGCTTAACTCTAAAAAAGATTGAATTTCCAAAACAAAAAAAACGAGTTCCGAAATTTTTTTACCCTTTTCTCAGAAAAGGCAAGAAAGTCTTTGGTAGTACAAAATGTAAATTTTGTATGTACAAAGACACATCTTGCAATACACGTTACAAAATAAAGAAATTTTATTTAGACTACTTTATTTTAGACTTGTTAGAATTAATTATTTTAGTCTAGTTTCGGTCTTTTGATATTTGGAATTTTATGAAGAGAAATTTGCTTTTTAGATAATGAGGATTGCTCTAGCATTTTTAAATTATTCTTGAGAACAATTTGCCAATCCAAAATAGGTCTTCCTATTCCATTTTTCCAATCTGCTTCTTCCCATTGATGAAATTTTTCAATCAATGCATCGTCTAATTTTTCAGAATAATTTTCTAATGTTTTGGCGAAATCCATAAACTGTTTTAGATTTGGGTATTTAGAAAATGAATGATTTTCATCAATATTTGGTTCTGAATTTTGCACAGGTTCTTCAATCGAAATTTCTTTTATTTCTGCATTTTTTGATGCTGTTTTCTGTAATTCATTTCCTTTCAAAATGAAACGGTTCGGAAAACCTCTATTTCTACTGTAATCTAAAATACCTAAAAGTTTGAGCTTATTTTTTGACGTAATAATCGTTTGCCTGGAAAGCCCAAGTTCACTTGCCATTTGATAATCCGACAATACAATTTCTTTTTGCAAATCTTCGCATTTGTAAAGGATAAATGTGAAAACCGCTATCGTATTAGCACCAATTTTATTTTTGGAATTCAAATCGAAAATCTTTTCAAATAAATCTCCATCAAAATTTTTAGAATTTTTCATCTTTTAAATCTCGGTTTATATTGTTTTTGAACTTCATTGGTTTGCTGAATCAGATATTCATTCAAATCCTTGAAATTTTGATAAAAAACCCTACCATCTTAGACTGCACCCAAAAGTTTAGACAAAATTAAACAATATTTTCAAAGGAAAGAGTTCGGTACTGTACCGGACTCTTTCCTTTGAGATTGAGTCTTATTCTATCATTGTTGTAATAGTGAATGTACTTCACTATTTCCTTCTTAAGTTCCTGAATGGAACCAAACTTTCTGGTATAAAACATTTCTGATTTTATCGTTCCAAAAAAGTTTTCTATCACCGCATTGTCCAAACAGTTTCCTTTTCGGGACATACTTTGAATAATACCTTTTTCTTTTAACAAGTTTTGGTAATGTTTCATTTGATATTGCCAACCTTGATCAGAATGTAGAATGATGTTTTGTGTAGATTTTACTTTTCTGAATGATTTCTTTAGCATTCTGATGATTTGGCTAAACACAGGTCTTTCAGATAAGTCAAAACTGACAATTTCACCATTAAATAAATCGATGATTGGAGATAGGTAAAGTTTATTACCCGATACATTAAACTCTGTAACATCGGTTGCCCATTTCTGATTAGGAGTGTCCGATTTGAAATTCCTCTGTAGAACATTGGGCGCAATTTTCCCTTGCTCTCCCTTGTAAGATTTATATTTCTTCACTCGGATAATACTCTTTAAACCTAATATTTTCATAAGTCGTAAAACAGTTTTGTGATTAATCAAAATTCCTTTTTCTTTCAAAAGCAAAGTAATTCTTCTATAGCCCAACCTTCCTTTATGACGATGATAAATCTGCTTAATCATTTCTTTTATTTCCGCATATTTATCTTTCATTTGAAAGCGTTTTTGATAGTAATAAAAACTGCTTCTTGCCATCGATGTACAATGCAGCAGTACTGCTAAATCAAAGTCCTGCCTTAACTCTTCGATGGCTTTGGATTTTTCCTTTCCTGAATTAAGGCGTCTAACTTTTTTAAAATGGCGTTCTCGGCTTCTAAATAATAAATCCTCTCCAACAGTTCTTCCTCCCTTGTTAAGGGTTTGCCTGTTTTCTTTTTTTTTCGCTTGTAATTACTCATGGTTTTAGGTCTTCCTCTGGGTCTGTTTTCTAAACCTAAAATACCATTTTTTTTGTAATTACGCTGCCAACTAAGAATACTGGACTCCGCAGGAATATTAAACCTTCTCGACGCTTCTTTTAAACTTAAATTCTCTTTCTCAATTACTGATAAAATCTTTAATTTAAAATCTTTTGTGTAATGCGTATTGGAAAGCCGAACAAGTCCTGAAACTCCATAAAGTTCATAAAATTTTATCCATTTACGAACCAAGGAACCACAAACTCCAATGCGTTTTCCTAAATCGTCTGTTCCAATATCCCCTTTGTGATATCTCTTTATAGCTTTTAATTTAAAGTCTACTGAATATTTACTTTTCCCCATAAAAAATGCCCCTAAAAAGTGTCTAACTTTTTGGGGGCAGTCCATCTTCAGCATTATTTAATTCATTTTTCAATATTTCTACTGCTCTGTTTCCAGCTTCGTCATTGTCAAAATACAACTCGATGTTTTTATAATCTTCAAGGGATTTTTGTGCCTTGTAAATCATCGAAACCGAATTCAAAATGATATAATCAGAAGGTTCTTTTTCCAAATATTTTTCAATGTTTTTGAAAGAAAGAAAATCAAAAAATCCTTCAAATATTTTTACACTTTTTGAACCGTTTTTTATTGTAGAAATATCTTTTTTTCCTAAACAAATTTTGGCGAATTTATTGCGAATTTCATAACCTCCAGAATCATTCTTAAATCCAATTCCGAAGTAATTTTTACCATTCATTCGATAGTGAATTTCTTGTGTAAATTTGGCTTGGTTTACGACTTTTCTATCGTTTAGATATTCCAAAAGTGCAGAATGTTCAATATTTTTAATTTCAAGAATTTCATAATTCTTAGGTAATTTTTCTAAGTTTTTATTTGAAATTATCTGCTGTTGAAAAGAAGAAAAAGTTTGCTTTTCTGCCCATTCCAAAACATTTTTTACGGAAGTATTCAGATATTTTTTCATAAAATCGGTATTGTTTCCGCCGATTCCTTCGGAATGCAAATACCAATAGTTTAGAGTTTTATTGATTTTAAAAGAGGCGTGATTTTCTTTGGCAAAAGGATTGAGATACCAAGCTTCTTTTTCATTTTGTTTTGTTGGATGGTGTCCGAGAGAAGCAAGGACTTCTTCCAACTTTATAGAGTTGAATTGGTTGCAGTTCATTTTAATGTTTTTGTTTTCTTTGTTTTTTTTAATTTCTCTTACCTAATTACCTTTTTATGGATTAACAATACTTTAAGGCAAATTTTTACAATTACCTGTTTTTACCTTCTTACCATAAATTTCTAATCAAGGTAACTTTAGGTAACTATTTTTCAAATTAAATTACCTTTATAAATCATTGATTATTAAATCGTTTAAAGATTTAAGGTAACTTGGTAACTTTGGTAAGTTTGTTTATTCAGATTTTCTTTTGATGAGATAACCGTACACCTGAAGTTTGGGATGTTTTATCCTTTGATATTTTAAACTGGTGAGTGCTTTTCCGATTTTAACATTATTCAATCGCAAGCCTAAAGCATTATTCATCGCCAACATAATATCGGTTGCTGTTAGAAATTCTTCCATTTTTTCCGATTTTTCAAAATGTGCAGAAAGGATTTCTTGTTCCATTGAAACTTGTGCATATTTTTCGTTTCGCTTTTCGTTTTCGGTGATGTCTGTTGCAGTCAATTCGGGATTGTAATTTTTCCTTTCAAAAGCATTGTAGTAAGCTTGAGCCCAAATTTTATCAATATCTATTTCTTTGGAATATTCAAAATCAAATGAATATACCTCAAAAATCAACCAGCGAATGCTTCCTGTTTCATCGGTAAGAAAGTCAGTACGATTGGTAGAACCTACAAATGAGCAAATCCGTTCTAAAAACTCGGCTTTTCTGGCATAAGGAAGTCTAATATTTGCACTACTTTTTGAGATGAAAGATTTCAAAGTATTGACATCAGATTTTGATAAAACCGCTAATTCATCGAGGTTGCAAATCAAATTTTTACAAATGGAAATAATACCATCTTTGTCGATAGAGATATTTTCGGTGTAATAATTTTCTAATTTTGGAGGAATTAAAAATCTTAAAAAAGAGGATTTCCCCGAATTTTGATGCGATGCTAAAACCAATGACTGTTTATTGACATAGCCTCTATTTAATGAACATAATACCGCTCTTGTTAGCCATTTTTCAAAATGATAAAGAAATGCTTCATCATCATTGGTTTTGAGATATTGACTAAACTTTTTGATATAATTTTCTCCATCCCAGGTTTCTAAATTTTCAAAATATTCACGAATTGGGTTGTATTGCTGAATTAAATGGCTTCTAACCAGAATTTCCAACTTATTCATATTGATTTCAATGCCAGATTGTGCTAATTCTATCAATAAAGAATTGATGTTGAGAACCGACCAAGTTTCATTTTTCCCCTTCAACTGAATTTCTAATTCCAAAGCAATGGTATTGTAACGAATGTTGTATTTTTCGTCTAAATATTGCATCGCTCGATCGTAAATGGTTTTGGAAGGAGTATCGGATTGATACAAGAGTTTTTGTTCGTTCATAAATTTTTTGGATTATGGTAGTAGCACGAATATTTTTAATATTTGTACTTTACTTCCAAGTAAAACAAAATCTTAAGCCTAACTATGACGATAGTAAGGCTTCATTTTTTGCGTAAAGAAAATTCGATTGCTTCTTGTTGAATTTCATCATTTGACTTATGACTGTTTTTTAACAACCACTCATCAATTTTTTTTCGTTCAAAAAAGAGAATTTTTCCTGAAGGTTTAGAAAATGGGATTGAATTAGTATGAACCAATTTGTAGATATAGGATTTCTTGAATCCTGTATAATCTGAAAGCTCTTCTACATTAAGAATTGTTTTGAGTCCGAAAATATGCTTTTCAATTCGGTTGAGCTTATGAATAATGATTTCGTTATTTTCCATCTGTTTCTTTTATTCGATTTAACGAAGCAAAAGTCAGCATGAAAAACTACAAATACAATACTATCAATAGATTGTGGGCTAATTAAGACTAATCTGGATTAATTTGGAATCTCCAAAAGTGTAAAAAAGAATAATCTAGATTAATTTGGAAGGTTAAACATATTTATATCCAAAAGCATATAATATTTATTTATACTGAACAATTATATTTAATTGCATATATTTTTGTGTTTTTGCTTAAAATAATAACAAATAAATCTTACATTTCAATCTTTAATTCCGGAATTATTTCTGCTGCTTCTCTTGCTTTAGAATCTACAATTTTTGCATAAATCTGTGTGGTTCTCAGTTCTCTATGTCCTAATCTTTTTGAAACGGTGTAAATATCTGCACCATTTTCCAATAACAAAACTGCATTAGTATGTCTTGCTGAATGAAAAGTAATATGCTTAGAAACAGCTGCACGATTGCACCATCTTATAATTTCTGTATTGTAAGTCATTCCATATTTCAAACCCTTAAAAACTCTTTCCTGTTGCTCTTGTTTTTCACCTAACAATTCTCTGGCTTGTTTTGAGATATACAAGTACTCTACTCCATCTGTTTTTTCTTGTCTGAAATTTACCTTGCTTACGTCTCCTTCATCTCTCACTTCGCACCACTTTAAAGTATTGATATCTGACCAACGAAGACCAGATAAACACGAAAAAAGAAATGCTTTTTTCAAAACTGGATATTTACACTCTGATTTTGCTAAAGATTGTAATTCATCAAAAGTGAGATATTCTCTCTGACTTTCTGCTTGTTCAAATGATTTTACTTTAGTAGAATAATTAATAGAAAGAAAGCCGTCATCAAAGGCTTTTTTTAGACAAGCTTTAAATTTGTTGAAGTAAGAATGTTTTGAATTTTGGGATAAAGGCAAGTTACTTTTTGTAATAGCTTGTTTATCAAAATAATCCTTCACTTTTTTTACAAAATTTTCATCAATCTCATCGAAAGTTAGATTTGTTGGGACTATTTTCTTTAAATGAACATAAGTAGATTTCCAGTTTCCATAATTATCATGAGAAAAATTAATTTCTCTATCATCTACCATTTCAGAAAAGAAATTCAGAAAGGTTCTTTTTGCTTTTGTTGTATTTTTAATATCAAATTTACCTTGAATGTATTCCGTTTGTCTAATTGCTAGAATATTTTCCGCAAGCTTCAAAGTTTCTTTGTTCTCATTTTTTTCAACTTGCGTTTTTGGATTCTTATGCAAATACAATTGAAGATTTTCATAATCTCTTAAATGCTTTCTTTTACCATCTTTTGAAACAACGGAACCTTTGTAATATTCAATGAATATACTTTCTCTTCCATCTGCAAGTTTTCTTTTGTATATAGATATTTTCATAAGTAGTACATTTGTACTACTTTTTGGTGACAAGTAGTACAATCGTAGTACAAATATATAAATAAAAGATTAATAAAAGAAAATATAATTTACATAAAATACTGTAAATCAATTAAAAGAAAGAAAAAGAAACTAAAGAAAAGCATATTTATTTCCCGATACAGAACTTAGAAAAAATATTCCCCAATACTTCATCATTGGTAAATTCCCCAGAGATTTCACCCAGATGTTCTAGAGCATTTCTAAGTTCGTACGCTAATAATTCAGTAGAAATTTGATGAGTAATGGCTTCTTTTACTTTATAAACCGCGTCAATAGATTTTTGAAGAGATTCGTAGTGTCTTTGGTTGGTAATCACCACGTTGCTTTCAGATTTTAGGTGTTCTACATAAGTAGAAAGTTCATCTTTTAAATCCTGAAGATGAATATTTTCCTTAGCCGAAATTTTCAACAACTCATGCGCAGGAATTTCAGATTGAAGGGTTTTGGCAATGTTTTGTGCTTTTTCTTCGGCTTGTTCTACTTCATCAATTTTAGTAAGACAAATAATGATTTTCAAATCTTCTCTTGCCAATTCCTGTAGCATGGCAAGGTCGTCTTTTAAATCGGTAGTTGCAACATCAATCAAATACACCAAAACATCAGCTTGAGCCACTTTTTCTTTGGCTTTTACCACGCCTATTGCTTCTATGGCATCTTCTGTTTCACGCAAACCAGCGGTATCAATAAGTCGAAAAGCATTTCCTTTGATGTGCAAAACCTCTTCTATCGTATCACGAGTGGTACCTGCAATATCTGAAACAATGGCTCTTTCTTCTTTTAAAAGAGCATTCAGTAAAGTAGATTTTCCAGCATTTGGTTTTCCGATAATGGCTACTGCAACTCCACTTTTAATTGCGTTTCCGTATTGGAAACTGTCAATCAAAGATTTCAGTTTGCTTTCTATTTTTTGAAGCAGTTGTACCAATGCAGTTCTATCTGCAAATTCCACATCTTCTTCCGCAAAATCTAATTCTAATTCAATCAAAGAAACAAAATTGAGCAAGTCATTTCTCAAAACAGAAATCTCCTGAGAAATGCCACCTTTCAGCTGTTGAAGAGCTACTTTTCTGGACGCTTCATTCTCCGAAGCAATAAGGTCGGCAATAGATTCGGCTTGACTCAGGTCTATTCTACCGTTCATAAAAGCACGCATGGTAAACTCCCCTGCTTTTGCCATTCTTGCACCATTTTTAATCAAGACTTCTAAAATTCTTTTGCCAATATGCGGAGAACCATGGAAAGAAATTTCCACAGAATTTTCGGTAGTGAAAGATTTGGGAGCCAGAAAGATAGAAACCATTACTTCATCGATGACTTCATCTCCATCTTTGATGAAACCATAATGTACGGTATGAGATTTCTGTTGGGTAAGTGCTTTTCCATCAAAGCATTTTTCACAGATTTCTATGGCTTGTTCTCCAGAAACTCTAATAATTCCTATCGCTCCAATTCCATTGGCAGTAGCGAGTGCACAAATAGTGTCTTGATTCATGCCACAAAGGTAGTAAAACTTAAAATGCTTTCAAAAAAAGCCTAAAAAGCTTCTTTATATCTATTAAAAAGACATTTTAAATCTTAATATAAATTTTCTTTTTATCTAAAAGATAACCAACACTCCAGCACAAAAGCATGTACACAAAAGAGAATAAAAACGCCCCAAAATAAGCTCCAAAAGGGGTAAATAAGTTCTCATAAATCCAAGTATAAGAAGCTTGTCCTGCGATAGGAACTCTCCACATGAGCGGAACGATGAGTTCAGAAAGCAAATAAATCGCCAAGGTATTTTTGCCAAAGACTTCAAAGAAATAAACGCCTTTTTTCTGTTGAACAAAATCAGTGTAATAAAAAATCAAAGCCAAAATAGAAATCGACAAACCGATGGTGAGCAATACGTAAGAACTCGTCCATAGTTTTTTGTTTATAGCGAAGCCATAATTCCAAAGAAAACCACCTGCAATCAAGATAAATCCTACCAAAAGCAATTGGGCAATACCTTCATAACTTCTGCCTTTTTCTTGAATAAATTTACCCGCGAAATAACCTGCAAATACATTTACCAAACCTGGGAAAGTGCTCAAAAATCCTTCTGGGTCAAAGGCAAAACCTTCGCCATGATAGAGATGACTTTCGCCAAATAGTTGTAAATCTAAGTCCAGAACAGGATTGTGCTGCATGTCATAAGGTCCATATCCAATAAAAACGAGCCAATATCCCAACAAAATAATGGCGCTGAGATACAAAGAAAACTTAGGTTTGAAATAATATAAAATTAAAGAAGCTAGGCCATAACAAAGCGCAATTCTCTGCAATACCCCTAGAAATCGAGTCTCTACAAAAGGAAAACTTTTGAGATTAAAATCTGCATCTACATTGTAAAACGGGAACCAATACATGAGATACCCCAGTAAAAAGATAATGAATGTTCTTTTGAAAATCTTCGTCAAAACTTGCTGTTGAGACATTTTTTTCCACTTATCCATTACAAAACTCATAGAGTTTCCTACGGCAAAAAGAAAAGCAGGGAAAACCAAATCTGTAGGCGTAAAACCATTCCACTGTGCATGAAGCAATGGCGCAAAAGTAGTTCCCCAGTTCCCTGAAGTATTTACAATAATCATAAAACACACCGTCATCCCACGGAAGACATCTAAGGCTAAAGAACGATTACTCAACTTCATAATTTTTTTTATATAGGTTTTAGGTATTTTTGGTAATTGGTGATTAGTAATTTGTAATTGGTATTTAGTATTTAGAATTTCATATCTCATACTTCATACTTCATACTTCATATTTGGTTTGAGGTAATTGGTAATTGGTATTTAGTATTTGGTATTTAGAATTTCATATCTCATACTTCATATTTCATATTTCATACTTCATATTTCATATTTGGTTTGAGGTAATTGGTATTAGATATTTTATATTCAAATGAATAATGTGTTATTTTTTCCATTTTTACAACTTCACGACTTTGCAACTCTACAATTTCAAAACGCTCTCTCCATATTTCTCCCACAATCTCTTAGAAATCTCTAGCGTATTTCCTTTTGGTGTGGAAGGATAAGTATTCTGCGCTTCCGACCAATCCCATGAAAATTGATTCACTCTTTCTAAAATCAATTGCTCATCTGCATTTCTGCCCTGTTCTACAGCAAGAATTGCCTCGTCTATAAAGATTTTCCATCGACCGCCATAATAATCTTTCATGAGTCCAGCAACAGAACGATTGGCATAATCATTAAGATCTCTGCCTTTTTCTCCCCAGACGCTGATGATTTTTCGGGCATCTCTTTCATAGTAGGCTTTTTCTTGTTCCATATCGGTCATTGCTCTAGCATCGGCAATCCATTTTCCAACCAAATAATTCGGATTAGAAGCGAGTAGTTCATCAATGTCATCAATAATTTGAAGCATTTCGGCTCCTGTTTTTTTCATTTTAGCGACGTCTTGTTGACGATATGCTTGCGTAAATTGGTCTCTGACTTGATAAAAGTAATTGCCCAAAACTTGTTTGCCAATTGCAGTCAAATCATCTCTGTATTCATCAGTATTGGCTTCTACGGCAATCAAATGCTTCCATGCGGAAGCAAGGTCATGATTATCGTAGGCAATCTCTGGATTTACCGTCCAATTATAAGCTTTTTCAAAGACAGGTTTTGAATGCGTTAAATCGCCTTTTCCCACATCAGAGTTTTGGACATATACTTTTTCTGAAAGGATTTCCCAAGCTTTTTCAGCATCTGCATTTTCTTTTCCTGCTCTGCTTTTGGCATAGGTTTTTACAAAATCTTTCATGCGATGACCTTTTTTCCAAACTTTATCCAAGATAAATTCATACATCACGGGATTATCTCCGAAACCTTCCAATGTTGCGCCAATTCCCCATAGATTTTTGCCTCCATTCTGCAATACATGTTCTATTTTTTCATCTGCATCTTTCAGATTTCCATGCAGGGTGGTATTTCCTCCGAAATTCCCTAAGTAAGACCAAATGTAAGGCTGACCGAAAAAAGAATCGGTGCGTTTCCAAACTTCGGTATGGTCACAGAAATAATCCAGCATCATCAACTGATCTTGCGGAACAGCTTGCAAATAAGCTTTAATGCGCTCATTCGTCCATTTATTTTGTATATAATAGAAAATCCAACCCATCTGCAACCATTTCGCTTTCGGGTCTACATGCGTGAGAGATTCATAAATATGTTGAGAAACTTTCGCCAAATATTCAGGTTCCCAACTTGGAGGGGTAACTTCATTAAAAGGGTCTATGCCGTAAATGTGGTCGGTACCAAATTCCTTGGTTTGTTCTTTCAAAAAGGCTTCTTGAATTTGTAAAAATAAAGGGTCAAAAGAATCTAAAAAGTAACTCTGGTATGTTTCGCTGAAATTACCCCATTCTCCAAGGGAAGTGATTTTAGCATGAGGATATTTTTTTAACAATGCTTTAGGAACATGTCCCGCAAAAGCAGGCAATACAGGTTTCATGTTAAAAGCTCTCGCTCTTGCTAAAATTTTCTTTTGTAATTCGGCTTGACCATCAATCCAAGACATCGGAAGAGGACCTTCCCAATGATCGATATTCGCCATTCTGTGCCAAGGCAAATAAGCAGGTCCAGTAAAGAAACTTTTAATTTCTTCATCGCTTAAACCAAATTGTTTCCACACGTTGAGCCAAATTTTTTCTTGCCCCGTAATCGCCAAAGGTAGATTCACGCCATTCAGCGCCATCCAATCGATAAAACGCTCCCAGTCGTGCCATTTCCACCAAGGCATGGTATACCCGAAAGTACAATAATTCAAGAAAAAACGATGCGGAACTCTTGCCTCGTTTCGTATTTGTCCTTTAAAAACAGGCATTTTTGCTGGAACTTTCACCACATTATCTGCATACCAAGACACTGAAACATGACCATACGTTTTGAGGTATTCATTAAAACCTACAGCCATTGCATTGGCATTATTGGCAGAAATATGCAGTTTCCCTTTCTTGAATTCCAGCTCGTAATAATCTGGGGAAGTCTTACTTTTTACTTGATGAAAGACTATTTTTTCGGCATAAGCAGGAGCAATTCTCTGCACCAAACCTTTAGCCGCATCAACATCAGAAGATTGAGCCAGTAAAAACAGAGAAAAAAACGTAAAGAATAGTGCGTTCAGTTTTGCCATAGTCTACAATTAGGAGGATAAAGATAAAAAATTATTGTCTCAAAAAGATAATTTATAAAAGAAGATTTTTATCATCCCGATTTCAACCACTTACTACACTTTTCTGATGCTGCATGAAATGCTTTTAATGCTTAACATTGAAAAAGCAAATGACTATGGAACGTGTTCTAGATATTGCCTTTTAATGTTTTGTTGCTTCAATATTTCAGAGATAAACGGTTGTATTTCATAGTTGATTTGATCCTCGGTATAATCATTGGCATGAGGAGATTTGATGAGCTGTAACCAAGGTTTTTTCTCAAATTCAGGGGTTCCAAAAATAATCACGGGTGTACCTTTAGCCAAGGCTACAGTCCCTTTTTTGTTCAGAATCCATTCATCTGCCCAAGTGTACATAAAGTAGGCATCTTCTTCTAATAAACGAACACAAGAATGTGAAGCATGATGCCCCGGCAAATCATACTGATGCCAACCGATGCCCAAATAATTATACAAATTAAAGTTCCATCTCAGTTTCCAATCAGAATTCACGGTACTGATGGCGACTTCCTTCTTCCAATTGGTAAAGGTAAGTCCCATTTTGGTAGGCGTTTCTTTTTTGCCCATACTGGTAGGTCCCCACTTGATGAGATTCCCGTTTTCATACAAGGCATAGGCATGAATGGCATAACTGAACATTGCCAATTTCTGAATGTTTCTAGCCGCAGAAACGTTTTTAGGAAACGGACTGTAAACTGTAAAATCTTTTTCCATCACATCTGGAACCACTAAGGTATCAGCTCTCCATTTGTTTTTATAATCCAAACGATTGATGGCTAAAATAGCATGCAGTTCTTCTTGAGAATACTTTTTCTCTAAAGTTATAAAATCTTTATTTTTATTTTTAACCACAAAAGCATGATACTTTATTTCTTTTTTCACCACCGTATCTTTTTGGACGGTATCTGCTTTCTGTTGGTGCTGAATCGTATCATAATGCACTTCCTCTGCTCCAGCACTTTTATTGCACTGAACCAACAAGAACACACCGATAAGATAGATAAAGTTTCTAAAACAGTTCATGCTATTAAGATTAAAGACCAATATAATTTTTATTTTATTGATACCCTAAATTTACGAAAGAAATAGCAGATTATCAAGTATTTGTAGGAAAGATTTATTACAAATGAAAAAGCACGGAGTGTATAGACTGCACCCAAAAGTTTAGACAAAATTAAACAATATTTTCAAAGGAAAGAGTTCGGTACTGTACCGGACTCTTTCCTTTGAGATTGAGTCTTATTCTATCATTGTTGTAATAGTGAATGTACTTCACTATTTCCATCTTAAGTTCCTGAATGGAACCAAACTTTCTGGCATAAAACATTTCTGATTTTATCGTTCCAAAAAAGTTTTCTATCACCGCATTGTCCAAACAGTTTCCTTTTCGGGACATACTTTGAATAATACCTTTTTCTTTTAACAAGTTTTGGTAATGTTTCATTTGATATTGCCAACCTTGATCAGAATGTAGAATGATGTTTTGTGTAGATTTTACTTTTCTGAATGATTTCTTTAGCATTCTGATGATTTGGCTAAACACAGGTCTTTCAGATAAGTCAAAACTGACAATTTCACCATTAAATAAATCGATGATTGGAGATAGATAAAGTTTATTACCCGATACATTAAACTCTGTAACATCGGTTGCCCATTTCTGATTAGGAGTGTCCGATTTGAAATTCCTCTGTAGAACATTGGGCGCAATTTTCCCTTGCTCTCCCTTGTAAGATTTATATTTCTTCACTCGGATAATACTCTTTAAACCTAATATTTTCATAAGTCGTAAAACAGTTTTGTGATTAATCAAAATTCCTTTTTCTTTCAAAAGCAAAGTAATTCTTCTATAGCCCAACCTTCCTTTGTGACGATGATAAATCTGCTTAATCATTTCTTTTATTTCCGCATATTTATCTTTCATTTGAAAGCGTTTTTGATAGTAATAAAAACTGCTTCTTGCCATCGATGTACAATGCAGTAGTACTGCTAAATCAAAGTCCTGCCTTAACTCTTCGATGGCTTTGGATTTTTCCTTTCCTGAATTAAGGCGTCTAACTTTTTTAAAATGGCGTTCTCGGCTTCTAAATAATAAATCCTCTCCAACAGTTCTTCCTCCCTTGTTAAGGGTTTGCCTGTTTTCTTTTTTTTTCGCGTGTAATTACTCATGGTTTTAGGTCTTCCTCTGGGTATGTTTTCTAAACCTAAAATACCATTTTTTTTGTAATTACGCTGCCAACTAAGAATACTGGACTCCGCAGGAATATTAAACCTTCTCGACGCTTCTTTTAAACTTAAATTCTCTTTCTCAATTACTGATAAAATCTTTAATTTAAAATCTTTTGTGTAATGCGTATTGGAAAGCCGAACAAGTCCTGAAACTCCATAAAGTTCATAAAATTTTATCCATTTACGAACCAAGGAACCACAAACTCCAATGCGTTTTCCTAAATCGTCTGTTCCAATATCCCCTTTGTGATATCTCTTTATAGCTTTTAATTTAAAGTCTAATGAATATTTACTTTTCCCCATAAAAAATGCCCCTAAAAAGTGTCTAACTTTTTGGGGGCAGTCCAATTATTTTTTTTCACTTTGATTTGTATTTAAAAGTTAATATTATTTTATTTACTATTTCTTTTGTTTGCATAGTATTCTCTATTTCTATAACTAAATCATAGTTAGAATCTAAAGTGTAGTCTATCTGATAGGTATTTTCAAACTGTTCTTTAAAACAATTGTTTCTTTGTCTTACCGTTTCATAGGTTTCATTTTCTCTTTTTTGTTTTTTTCAATCTATCTACAGCATCTTTTTCAGAAATCTTTAGAAATACATGGTATTCATTTTCAATGAATCTAAATCCTAGACGATAGTCTATCACTAGATTTTCCCGATTATTACAATAGGTTGCAAACTCATTGTCTATTATTTTGTCTAATGAAGGATTTTGAGAACATTTTGTTTGAAACTCTACAATACTTAATCCTTATTTTTCTGCTTTTTTTCTTACTAGATTGCCTAATGAAATAAATTCATATCCCATTCTTTCTGCCAAAAGTTTTCCTACTGTTGTTTTTCCTGAAGCTACTTCTTCAGATAATGTAATTTTTGTGTTCATTTTTTATAGTTTATTTTTTTATTATCCCAATTATATAATCCTCCTCTTTTCTGAAACTTTTCATAATTATAGTTCAATTGTTTATACGCACTTTTAATCCCAATCTTTAGAATAGGTTCGCTATACTCTTGAAACCCTTTTTTATTGGTAAAAAACCTTCCAGAAGGGTCTATCATTGTATAGCTATCCATCATTTCATTATTATTTTCAGAAACCATTATTCCCTCTTCCTTTAGTGATTGATGCCGAATAAGAAATTCTTCAAATTGCTCTTTTGATATTTTAAAATCATCGATAAAATCATCATTCTCGCCTTTCATAGGTAATACTTGAAACACTTTCCAACGTTCTGGTTTTGCATATTTTATGAAATCTAACATAGATTCTTTATAATTAAAGTGATGGATTACAGTATTAATCTTTAGTTTGTAATTGAAGTTTTTGATGTCATCAATGATTTTTTTATAGTTTTCTACAGATAAAGTTTTTTTACCTGTAATAGCTCTGCCTGATTTAAAATTAGTTTCATCATCTAGACTATCAATACTTAAAATTATCCAATCTAAATAATCATGATTTGCAGTAAAAAAATCTTCATTTATTTTTGTGCCATTCGTTACCAACATAGTAGTTAAACCATTTTTTTTAGCTTCTTTTATCAATTCAGAAATCCATGGACATAGTGTAGGTTCTCCACCTGCAAAAGTGATTTTTTTAAATCCAATTGCTGCAATTTCCCTGACCAATTCTAATGATTCTTCTTTCGGTAGGTGACCTTTGGGCAATATTATCTTGGCATCTTGAAAAGTAGCAAAGCAAAACTTACATCTCATATTGCAAGGTTCCCATAAGTGATAATTTACGGAAGGAATAATGCCTTCTAATTTTTTTATTTTCATAATTTGTTTTAACGTTTTTTAACTTTTTGTTATGATTTTATTAACATCAAATAAAAGTCCAGAAAACAAAAAAATGCGTTCCCCAATAATATCATAGAGAACGCAATAATAAAAGCGGAAAATTGAGCAATGAAATCCTTAGCTCAATAATTTTTTGATGACATTTTGATAATTTTCTGACACTGCCAATTTGATAGTTTTTGTCATATAGTCTTTGTCATAAACTTTCAGTTCTACACTTGCAGATTTACTGTCATATTTTGAAATGTATTTTTTATTCACTCTAAAAGATTTATGAATGGTAACAAATTGAGTAGAATATAAACCTTTTTCTTCCATTTTTGTAAAGGAAAAATCAATTAATTTTTCAGAAGGCCTATTGGTAAAATGAATTTGTTTGTTATTGGATTCTGAGCCCAATTGTTTATCTGCACTTAAAAATACAATGTCATCAATGAGAATCTTATTTCTCTTAGTTTTATTAAAATCTAAATAGATGTATTGAAGATTAGAAAAAAGCTCAACTTCTTTTAGAAACCTTTTGAAGCTTTTTAAAAACTGTTCTTCTGTAAAAGGTTTGGTTATATGGTCTACACATATTTCAGCATCTCTTTTTAGGGATTCCATATTTTCCACATAATCTGCTGTATTGACACTGGCAAAAAATACGGGGAGTTGTATTTCTTGTGCCACTTCAATTCCTGTCATACTGTCATTTCCTAAATCTAAATCCGTCAACAAAATATCGGGAAGTGTGGTAGACAATTGCTCAAAAAAGTCATCAGAGTTTTTACTCTTCAGTACAATTTCTACATTTTGTATTTTTAGAATATATTCTGATAGTTTTTCTAGAAGTTTACTGTTATCTTCTAAAATTGCAATTTTATAAGTTCTGGTCATTTATTTAAAACAATTTTAAAATTTCTTCACCCAAATAAATATCTAATTCTTCTTCTTTAAATATGGAAATCTTTCCTAAACAACAAGAATGTTTATGATCTTCATAACTGATAAAATGGTCTGAATGTAAATGGGTACTCATTGAAGGATACAAAAGTAATGACCTTGTAGATTTCCAAAACTCATTATAAACATACATTTGCCTCAAATCATGAATAGACGGTTCCGCGTAATCAATATTCTTCCATTTGGTATCTATGATGAGAAATTCTTCTCTATTTTCATAGTTCTTTTTCACCAAAACAATATCAGGACGAATGGTAATTCCATTCCAAAAACCTTTCGAGTTTTGTCCATAAACTTCTACTCCTTTTTCTTCAGCAACTTGTTTTAACCTTACCAAAACATATTCTTCCCATAAACGATTCATATCAAAAAGTAAAGCAAGCATATTTTCATTTCCGCTAGCAACATTTGGAGCATAATTTAAAATAATTAAGCGCGCAATAGCCAAAACCGTTTCATATGGTGCCGTTTTTCTGGTTTTGGGAATTTTATTGAAAGTGTGGTGAGTTGCTTGTATAGAAGTCACTTCAGGAAAATCTAATTGTACTGACTTACAATGATGATATAGATGATTTCCTTTTGACATAGATGCCACAATTTCTAAAGCCTGACCAATAACTTGATGAATCAAATGATCCTTCTCATAGACTTGATGAGTGGTATAAAATCTTTCCTTATGAACCAGATTTTTTGAGAGATGTCCAGAAAACTCTAACTTTCCCTTTAATGCCTTGATATTCTTAGTCTCCTTATAATATTGCTTAATAAGTCCTTGTCGGATTAAAAGTTCTACTTCATTCAGAAACCATTCAAAATAAATATCGAGCAAATGAATGTTTTGTTTCTTAATTTGAGCTTCACCTACAGCGTTTACTTTAAGTTTTTTGGTAACTTTAAGCATTTGGATTAATACACTCTGCCAAAGAACTGTATTGGTTTCATATTGGTCTATTTTCGGTAGAATCTCAATGACCAAACCATCTACTTGCAGAACCCCCACATAATTTTTGAAAGTAATTTTTTTATAACCTATATTAAAATACCTGTTCTGATGCAATTCATTGAACTTCACTAAAGCATTAAAGTGGCTTTCCTTAAAAAGCACACCATTATATTCTGTGCCATATTGCAAAGAATTATATTCAAAAACTTGTATGATGTTCTTAGATTGCAACACGGTTAAGTAAATGTTTTATTGAATCAAGAATATTAAAATTGTCATCAAACTTTTTAATTTTAAATAGTCTTGAAGTTTCGGGCTTTTCTAATGTTTTACCATTCCATCTTGCAAATTCTACCTTACTTTCTTTTGGTTCAATACATTCTACAAAACCTTCTCCCAATATCAAGGCAATTTTTTCATAATCGTGATAAAAATATTCTTGCAAAAGAGGAATGATTTTATTGGTAAAAGCTTCTTTCAACGCTTCTGTATCATTAGGTTTAATGTTGATAAAATAAGAATGCCCTATGGTATGATCTCTATCCAAAAGAGCCTCAATTCTACTATTAATAGTTTTCAATAGCTCTCCCAAGTGAAAATCATCAAACTGAATTTTGTTTAATGCTTCATATTCAGGCATCATTTCTACAAAAGAAAACCTCCTTCTAAGTGCTGTATCTAGAGCTTCTACACTTCTATCTGCGGTATTCATTGTTCCAATGATATGAAGATTAGATGGTACACCAAACTTCTCTTTGCTGTATGGTAAAATCACTTCCAATGCTTCATTCTTCCCTAATCTTTTGTCTTCTTCTATTAAGGTTATCAATTCACCAAATATCTGAGAAACATTACCTCGGTTGATTTCATCGATGATGAGTACATATGGTTTGGGAGCTAATGGAATTTCTAATTGAGTTGTTGTAGTTTGGGAATTTATTCTGTTATTTATATAATTTAAAACTGCCCAATAAGCAGTAGAGTTTGAGCCTCCAATAACCGCTCTAAATTCTTTATCGATATTTTTAATAACAGATAAGTCAGGAAATGCTTCTTGTAATTTTTTAGCCCTTGAAAAAGAAACAGTATAAATCTTGGCTTCTTTAGAAGATTTTGGTTGAACTTTTAGATTTCCTTTTTCTGAAATATCTACTACTTTTAATCCCATTCCTACTGTTTGAATATTGAGGATAAGTGATTCTTCTTTCTCTAAATACTCATAGGCTTCAGAAACCAAATCATCCCAAGCATCATCAAAGGTATATTGCTGACTCAACTCTTCTGATTGATATCTTATTTTTCTAGCTTCTTCTGCTATTTGTTTAAAAATGCCTTTCTTCACTTCATAAATCACAGATTTTCTTCCTTCCTCATCTTCTTCTATTTCTGGTTTTATACCCTCAATGAAATCCTCATAACTCATGCTTTGATGAAAAGTGGTGAACATAATTTGTCCTTCTTTTAACTTTTTATCAAACAAATCTTTTACAGCTTTTCTATCATTAAAATCAAGTTGCTTTACTTTATCCTCATTAATAATTTCTAAAGCTTTATTGATGGTATTATATGTTTTTCCTGTTCCGGGAGGGCCGTAGAGGATTTGATTGAGAGGAAAAGTAGATTCAGAGAAATAATTCAAAGGAGCAAAATCTTCTTCTTCAAGTTCTTCCTCCATCTCTTCTATAATTTTATATTTTTCAAATCTTTCTTGCATTTTTTCAAACATTTTCATTTGTTCGCTAGACGTAAAACGATGGGCTATGAAATCTGAGTAAATATTTTTTAATTTATCTATTTCCTCATTTACAATTGGTACTATTTTAGATAGAAGATCATTCAAATCATTTATGATTTCTATAAAGCCATTGTATTTTCGAGGCGAATAAATAGCAAAAAACTCCATTTTATTTTGTTCAGGAGCATAATGCGTATTCTGGAATTTACCTTCAATCCTTGTCTTAATATTTCTAATTAATTCAAGAGCATACTCATTCTGTTTACCAGATGGATTTTTAGTTTGATTAAATTGAATAAAAAATTCAAACCCTTCTTTGAATCTTAAATCAAAAACTAAATTAATTAAATCACCTGAAGAACCAGGATAAGAACCAGGTATAAACCAAAATGTTGTTGAAAAATATTTCGATCTTTCTGTTCCAATAAAATAATTAAGTTCTGCTCCTTTATTTGCTTTTTGCCTAACCGAATAAGTAAATGTATTATCTTCTTCGTATTTAGATTTTAACCAATTAAAAACGTCTTTCTGTAATTCTTGATATTTAGTCATTAGTGTTTAGTTTAGTTTATTATATTTTACCCTTTATATTTCTTAAAATTCTCTGCTTGTTCAAAAATCTCTTTATACACCTCGTCTCTGTCTATTGGTGGATAATCATTTTCTGCCAAGAGAATAATCAAATCTACTTTTAGTTCGGCTTTTATATCATCTCGTTTACTCCAATCGGTGTATTTGGTTTTATCATCTACCACTAGTTTTACTTTTTTGGCTAGCTCAATAAGTTTTTCGTCTGCATAAGAAAAATCATACTTCACGGTAAGCATTTTCAAAATATCATAAAAAGCTTTTTCTTCGATGTCAATCCCTAGTTCTTGGAAGGAGTCATTTTCTTTTTTCAAAGCGTAATAGAGTTCAATGATTTCATTGGTAAAATCCTCTAAAACTTCACTTCGCAATACATCACCTTCTTTACGCTCATTGTATTTTTGTACGATAGCTTCTAAACGTTTACTAAAATCTATTCCCATCACTTTATTCACCTGCTTCATTCTATCGATGGCTTGTTTCAATACTTTTTGCAAGAGTTTGAACTTGGTATTAGGCAGTTTAATCTTATCTAATTTGGCTAAATAATCATCAGAAAACAAATCAATTTCTTGGGCTTCCTCTTCACCGAGTTTGAAAATCTCTTCTACACCTTCGCTTTCTATGGCTTCTTGAATCATCGCTTTTACCTTTTCGTTCATTTGCGAAGCATCGGGAGCGGTTCCTTTGGTGAGCTTGTAAATAATAGAACGCACCGCCAAATAAAAATGAATCTCATCTTTCTCGGTTTCAGAAATAGATTCACTACCCGAACAAATATCAAAAGCCAATTTCAAACGTTTTACGATGTTCATAAAACGAGTTTCCAACTCTTTGGTCTGTTGTACAAATTCCGCTGCTCTATTTAGGGTTTGCAATTGTTCTATAGGAGTACCGTGATAATATAAATGGCTATTAAACGTATGGAAAATACGGTGCAACAAATCCAGTTGGTTTTTCACCACTACTACAGAATGTTCTATTTCTTCTATATTGCTTTCATTGCCTTGGTTGTATTGTGCCAATGCAAGATTCATTTGTTTTTTGATTCCGATATAATCTACCACCAAACCTTTTTCTTTACCTTCAAATTTTCTATTAACTCTAGAAATCGTTTGTATCAGATTATGCCTTTGGATGGGTTTATCAATATAAATAGTATCTAAGAAAGGAACATCAAAACCAGTGAGCCACATATCTACTACTAGGGCAATTTTAAAATTAGAGTGTTCAAATTTGAATTGTCGGTCAAGTTCTTTTCGGTAATCTTTTGTGCCAAGTAAATCATAGAGTTCTTTTACATCGTCTTTATTGCGAGTCATTACCATTTTTATTTTTTCAATCGGCCATAGTTCTCGTTTCTCTTTTTCTGTGAGGAGCTCTAGATTTTCGGCTTCCTTTTTCTCGCCCCAATCTGGTTTTATGGCAAGAATATTTTTATACAATTCATACGCAATTTCTCTGCTACTGCATACAAACATCGCTTTTCCTGCTACACTACTTCCTTCTTCTACTCTTTTTTCATAATGTTTTACAAAATCTTCGGCTACAGCTTTTAAGCGAGAAGGGTCTCCCAAAATCACATTCATTTGAGACATTGCCTTTTTGCTTTCTTCTATCTGATTTTCGTTACTGCCTTCTTCTGCACATTGTTCGTAATAGTCTTCTATTTCTCTCAGTTTTTCGCTATGGAGCATTACTTTGGCGGCTCTACCTTCATAAACTAAAGGAACTGTGATTTCATCTACCACAGATTCTCGCATAGTATAAGCATCTACTACCTCGCCAAAAACATCTATCGTAGCATCTATAGGTGTTCCTGTAAAACCTACATACGTAGCATTCGGCAAAGAATCGTGCAGATATTTAGCAAAACCAAAAGTTTTCTTTACCCCATTTTCAGAATAGGTAATTTTTTGGTTGAGATTGGTTTGGCTTCTGTGTGCTTCATCAGAAATACAGATTACATTGCTTCTATCGGTAAGCAATTGGGTGTCTTCTGTAAATTTATGAATGGTCGTAAGAAAAACACCGCCACTATTTCTATTTTGCAATAATTCTCTTAAATGCGCTCTGCTTTCTACACTAATTACGGTCTCATCTCCTATAAAACCTTTGGCGCTGGTAAATTGCCCAGAAAGTTGGTCATCTAAATCGGTTCTATCGGTAATAAGAACAATCGTAGGACTTTTAAAATAAGTACTCTTCATCAGCATTCTTGCCAAAAAAAGCATCGTATAACTTTTACCACAACCTGTAGTCCCAAAATACGTTCCTCCTTTTCCGTCGCCTTCTGGTTTTTGATGAATTTTAATGTTTTCAAACAATTTTATGGTAGCGTAATATTGCGGATATCTACAAACGATTTTCTCATTCTTCTTACTGCTGTCTGGCAAAAAGATAAAATTCTGAATAATATTTCTGAAACGTTCTCGGTTAAACATTCCTTGTATCATCGTAAACATCGCATCTATGCCATCTACTTCATTAGGCATTCCTTCGGTTTTGCGCCAAGCATAGAAAAAATCATATTTCGCAAAAAATGAACCTGCTTTGGTATTTGCACCATCACTTATCACACAAAAAGCATTGTATTTAAACAACTCGGGAATATCTCTTTGGTATCTTACCGTCAATTGCTTGTAAGCATCAAAAATCGTGGTTTCTTCTTGTATGGCTGTTTTAAACTCAAAAACCACCAATGGCAATCCGTTCACATACAAAATTAAATCGGGAATGCGCATTTCGTAGCCTTTTATCGCCAACTGATTCACGATTTTGTATATATTTTGGTCGGCTTCGCTGTAATCAATGAACTGAATAAAAATATCTTTTTGGGTGCGGTCTTCTCTCTTCAATAGAAATCCATCACTCAATTTTTTCATAAAAATCTTATTGCTTTCGTACAAATCCGAGGCTGGCAATTGCTCCAATTCCCTAATAATACCATCAATTTCTGAACGGGTAATGCCTTCTTCTCGGTATTGCATTGTAAGAAATGTACGCAAATCTTCTTCTATCAATACTTTTTCGGTAGCTATATGTCCGTAAGTTTCTCTAGATTCCTCTACCAGATTCCCTTCTGTTTTGCGTAAATCATTTCCCAAAACGTGCTGCATTTCTTCTTGCTGTAGAAGATGGATAAAGGCTTGTTCTAATTGTGCTTCGGTGAATTTCATTTCTTTGCTTCAGTTTTTATTGTCCAAGAAATAGTTTTTAATCTTTCTTGAATCATTTTTAAAGTTTCTAAAATAACTTCTTCTTTGGGTAATTTGCCATACACCAAATTTTTAAAGTCTCCGTTATAAGTTGCTTTCAATTCATTCCATACATTTTCCAAGTCTTTGAAAATAAGTGCTTCGTTAGGATGATGAATCAACCACTGATTATTATTTCTAAAACTTATAACATCATCATTGGCTACTTTTAAAAGCATTTCATCGAAGGCTGTTGATTGAAAGAATTTTAAAAACTCCTCTTGTGTAAGTAACTGATATAAATCGTAGGTATGTCTTATCTTTTTCTTTAAATCATCGATTGGATTTTCGCCATAAGAAAAACGTACTAAACTCATTATTTTTTCGCAAATGGTTCTTATAGGTTCTAATACAAGTAAATCATAAGGCAATAGCTCGTTTTCTTTAGCAATATCAAACTGTTGATAATCCAACATCATTTGGCCAACAAATGAAACGATGCTTTTGGTAGTATATGGTTCATGGTATCCCAACCAAGTGGTTTCTACAACTATTGTATCCCGCACTTGTCCGTAATCTCCTTTAAATTCTTTTTTGTAGGAGTGTGCCGTTTTTCTATTCATTCACATTTTATGGGTTATTCCTTCAATCGTAACTTCGGGTAAAACAGTATCTACAACTGTACTTACTATTTTTAATTTTGATTTTAATTTGCTGTCGGTCTCTCCTTCTTTTCTCAATACTACCAAATCAATATCTTCAGAAAAACGTTCTATCATTTGGTAACATTTGGATAGTGCTGTTCCGCCCTTAAATACTGTATCATTGCCAACTTCATTGTTGAAAATCGTAAACAAAACATAGGTAACCCAATAGTCTTTTTCTACATATATGGCAGGAATTTTCATTTGGTCAGCAGTAAACTGAACAGCCTGTCTGAACAAGGTTTTATTTTCATGCAATTTCATACAATATTCCATTTTTCGGTGGTAGATAATACTTTCCCCGCACCTGTGAGTTGATACTTACTAATTGGGTTCAAGGACTTGAAAAGAGTTTCTGTTGTCTTGCTTTGCTGCAATTGCTCTAGCAATGCGCCCAATAAAGCCCTTGTAGCAGGTGGATATTTCAGAGCCAAGCGAACCAAAGTGTTGATTTCTTTGTCTGTAAAGTTTTTGATAATAGCCAAAAACCGCTTACAAGATGCTTCTATATTGGCATCAGGTATTTTTTTGATATAGCGAATAGCATCCAATACTTGCAACAAAGGAATATTCTCTTTGGTAATGCTATTTTTCTGTTTGATAAATGTAATAATGTAGCGTTCTCTTTTAAATTTAGGGCGAACTTGATTTTTACCAATCTGTATGGTATTGCTTACTTGCGTGGTTAAACCCAACTGGTTATAAATACTGTAACCCGTAAGATAGCCAGTAATCTTACCGTTTTCTTCTAATAAATCTTTTACTACTTGCGCCTGATTGGGTTGAAGGGTACCAAAAGGGGTGTTCTCTGGTTTGTAGTATTTGCCTTTAGAGAGTTTGGCGATTTTGCCTGAAGCAACCATACGATTCAGGGCTTTTATCACCGCTTCTTTTTGATTCACCTCAGTAGTAAAATCTGCATAGGTGAAAACATAGCCTTTAGGAAGTCTATCTATAGTAAATGCTATGTATTCAGATATTTTCATTGTTTTATTATAATACAAATATAAATCATTTGTCCAGTTTATTAGTAAAAAAACTGGACATTTTTAAATAAAATATCTCTTGACTATCATCATATCTTTGTAATTGTATAGAACGCCGATAGTGTTTTTCTGGGTGGTATGGGTGCATTGGTTAAATTGTTTTCTTTATGTTATTTAGTTGCCCAGCATACTTACTCTCTATATAATCTGAAATTGTTCTGCATCCTTTTTTTATATCATCAGAAGATATTGCCAAACTAGATCTTATAATACCATGAGATAAATCTTGTATCATATTATATAATGAACTGCAATTTTTTAAAATTTCAATATTATCAATAAATGAAATTAGATCTTGGTTAGGATTTTCAAATTTTGAAATTGTTTCTAAAACATGTCTCATTGAATTCGGAGTTGTATGTGAAGGTTCTATTTGTTCATCAGCAACTTTATATATATCAGATAAATGTTCGTGGTATGGCATTACGAGTTCTTTTTTTAACTCCTTTAATTTATTATGTGTTAAAACATATTTCTTTTGAACAACATTATTTCTCAATAATATACTCATAAATTCTATACTATGCGTAAACAATATAAATTTTAAATTTTTCCTATTCATTTCGCGAAAATAATCATGCAACCTTTCTAAGATTCGGCAGACAGAATATGTGAAGTGAAAATCCATACTAGAAATTGGATCGTCAATTATAAAAAATAGCTTGTCATAATCTGATTGCTTATTAACTAAAACATGAGTTTCAGCAATATAATAACAAAATGAAATGATGTTTTTTTCACCATCACTTAATATGTCATGTATGTTTCGCTTTAAAGAATGAGACTTAAATTTTATTATACTTTTTTCTTTGTCATAGATATATTTATCAGAAAAAATAAATCTAATCAAACTTTCAAATGTTTCTGAAACAACATCTTTTTTACTTTTTTTAGATGTACCTTCTATATCTTCAATTGATTTTTTCTTTTTTAATTCTTCTTCTTTTAATAATTTTTCATTTTTAATTTCAGTAACTAAAGTACTTCTTAAACTCTTAAATTTAGCTTTACATAACCTTCTTTTTAATCTCAAAATTTCATCACTTGTTGATATTTTTGTATCATTTAGTTTATCTATTTTTTTATTATTTTCAGTAATAAATTTTCTAATAGTTTTTTCTAAATTTAATAATTCATATCTAAAAGACTCTATTTTTTTAAGACTATCAGCAGAAAGTAAATCTTCTACTCTACTTTTTTTATCTTCAATAATTTTTTCAATAATTTCCCAATCTAAATTTTCTAAAATTTTATCATTTTTAGAGATAATTTCTAAATTTGAAGAAGAATATGATGGAAAATAGTCTTTTAATTTATTGTATTGATTTTCAACAATAGAAAATTCGTTAATCTTCAACTCAAATAAATTTTTAATAGTTTTTACAGAAGCTAAATGCTTAACTAGTTTATTTCTATATTTTGTCTCATAATCATTAATGTAAGAGTTATATAGGTCTATTAAATCAAATTGTTCTGAATTCAGTCTTTGCTCACAAAAAGGACATTCTTTATTTTCATAATTTATTAAGTTTATTCCCAAATTAATAAAATCTTCTTTAGATTGTACTTTTAGCTTAAAACTTTCAGATATTTTGGAAAGAGTGATATTTTCATTTAAATCTTTAAATATTTCATCTAAAACATTTAAATTAATTTCAAAATTTTCAAACTCATCAACAAATTCTAAATTTTCAGGTATGTTTTGTACTTTTTTCAAAGATTTTTTTAAATCTTCAAATAAGAGTTTTTCCTCAATTAAATAAGAATTATTAATTAAATTTTCAAATGTAATCTCTTTATAATCATTTGTTTTGGCGTTTACTCCTAATTTCTGTAACTCTTCTTTTGCTTCATCTAATTTTTTTATTATAATATCTTTATTAGCTACATAGTTTTTATTTATATTCTCTAAATCTTCTTTTTCATTAGACAGATCGACTTCTGTTTTTCCAATAATATAACCGTTTATTTCTTTTTCTTGTCCATAATTTACTGGTTCAATAGATTGTTTTACATAATCACTATTGAAAGTATGAAAAATTAAATTAGAAGAATTTTGAATTGAAGGCTTATTTATTGAAGAGTGTGTTATTTTAAATTCAAATTTTTCAGTTGGAGTATTTTGATTAAACAATTTAAAAAAGAAACTAGCACTATTTTCACCCAATGTGATAAAATTATCCGATTTAGGCATTGATTTTTCATCTAGGTTTAACAACCTAAACTGCTTACTAATAGAAGATTTACCTGAACCATTTGTTGCATAAATCGCAATTCTCAATGCTCCATTTTCTCCTGCATCTATACATTGGCTTAAATTGCTATGAGGTCCTATATTCTTTAAAGTGAATTGTATATTGTATTTTTTTTGATTTTCACTATTATTCATATTTAATCTCTTTTCACGTTATTTAGTTTTTATCTTCCTTTTTAAAAATCTTTCACACCCCCTCCACTTCTTTTAGGGCATCAAACAATTTAATAATTTCATCTTTAATTAGATCTTTCATATCTCCATTCACAATAGCTTTCATAGCATCAGCGTTCCAGTCTTGATATTTTGGAAACCAGATGTAGGCACATCTTGCATTTCCTCCTCCTACTTTTTCTTTAATAATTGAGAATGCACTCGTATCTACCTGATCATTTTTAGGAACAAGACCAATAATCAAGTTTCTTAATCCTCTGGCTCCAAATTCCAAAAAAATATTATAGTTTTTCCAGGCAGGTACAGCAAACGAAAATCCTGCCCAACTGGTGTTCACATAATCTTTGCTTTTACTTTGAGAAACAATGTTCAGTTCCTTGCCTATTTCTTCAAGTTGTTTTAATAATACATTATTAATCAAATTATTTTTTACATGGCTAATGTTCTCAGATATCGTAAAAACGGCGTCTAAATGTTCGACTGATGAAAGTTGGTCAATTAATTCTTTGTTCATAGTAGATTCGGTGTTTTGATTGGTTAAGTTTTTAATATGATTGCTGTATTGTATTAGGGTTTCTCGTACAATAGGAGATCTGGCTGCTATTTCTACACATCTTTCCAACCATTGTAGAATCGCTTCACAGTAAGAAACTTGCAGATATTCTGTTTTGTCTAATGCGTCTTGTGGAGATTCATTTCCCCACAAAGTAAGATAGAGCAATTTAAATTTGTTATTAAATTTCTGAGCTCCAAAAGTGTGGTATCTTTTTAACTGGTCAAACTGGTCGCCTGCATATATTTTATTTTCTATCAACAGAGCATCACATGATGAATTGGTAATTAAAATATCAAGCCTACCATAGGGCGTAGAATATTCCCGATGTACTGCCACATCTTGATACGCAAACTGATATTCTGGTGGCAGGATATCTAACTTTATAAGAGTCTGTATAAATGCATCTAAGAATTTATGTTCAAACTGATGACTGGCATTGGGATCTAATAGTTCTGCAAGAATAGAAGAATGCGTGTTTTCATAATGGTTTACACCGCATATTCTAAACATATTAAAAGTATCTTCATTTTTCTCAACTTCTAATTTTTTGTTTTTGAGAAACCAATTCACTTCTTTTAGAAGCTTTTCAGTTTCCATCATTTCAGTTTTCATAGTTTAGTTTTTTAATTCTTTAATTCTTTAATTCTCAACCCTTACCATTCTCCCCAGCAACAATTCCTTCAACTCCTCTAGTTTTTGGTTTTCTTCTATTTTGTTTAAAATTAAATCAAATGTTGATTCTAATAACAAATTGAAATCATTGATGTTTTTTTCTTTTGGTAAAACTATTTTAATATTTTCTATTTGTGAATTACTAATATTTGCTTGTGCACTATCTCCACCAACATTACTAATTTCTTTTTGAACAATGTCATCTAATAAAACTAAATAAAGAAATGGAACTTTATTTAACGGTTTCTCCCCTAAATTAAACATACCTACACGTTGATTTACTAATGTGTATTTACCTAAATTTGGAACGATTCCAATTTTACCAATAGTTGCACCAGTCATTGCAATAACAATATCTCCTTTTTGTATTGTATAATTTCTAGCATTTACTAATACTTTTGAATCTACAAAATCTAAAGCATTAAAATCTATTGTATTATTTGAGATGCTACCAATTTTAATTACAGGGATTCCTTCTAACTTCCACAAGTCACTTTTAAAAGCAAAACCAGATTTTACTTTTGAATAATCACCAATTTTTCCAACTTCCCACCCCTCCGGAATTTCCTTCTCCAACTCCTCACACCAAACCATTTTACCGCCATTGCTTTTATAAGGCTTACCGTTTTCATCGGGAAACTCAAAATCTACAAACCACTGTTTATAAATCGTTTGTGCGGTTTCTTCTAATTTGGCAATTAGTTGGTTGTTCAGGTTAATACGGTTTTGTATGGTGTGGTATTCGTTTACCATTTCCTGTTGCTTTTCTAGGGAAGGAATGGGGAGCATAACCTCGCTCATTTCTTGCCAATCAAAGATTTCTCTAGCACTTCCGTGAGATTTGTAACGTGCATATCTATCAAATTCAGGTCTGCGAAACCACATCATTAAATATTCGGGTAATAATAGATTATTGGTTTCAAAAACTACATAAGCTTGGGATAATAACGCTTTTTCTTCATTAGATAAAGCAATAGAAATTTTATCTCCATTTCTAGAAGTTACTGGTCCGTAAGCAAACTGATTTTTTTTGATAATTTTATACGTTGACATATCTGTTCCCACAGTATTAGCAATAGAAATAATCATTTCTTTTTTAATACTCACACCCAACAAAGGATATTGTTTCAAATCTTTGTTTCGGATGTTTACTTCTTGTATATAATCGCCTAATCTTTTATAATTGGATTGCATAACCTAACTCCTTAAAAACATTCAACAAATCTTTTTTAGATTGGGCTTCTTCTTGCAATAATTGGGTAATATCCTGTTGCAAAGCCTTCATTTTATCCTCATAATCTATCTGCTCATCTCGGTTTACAAAAGCAATGTACTTACTCGGCACCAGAGAATAATCTTTGGCTTTCACTTCTTCTTTGGTCGCACTGTAACAGAACTCTGGGATATCTTCATAACCTTTCAGCTTGTTTTCAGACGTTGTCTCATCCTGTCGAAGGCACTGCCAAGTGTGATACGTTCCTGCAATTTCTCTAATTTCGTCCTCAGAAAATTGGGTGTATTTTTTCTCAAAAGGAATTCCTTTTTGTCTTAAATCCAAGAACAATATTTCATTTTCACGGTTTCGGTATTGTCGCACTTCATCAGGCAATTGTACCGTTTTTTCTTTTTTGTTTTTATTGAGAATCCAAAGCGTTACACTAATATCTGTTGTATAAAACATATTTCTCGGTAAAATCACAATGGCTTCTATCAAATCATTTTCTATCAGTTTTTTACGGATTTCGTATTCGGTTCCACCACCACTCAAAGCGCCATTGGCCAAGATAAAACCAGCCACTCCGTTTTCAGAAAGTTTGGCTACCATATTCAGAATCCAAGCATAATTGGCATTGCTGGTTGGAGGTACATCATAACCTTTCCATCGGGCATCGTCCACCAATTCATCGGCTGCTCGCCAATCTTTTTGGTTAAAAGGTGGGTTCGCCATGATGAAGTCGGCTTTCAAATCGGGATGTTGGTCTTTGCCAAAAGTATCTGCTGGTACATCTCCCAAATTGGCGGCAATTCCTCTAATCGCCAAATTCATTTTCGCCAGTTTATAGGTGGTAGCTGTATATTCTTGTCCGTAGATAGAGACTTCCTTTTTATTACCGTGATGGCTTTCTATAAATTTAATAGACTGCACAAACATCCCACCACTTCCACAAGCTGGATCATAGATTATACCTTTGTAAGGTTCTATCATTTCGGCAATCAGGTTTACAATACTTTTAGGGGTGTAGAACTCTCCTTTTCCTTTACCTTCGGCAAGGGCAAATTTGCTCAAAAAATATTCGTAAACTCTTCCTACTATGTCTTGTTGCTTATCTTGTAAGGTATTGATATTGTTAATGGTATCCAGCAAAGCTGCCAATTTGCTCACATCCATATTCAGACGAGAAAAATAATTGTCTGGAAGCGCCCCTTTCAGCGCAGGGTTGTTTTTTTCTATGGTGTGGAGAGCGGTGTCTATTTTTAGGGCAATGTCTGCCTGTTTAGAATGTTCGATAATGGTGCTCCATCTTGCTTCTTCTGGCAAATAAAAGATGTTCTGCATATTGTAGAACTCTTTCATTTCTATAAATTTCTCTTTGCCTTCTGCAATAAGTTCCGCTCTACGCTCTTCAAATTTATCACTCGCAAATTTTAAGAAAATCAGTCCCAATACTACGTGTTTGTATTCAGAAGATTCTACCGTACCTCTCAATTTATTGGCAGAATCCCAAAGCGTTTCTTCTATGGATTTAGTTTTTACAGTGCTTTTCTTAGCCATTAGTTTCCTATACTTTATTATTTCTCCCAAATATAACAAAAACCTATCTTTATACCAATAAGGAAAACCGTAATTCTCAACTTAAATCCAATGAAAAATTTAGAAATAAAACCACAATCACAAAACCCACAAACTTTCCCATTAGAATAATACAATAAATGCCATTGCAAACATCAATCAAAATGAAGTTAATTCGGCATAAATAGGCATCATCTTTGTAAGGGTAAGACAAAAAATATTCAACAATAAAAATCTAAAAAAAAATGAAAAAGAACTGGTTAGTATTTCTCATGATGTTTTTAATGGTACCTATGGTTTATGCTCAAGAAAGCAGCTATCAACTCTCAAGTCACATTTTAGACATCTCCACGGGTAAACCTGCTCCCCACGTAAAAATTACTTTACAAAAAAGAGATGCACAAAACAATTGGGTATTGGTAGAAGAAAAAATCACCGATCAAAACGGCAGGGTAAAAGATTTCTTAAAACAAGAGGGCAAAAACAACACGGGCATTTACAAACTCACGTTTTACACCGCACCGTATTTTAAAAGTCTAGGACAAAAATCCTTTTATCCCTTTGTAGAAGTGGTTTTTGAGTTGGCAGACCAAGAACATTACCACGTTCCCATCACCCTATCGCCTTACGGCTACTCCACTTACAGAGGAAATTAAAAATAAAAAAGAATTTTCTAAAATGGTGGCTTCGACAAGCTCAGCCACCAATTTTTCTATTACACGGTGCCTGAGCGTAGTTGAAGGCACGTTCTCAATTCTAATCTCGGTGCCTGAGCGTAGTCGAAGGCACGTTCTTATTCCTCCCTGTGATTTCGACTCCGCTCAATCACCGTATTATTTATTACTACACTCGGTGCCTGAGCGTAGTCGAAGGCACATTCTCACTTCTCATCTCGGTGCCTGAGCCTGTCGAAGGCACATGATTTCTATTGCATTAAAATCCGTGTGCTTTCTAGAACATCTCTGATGCTCCTTTGAAAACTCAAAAACGCCATCATTTCGACAACTCTCCGTGAACCTTGTGATATTAAAACTTTTAACCTAGGAACATAGACGTTGAAAAATTACCTATTTTAATTGATGTCCTAGGAAACCGCAAGCGTTAAAAAAATGAATAACCTTTTCGTTAAAAAAGTCTGCTGTTTAAGCTCGGCATTCTGCCGAGTGAGTTTCAGAGTTTTTAGAAAAGGTTATTTATTTTTAGCTGAGGATTTCCAGACTTGAACTTTTGGTTCTTTTGTTTCAAGACAAAAGAACATTAAATCTGAAAAGCAGAGTTTATTTGTTGATGCTGTGGCTTCGTGAACTTCGTTCGCAGAACTTCAGTCTTTGCTCTGCCACCAAATCTTTTATTACACGGTGCCTGAGCGTAGTCGAAGGCACATTATTTCTATTGCATTAAAATCCGTGCACTCTATAGAACATCTCTGATGTTCCTTTGAGAACTCAAAAACGACATGATTTTACAAAATCTCCGTGAACTTTGTGTTATAAAAACTCCAAAACCAAACAGAAAAATTTCACCCTTTAGGGTCGGGGAAAAGAATTTTTCTCAACAAATACCTGAGCCTCCCGAAGGTAACACATTCCTAGACCTTCCCCAAAACATAGAACCCACCACCATTAAGAACAGAAGCCCTAAATAATAAGAATGCGAGAGCATATCCACATAATTGATTTTATTTTTACTGTAACCGATAATCAATAAAACCTGAGCGCCATAAGGAAGTAACCCTTGAACGATACACGCAAAAATATCAATCACAGAAGCCATCTTTCGGGCTGGAACTTCAAAACGTTCAGAAATAGGTCTCAACACTTTCCCAGAGATTAGAATCGACACCGTATTATTGGCAATACAGAGATTTACCAAACCTGTAATCAATCCTGCTCCCAATTGCGCAGATTTGGCAGAGCTAATCTTAGCTTCTATTTTGTTCAATAAATATTGAATTCCCCCTGCTTTTTCTACTAAGGCAGCTAAACCACCTGTAAGCAAAGACAAAAGGAAAATTTCGGTCATAGAAGTGAAGCCTTCATAACTGGCTTTGGCAAAACTCAACCACGTGAGATTCCCTTGCCACAAACCAATGGCTCCCGCTAAAAATATCCCGATGACCAACACCAGAAATACATCTAACCCTAAAAAGGCTAAAACCAAAACCACCAAATAGGGGAAAATAAGTTCCCAAGAAATGGGAGTTGGCGTATAGGCAATAGGTGCGACAGGATTGCTAAATCCTATAAAAAGTAAGATGACCACCGTTAATACTACTGCAGGGGCAGCCAAATAAAAATTGGTTCTGAACTTATCTTTCATGCTGCTGCCCAACGTTTGAGCTGCTGCAATGGTAGTATCAGAAATCACCGAAAGATTGTCGCCAAACATAGCACCACCCAAAAGACTTGCCCCAATTAGGTTAAGGTCTGCTCCACTTTTTTGAGCCAACTGTATTGCGATAGGCCCTAATGCGACAATAGCACCAACCGAGGTTCCAGAAGACAAGGAAAGGAATGAGGCCAAAAGGAAAATCCCTAGAGCATAATAATCAGCAGAGATATAGGTTAGCCCGATATTCACCACCGCATCTACACTGCCCGAAACTTGTGCTACCGTAGAAAAAGCGCCTGCCAATAGATAAATAATACACATGGTGAGTACACTGGATTCCCCACAACCGTGTAAGAAAGTTTTTATTTTTTCTTGATGAGGCAACCTAGACATGGCAAAGGCGGCAATAATACCGATACTCACGGCAATAGGCGATGGCAAGGCATAAAAATCTTGCAATACAATTCCGGCACCTAAAAATGTACCTACGAAAATTAAAAAAGGAAGTAAACTGAGAAAATTTGCTTTTGTATTGTTCATAAAATTTAAAAATTTAACACAGGAACTTTACAAAAGATAGACAACATTTTTTCCAAAAAGTTTGGCTTATCGCTTTAGCACCTTGCTTGTTGTTGCAGGTTGCTACCTCCCGTAGAGGTTCCTGATAATAGGCGGCAAAAGTAATCATTATCTCCCAACGAACCAAATACAATCTATCAATCGCCCTCATAGACCATCAACACAGCCTTTTAACTCCCTGATTTCTAAAAATTAAAGAATAAAAATTTCCTTTCCCGTTCCCGTTTTTATACCTCAAACTCTTGAAAATATTTAAAGAATCATAATGTTCAAATGCGATATTAAAAAAGAGACTGCCTAATTAGACAGTCTCTTAATCACTTTATTCAGTGTTACTAAACCATATCCAACAAATTGACCACATTAAATGCACCATTATTGAGAGGATATAGATTTCCATTTACTTCTTGTAGATATTCTATTACAAGTAAAAAGTATCGCTGTCCCTGCATAGTGAGAGGGCTTTCAAAACTCAAAACACCATTCAGCGTTGTGCCATAAGTTTTACCCGTAACTACATTACTTTCATGGGTTTCAAAATTCCCTCCCTCAAATCGGATAACACTTTCAATCAATCGGATATTGAAATCTGTAGCTGCAGCTGGAAACTTTAAACCTCTACCCAGTACTACATCTGTTAAAGTCAAAGTAGATGCTTCCATATCTAAGGTAAATCCATCAAATAGAACAGAACTCAACGAAGCTCTTGCATTAAAATCAAAACCTCTCATTACATCTACTCCTCCTTCTGTTCCTATTCCTATAGCAATACTCCTCTCACCTCTATCAGAAACAGTATCATTCCTTAGAACTTCATACAGTTTAGAAGTCAGTCTTGCCTGCATTTTAGAGTCTTTATACTTCTCTAGTAAATACCCAAAACTATTGCGCATGAGCTTATTAGATTTAGCTACTTCGCTAAATTCACTCATGTTTTCACGCGTTCTTGCAAAATTACTGTCATTCATAATTCTGCTTTTTTTCACTCCGCCAGCTCTTCTTACAAATGTTCCGTCTGCAGTTTTATAGAAAGAAAGACCATCTATTTGTCCTTCTATGGTTATTAAGCCGTTATATTTAGCCATAATTTGAAATTTTTAAATAAATTAATCAGAAAAAAGAAAAATTGGACTTCGCGAAAAAACAAGTTGTATTCTTTTCAAATAAAGCTATAAATAAAGCGCGCTAACTCTATCCTAGTAAATATTACTTGCCGATAAAATATCTTCCAAAAGATCTCTTTTCTACATCCTTACCCTAAGAATGCAAGACAAATGTAGAGGCTCTAAAAAAGATTTCCAAAACAAGAGTGCCGAAAAGAACCGAATTCAGCACATTTTGCCGAAAACAATACTTTTAGTCATAAAATCAACTTTTAGCGGAAAATGAAACTTTTAACTGAAATCTTAGTTTTTAGAGAATAGTCTTTTTTTTCAATCCTTAAAACCTTCCAAAGTATTAAAACAAACTACCAATTAAATTTAATCTCAAACTTTAATTGTAAAAAAAAGAGCCAAAAAAATGGATTTAAAACATTTTCTCGTAGGCAAAAATAAATTTATAAATAACTAAGTTTATCAAATCTAGAGACAGAAAAATCCCTACCAAGCTTACTTTGCTTGCCGAAATCAGGATTGTTTTTCTAAATCAGTGCCTTAGACTAGGACTCAACCACCCTTTATATTTATTTCTACTCTCGGTGATTGAGCACAGACCGAAGATCTGCGAACGAAGTTCATGAAATCACCCGTGTTACTCTCGCTACCTGAGCCTGTAGAAATCACCAATTCTTCTATTACACGTTGCCTGAGCACAGACTGAAGGTCTGCGAACGAAGTTCACGAAGGCACATTCTCACTTCTCATCCCGTTGCCTGAGCCTGTCGAAGGCAGAGCTAGAAAAAATTGACTTTTTCTTTTCGTTTTAATGTTACAGTTTTTGTTTTATAGCCCCCCTAACTTCGTGCAAAAATCTACAAACCTCTTTATTCATAATAGTTTTAAGGAAATGTAGAAAGGTGTCCTTTTACGAATAAAGACATAAAAAGATATTTGAAACGAAAATAAACATGAGAAAAAATGCGTCACAGAATTTTATTTCTACATCCTGAAATTTGAATAATAATAAAGCAAAATGAATATTTACAAAAACCTAAAACCGAAAATTAATTCTTTTCTAAAAGGCTGTACCTGTCATAAAGAAAAAAATCTAAACATAATACCGATTCTGTCAATAATAACACCACGAAAAAATTGACTTTTTCTTTTCGTTTTAATGTTACAGTTTTTAGAGAACCCCTTATATACCTTAGCTCAATAATTTTTTAATCCTAAAAATACCAATACAATGAAAAAATACAGAAACAAAGATCCCGTAAGAAATCTAGTCAATCTAAAATTAATTTTTAACAATTTAAATATTAAAACCTATGCATACAGAATTAAACATTTTTCAAACTCACAACAAATATTCAGTAAAATCCAAGCAACTAAAAAGGTCATGAAAAAGAAAATTCTCTTCATCAGTCCGAAACATTTAGAAGTGTTCCACAATGTTTCACCGCGTACAGCAAGAAAATACTTGCTAGAACTTAAGTTGGAATATAATATTCCTCCAAAAAGACCATTACCTGTAATCAAGTTTTGTCAGTATCATCAGATTACTTTAGAAGAGTTTGAAAAATCTATTGATTTTATTACTCCCAATAAACCTCTGAAATAAGAGTACAATACTTGCAAAACAATGGCAAGATAAAGGCAGGATAATTGCTTATCCTGCCTTTCTTTTTTGTGTAAACAAAGATATAAGAAAAAGAATATTGAGTTGTCCTAAAAAAGGTTGACTCGTTAATAATTCAAATATAGTTAAATCGTAGCAGAATTAATTCTGTTACGATTTATTTTTTTCCATTGTTTTAAATGTATTATTTTTTGTTGATGTGCTTGGTTTGGAGTTATCATATTAATTGACATATGTATTCTAAAATTGTTGTATAAAGTTATGGCTTGTGTAACTTGTTTGTTTAAATTTTGATAGTTTTCAAATATTTCATGTAAACCAAATTCTTCTTTTAAAATTCCATTTACTCTTTCTGCTACTGCATTTTCATATGGATCGTATTCTTGCGTCATACTAATTAAAATATTGTTTTTCTTTAACAATTCGGTATACTCTTTACTACAATATTGTAAACCTCTATCAGAATGGTGAATGAGTTGATTTTTTGTTTCCCTGTTAATCAAAGCCATTTCTAAAGCTTTTACTGTAGTTGAACTCATTAAATTATCTGACAGTTGATAACCAACGATTTTCTTGGAACAAGCATCAGTGAGTAAATGCAAATAGTATGTTTTCTCTTTTGTTCGTAAATAAGTTATATCAGCAACCCAAACTTGCTCAGGTCTGTTAAGTACTAAATTGCTAATTAAATTTGGATAGCGTTTCATCCAATGTCGTGAGTTTGTTGTTTTGTAATATCTTCGAACTTTAGGTACTTGTAAATGTTCTGCTTTTAAAAAATCTAAGAAATTATCTCGACCAATTGATATATGATGTTTTGTAAATTCATCTTGTAACATTACATAAAGTTTCTTGCCACCTGTTCGGGGTAATTGCTTACGAATAGTAACGACTAAACTTCGTAATAATTCTGAGTTGTATTTAGGTGTTCTAACGTTTTTCTTTCGCTTGTAAAATGCTTGTTTTGTGTATCCAAACAGTTCGCATAACTCATAAATAGTCAATGAACTATTTACATTTATTTCTTCGACTGTTTGGAACCAGACTTTTTTACAATATCAATTTTAAGCTCACGTTCAGCTATTTCAATAAATCGTTTAAATACTTTTAATTCTTCTTCTTTTTTTGCTAATTGAGCTTCTAGCTCTTTTATACGCTGTTGTTGAGGATCTTTCATAGGACGACCAATAGTTAATTTATCTTCATAGGTAAATTTACCATATTTTTTTAACCATCTTGGTAGACAACTATTGCCTAGAATATTGTAACGTCTTCGAAGTTCTGCTTTTGTAAATAAACCCCTCTCAAATTCACTTACAACTTGACGTTTAAATGCTTCGCTATAAATTTGTGGGGCAATTGGAATTTTTGAAATTTTCTTTTTTGTTGACATATTAAGTAGTTTTTAGTCAACTTTTTTCAGGACAAGACATATCATTAAAAAAACTCGAGTTCTAGTCTCGAGTTTTTTTGTTATTGAAATGAATTTAGTCTTTGTTGTGATTTACCCAGATGAGTTTTGAAACATCGAAACCGTCTTTTTTTGCTTTCTCGACGAATCTTTTTTTGGTGGCTTCGTCTATGGTTTTATTTCTAGATAGAATCCACATGTATTCTGTAGAATTCCCGTAAATAAGGGCATTCTGATAATTTTCGTCAATATCTACCACATTATACCCAGCATAAAATGGCCCAAAGAAAGAAACTTTCAGTCTCGCTTCAGATTCAGAGCCTATGAATTTGGCTTTTCCTTCGGCAGAATCCCATTCTTTTTTCACATAGTTGTACCCTTGGTTCAGTACTTTGATGCTTCCATCAGGATTGATGGAATATTGCGCTGTGGTATTGTCTAAGTTTCTTTCGAAACGGAAATCAAACCTAGCGATTTCATACCATTTGCCCAGATATTTATCTTTGTTAAAGTTTTGTACAGCAGTTACTCCTTCTGGAATTCCTACACAAGAAGTAAAAATGATGGCTACTACTGCCATGATGGCAAATCCTTTTATGATTTTCATTGTATTTATTTTTCTACAAATTTCGGTAAAAATCAGTGAAGCAAAATTATAGAATTGTGAGAAATGTTTTTATTTTATTTGTCTATCAGACTTATTTTCTAATAGTTCCATGAAATGTAACAGAAGTGTTTTGGTTGGAGAGGGTTTATATTGTATTTTTGTAAAAAAGTGAAATCTTTTCATTTTTTAAATTGTTAAATATTTAAATCTAATTATATGTCATTCGCAATTTCGCAAGTTCCTACTCCTAAAAACGAACCTGTAAGAAGCTATGCTCCTGGTTCTGCAGAGATTAAATCACTGATTGCTACTTACCAAAAAATGTGGTCAGAAGAAGTAGAAATCCCTATGGTTATTGACGGAAAAGAAGTGAAAACTGGTGAAAAAGTATCACTACACTCTCCTCAAGATCATCAACACACTTTAGGATATTACCACAAAGGAAATAAACAACATGTAGATGATGCCATCAATTCTTGTCTGAAGGCAAGAGCAGAATGGGCCAATTTACCATGGGAGCAAAGAGCTTCTATTTTCTTAAAAGCGGCTGATTTATTGGCTGGTCCTTACAGAGATAAAATCAACGCTGCGACGATGATTGGTCAAAGTAAAAATGCAATGCAGGCAGAAATAGATTCAGCTTGTGAAGCGATAGATTTCTTACGTTTTAACGTACAATTCATGACGGAATTGTATTCTGAACAACCGGTTTCTGATGCAGGAATCTGGAATAGAGCAGAATATAGACCATTAGAAGGTTTTACTTATGCCATTACGCCATTTAACTTTACCGCGATTTCTCTTAACTTGCCAACTTCTATGGCGATGATGGGAAATGTAGTGGTTTGGAAACCATCTGCTACACAAATCTATTCAGCTAAAGTCATTATGGATGTATTGATAGAAGCAGGTTTACCAGCAGGTGTTATCAACATGGTTTTCTCTGGTGGTGCAGAAACTTCTAAGCAAATTCTAGAACACCCAGATTTCTCTGGAATCCACTTCACTGGTTCTACAGAAGTTTTCCAATCATTATGGAGACAAATTGGCGAAAATATTCATAAATATAAAACTTATCCTAGAATCGTAGGAGAAACTGGTGGTAAAGACTTTGTAGTAGCCCATCCTTCTGCTGTTCCTAGTCAAGTTGCTACTGCTTTGGTAAGAGGTGCTTTCGAATATCAAGGTCAAAAATGTTCTGCTGCTTCTAGAGCTTACGTTCCGCAATCACTTTGGGGAGAAGTAAAAAGAATTATGGGAGAACAATTGGCTGAAATTAAAATGGGAAGTCCAGAAGATCCTTCTAATTTCGTAAATGCGGTAATTGATAAGGCTTCATTTGAAAAATGCAAAGGCTACATCGAAAGAGCTCAAAATGCCAATGACGCAGAAGTAATCTTCGGTGGTAATTGTGATGACAGTAAAGGTTGGTTTGTACAGCCTACGGTTATTCAAGCTAAAAATCCTCATTACGAAAGTATGGAAGAAGAAATCTTTGGCCCAATTCTTACGATTTATGTGTATGATGACCAAGATTGGAAAGCTACGTTACAATTAGTAGATGAAACTTCTCCTTATGCATTAACAGGTGCTGTATTTGCACAAGACAGATATGCGATTAACGAGGCGACTAAAGCCTTAGAAAATGCAGCTGGAAACTTCTACATCAATGATAAACCGACAGGTGCTGTAGTTGGTCAACAACCTTTTGGTGGAGCGAGAGCTTCTGGAACCAATGACAAAGCAGGTTCTAAAATGAATCTTCTTCGTTGGGTTTCTGCAAGAAGCATCAAAGAAAATTTCTTATCTCCTACCGATTATAAATATCCGTTCTTAGGTTAAGAATTATTTCAATATCATAAAAAACGCCTCTCAAAATACTTTGAGAGGCGTTTCTTTTTCATCATTTGTGTTTTCTCCTTTCGGATAAATGAGTTTGTTTGAAAGGACAAATTTATGATTAGTATATTGAAATTCAAAATAAAATATACATATATCTTTAAATATTACCATTAATTGAATAAAAAGTACAAAAAACTCTCCACTTTTTATAGTGAAGAGTTCAAGTCAATTTAATATATTTTTAAAACTTAAAGTCTACTCCTATTTGAGCCATAGAAGTGGTCATTTCATACGCTACAGTGCTTCCAGGAATTGCTCCATAAGGATTAGATGGTGATGCCATCATCGGGTTTAATAATGCTCCAGAAGTTTTGCCATCACTAGCTCCATAATGGTAATTTGCATTGATAGTGAATTTGTCGTTTAATTTATATCCTACTCCTATTTCGTATGCATCTCTAATGATAGCAGAAGCTGGAACAGAGAACATTGTCAATTCTGGATTAATAGGATTAGAACTGTAAGTATATCCTAATCTAATTGGCATTTTTTCAATGGCTTTGATTTGAATCCCTGCAGAAATTACATCGATGCTTTCCCAACCGAAACCTTTTACAGCGCCATAATTGCTCCATCCGTTAGCTAAGAAACCGTCTGTATTAGCATAGTCTACATATCTGTAATCTAAAGCCAAATCAAATAAACGATGAGAATAACCAGCACCTACTGAATAAATTGCAGGGAAATTCATCGTAAATTTGTTTTCTCCTTTAGTATTGTCTAGATAAGTGTTTTCAAATTTAAATTCATTAAAGTATACCGGTGATTTATAAGATAACCCGAGTTTAAAACCATTGTTGGTTTTGTAATACATCCCAACTTGTGCTCCAAAGCCAATTGCAGAAGCATTATCAGAATTAGGATAACCTGCAGTCATGCTTGGATTAGCCAATGGATTAGGATGAATTTTTAGAGCTGAATAATTTACGTTAGGCTGAATAGCCATAGAGAAATTTTCATTGAATTTATAAGCATAAGCAAAACCCACTTGCATCAACATATAATTAGATTCTACTTTCCCAAAGCCACCATATTGTTGAGACATGAGAATAGGATTGGTGGTACTTTCTGGATATTCTACTCCAAAACCACTCACTCCGAAAACAGAAATACCAAATTTATGATGAGGATTTTTACCAAAAGTTACTGCAACAGCAGGCATGATAGAGTTGGCTTTTTCGTCTTTAGTCACTCCAGACATTGGTCCATAAGAAGAAGATAATTCTGGGTTAGACATAAATAAACCCGCATTTACAGAAACGGTATTTCCATTAAAATCTGTAATTCCCGCAGGATTCCACTGTAACGCACCGCTAATGTCAATAGGTTGACCCGTTGCTGCACCACCCATACTCATATTTACTGAACCTATACCTTGCATAAGATGACCTACTTGAGCCATCATAACTCCTGAACATAATACACCAAGAGTAATAATAATTCTTTTCATAAAGTTATTTTTTGTTTCATAAAGTTACGACGGGCTACTTTACTGATTTTAAAACACTTACTGTCATTTGTCATGTTCAGTAAAAACTGCCACTTGCTGAATAATTATTACCATTTATAAGAATACATGAAGGCACAAAAAAACCTCTCGCTTTCACGAGAGGTACATTTTTTCATAGGTTTTTCATTAATCATATCGATTATGAAACAAATATAGAAAATATTTGTAAAAATCAAAACAAAATAATCATTAATTTGAAAATTCTTTATTCATCGCCTTTATAGAGAAGACTAAAGGCACTTTTTTATCAAATTTACTGATTCTATACTTCCCATTTTCTACTTCTACAGTGTGTTTAAAACATGCATACGGCGACCAATCGTATTCTAGAAAGTGTTTAATCTCTAAATTTTGATTGATTAAACTTTGAAATACTTCAGAAAGTGCATGATTCCACATGACATATTCTTGAGTAATCGCCGCATCTTTATCAGCATAAGTTCCTTCGTAGGTTTCTACAATGGGTTCTGTAGATTGGTAATCATAAGCAACTTTGGTAAAATCATCATCAAACATCCAAACTACAGGGTGAAATTCTACCATGATGAATTCGCCATTGGGCTTAAGAAAATGCTGAATCACTTTTGCCCATTTTTCTAAATCGGGAAGCCAACCAATCACTCCATAACTGGTGAAAACGACATCAAATTTTTCCTCTAAAACATTTGGTAAATCATACACATTCGATTCTATAAAGTTGACATCAACTCCACATTTTTCGGCCAATATTCTGGCTTCAACAATAGCTTTGTCTGATAAATCTACTGCAGTAACTTCGGCTCCCATTCTTGCTAAAGAAATAGAATCTTGACCAAAATGACATTGCAAATGCAGCATTTTCTTTCCTTTAATATCTCCTAAAAGTTCTAATTCTGGCTCATTAAGAGAAGTTCTTCCTGCAATAAACTCATTTACAAAATAAAAATCAGATTTTAGGTGATAATCTACTTTGGCGTTCCAAGAATTTTTATTGATATTGATATAATCCATTGTTTTCTAATTTGTTCAAAGATAAATTAAATACGTAAATACTATAACGTTTTAATTTAATTTTGTAACTTTAATGGGTGATAATACAATAATTTTGTCATCAGAAGAACAACCAAACAATTTTAATCACTAAATACAAAAATTATGAAAAACAGTTCTAAATTATTAGCACTTTTAGGTCTTGGAGCGCTTGCTTTTTGGAGATATAAAAAAGCAACTCCTGAAGAAAAACAAAAAGTTAACGACCTATTGAATAACGCAAAAGACAACCTTACCAAATACGGTAATGATTTAAAATCTAAAGCCGAAGAATTAAAAGGAAAAGCGGAAGAAAAATTCAATGATTTAAAATCTCAAGCGGAAACCAAAATGGAAGAAGCAAAAGAGACAGTAGAAGAAAAAGTAGAAAACGCTCCACAAGCATAAACAAAAAAGCCATCTTTACGATGGCTTTTTTTATGATAAGAACTCTTCAATTTTCATTGTTTTCTGTTCACCTGAAGTTAGATTTTTGATGGTGATATTTCCTTCTGCAATTTCTTGTTCACCAAGGAAAATAAGGTTTTCTATGCCTTTCTTTTCGGCGTAGGCAAATTGTTTTTTCAATTTAGCACTTTCAGGATAAATTTCTGCAGCGATTCCCTTCTCACGAAGTTTGGCTAAAACCTTCATGGCTTCTGCTGCTTCTTTTTCACCATAATTGGCAAAAAGATATTCTATTTTCCTTTCAGAATTTTGTGGGAAAAGATTCAGTTCTTCTATAACGAGATAAATTCTATCCAAGCCGAAAGAAATTCCAATTCCTGGAATATTTTTCACCCCGAAAACTTCGGTAAGATTGTTATATCTTCCACCACCACCAATGGAACCCATTTCTACACCTTGCGCTTTTACCTCGAAAATAGCACCAGTATAATAGTCTAAACCACGCGCTAAAGTGATGTTGAAAACCAACTCATCTTCTATGCCTAGATTCTTACAATTATCTAAAACAAATTCTAGTTCTTCTACTCCATTTTTCCCGATTTCTACATTGGCAAAATTGGTTTTAAGGATTTCTAAAACTTCGGTTTGAGGTTTATTATCAAAAAGGAAAGATAATTTTTCTATCGCTTCATCTGAAATATTTTTTTCTTGAAGTTCTTTTACCACGCCTTCTTTCCCGATTTTGTCTAATTTATCAAGCGCCACGGTAAAATCAATCAACTGCTCAGAAATGTTGGCAAATTCTGCTAATCCAGAAAGGATTTTACGATTATTGATATGGATTTTTACAGGAATTTGTAATTCTTTGAAAGACTTCAAATATAACTGAACCAATTCTACTTCTTGCCAAAGACTTTCTGAACCAACTACATCTGCATCGCACTGATAAAACTCTCTGAAACGCCCTTTTTGCGGACGATCTGCTCTCCAAACTGGTTGGATTTGATAACGTTTAAAAGGAAAAGTAAGCGTTCCTTGATTCATGGCAACAAAACGTGCAAAAGGAACGGTTAAATCATATCTTAAAGCTTTTTCTGAAATCTGAGCGATGAGCTTTTGAGAATTTTTAGCATTCCAATCTTCCTCTTTTGTTTTCGCAGCGTAATCTCCGGAATTAAGGATTTTAAAAATCAATCGGTCTCCTTCTTCTCCGTATTTCCCCGTCAAAGTAGATAAATTTTCAAAACTTGGTGTTTCCAAAGGTTGGAATCCAAATAATTCAAAATTATTCTGTAAAGTATTGATAATGTATTTTCTACGGTAAACTTCCTGCGCTGTAAAATCTCTGGTTCCTTTCGCTAAACTTGGCTTCATTTTTTATGAGTAATTGGTAATGAGTAATAAGTAATTTAAAAATTTATGCAAAAATAACGATTTTAAAACAATTACTCATTGCTTATTGTTCATTGCTCATTTCTTTCAGCATCCAAAGATTACAACCATCATGACCTGTATTTCCGAGTGGTTGATTCAGGTATTGGAAACCTTGTTTTTCGTAAATGGAAACAGCGGTAGAAAATTCCGGAATGCTTTCTAAATATATCTGAGAATACCCCAATTCCTGAGCGGTTTCTATGGTTTTTTCTAACAATAATCTGCCAATTCCTTTTCCTCTTCCATCATTAGAAATATAGAATTTTACGAGTTCTGTACAACCTTCTGGTAGATTTTCGGTGGGGAAAATTCCGCAACAGCCTACGATTTTATCATCAGCTTCTGCTACCCAAAGTTGAGATTTTGGCGTTTGAAAAAGCGAATACAAATCATCTGTTGTAGGATCTGTATAAACGGTTCCTGCGGTACATTTTACTTCGAAATCATGGAAGCAACTTCTGATGATTTTGGCTAAAATAGCGTTGTCTGATGGTTGAATTGTTCTGATATTGATTTTCATATTTCAAAAATAGTGAAAATTATTTCTAAACATTCTGATTTCAAAAAAAACGCAAAGATTTTATAATTTTATGACTATTGAAAGTAAGCAAAGATTTATTTGCTTTGACAAATTTATCAAGCTGGTATTTACAATTTTTCTAATTTTTTTGTCATTCTGAATGAAATTTTGCGAAGCATTATGTAATGAAGAATCTAATTAAAATCAATTAAGATTTTTCGACTCCACTTCGTTGCGCTCAAAATGACAAAAATTTTACAAATAAAAAAAACCTTGCCAAAAATGACAAGGCTGTAATTCCATTTGTGTTTTTCTTTATTTAGTTCCTAGAAGCAAGAGTTCTTCTACTCTAATTTCGGTGATGTAGCGTTTTTGTCCGTCTTTATCATCATAAGTTCTATAAGTAAGTTTTCCTTCGATGGCAATTTCTTTTCCTTTTTGCACGTATTTTTGAAAAATCTCTGCAGTTTTACCAAAAGCAACCAAATTGTGCCATTGAGTTTCTTCTACTTTTTCGCCAAGAGAATTGGTGTAATAATCGTTGGTTGCTAATGAAACTGTAGCTTTCATTCCTTTTTCGAAATTTACGATTTCTACTTCTTTTCCGGTGTGACCGATAAGCGTCACTTTGTTTCTTAAAGACATAATAATAAATTTTAAATTAAACGTTAGAAACGAGTCGTTCTGTGTTTCCCTCGAATCTCTGTGGCAAAGTTGTGACAGAAAAGAAACTTTATTCGGTTTTTATACATTTAGATACGTTTGTAGTCGTTTGTATGAATTTTTATAACTGAAAATCAATTATTTATATTTATTTTTAAAATTTTTGTGATTATTGTGTATATTTGATTTTTTTCTGTAGCTTATCAAAAAAAAATACAAATGAATCAAAATCTCGAAAATATATTTAAACTTGAATCCGAAGAAAAATATAATGAAGCATATTTTCAATACAAATCTTTATTAAATTCAAATCCAATAAATTTTGAAATATGGAAATATTATTACTTTTTTCTTTGGTCAATGATTGAAGATGTTAATGGTTTTTTCACGATATACAATAATGAAGATTTAAGTAAAGAATTGAATAAGGAACTCAAATTTGGTTTGAAAAACTTTGAAAATATTCCAGAATTTAATTTTATAGCTGGATATACAATTACAATTTTCCCTTATGAATTCGGCGACTATATTGAACTGGAAAAATATGGAAAACAATTATTATTTAAAGCTTCTAAATTAGAACCTAATAATGTCCTATTTAAAATGGTATTTTTTGGAAGCTTAGAAAATACTAACGATGAACAAAAAAAAGAATATAATAACTTGAAGTCAAAAGTTAGTAAAGAAATACTTGAAAATTATTTTGGAAATGGACTTTTAAACAAATATTATAATCAAGTATTTATAAGAAAATAAAACCAGTAGATTAAATAGGTTCGGCAAAATGTAATACCCAAAGTATTTAACAACTTAACTTTCAAAAAAATTAACCAAAACATTATCCGTTTACAAACGGATTTTTTATCTTTACATAAAACTAACACCATGCAAAACTGTCAAGAATGTGGCGAAAAAATCATGGGCAGAATTGATAAGAAATTCTGCAGTGATGCTTGTAGAAACGCCTATAACAATAAACAGAACAAAGACCAAACCAACCTTATGCGCAATATTAATAATAAACTGCGCAAGAATTTCAAGATTCTCTCTGAACAAAATTTTGTAGAAAACAAAGCCAAAACCACTAGAAATAAACTTTCGGTTGCTGGTTTTGATTTCGAATATTTTACCAATATTAAAACCTATAAAAACGGAGCTCAATATTATTTTGTGTATGATTTTGGGTATAAATTTTTAGAAGATGATTTTATTCTGATTGTAAGAAAAGAAGCTTAAAAGTCTCCTTTTTCTTGATAAAGAACCAGATTTTCGCTATATTTGGAAAACTATTTTATTCAACTATGACCGATTTCTTTACTGGGATGAGCGTGCTTCAGCAAGCATTTTGGTATTCTGCTCTCCTATCCAGCATTATTTTTTTATTGCAAACCATTCTCACTTTAGTAGGAGTAGAGTCTTCTGATTTAGATACAGATTTTGATGGAGACTTTCATCATGTAGATGCACCTTTTGAATGGTTTACCTTCCGAAATCTCATTAATTTTCTTCTTGGTTTTGGGTGGACTGGTGTGGCTTTTTTTGGCGAAATGAATGATTATCTTCTGGTAGCTTTAGCAACTTTAGTAGGATTAATTTTCGTGGCGATATTCTTTATCATCATCAAGCAATTTCTAAAATTACAAGAAGACAACACCTTTAAAATGGAAAAAACCATCGGAAAAACCGCTGAAGTTTATCTTAAAATTCCCGCTCATAAATCGGGAACTGGAAAAATTCAGGTAAGCATTAATGGTAGTTTTCATGAACTCAATGCAGTAACAGAAGGAGAAGAAATTCTTTCTGGCGAAAGCGTGAAAATCATCAATACAGAAAACAAAATTTTAATTGTAGAAAAAATTTAAATTAATATAAACTGATTAAAATCAATGGAACCTTTTATTATTATCGTTATTGTTGCAATTGTAATATTTGTAACTATTCTAGCCCTTATTTCTAGGTACAAAAGATGTCCTTCTGACAAAATCTTAGTCATCTACGGAAGAACTGGCGGTCAATCTGCTAAATGTATTCACGGAGGTGGTGCTTTTATTTGGCCTGTTATTCAAGATTTTGCTTACCTAGACCTTAAGCCAATTTCTATTGAAGCCAATCTTACCAATGCGCTTTCTAGACAAAACATCAGAGTAGACGTGCCTTGTAGGTTTACCATCGCTATTTCTACCGAGCCAGATTCTATGGGAAATGCTGCAGAAAGATTATTAGGACTTGCTCCAGAACAAATTCAAGAACTTTCTAAAGATATTCTTTTTGGTCAATTGCGTTTGGTGATTGCTACCATGACTATTGAAGAAATTAACTCAGATAGAGATAAATTCCTTGATAATATTTCTAAAAACGTAGATACAGAACTTAAAAAAATTGGTTTAAAACTTATTAACGTAAACGTAACCGATATTAAAGATGAATCTGGCTACATAGAAGCTCTTGGTAAAGAAGCTGCTGCAAAAGCGATTAACGAAGCTAAAATTTCTGTAGCGGAGCAAGAAAAAATCGGGGAAACAGGTAAGGCAAGTGCAGACCGAGAAAAAGATGTAGTCATTGCGGAAACACAAAGAGATAGAGATGTAAAAATTGCTGTTACTCAAAAAGATAGAGAAGTAAGCATTGCCTCAGCAAAAAAAGATGAAAGCATCGGTAAAGCTGAAGCTGAAAAAGAAGCGAGAATCGCAACTTCACTAGCCAACTCTATCGCTGTAAAAGGAGAAAACGAAGCGAAAATTACCATTGCCAATTCTGATGCTCAAAGACGTGAAAAAGAAGCAGAAGCGCTTAAAATAGCAATGGCTGCTGAAAAAGTACAATCCGCAAAAGCTTTAGAAGAATCTTACTTAGCTGAACAAAAAGCTGAAACCGCTAGAGCTGAAAGAGAACGCTCTACTCAAAATGCCAATATTGTAGTTCCAGCTGAAATTGCAAGACAAAAAGCCATCATTGATGCAGAAGCAGAAGCAGAAAAAATAAGACTTCAGGCAAAAGGTGAAGCAGACGCGATTTTTGCCAAAATGGAAGCAGAAGCAAAAGGTCTTTATGAAATCTTAACCAAACAAGCAGAAGGTTATGACCAAATTGTAAAAGCTGCAGGTGGTGATACCAATAGTGCTTTCCAATTATTATTGATTGAGAAATTACCAGAATTGGTAAAAACTCAAGTGGAAGCAGTTAAAAATATTAAAATTGATAAAATTACCGTTTGGGATGGCGGAAACAATCCTGAAGGAAGTACTTCTACCGCAAATTTTGTTTCAGGAATGATGAAAACCGTTCCTCCATTGAATGATTTATTCAATATGGCAGGACTTAATCTTCCGTCTTACTTAAAAGGCGAAAATCCTAAAGAAGAGGATGCTAAAATAATAGAAGAAAAACCTACAAAACCAGAAGGTGAATCTCCAAAAGCATAACCAAAAAAAGAGCAGAAATTTCTGCTCTTTTTGTTTTATTCTTCGTTGATGAGTCTGATTTTGTCTTCCAGAATTTCTATGACTTGGTCTTTATATAAACCGCCAATTGCCTTTTTGAAATTCTTTTTACTCATTTGCAGTTCTTGCTTTATTTCTTCGGGTTCTGATTTGTCTGAGAGATAAAGAATTCCGTAATTTTCTTCTAATTTCTGAAGAATTTTTTGTTGAAATTCATCATGATTGTTTTCATAACCTTGTTTCTGAAGCGTAACATCTATTTTACCGTCTTCTCTGATGGTTTTGATGTAGCCTGTTTCTTCAGACAGTGGATATAATTTTTTAAATACATCCGAAGTATAAATTAAGCCTAAATATTTTTTATTCACCACTACATTGAACCCAATTTCTGATTCTCCTGCAATGATAAGGTTTACTTCTTCTCCTTTTTTGAAAGGAACATTATCGTAAGATTGATTTCTTTTAAACTTAGTGGTTCCTGTAATTCTGTCTGAAACATCATCTACATAAACGTACACCAAATAACGTTTTCCTTCGAGGATTTTACCTTTTTGTTGTTTGTACGGAATAAATAAATCTTTGATAATTCCCCAATCCATAAAAGCGCCACTTGGCAAAGATTGCACGCAAGTCATCACTGCAAACTCTCCTACTTCGCAAAGCGGAATTTCTGAAGTAGCTTTCAAAGCAGAATCATCTTGATACACGAAAACTGATATTTCATCGCCTATTTCTGCATTTTCGTCTGCAAAAATTTTAGGCAAAAAAGCTCTTTCACCGGTTTGAGATTCTAAGAAAAGTCCAGAGGTATTTTTTTCTGCGATTTTTAAAGTTTGAGTTTTTCCTAACTGCATTTTTATAATTGATAATTGGTAAGTTTTGCAAAGGTAAGGTTTTATTTCACAGCATCAAGTAAAGCTTGTATATCAAATTTTACCATTTTCTGAAATGCTTCTACAGCTTTTGGTGCTTTTTCGGCGTCATTCATCATATCAACTAAAATCTTTGGATAGACTTGCCAACACATTCCGAACTGGTCTGTAAGCCAACCGCAAACTTTTTCCTGTCCTCCATTTTTCAGTAAATTTTCCCAGTAGTAATCTATTTCTTCTTGTGTTTCGCATTCTATACAAAAAGAAACGGCTTCATCAAATTTGAAATTCGGACCGCCATTTAATCCCATGAATTCTCTTCCGTTCAGTTCAAATTTTACGACCATTCCATTATCTGAAAGGATTTTAGAATTAGGGAAAATTTGGCAATAAAAATCTGCAGCTTCTCTGGCTTTTCCATCGTACCAAAGACATGGAAATATAGGTTTTGTAATCATATTTTTAATTTTTTTGAAATAGTGATATTTTAGAATTTTTCAATTTCTCTCGCTGATTTGGCTGATTAAACAGATTTTTTATTTTCAATTATCTGCAATATCTGCGTAATCTGCAAGAAACATATAAAATCAAATGTACAAAAAAAAGTTGCAGAAATTTTCTAAATGATAACCGAATTGCAGCCCGAGTTGAGCGGAGCTCTTTTTGTGTAGCGAAGCGAAACAAAAAAGCGGGAGCGGAACGAGGAAATTGCTGCCCAAATAAAAAAGAGAAGCCGAAACTTCTCTTTTATTTTTAAATATTTAATTTTTAAATTTTTCAATCAAAAATTACATGTGAAGCGCACGTTTTCCTGTAGCGTCTAATGCAGCTTCTTTAATCGCTTCTGCATAAGTAGGATGCGCATGAGACATTCTAGAAATATCTTCTGCACTTGCACGGAATTCCATAGCAGTTACAGCTTCTGCAATTAAATCTGCAGCTCTTGCACCAATCATGTGAACGCCTAAAACTTCGTCTGTTTTTTCATCAGCCAAAATTTTAATTAATCCGTCAATATCTCCAGAAGCACGGCTTCTTCCAAGTGCTCTCATTGGGAAAGAACCTACTTTATAAGCTGCTCCTTCTTCTTTTAATTGCTCTTCGGTTTTACCCACTCCTGCAACTTCTGGCCAAGTGTAAACAACTCCTGGAATTAAGTTATAATTGATGTGTGGTTTTTGACCTGCCAAAGTTTCAGCTACGAAAACGCCTTCTTCTTCCGCTTTGTGAGCCAACATAGCTCCTTTTACTACGTCACCAATTGCATAAATATTGGCAACATTGGTTTGTAAATGGTCGTTTACTTTTACTCTTCCTCTTTCGTCTAATTCTACTCCAGCTTTTTCTAATCCAAGACCTTCTGTGAATGGTTTTCTACCTACAGAAACTAAAACATAATCTCCTTCTACACTTACTTCTTCTCCTTTTTTGTCTTTCGCTGTAATTTTTACAGAATCTCCATTTCTTTCTACCGATTGAACTCCTGTTGAAAGCATGAATTTCATACCTTGTTTTTTAAGAACTTTAGTCAATTCTTTAGACAAAGCACCATCCATTGTAGGAATAATTTTGTCCATATATTCTACAACGGTTACCTGAGAACCTAATCTCAAATAAACAGAACCTAATTCTAGACCAATTACACCACCGCCAATTACTACTAAATGTTTTGGAATTTCTTTTAAATTCAACGCTTCCGTAGAAGTGATAATTCTTTCTTTATCTATAGTGATGAAAGGCAAAGTAGATGGTTTAGAACCTGTAGCAACAATTGCATATTTGGTTTCTAAAATTTCAGAAGAACCATCATTTTTCGTTACTTTTACTTGAGTAGCAGATTCGAAGCTTCCTAAACCTTCAAAAACAGTTACTTTATTCTTGTCCATCAAGAAATTAATTCCTTTGGTAGTTTGGTCTACTACTTCGTTTTTACGAGCCACCATTCTTGCCAAATCAGCTTGAGGTTCGTTGATAATAATTCCATGATTTGCAAAATTATGCTTTGCATTTTCGAAATGTTCTGAGCTGTCTAAAAGCGCTTTTGACGGAATACAACCTACATTTAAGCAAGTTCCTCCCAAAGTAGAATATTTCTCGATAAGAGCAGTTTTGAAGCCTAATTGTGCGCATCTTAATGCAGCTACGTAACCACCAGGTCCTGAACCAATTACAGTAACATCAAATTGTGACATTTTATATTATTTTTTATTAAAACTTAATTTTTGCTAAAATACGGAATTTTTCTCTCACAGATTGCACAGATTTTACAAATTTGAATTGATAAAAAAAAATTGATATGATTTTTAAATTAATACTTAATTTTTTTTTCAAATTGATTTTATTTCTATTAGATGCACAGATTTATAAGATTTTAAACATTCGTTAAATTTTTCTGTGAAAATCTGTGTTATCTGTGAGAAACAATACTTTCAAAAACCTCAAAATATTTCTCTAAAATCATTTCTTTAGAAAATCTAGATTGTATTGAATTTTTAATCGCTTCCGAATCGTGATTTTGTTCTAAGATTTCTACTCCGGGCAAATGATTGTCAATGGTAGTCACAATGCGTTCTGCACCACCTGCATTAAGATCTGGAAGGATTTTTTTCATATATTATTTTCCCACAGATTTCACAAATTTTCACAGAAATTAATCTGTGTTTTCTGTGTAATCTGTGGGAATTAGATATTTTCAATTACTTAATTCGCAACATCAGAAATAAACTTAATTCTGAGCATCCTTACTTCTTCATCCGTTAAATCATCACCAAATTCTGCTAAAAGAACTTTCATAGAATCACTTTCGGATTCTTTCATAAAATCCATAAAATCATCTACAATATCTTCGTCAAAATTTTCTTCTATGTAATAATCTATATTGAGTTTAGTTCCTTGATAAACAATAGATTCCATTTCAGAAAGCAAATCGTCCATGCTCAGATGTTTCGCTTTGGCAATGTCTTCTAAATCTATTTTTTTGTCGGTATTTTGAATGATAAAAACTTTGTGCGAAGACTTATTGGCAACTGTTTTCAGCACCATGTCTTGAGTTCTCTCAATATTGTTATCTTCTACATATTTCGCGATGAATTCTGCAAATTCTTTTCCGTATTTTTTAGCTTTTCCTTCACCAACTCCGTAAACTTTTGCAATTTCGTCTACCGAAATTGGATATTGTACAGTCATATCTTCCAAACTTGGATCCATGAAAACCGTGTAAGGTGGAATGCCATGTTTTTTGGCTACTTTTTTTCTCAACTCTTTTAACTGAGCGAAAAGATTTTGGTCAAGACCACCTCCAGCTTGTACCTGAACTTGTTCTGCGTCTGCAATCGCTGCCAAATCATATTCTCTATCTTCGGCAATCATAAATTCTGGTGTTTCTTTTCCTGAAAGGAAATTTTTAGCTTTGTCTGAAAGTTTCAGAACGCCGTAAGTTTCTATATCTTTAGTCAAATAACCTTGTACAGTAGCTTGTCTGATAATAGATTTCCAATAATTGTCATTTTCAGATTTCCCAATTCCGAAATGTTTAGAATTCTCTAATTTGTAAGCTTTGGTAGTTGCAGATTCTTTACCCGAAATAATCGAAATTAAATCTTTAGTTCTGAATTTTTCTTCCAAATCTTTTACGATTTCTAAGACTTTTTTCAAATCTTTAGAAGCGTCTTTCAGTTTTGGCGGGTTTACAGAATTATCATCCATTTTAGCACCATCACCATTGATTGGGTCAAATTCTTCTCCGAAATAATACAATAAATATTGTCTTCTGCTCATAGAAGTTTCGGCGTAACCTACTACTTCATTCAAAAGTTGAAGTCCGATTTCACGTTCAGAAACTGGTTTTTGAGCTAAGAATTTTTCTAATTTTTCAATGTCTTTTGGGTCATAAAAAGCAAGGCAATGACCTTCTCCTCCATCTCTACCAGCTCTACCTGTTTCTTGATAATAACTTTCTAGCGATTTTGGAATATCATAATGAATGACAAATCTTACATCTGGCTTGTCAATTCCCATTCCGAAAGCAATGGTAGCTACAATTACATCTGCTTCTTCCATCAAGAATTTATCTTGATTCGCCACTCTGGTTTTTTGGTCAAGACCAGCGTGATATGGTAATGCATTGATTCCATTTACCTGCAATAACTGAGAAAATTCCTCTACTTTTCTTCGGCTGAGACAATAAACAATTCCTGATTTGCCTTTGTGTTGATTGATAAATTTTACAATTTCTCTGTCTACATTTACTTTAGGACGAATTTCGTAATAAAGATTAGGTCTATTAAAACTATCTTTAAAGACCAATGCATTGTTCATTCCTAGAGTTTTCTGAATATCATCCTGAACTTTAGGTGTAGCAGTTGCAGTTAATGCAATTACAGGAACTTTTGCAATTTTATCAATAATTAATTTGAGATTTCTGTATTCTGGACGGAAATCATGTCCCCATTCCGAAATACAGTGCGCTTCGTCTATCGCTACGAAAGAAATTTTTATTTCTTTTAAAAAATTAAGGTATTCTTCTTTTACTAAACTTTCTGGAGCTACGTAGAGCAACTTGGTTTTGCCGCTTTTGATGTCATCAAAAACTTGTTTTGTTTGGGTTTTATTGAGAGAAGAATTCAGGACATGACCTACTCCTTCCTCGGCAGAAATACCATTAATGGCATCTACTTGGTTTTTCATTAAAGCAATCAGCGGAGAAACTACAATAGCAGTTCCTTCTGAAAGAAGTGCAGGAAGTTGATAACACAACGATTTACCACCGCCAGTTGGCATTAATACGAAAACATCATTACCACTTAATAAAGTGGAAATAATTTCTTCTTGTCTTCCTTTAAAAGTAGAAAATCCGAAATATTTTTTTAGTGCACTTGTTAAATCTTCATGTTTAGTCTTCATCTGTTCAAGTAAGTTTTACTAAATTTGCATCTTACCAAAGATAAAACTTTTTAATGAGATTTGAAAATTTTTAAAAATTTTAAAAATCTTAATTTTTGTCTTCTGAAAAATAAATAAATCTAAGAAATTGTATTTTGGAAAAAATAGACATTATTAGCCTTGCCAAAAACGCTATTGCAGTAGAAGTTACTGAGCTAGAATCGCTTAAAAATAGAATTAATGAACAATTCGAAAAAGCCGTAAACATCATCAATAATTCTACAGGAAAACTGATTGTAGTAGGCATCGGTAAATCTGCACACGTAGGAAACAAAATTGTAGCAACTTTAAATTCTACAGGTACTCCTTCTCAGTTTTTACACGCTGCGGAAGCAATTCACGGAGATTTAGGCGTGATACAAAAAAATGACGTGGTGCTTTGCATCTCTAACTCTGGAAATTCGCCAGAAGTAGTGTATTTATTGCCATTTTTGAAAGATTATTCTTCGGCATTCATCGGGATGACAGGAAATGTAAAATCTAAATTGGCAGAAGCTTCTGATGTGGTTTTAGATTCTTCGGTAAAAGTGGAAGCTTGTCCTAATAAATTGGCGCCAACAAGTTCTACTACGGTTCAAATGGCCATTGGTGATGCTTTAGCGGTTTGTTTAATGGAACTGAATAATTTCAAAGACCAAGATTTTGCCAAGTTTCACCCTGGTGGAAGTTTAGGAAAAAACTTAACAGCAAGAGTAGAACAATTCGTTTCTGAGCAAAGACCTTTAGTTGAAGTAAATTCTAGCATAAAAGATGTAATTTTTTCTATTTCAAGCTCTAAGCATGGAATAACGGTGGTAACAGACCAAGAAAAAATAGTTGGTGTAATTACCGATGGAGATTTAAGAAGAATGCTTCTAAAAACTGAAAATCTTACCGGAATTTTAGCAAAAGATTTAATGTCTGCAAACCCAAAAACGGTTGACAAAAATGCGCTTGCAAAAGAAGCGATGACTGTTTTAAAGCAAAACAATATCGGTCAATTGATTGTAACTGATAACGGAAATTATTTCGGAATTATCGATTTACATAGATTGTTAGATGAAGGAATTAACTAGAAGAGACAAGAATCTAGAATCTAGAATCAAGAGCCAAGAGTCAAGAACTAAAACATTTTGTACAAGAAAGAATTAAACTGTAAGTTTAAATAATAAAAAATAAAATCCGAAAATTCGGAACTAAAATATATGGCAGAAGAGAAAGAAATGTCCTTTTTAGGACATATAGGTGAACTAAGATCGCATCTTATTCGTTGTATTATCGCAATTATTATTGGAGCTTTAATTGTAGGTTTCAATATTAACTGGATTATGGATAATGTGTTTTTTGCACCTACCAAAAATGATTTTATTACTTTTAGAGTGATCAATCATTATTCTCAGGAATTTTTTGGTCACGAAAGTTTCGTTTTGCCAGATACGTTTCAAGTTCAACAGAAAAAATTATTGCAACAATTTGATGTAATGATGTCTGTTTCTATTTTCGGAGGAATGGTTTTGGCTCTTCCTTATATTATTTGGGAATTGTGGAGATTCATCAGTCCAGCACTTCATCCCAAAGAAAGAAAAAATTCATCTTTTGTGATTAATTTTGTGTGGATTTTATTTCTAATAGGAGCTTTAGTTGGTTATTATCTTATCCTTCCATTAGCAATAAATTTCGGATTATTGTTTACCATTTCAGATTCTATCACGCAATTATTTGATTTATCAGATTACACTACTCTATTTTTGCAAGTGGTTTTAGGAATGGGATTGGTTTTCTTATTTCCAGTAGTCGTTTATTTTTTGACAACGATAGGAATTTTGACGCCTGTATTTTTAAAAACGTACAGAAGACACGCGATTGTAGTCATTATGGTAGTTGCCGCAATTGTTACTCCTGCAGATGTTTTCAGTATGTTGGCTGCAGCATTTCCGCTTTTAGTTTTGTATGAATTCAGTGTTTTGATGAGCATTTATGTTTACAAAAAAATTCAAAAAGCAGAACAAAAAGAATTGGCCAAAAGAAACGCTTAACCTTTAAACTTAAAAAATGAAATTTCTCAATAAACAGTTTACGCAAGAAACCTTAAAACTTGCGCTCCCAGTAATGCTTACACAAGTAGGGCAAGTTTCTGTAAACTTGTTTGATAACATTATTGTGGGGAAACTTCTCGGCGCAAAAGCATTGGCAGCAGTTTCTCTAGGAAACGCTATGTTTTTCTCTATTTTCATCTTTGGACTAGGTTTTTCATTGGCGATTCCGCCATTGGTTTCCGAAGCGCATTCTCAACATGATCACAACAGAATTAACAGCATTTTCCGACACGGATTTGTGGTAAATATCATTTTGGCTTTTGTCTTAATGCTTTTGATTTTTGGAATCATTCCACTTATGCCATATTTGAATCAACCAAAAGAAATTTTACCCGATACTATTACCTTTCTTTCCATCGTCACCTTGAGTATTATTCCATTTATGATTTTTCAAACGATGAGAGAAGTTTCAGAAGGACTTTCTTTTACGATTGGAGTAACCAAAGCGACCATTTTTGCAAATATTATTAACGTAATCCTCAATTATGTGTTTATAGAGCATTTTAAAATGGGAGTTGCTGGTTCAGCTTGGGCTACATTTATTGCAAGAGTTGCCATGATGGTTTTCTTGTATTATGTATTGATTAAAGAAGAAAAAACGAGAAGATACATCAAAGATTTTTCTCTGAAAATAAAGGATTTCACCAAAGAAATGTTCGAAAAACTAATCAGATTGGGCTTTCCTACTGCATTGCAATTATTTTTTGAGGTAACAGCTTTTGCTGGTGCAGCTTTTATCTGTGGATTGATTTCTGCAAAAGACATTGCAGCACATCAAATTGCCCTTTCTATGGCGAGTTTCACGTTTAATCTTTGTGTAGGATTCAGTGTAGCTTCTACGGTAATGATTGGAAGAAAATTAGGCGAAAAAGACTTTGTAAATCTAGAAAAAGTTGGTTTTAACAACTTAAAAATCGCTTTTATCTTTATGTTAATGTGCGGATTGGTTTTTATTCTTGGAAAAGATGTTTTACCAACATTTTTCACCAAAAAAGAAGACATTGCTGTAGTAGAATTGGCGTCTCAATTGATGATTATCGCAGCATTATTTCAATTATCAGATGGAATTCAAGTGACTGCACTTGGTTGTCTCAGAGGAATACAAGATGTGAAAATTCCTTCAATTCTTACGTTTATCGCTTATTGGGTGATTACTATTCCATTAGGTTATTATCTTACGGTTCCTATGAAAATGGGTGCTTTCGGAATGTGGATAGCTCTGGGAATTGGACTTACCATTTCTGCGGTGCTTTTGGTGATAAGATTTAGAAATCTCTCGGAGAAAAGAATTAAAGCTCAGTCCAACTAAAAATAAAAAAGTCTTGAAGAACTAGACTGCACCCAAAAGTTTAGACAAAATTAAACAATATTTTCAAAGGAAAGAGTTCGGTACTGTACCGGACTCTTTCCTTTGAGATTGAGTCTTATTCTATCATTGTTGTAATAGTGAATGTACTTCACTATTTCCATCTTAAGTTCCTGAATGGAACCAAACTTTCTGGCATAAAACATTTCTGATTTTATCGTTCCAAAAAAGTTTTCTATCACCGCATTGTCCAAACAGTTTCCTTTTCGGGACATACTTTGAATAATACCTTTTTCTTTTAACAAGTTTTGGTAATGTTTCATTTGATATTGCCAACCTTGATCAGAATGTAGAATGATGTTTTGTGTAGATTTTACTTTTCTGAATGATTTCTTTAGCATTCTGATGATTTGGCTAAACACAGGTCTTTCAGATAAGTCAAAACTGACAATTTCACCATTAAATAAATCGATGATTGGAGATAGATAAAGTTTATTACCCGATACATTAAACTCTGTAACATCGGTTGCCCATTTCTGATTAGGAGTGTCCGATTTGAAATTCCTCTGTAGAACATTGGGCGCAATTTTCCCTTGCTCTCCCTTGTAAGATTTATATTTCTTCACTCGGATAATACTCTTTAAACCTAATATTTTCATAAGTCGTAAAACAGTTTTGTGATTAATCAAAATTCCTTTTTCTTTCAAAAGCAAAGTAATTCTTCTATAGCCCAACCTTCCTTTGTGACGATGATAAATCTGCTTAATCATTTCTTTTATTTCCGCATATTTATCTTTCATTTGAAAGCGTTTTTGATAGTAATAAAAACTGCTTCTTGCCATCGATGTACAATGCAGTAGTACTGCTAAATCAAAGTCCTGCCTTAACTCTTCGATGGCTTTGGATTTTTCCTTTCCTGAATTAAGGCGTCTAACTTTTTTAAAATGGCGTTCTCGGCTTCTAAATAATAAATCCTCTCCAACAGTTCTTCCTCCCTTGTTAAGGGTTTGCCTGTTTTCTTTTTTTTTCGCGTGTAATTACTCATGGTTTTAGGTCTTCCTCTGGGTATGTTTTCTAAACCTAAAATACCATTTTTTTTGTAATTACGCTGCCAACTAAGAATACTGGACTCCGCAGGAATATTAAACCTTCTCGACGCTTCTTTTAAACTTAAATTCTCTTTCTCAATTACTGATAAAATCTTTAATTTAAAATCTTTTGTGTAATGCGTATTGGAAAGCCGAACAAGTCCTGAAACTCCATAAAGTTCATAAAATTTTATCCATTTACGAACCAAGGAACCACAAACTCCAATGCGTTTTCCTAAATCGTCTGTTCCAATATCCCCTTTGTGATATCTCTTTATAGCTTTTAATTTAAAGTCTAATGAATATTTACTTTTCCCCATAAAAAATGCCCCTAAAAAGTGTCTAACTTTTTGGGGGCAGTCCAAACATTCAAGACTTTCTTTTTATTAAAACTTAAAGTTTAACCTAACATTAAAAAATCTACCCGTTAATCTTACAGGAACTGGATAAATATAACTTGAATTAACATCGGTAATCCATTGATTAGCAATAGTGTTATTAATATTGAAAGCATTGAAAATTTGTACACCTAATGATAACTCTTTACATTTTCTCCAGAAATCACCTGTTGCTTTATTGTCTTTTTGGTCAATGAAAACTTTTTCTAAACCAATATCAACACGTTTGTAAGAAGGTAAAGTTTTAGTGTATTCATAAGGGTCTGCAAATAATGAAGCTCCATTTGGTAAACCACTTGCAAATAATAAGGTAAGATTAACTTTCATGCTTGGGAATTTCGGCATGTAATCTTGGTAAAACATAGAAAATCTAAATCTTTGGTCAGTTGGTCTTGCAATATAGCCTCTTCCATCAATATTTTCTTTTGCTCTGGCATAACTTACAGAAATCCAAGAATCTACACCTGGGACAAATTCACCGAACAGTCTGGTATCAACTCCATAAGCATAACCTTCTGAATTATTTTTTCCTGAATATCTAATTCTAACATTATCAATATAATACGGAATTAAATCATTCATTTTTTTGTAATATAATTCTGTGGTCAATTTAAATGGTCGCTCTACCATTTTGAACTCATAATCATTCGCTAAAATAAGTTGAATGGATTTCTGAGCTTTAATATTTTCATTAAATGTTCCGTCTAAATCTTTGATTTCTTTGTAATATGGCGCTTGATAATAAATTCCTCCAGAAATTCTGAAAAGCATATCTGCATCCCAATCTGGTTTTATCGCGAATTGTGCTCTTGGTGAAATTAAAGTCTCTTTGTTAAAACTCCATTGTTGCGCTCTTACTCCACCGTTGATGAACACTCTGTTTTCTTCCCAATATAATTTTTTAGAAAACTGAGCGTAACCAGAAATTCTCGTAGGATTGATTTCGTTATTTCCAGAAATATTGTATTTCAATTTTAAATCAGACGCGTCTAAAACTCCAGGATTCAAATAAGTTCTCGGTGTACTGTAACCTAAAGAATCTACCAATTGCCATTCATTCGTAAGATCTTTCAGCATTTCTTTCTCGAATTTTGCACCTACTTCTATATCAGTATTGGCATTTGGAGAAAATTTTACTCTCAATTGACTTCCATACGTTCTTGCTAATAAATCATTTCTTGCATGATCTATTTGTCCGCCTGCATCATAACTAGAATTCGGGTCTCCAGTCACAGGATCAAAGGTTTGCAATAAATAACCTGAAGCAATAGTATAATATTCTCTTTCTCTGTTTTGATAGGCAAAATTATCTAGCGTAACACTTAATTTTTTGCTTGGTTTATAAGTGATAGAAGCAGTTCCCATCATGTTTTTATAAGAATCATCTTCTTTTCCTTCATAACCTACCAATAATTTTATCGGCTGTTGTACGGTTCCAAAATCTACTTCTTTGTAGTTTGGAATCATTTCGTAGTCATTTTTCGACCAATATCCTAAAAATGAAACCGACCATTTATCATTGATGTAATAATTGATATACGATTGAAAATCAAAATATTGAGGATTAAAATCTGTATCTTCATTCAACGTATTCAGAACCAAATTGGTGTTTCTGTATCTTCCTGAGAATAAAGCAGATAATTTTTTATTCTTAGAAGCTAAACCTAGAGACAATCTTCCGCCAATAAGACTTGCCTCACCAGAGATTTCGGTTTTTGAAGGTTGCCTGTAATAAATATTCAGCGCAGAACTCATTTTATCACCATATTTCGCTTCGAAACCACCTGCAGAAAAGTTAATCATAGAAACCATATCTGGATTAATGATGCTCATTCCTTCTTGCAAAGAGTTTCTCACAAGAAATGGTCTGTAAATCTCAATATCATTGATGTAAATTAAATTTTCATCATAATTACCACCTCTCACCATGTATTGCGATGACAATTCTGCATTAGAATTTACCGAAGGCAAAGACTTAATCAAACCTTCTACACCACCAGAAAGCGAAGCTACAATCTGAGCTTGTTTTGCAGAAATTTCAAGAGAAGTAAGATCGGTATTCTTTGGTTTTCCTTTTCCACGGAAGGTAATCTCTTTAATTTCTTTGGTTTTAATGGAAAGTACCATCAAAACATTTAAGTTTTGGTATCTTAATTTAGGATTGATTTTCTTGGTAAAAGAAACATAAGATTCCTTTTCTGCCGTCAATACTTGTTCTGTTTCAGCTACGGGAATTTTAACAAAACCTTGCACATTTGTGGTAAAGTTTTGATTGTTATAAGTGACTTTTACATCAGAAACTGGACTTCCGTTATCGTCTAAAATTTTCAAATTAATTTGAGAAAAAATGAAGACTGGAAATGTAAGAACTAAGAATAATATGAGCTTTTTCAAAAGGTTATATTTTAAAGGATAAATTTATAAAATTTAATCAAATTGATAAAGAATTATTTCAATGGTAAATTTTAGTAATTTTTTGTGTTTTTTCGAAAGAAAAAACCAAGCAAAAATGCTTGGTTCAATATTATAAGATTGCTTCTCTTACTCTGGTTAGTTTTCCTAATAAATCATCAAGCAAATCCAGTTTTAGCATATTTGCTCCGTCTGATTTTGCACAAGAAGGATCTGGATGTGTTTCAATGAAAATTCCGTCTGTTCCTACTGCAATTCCAGCTTTGGCAATGGTTTCTATCAATTCTGGTCTTCCTCCTGTTACTCCTGAATTTTGATTAGGCTGTTGAAGAGAGTGCGTTACATCTAGAATCACTGGCGCATAATGTTGCATGGTAGGAATTCCTCTGAAATCTACCACCAAATCTGTATATCCGAAAGAATTTCCTCTCTCGATAATCGCCACTTTGTCATTTCCTGAATCTAAGACTTTTTGCACTGCAAATTTCATAGATTCTGGCGAAAGAAACTGTCCTTTTTTCAAAGTTACGGCTTTCCCTGTTTTTGCTGCAGCCACTACTAAATCAGTCTGACGAACCAAAAACGCAGGGATTTGTAAAACATCTACTCCGTAAGAAGCTGCGAGTTCTGCATGAGCGTTTTCGTGAATATCTGTAGTAGTAGGAATATTAAAATGTTCTCCTATTTTTTTGATAATTTCTAAAGCTTTTTCGTCGCCAATTCCTGTGAAACTGTCTACTCTGCTTCTGTTGGCTTTTTTAAAACTTCCTTTGAAAATGTAAGGAATTTTATATTTATCTGAAAGTTTTACAATTTTTTCGGCAATTTCAAATGCCATTTCTTCGCCTTCAATAGCACAAGGACCAGCAATTAAAAAAAAATTTTTAGAATCTTTGTGATGAATTTTATCAAGTAATTGTATCATTATAACTTTAAATTTTAGATTTTAGGTTTGTGATTTGTTGAATAAAATCTTCTGTATTTTCTGGTGAAAACATATAGATTTTCCCAGATTTCATGGTAATTTTTACTTTTTTATAAATATTGGTTACGTACCAAACATCATTGCCATTAAAATAACCAAAATAACCAAAAACGCCTCCTGCTCCAAATGTTCTGATGTTTAATCCCAGTTTTTCTACTTTTTCAACATAAGAAATATCTTGGATTGAAATTTTAAAATTAACAAAAGCATTTTTTACATGGATTGCATTTTCACCCAAACTGATTTTGGGAATCATGAAATAAGCAAAAATAAAAGCTCCAGAAAGAATGCTACCCAAAGTAATTAATGCGAACTTAGGTGCATCTGTATTAAACATAAAAATCACCATTCCAATAGAGAAAAAAATGTATAAAATGGTGTAAAACAAAGTCCATTTATCCATTTTGGCATTCGCAAATTCTTTCATATCATTAGCTTTAGGCAAAAATAAAAAATTCCGCTCAAAAAGAACGGAATTTATATTGATTTAACATTTTTAGAATTTAATGATAGAAGCCATTTTTTCATTCTCTTCCATTACCAACTCATCGTCTACCAATATTTTACCAGAATGCTCATCAATGATAATTTTCTTACGCTGAGCGATTTCCATTTGTTTCTGTGGCGGAATGGTAAAGAATGAACCTTTTGGCGCACCTCTTTCTAGACCTACTACTGCTAATCCGTTTCCAGAATTATTTCTAATTCTTTTGTAAGAAGCTAATAATCTTTCGTCTATTTTTTCTGCAAATTCTTTAGATTTTTCTAATAAATAATCTTCTTCTTTTTGAGTTTCAGAAATTAAAGCATCAAGTTCGTTTTTCTTGAAGTTTAAGTGACTTTCTAGCTCTCCGATTTTACCTTTCAACTCATCTAAAAGTTCATTTTTGTGAGCGATTTTTGCAGTAAATTCTTTGATTTTCTTTTCAGCTAACTGAACTTCTAAATCCTGAAATTCGATTTCTTTAGCAAGCGCTTCGAATTCTTTATTATTTCTTACGTTGTCTTGTTGAGATTTATATTTCTCCATCAAAGATTTAGAATGATTAATAACTTCTTTTTTGTTATTAATGTCATCATTTAAGTCTTTAATTTCGTTTTCGAATTTTTGTGCTCTCTTGTTAAGACCTTCGATTTCGATTTCTAAATCTTCTACCTCAATTGGTAATTCACCTCTTGTATTGCGGATTTCGTCTAATCTAGAGTCTATGATTTGTAAATCATAAAGGGCTCTTAATTTTTCTTCTACTGAAATTTCTACAGTTTTTTTTGCCATATCTTAAAAGAAATAATTTACAGGGTTGGTTTTTTCTGTGGATTTTGAGAATGCAAATGTAGGAAATTTTTCCGACAAAATCTCAACTAATTGCTCAGTAACAAATTGTTCTGACTCGAAATGTCCTATATCACAGATGATCATTTGGTTTTCGCTTTGGAAAAAATCATGGTATTTTACATCTCCCGTTAAGTAAGCATCACATCCAGAAGCTTTTGCTGCCGAAATTCCACTGACTCCACTTCCACCTAAAACGCCTACTTTTTTGATTTTTTTATTCAAAAACTCAGAATGACGAATCACTTCTAAATTGAATTTTTCTTTCACGAATTTTAAGAAATATTTTTCTTCCATTTCTTGTTCTAATTCTCCGTATCTTCCTAAGCCAACGTATTGATTGTCATTCTCTAAAGCATAAAGTTGATACGCTACTTCTTCATAAGGATGCGCAGATTTCATCGCAGACAAAATCTGATTCTTTTTGAAACCTTCAAAAATCACAGAAATCATTTCTTCATCAGTATTTTCTCTCACATTATAAGTTCCCAAAAATGGATTAGAACCTTCAATCGGTCTGAAAGTTCCATTTCCTTTCACCGAAAAACTGCATTCATCATAGAAACCAATATTTCCTGCACCTGCTTCAAATAAAGCATTTTTCACCTTTTCTGAATATTCAGAAGGAACATAAACCACCAATTGCAAAAGATTTTCTGACTTTGGCATCAGAATTTTTTGATTTTTCAAGCCTAATTCATTGCAGATTCTATAATTCACTCCGAAATAATCATTATCAAACGCTGTGTGAATCGCATAAATCGCAATTTTATTTTCGATGGCTTTTAGGACTGCGCGTTCTACATAGTTTTTGCCAGTGATGGATTTTAACCCAGAAAAAATAATTGGGTGAAACGTTACAATCACATTACAATTCTTCAAAATAGCTTCATCTACAACGTTTTCTAGCGCATCATGACAAACCAAAACTCCAGAAACTTCGCGAGTTGGTTTACCACAAAGCAAACCTACATTATCAAAATCTTCAGCTTGTCTAAGCGAAAATAGTTTATCTAATTCTGAAGTAAATTCTTTTAAAATCATTTTCAAATAATATTTCTGAAAAATTAAGTCATACAAAAATACAATTTCATTCTTACTTTTATCTTCTTGAAATCTAAATATTTCTCTTATTTTTGACAAGAGGAAGCTGTCACTTGATTAAAACACTTAATTTTCTAAAAATGCAAAAAAGAGAACATAATTTAATTGCAGAAGATACTCCTTGGAAAAAGAAAATTTTCAGGATTATCTATTTTTCTGATACTCCATCAGGAAAGATTTTTGACTTATTGCTTCTTTTGATGATTATCCTGAGCACTTTCATTGTTATGATGGAAAGTGTTCAAAAAGTAGACGAACATTATCATTCTCTTTTGGTAAGCCTTGAATGGCTCATTACCATTGCATTTACGATAGAATATATTCTGAGAATTTCTGTGGTTAAAAACAAAAAAGATTATATTTTCAGTTTTTTAGGCATTATAGATTTTTTATCACTTCTTCCGTTTTTCTTGAGCTTATTTTTCCCATTCACCAAGTTTCTTTCTATGATTAGACTCTTGAGAATGCTAAGAATTTTTAGAGTTCTCAATTTATTAGATTACATGAATGACGGCCAATACATTGTTCAAGCACTAAAAAATAGTTCTAGAAAAATTTATATTTTCCTTCTTTTCATAATGATTCTAGTGACTATAATTGGTTCACTGATGTTTGTTATAGAAAACGGAAATAACGGATTTATAGACATTCCTACGTCTATTTATTGGGCAGTTGTAACAATTACTACAGTTGGTTATGGTGATATTTCTCCAGTCACTCCTTTAGGAAAATTTTTATCCGTCATTTTAATGTTATGCGGTTATAGCATCATTGCGGTTCCTACAGGAATTGTAACCTCTGAAATGAGAAGAAAAATGGCCAAAACTAGACTTTGCGACAGATGTGGAAATAGTGAAAATGATGAAGATGCAAGATATTGCAAGACTTGTGGCGAAAAACTTATGGAATTAAAATAAACTTATCATCTTCTAAATAGCCTTTCATCAAAACTAAAACTTTCTATTTTCAAAATTTTAATTTGATTAAAATTTTTATGTCTCGGATTTATCAAATAATTAAATTCACCTTGAACCGTAGCAGAAGGAACTTTCAGTACCAAAAATTTCTGCTCTTTCAGAAATTTATCTCCTAACATTTGAGTAGAATTAGAGTGCGGAAATGTTTGCCAATCTTTTGGTAATCTTTTCAATTCTAAAAAATCTTCATCAGGAACTTCAATATGTACCAATTGATAATCTTTTGGTAAAATTCCAAGCGGAACATGAACTGCAATTTCTGTAACGCAAAGCGCAATACTTTGAGAAGTATACAGCATAGCATTTCCTCTGCTATTCCACCTTCCTCCAACCAATTCAGCTCCTTTTCCAGATACATCATTGGCAAATTGTGCTTTTGAAAGTCTAAAAACAATCATTTCTGAATCTATCTTATGCTAAAACACCGTGCTCAATTCTAACTAATTCATCCATTAATAAATTTATGCCAAAAGAATTTTTAAGCAAATCCCTTGGTATAATGTTTCCTAGAGCAAGGTTTTCTGTTTCTAGCCAAGTAGAAAAATTCTCTCTACTGCCGAAAACTTCTTCTCCTTTACTGTGTAAAATTTCTATTTGCATAATACGCTCTGACTGTAAAGCATCAAACGTTTTTGATTCTTTTTGGTAGCGAGATAAGGTTTTATTAGAAATATGTAAAAACTCCGCCCAATTTTGGAGCGTAAAACTGTATTTTTTTATAATATTTTCGAAAGCAGTAAAAGAAATCCCTTTATTAATAGAATCTATAATAGCAAAGACGCTTCTATCATCAATAGAAGTAAAACCTACTGAAGTACCATAAAAAGCGGTGGTTTCTTGCACAAGTTGCACTTCTTTTTCTTCTTGTGTATAAAGTTTATTCTTTTTCATCTCATAAATATTTACACAAATATAAGACTTTTGTCTAAAATTAAAAGACTTTTGTCTATTTTTTTTCAATAATAGTTAAAAAAATAAAAAACGCGCTATTTAGCGCGTTTTTCTTAAATATATTGGGAGTAATATTATTTTACTTTCACCAATTCTACATCGAAGATTAACCAAGCATTTGGTGGAATTACACCTCCTGCTCCTCTTGTTCCGTAACCTAATTCAGATGGAATCAATAAAGTAGCCGCTTCTCCTGCTTTTAGAAGTTGGATTCCTTCATCCCAACCTTTGATTACTTGACCAACACCGATTGGAATCTCAATTGGTTCACCTCTTTTGAAAGAATTGTCAAATTCTTGTCCGTTTGTTAATTTACCAGCGTAGTGTACAGAAACCATGTCTCCAGCTTTTGGAGCTTTACCTTCTGGATTAGATTTTGTGATTTTATATAGTAAACCAGAAGCTGTGGTAGTCATTCCAGCTTTTAAATCTTCTAATTTTTTAGCAGCTTCTGCTTCTTGTTTAGCGATGTAAACTTTGTTGTTTTCTTGGATTTTTGCCCTCCCTTCGTTGAAGATTTTAGCAGCATCATATTTTTCGTAAGCATCACCCTTAGTGAAAACAGTCACTTTTACAATTTTAATTTCTTCTTTTGGTCTGTCTTGAGCACCAGTTTCAGAATTAGCAATCGCATCAATTACATCTTCTCCTTTAATTACTTTACCAAAAATAGTATGTCTTCCGTCTAACCAAGGCGTAGGAACTTCTGTGATAAAAAACTGAGAACCATTAGTATTAGGTCCAGAATTTGCCATAGAAAGGTAACCTTTTCCTTCGTGTTTTAGGTTGTTTTTCTCATCATCAAACTTATAACCAGGATCTCCCATTCCTGTTCCTTGAGGATCACCTCCTTGAATCATAAAGTTTTTAATCACTCTGTGAAAAACAATTCCGTCATAATAAGGAACTCCTTTTGCTTTTGCTTTATTTTCAATAGTTCCTTGTGCAAGGCCTACAAAATTAGCTACTGTAACAGGCGCATCTTGATCAAAAAATTGGATAATCAATTCACCTTTAGAAGTTTCCATTTTAGCGTAAACACCGTCTTGAAGACCGTTGTAAAAATCTTTGTCTATATTCATTTTTTTATAAATTGGAGTACAATTAATTAAGGTAATAATTGCAATAGTTAATAAAAATATTTTTTTCATTTTATGGATTTACAAAATTTTAACTTTAATGATTAAAGGCATGTCATTTGGAATTTTTTCATCATCTCCGTACGTTCCAAAAGCAAGAACTGAAGGTACCAAAAGTGTAGCTTGTTCTCCTTTTTTCATATAACGTACTGCATCTTCTACCGCTTTTAATTCTTCGAATTTTCCTAATGGAGCATCTATATTTTGGTTAGGCTTTTCGTATAGTTTTTCTTGGTTGAAATCATATAAATCATATTCATACGAAACCAATTCACCATCTTTTTTCTTAGTTCTAGATTCAGAATTACTAATATCCGTCCAATAATTTAGTCCTGTAGAATAGAATTTTTTGTCTTGCTGGTTTATCCAATCCTGAATTTGTTTTCTTTCTAATAAATTGAGACTTTTAGCTCTATTTTTAGACACATTTAAGTCTTCTTGTGATAAAACGCCGCCAACTGGAGGATGAGCTGGTGAATTTTTAACACAAGATAAAAGTGATAATAATGAAATGAAAACTACCTTTTTCATATTGACTGCGAAAATACTAATTACTCAATAAATAACAACGAAAAAACCGAGAAAAGATTTCCTCGGTTTAAAATATTTAAAGTCTTATTTCTAAGCAGTTTCTAAAATATGCTTTTCTACTTTCACTCTCCACCCAAAAGGATCTTCAGCTTTATTGGTTTGAATATCCACCAATGCTTTTTTAAGAGTTAACGCGAAACTTGCTTCTTCTGAAAGTTCTGGTAAAGTTAATTTTTGGTCTTTATAACCAAGAGCTTTAAAAACGCTAGTTACTACGGCAGTTCCTACTCCCCAAACTTCAATTAACTCACCTTTTGAATGTGCTTCTAGAACTTTAGCAACTTCTACTGGCTCTACTTTTACGTCAATACCTTTGTGTTTTGCTAATTGAAGGAAACTATCTCTAGTAACTCCATCTAGAATTTTTTCAGAAGTTGGAGGTGTGTAAATAGTATCGTTTATTCTTACAAAAACGTTCATAGTACCACTTTCTTCAAAATATTTATGAGTAGCATCATCTGTCCAGATGATTTGCTCATAACCTTCTTCTGCAGCTAATTTTGTTGGATAAAATGAAGCAGCGTAATTTCCTGCAGCTTTAGCAGAACCTACTCCACCACTTGCCGCTCTAGAATAAAAATCTGAAATTTTTACAGAAACTGGCTCTGTGTAATAACTTTGCACTGGAGTTGCAACAATCGCAAACATATATTTATTAGCAATTCTTGCTTTTAAAGCTTCTTCCGTTGCAAAAATTAGAGGTCTAATGTATAGTGATTTTCCTTCTCCATAAGGAATCCAATTTCTATCCATATCTACTAATGCTTTTAAACCACCGATAAACATTTCTTCAGTGATTTCTGGCATTGCAAGACGCTTTGCTGACTTATTAATTCTTTCGAAATTTTTCTCAGGACGGAAAAGATACACTTCTCCATCTTTATCTTTATAAGCCTTCATTCCTTCAAAACAAGCTTGCCCATAATTTACGCCCATCATCGCTGGTGTAAAAGGTAGCGGACCATATGGCATAAGCCTGACTTCACCCCATTTTCCATTTTCGTACTCACATACAATCATATGATCTATAAATGCTGTACCAAATCCAATGTTTTCTGGGTCAAATTCCCCAATTCTTGAGTTTGAAGTTTTTTGAATTATCATTTTAAAAATTTTAATTGAGTTTCTACAAATTTAATATAATTTTTTAAATATCAAAATTTTAATTTATTTTTGACAAAAAATACTTTGAAAAGAGAAATAAAAACCACATTAGACGGAAGCAAAACATTGTATATCAATGATTTAAATGAATGCTATCATTCTCACAATGGAGCCATCCAAGAAGCAGAACATGTATTTATAAAAAATGGATTAAAAAATGTTTATGATTACGAAATCAACATTTTAGAGATGGGATTTGGCACAGGTCTTAACGCTTTAGTCACAATTAATGAATATTTGAAAAATGATAAAAATCATGTTTTTCACTATTTCACATTCGAAAAATATCCTGTAAATAATGAAGAAATCGTAGAATTGAACTATGCAAAGCATTTTACATTCGAAAATGCGCAAGAAATTTATCAAAAAATCCATGAATTAGAATGGAACAAAACACATGAAATTTTGCCAAATTTCTTCTTTACTAAATACAATTTGGACTTTTTTAAGATAAAAGAGATAAATTTACCTGCAATTAACCTAGTTTATTATGATTGTTTCGGTGCAAAAGTTCAACCAGATTTATGGGAAAAACCGCTATTTGAAATCGTAAAGAGCAAAATGAAAGATGGTGGACTACTCACTACTTATTCTTCAAAAGGAAGCGTGAGAAGAATTCTGAAGGAACTTAATTTCGAAGTTACTAAATTAGAAGGCCCAAAAGGAAAACGCGAAATGATTAATGCCATTTTGAAAGAATTAAGTTAAAAGTAAAAAGAGCCAATCAAATTAAAAAAACAAAACATGATAGATAAAATTAACATAAGAGTTTATGCCATTTGCATCAATGAAAATCAAGAAATAATGGCTCTAGATGAAGGTTATGCCGGACAAAAATTGATAAAATTACCTGGTGGCGGTTTAGAATTTGGCGAGGGAACCTTAGAATGTCTTCACAGAGAATTCGCAGAAGAACTTAACCTTAAAATAAATATAGTGGAGCATTTTTACACTCAAGAAGATTTTTTGATTTCTAGATTTAGAGAAAACGAGCAATTGCTTACTATATATTATAAAGTAGATATTTTAAACCTAGATGAATTGCAGATTTTAGATGAAAGCATAGAAAAAATAAAATGGATTTCCTTACATGAAGAAAACCCATTAGAATTGCCTATTGATCAAATTGTTTTTCAGAAACTGAAAGAAAAATTATTGTAAGATTTCGTCTAAAACTTTAGCAAGTCTTAATCCACCTGTTAATAATTGCTCTTCTAACAATCCTGAAAATTTATAATTATAATCATAACTGTAAACGCCATTTGGTTTGGTCTGCGTGTAGATTCTGTTGGCTTTCGTGTAACTATCAAACAACCAATTTTCAAGAGTTCCGCTTTGTATTTTTTGGATTTCCTCTTTAGATTTATAATCTAGCACTTTAGCAAACTCTTTATATGAATATCTTTGATAATCTACCAATTTTGTATCCCATAAACTGTGTAAATTCGTTTGGTCTTTATTAAAAGTTAACTGGATTAAATTTCCACCTAAATCTTCTGCTCTTCCTACGTGCATTGGTTGGTGTAAATCTCCCATTAAATGAACCAAAAACTTAAGTGCTACAATTTTTTCTTCTTTTGTTGAATTTTTGTTGGCGATAATTTTTTTTTGCTTAATAATTTGATTGTAAAGATTAGGAGTATTAAGTTCTTTTAAAGATTTCTCAAATTCTGTAAAATTCTGGTTGGGTTTCACATTCACATAATGCCAAACTTCTGTTTCTTTATAAGTATTAAGCGTATCAGATTTTACAAAATCTGGCCAGTTAGCTATGTAAGCTAGATTTTGTTTTCCTATAATCTTTTTAAGTTTACGCTTAGATTTATTAGAAATGTGATTTTCTGCAATTTCTGCAATGGTTCTATGCCCAATAATTCCCCATGAGTAAGCTTCTGCTGAATATAAAATGCTTACCGTAAATAATAGTTTGAATAAAAATTTCATGTTATTTTTTTGTTTTAAAATCTCTGTATCCTTCATAAGGCTGCAAATATCCTAAATTCCAGTTAGAATACAAAAGAGATTCTACAAAAGCATCTTGTCTATTAGCATGCGGATCATAAGGTTCTTTAATGTCTACATCTGCAATATTTCCTTTTACATTCCACCAAAAAGCACTCCAATTTCCACGCAATTCTTTAATGATTTCGTACACTGTTTTTCCAGTAGCTCTGTGCATTAATTTGGCAAAAATTCTACCTTCTGTAGTCGTCAAATCCCTTAATTGGGTTTCATATTGATTGGCGAGCCCTTCTTGCCTTTTTCTGATGTAAGCTCTTTTTCTATCATCATCTATTTTAGAAAGTTCATCTTGGATATCTCTGTATTGCTCTAGAGCGGTAATGAAATAGGGATAAACTCTATTCAATTTTTTATTGAGAAAATAATAGAAATTACGGTCAAGTTGGTTATTAAAATGAGGTCTCTGCATGAGAAGCAACTCATCCATCACCACTACTTTTTCTCCGTTGATTTCGTAAATTCTAGCTTTTTGCTTTTCGTCGTAATAAAAAATATTCCCAAAATCATCTTTTTGAAGTTTTTCTTTTGGAACATCTTTTAGTGCCTTCAATTCTATTTTTATAGTATCTTGTTGAGCCTGAAATGATAAGCTAAACAACAAAAGAAATATGGTGAAAATGTTCTGAAATTTCATTATTTTTACCTGAATTAAAATTTAATTTTAAGTATCACAAAAATCGTTCCTTTATATGAAATTTGAAAATAAATCTTTAAAATTTTTAGAAAAATATTTGAACACTGCTTCGCCAACTGGTTTTGAGCAGAATGGGCAAAAAATTTGGGCAGATTATATTAAGCCTTATGTAGACGAAATAAGAGTAGACCACTATGGAACTTGCTACGGAATCATCAATCCAGAAGCGGAGTTCAAAGTAGTGATAGAAGCTCATGCCGACGAAATTTCTTGGTACGTAAATTACATTTCTGATGATGGAATGATTTACGTAATTAGAAACGGAGGTTCAGACCAAATGATTGCTCCTTCTAAAACGGTACACATTCACGGAGAAAAAGGCATTGTAAAAGGAGTTTTCGGTTGGCCAGCTATTCATACCAGAAGCGCAAATCCTCATGAACCTGTACCAAAAATTGAAAATATTTTCATTGATTGCGGTTGTATATCTAAAGAAGAAGTAGAAAATTTAGGAATTTATGTAGGTTGTATGATTACTTATCCAGATGAATTTTTTGAACTCAACAACCGTTATTTCGTTTGTAGAGCGCTAGACAACAGAATGGGCGGATTTATGATTGCAGAAGTAGCGAGACTTTTAAAAGAAAACAAAAAGAAACTACCTTTTGGTTTATATATCACCAATTCTGTGCAAGAAGAAGTGGGTTTATATGGAGCAACAATGATTGCACAAACTATAAAACCAAATATCGCTATCGTTACAGACGTTACTCATGACACCACTACTCCACACATCGAGAAGAAAAAAGAAGGTCACATGAAATGTGGAGACGGACCTGTAATTGCTTATGCTCCTTCTGTTCATCACATCATCAGAGATTTAATCACAGATACCGCTAAGAAAAAGAAAATTCCTTTCCAGAGAAATGCTTTAAGCAGAGCAACAGGAACGGATACAGATTCTTTCGCATTTTCTAACGGAGGTGTTCCTTCTGCACTGATTTCTCTACCATTAAGATACATGCACACTACGGTAGAAATGGTTGCCAAAGAAGATGTAGCCAATGTTATTCAACTCATTTATGAAACTTTGCTTCAAATAAAACCAAACATGAGTTTAAAATATTTTTAACCAAAATTTATGATAACATCACGCTTTCAAGGGATTAGAACTTGGAAGCGTTTTTTATTTTAGATTTCAAAAAATTTGTATTTTAGAGCAAACGAAAAATCTAATGATTAATAAAACAGTAAAAAACGTAACAGAAGCTTGTGCTGATATTCAAGACGGCGCTACTATTATGCTCGGTGGTTTCGGTTTATGCGGTATTCCAGAAAATTCTATCGCCGAACTCGTAAAAAAGGGAGTTAAAAACCTTACTTGTATTTCTAATAATGCAGGTGTAGATGATTTCGGATTGGGTTTATTGCTGCAAAAAAAGCAAATCAAGAAAATGATTTCTTCTTACGTGGGCGAAAACGCTGAATTTGAGCGTCAATTGCTTTCTGGAGAATTAGAAGTTGAACTGATTCCTCAAGGAACTTTGGCAACTCGCTGTATGGCTGCAGGTTACGGTATGCCTGCAATTTTCACTCCAGCTGGTGTAGGAACAGAAGTTGCAGAAGGAAAAGAAGTTAGAAATTTTAATGGAAAAGATTATTTGTTAGAATATGCTTTTGATGCAGATTTCGCTATTGTAAAAGCTTGGAAAGGCGATACTGCAGGAAATCTCATTTATCGTTCTACCGCTAGAAATTTTAATCCAATGATGGCGATGGCTGGTAAAATTACTATTGCCGAAGTAGAAGAATTGGTAGAAGCTGGAGAACTAGATCCAGACCAAATTCACACTCCAGGAATTTATGTTCATAGAATTTTCCAAGGCGAAAATTATGAAAAGCGTATTGAACAGAGAACTGTTCGTTCTAAAATTTAAAAATTTGAAATTATGGGACTTACAAAAGAACAAATTGCAATGAGAATTGCAAGAGAAATAAAAAACAACACGTATGTAAATTTAGGAATTGGTATTCCTACATTGGTAGCGAATTACATTCCAGAAGGTTTTAATGTAGTGTTACAATCTGAAAACGGAATTCTGGGAATGGGACCATTTCCTTTCGAAGGCGATGAAGATGCAGATCTAATTAATGCAGGAAAACAAACCGTTACCTTATTAAAAGGTGCATCTATTTTTGATGGCACAACAAGTTTTGGAATGATTAGAGCTCAAAAAGTAGACTTAACGATTCTTGGCGCAATGGAAGTTTCTGAAAATGGAGACATTGCCAATTGGAAAATTCCTGGAAAAATGGTGAAAGGAATGGGCGGCGCAATGGATTTAGTTGCTTCGGCGAAGAATATCATCGTAGCCATGCAACAAGTCAATAAACATGGCGAAAGCAAACTTTTACCAAAATGTACTTTGCCTTTAACTGGAGTGAAATGTATTAAAAAAATTGTAACAGAATTAGGCGTTTACGAAGTTAAAGATGGCGCATTTCATTGCTTAGAAAGAGCTCCTGGAGTTTCTATAGACGATATTAAAAAAGCAACTGCTGGAAAATTAATCATTGATGATAATGTACCTGAAATGGTTTTCTAAAATAATCAAAAACTAAAGGAACTTCTATTGAAGTTCCTTTTTTATTCTAAAATATCTGAGTAATCATCCTTTTTCAGGACATGCGAAGCAAGCGAACAAAGAGGTTTCACTTTTAGGTTTTTATGCCTTGCATATTCTACAGCAGTTTTTACCAATTCTGTGGCAATTCCCTTACCAGAATGTTTTTTATCTACTTCAGTATGAGTAATTTTCATCACTCCATTTACAATATTAAACTCGATATGCCCGATTTTATGCCCTTCTTCAGAGACTTCGAATCCTTTGACCAATTTACTAAATTCCATTTGTGTTTTTTTGATAAGTATAGAAAATTATTTTTTCCGTACCAATTCTTTTCTCACACGACTCAAACTTTCTGGGGTAATCCCTAAGTAAGACGCCACCATCCATTGTGGAACTCTTTCGAAAATATTAGGATAAGTTTTCAAAAAATCTACATATCTTTCTTCTGCTGTCGCACCCAATAATTGCGTAATTCTTTTTTGTAGACTGCTTACATGTTTGTGCAATAGAACATTCTGTTTTGCAATAACTGAAGGTTGATTTTCAGCTAAAAAATCAAAATATTCTGGCGAAAGCACCAAAACTTCTGAAGGTTCTACCGCATCTATGTAATAATCTGAAGGTTGATTAAGATAAAGACTACTTCGGTCTACTAAAATCCAGTTTTCGGGAGCAAAATGCAAGATGTGCTCTTTTCCGTTTTTATCAATACTGTACATTCTTAGTAAGCCTTTATTCACAAAAAATGTATCATTACATACTTCGCCGGGTTGTAAGAAAAACTCGCCTTTTTGTACATTTTTTACTTTGATTTTCTCACTACAAAACTGTACGATTTCTATAGGAGCATCAAGTAATCTAGAAATTTGAAATTGAAAATTTTCCAATTGTTTTGTTTTTATAATGCTAAGATAAGACTTAAATCAATATTATCATGTGAAGCATGATGAATAACTTGACCGTTTTCTATAACTACAATTTGTGGACTCTGATGAATGACCGAAAATTTTTGGGCAATTTCATTAGAAATATCTCGATGATTTAATAAATCTAAATAATAAAATCTTGGCAAGTCAACAGATTCTGACTCTATTTGTCTTTCAAAATTTCTAAGAACTGTTTTGCTAATCATGCATCTGGTAGAATGTTTGAAAATCACTACTTTTCCTAGTTTTGAGGCTTCTATTGCAGTTTCTAAATCTTCTGAAGACTGTATTTCATTCCAAAACTCTTTCAGAGAAGAGCCATTAGAATTTCCTCCAAATATATTGTTAAAAATACTCATACATTAAATTGTTTTAAATGATGATGAAGATGTTTATACTCTAAAAATCCCCAGTCAAATTTCGTCATTTTCCCGAATAATTGGTGAGTTTTGGGTAAATTATTTTGTGATGCATTCCAAACATATTCATCTAAAGTTGTTAATAAATATTTTTTACTTTCTAGAAAATCACAGGTTTCGTTTACTATCACTTCTTTGAAAGTGGGCATATTATGTGGAATTCCGTTATTGAAAATTCTGAGCTCGTACTTGGTTACTACTCCAATAAGCCGAATTAGAAAATGAGGATGTTTCAGTTGTAAATTTTTATTGGGAATTTCTAAGATTTTAGCACAATGCACCATCATTTGTGAGACATTCATACTTCCCCATTTTCTAGGAGAATTCTCATGTAGAAAATGTATTCTATTGATGATTTCGTTTACGTCTGAAAGATTGTGTAAAGATTTTCTCACTTTTTTTTAACGCAAAACAATAAAAAAGAGCGTTATAAAACGCTCTATAATTTCTTTATTTTCTTATAACATTTTCAGGTTGTTGACTTCTAAATCTGTAAGAATTCGCCAGTAGCCTCTTTTTACATTTTTCTTGGTAAGTCCCGCAAACATTACTCTGTCTAGCGCTTCTACTTCGTAGCCCATTTTCTGGAAAATTCTACGCACTACTCTATTCCAACCAATATGGATTTCTATTCCCACCTCATTTTTAGGTTTTCCATCGATGTAAGAAATCGCATCTACTTCTGCTACACCTTCTTCTAATCTAATTCCGTCTGCAATAGCTTGCATATCCTCTTTAGAGATTTTTCTATCAAGCGTTACGTGATAGATTTTTTTCATGTTAAATGATGGATGCGTCAATTTTTTAGTCATGTGTCCATCATTCGTCAATAAAATAACACCAGTAGTACTTCTGTCTAATCTACCAACAGGAAATAAACGATATGGCGAAGCATTTGCCACTAAATCCATTACGGTTTTGCGCATTTTTTCGTCCTTAGTTGTAGAAATATAACCTTTTGGTTTGTTTAGTAAAACATACACTGGTTTTTCTGGCGTAATTCCTTGTCCGTCAAAAACTACTCTATCAGTTTTTTGTACTTGGTAACCTAATTCTGAAATTACTTTACCATTAACTTCTACCAAACCTTGAGTAATTAATTCATCCGCTTCTCTTCTGCTACAAATTCCAGAATTCGCAATGTATTTATTTAAACGAATGGTTTCTTTGTTCTCAGATTTCGCTAGTTTTTCTAGTCGTCTTTTTTGAACGAAAGATTTTGCTTTGTCTTCGTCTTTTTCGAATTTTTTGAAAGGCTTTTTGCTTAACTTCAGATCACCTTTTACATATTTCTCTCTAGAATCAAAAGTTTTCTCGCCACCTCTTTTTGGGGTGTCAGTTCCTCTGGTTCTCTTTGGTTTATCAAATGAAGGTTTTGAGCTTTTAGGTGAGGAAGGTCTCCTCTCAGAATTTCTATTGTTACTTTTCCCTGAATTTCTTTCTCTGCTCATAAATAATAAATTTTTGCAAAGGTACAAAAATAAGTTTTAACATTTTTGTCATAAATTATTATGATTTTTCACCAAAAAAAAAGAATTTAATCAAACTAATACTTAATTTTGAAATCTTAAAAATATCTATGCATTCTAAAAACAATGTAATTATTACACCAATCAAAAATAATATATCACTATACAAAATTACCAATAAAAATGGTATAGAAATAAATCTTACTAATTATGGTGCAACACTACTTTCGCTCTACGTTCCTACCAAAAATGGTAAAATAGACGTCGTTTTAGGGTTTCATTCGATTGATGAGTATATTAAAGCTTTCGAAATAGGTGCTTCTCCATATTTTAATTCAGTGGTCGGAAGATTTGCAGGAAGAATTAAAAACGCTCAATTTCAACTGAACGGAAAAATCATTCAATTAGACCAAAATCATGGGAAACACCATTTGCACGGCGGAAAATACCAATTAAGTAACGTCGCTTGGAATTTTGAAAACTACAACGAAGAAACCAATACACTTACCTTCTCTTATGTAAGTAAAGCCAATGAATTTTATCCTGGAGATGTTACCATAGAAGTAGCTTATACTTTAACAGACGAAAACGAATTAAACATCAAATATAAAGCAACTACTACAGAAGACACGCTTCTAAACCTTACCAATCACGCTTATTTTAACCTTGACGGAATTTCAGGAAATACTCTTGACCAAAAATTACAAATCAATGCTGAAAAATTCTTAGAATTAGATGCAGAAAATATTCCTACAGGAAATTTTATTCCTATGGAAAACCACGCATTTGATTTCAGAAGCTCTAAAAATGTAGTGGTTGGAATAGACCATTGTTTTGTTTTAAAGAACAATAAAGAACCTGCAGCTATTTTAGAAAGTGTAAAAAATGGTTTAACCATGAAGGTTTACACAGACCAACCTGCGGTACAGATTTATGTAGGCGGAAAAACTTCTGATGAACTTCAAAATAAAGAATCGGTAAAATATCACACAGAAAGCGGAATTTGTTTTGAAACTCAAGCCTTTCCAGATGCTCCTAATCACGAAGATTTCCCGAATGCTATTTTAAGAAAAGGCGAAACATATCATCAGAACACTACTTTCCAATTTATAATTTCTTAGAAAATGAAAAAGTTAATTTTCTGTTTTTCAACATTAGCAATTATTTCTTGTAGTTCTGGTGGCGACAGTCCAGAACCCACTCCAATTCCTACAGAAGATAGTTTTATTAGAGCTGCAGATTTATCATTTTTACCAGAAATAGAAGCAGCAGGAGTTTCTTTTAAGTACAATAATACTGTGCAAGACCCATTGCTTACTTTAAAAAATGCTGGAGTAAATTACATTAGAATTCGTCTTTGGAATAATCCTAGTAACGGACATTCTAATTTATCTGAAGTAAAACAACTGGCAACTAAAGTTAGAAACCACGGAATGAAAGTTTGGCTCACCGTTCATTATTCTGATACTTGGGCAGATCCAGGCAATCAAACAAAACCTATAGCTTGGCAAAATTTAAATTTTTCTGATTTAAAATCTGCGGTCAGCGTTTACACTACACAAGTAGTTACCGAAATAAAACCCGAAATTATACAAATAGGAAATGAAACCAATGATGGATTTCTATGGCCAGAAGGAAAACTTTCTACCAATGAAACTCAATATTTAGATTTAACAAATACTGCTATTTCAAGCGTGAAAACCGCCAATAGTGCTACTAAAATCATGTTGCATTTTGCGGGAATTTCTAATTCAGCAGATTGGTATTTTAATAAAGTGAAAAACCTAAATTATGATTACATTGGCATTTCTTATTATCCCGTTTATCATGGAACTTCTTTAACTGATTTAAAAACCAAGCTCACTACACTAAGCCAAACGTATAACAAAAAAATCATTTTGGCAGAAACCTCTTATCCTTTTACACTAAGTTGGAATGATTGGACCAATAATGTGGTGGGACAAAGCAATCAATTGGTTGCAGGTTATGACGCTACTGCTTCTGGTCAAAAAAATTATATTCTCGCCATCAAATCATTGGTAAAATCAGTTCCGAATGGTTCTGGATTCTGTTATTGGGGAGGAGAATGGGTTGCCTTCAAAGGAAATCAAGCAACTAACGGCTCTACTTGGGAAAATCAAGCACTTTGGGATTTCAATAATAACGCTTTAGAAGCAATTCAAGCATTTAATAAAGATTAAAACCTTTCAAAAATGCCATTGATCAACATGAAAATTACGCCAACAAAAACCCAAATTCTAAAGAAATTGATTACCCAAAATAATTTAGATTTTTGATAAGTAAGAATAGGAAAACTCATCATTACGAAAAAAAGAATACTTAAAGAAAAGTAACCTAACATATAATTGGTTCTCGGGATGAAGAAAAGCAACAGAATAGATACCAAAACATTTGCAAAAATCACAAACCCGATGACAATATAACTTACTTTTTTTCCAAAAACATTGGCAATTGTATTATAGCCAAAAACTCTATCTACATTTCTTGTCAAAACATCTTTAATCAAGTCTATCGTCAACATAATTAAAAATAAAAACGCTGCCATTAAAAATAATTTATACGAAAAATGCTTATAGTAAACTAATAATCCAAAAAAGGGATAGAGTGTTAAACTCACAAAAGTGAGATTATTAATAATGAGCATTTTGCTCAATTTATGACTGTAAAACCAAATGATAAATTGATAAATCAAGAAAAAAATAAGAATTCTCCAAGAAAGAACCGCAGAAATCCCCAATGAAAAAACATTGAGAATAACATAACTGTACAGAAAATATTTTTCCTTTAAAAAACTTTGTAATCTGCTTCTAAATGGCTTTTCTACTTCATCTTTCTCCTTGTCATAAAAACGATTGATAATTCCGCCTGCTGCAATACTCAGCATCGCACAGAGAATAATTCCGTGAACTTTATAATCGAAAACAAATTTTCTGAGACTTTCTTCTTGGTTAAAAAGAAAAAAGGTAGAAACATACAACGTAAATGTAAACAATGCCAATACGAAAATCCTTGCTCCTAAAAGCAAACTCATCAATTGAGATAAACGATGAAGAATGGGATTGTTACTCATTAGATTTGAGATTTTAGATTTCAGAGAAAAAAATTGAAAATTTCAGACTTCTTTATAAAAATCTTAAAATCTATAAATCACTTCTTTGTTGAAGCCTTCTAGCATTTTGTCTGCTTTTTCGTAATCTTTGGCAAAACCAAGAATATAACCACCGCCTCCACTTCCGCAGAGTTTTAAGTAATAAGCATTGGTATCAAGACCTTTTTTCCAAGCATTGTAAAGATTGGTAGGAATCATCGGTTTGAAATGAACATAAGCCCATTTAGAAAGGTCTTTCAAATGTTTGAAAAACGGCTTCATTTCTTTGTTCAGGAAAGTATCAATACAAGCATTATTGTACTTAATGAATTCTTCTTTCAAAGTTTTTCTGAAACCTTCATTTTTTAATTTTTCAAAAAATATTTGAACCATCGGTCCAGTTTCACCTACAGAACCAGAATCTATCAAGAAAATCGCACCTTTTCCAGCTTCTTCTTTTGGAATAGAAACTTTGTCTACACTTTCTTTGTTTTCAATGAGAATCGGAAGGTTCATGTAACAAATCAAAGGGTCAATTCCAGAAGATTTACCATGAAAATAAGACTCTAATTCTCCGAAAACTCTTTTCAAATCTTTTAATTGATTTTTAGAAATTTCTTCCGGATTATATTTAATGAAAGAATATTTTTCGAAAATAGCTGCTACCAAAGCTCCAGAACTTCCTACTCCATAACCTTGCGGAATATTAGAATCAAAAAATAATCCTTTTTCTATATCTTTTTTGAAGGCTTCTACATTAATTTTAAAAGCTTCAGGAAGATTTAATTCAGATAAATATTGAGCGTATTTAGATAGAGATTCGTTTGATTTTTTCTCGAAATCAGATTGATTTTCAGAAAATTTAAGAGTGCCTTTGTAGAAACTGTACGGCAAGGTTAATCCTTGAGAATCTTCTATGATTCCGTACTCTCCGAAAAGCAATATTTTAGCGTAAAATAACGGGTTCGTCATTAATCTATTCTATGTTTGGTAATGCAAAGATAATAAAAAATCTTTTTCTATGTAAAGATACTGATTATCAACAAATTTCAGGCCAAATTTTCCGAAAAAATTTAGGATCAGTAACAAAAGTTGGGTAGAATGATTAAATTTCTATCTTTACATCATGTTCAACGATCACGAATTATTGAAGTTTTTACTTCCTGAATACTTAATCGAATACTTTAATATTGTAAAATTTGAAGAGATTGATGGCTTGCTTCATCTCTATTTTGAAGAGAAAAATACAATTCCAAAAGAATTTTCAACGATACAACTTCAATCCAAAGGCTTTCACGAAGTGATTATCGTAGATGACTTTCCGCTTCGAGGAAAAGCCGTTAAACTTCACATCAAACGAAGAAGATGGACGGATACAAAATCAGGAAAAATCACACAAAGAGATTGGATGCTTATTGCCAAAGGAACTCGAATGACACAGGATTTTGCTGAGTTCTTAAAAAAAATCAGCAGATACTAAAGCTCTTCCCCTAGAAACCATCGGAGAAATGTATGGTATTAATGGAAAAAAATTCCGTAGGCAGTATAAAAAATCACTGAGTGAGTTTAAAGACTGGAATCAAAGGTCTCACGCAGAAGATTGGATTATTTTTCCCGAAAACTGTTCTGAAAGCTTATCAATAGACGAAGTTGCTTTGTCTGAAGGAGAACTTTACACCGTACTCACTTCCAAAATAGCAAGAGGTAAAAAAGGGAGTATTGTTGCCATCATTAAAGGAACAAAAAGTGAAGAAGTAATCGATAGGCTTTTAAAAATCAATAGAAAAATAAGATTAAATGTAAAAGAGCTGACTTTGGATATGGCAGGTTCTATGAAACTCATTGCCAAACGATGTTTTCCTAGTGCAATACAAGTTGTCGACCGCTTCCATGTGCAAAAATTAGCCACAGAAGCCGTTCAGGAGATTAGGATAAAATACCGATGGGAAGCGATTGATACGGAAAATGAAATTCTAAAACAAGCCAAAGCCAAGAGAATAAAACCAGAAATCCAAGTTTTTAGCAATGGCGACTCTAGAAAGCAACTCTTGGCAAGAAGCCGATATTTACTCTATAAAAGCCATGATAAATGGACAAAAAACCAAGCTGAGAGAGCTGAAATTCTGTTTAGTGAATATCCCAATTTGGAAAAAGCCTACAACTTGTCTGGCAAATTGAGAAGGATTTATAATCAGAATACTCTAAAATCTGTAGCAATGCTCAAACTTGCACATTGGTTTAACGAAGTGGAAGAATCGGGATTTAAATCATTTTCTATCCTAAAAAATACAATTACCAACCATTATAATGATACTCTCAACTATTTTGAAAAGAGAAGTACCAATGCTTCTGCGGAAAGTTTCAATGCAAAAATCAAAAACTTCAGAATACAACTTCGTGGAGTGAAAGACAAAGCTTTTTTTCTATTCAGATTATCCAAACTTTTTGCCTAGTCCCCAACTTTTGTTACTGATCCAAAATTTAATTGAAAACTCATTATAAAAAACATTGCGTTCCTACTGAACGCTAAAAATTTGTAATAAACTTTTTACACACATTTCGTTCCTATGGAACGGTAACATCAAATTTTACAATTGGTTTTGTTCCTCCGCTTCTTCCATTAATTTTAGATACGTTATATATCTGCTTTCTAGAATTTCACCAGTTTCTAAAGACTCTAAAACAGCACATTTTGGTTCATTAATGTGTTTGCAATTATGAAATTTACACTCTCTTCCTTTCTCAAAAATTTCAGGAAAATAATGTTGAATTTCTTCTTTTTCTACGTCTATCATTGCAAACTCACGAACTCCAGGTGTGTCTATTACTGCACCTCCAAAATGCCAAAAATGCATTTGAGCAAATGTAGTGGTGTGCTTTCCTTTATTATGCGTTTCAGAAATTTCGTTGGTTTTCAAATTCAAATCAGGTTGAAGTGCATTTGCCAAAGTAGATTTTCCAGCTCCAGAATGACCAAAGAAAACGCAAGTTTTATCTTTTAAAATTTCTTGAAGTTTATCTAAATTCAGTTTTTCAGCAGAAGAAACTTGCAACGTTTGATAACCCAAATTTTCGTACATGGCTTGCAATTCTTCAACCAATTCTACTTCTTCGAAATTCAATAAATCTATTTTGTTAAAAAGAATGAGAACGGGAATATTATACGCTTCGCAACACGCTAAAAATCGGTCTAAAAATCCTAAAGACGTTTCTGGAGATTGCAAGGTAAAAATAATACACGCCAAATCTAAATTACTCGCAATAATGTGCGCTTCTTTAGATAAATTCACGGATTTTCTGATGAGATAATTTTTTCGAGGTTCTATTTTGGTAATCCACGCAATATCATCTTGCTCCAGTTGAAATTCTACAAAATCACCAACAGCCAAAGGATTGGTGAGTCTGGTTTTTAAGAGTTTAAATTTCCCACGAATTCTCGCCTCGAAAACTTGCCTAGTTTCCAAATCTAAAACTTGATACCAACTTCCTGTAGATTTTGTGATGAGTCCTTTCAAAACGAATTTCTTTTGTGCAATTTACGAAATCTTCTCACAATAAAAAAACACGCTTTTGGACTGCCCCCAAAAAGTTAGACACTTTTTAGGGGCATTTTTTATGGGGAAAAGTAAATATTCAGTAGACTTTAAATTAAAAGCTATAAAGAGATATCACAAAGGGGATATTGGAACAGACGATTTAGGAAAACGCATTGGAGTTTGTGGTTCCTTGGTTCGTAAATGGATAAAATTTTATGAACTTTATGGAGTTTCAGGACTTGTTCGGCTTTCCAATACGCATTACACAAAAGATTTTAAATTAAAGATTTTATCAGTAATTGAGAAAGAGAATTTAAGTTTAAAAGAAGCGTCGAGAAGGTTTAATATTCCTGCGGAGTCCAGTATTCTTAGTTGGCAGCGTAATTACAAAAAAAATGGTATTTTAGGTTTAGAAAACAGACCCAGAGGAAGACCTAAAACCATGAGTAATTACAAGCGAAAAAAAAAGAAAACAGGCAAACCCTTAACAAGGGAGGAAGAACTGTTGGAGAGGATTTATTATTTAGAAGCCGAGAACGCCATTTTAAAAAAGTTAGACGCCTTAATTCAGGAAAGGAAAAATCCAAAGCCATCGAAGAGTTAAGGCAGGACTTTGATTTAGCAGTACTGCTGCATTGTACATCGATGGCAAGAAGCAGTTTTTATTACTATCAAAAACGCTTTCAAATGAAAGATAAATATGCGGAAATAAAAGAAATGATTAAGCAGATTTATCATCGTCATAAAGGAAGGTTGGGCTATAGAAGAATTACTTTGCTTTTGAAAGAAAAAGGAATTTTGATTAATCACAAAACTGTTTTACGACTTATGAAAATATTAGGTTTAAAGAGTATTATCCGAGTGAAGAAATATAAATCTTACAAGGGAGAGCAAGGGAAAATTGCGCCCAATGTTCTACAGAGGAATTTCAAATCGGACACTCCTAATCAGAAATGGGCAACCGATGTTACAGAGTTTAATGTATCGGGTAATAAACTTTACCTATCTCCAATCATCGATTTATTTAATGGTGAAATTGTCAGTTTTGACTTATCTGAAAGACCTGTGTTTAGCCAAATCATCAGAATGCTAAAGAAATCATTCAGAAAAGTAAAATCTACACAAAACATCATTCTACATTCTGATCAAGGTTGGCAATATCAAATGAAACATTACCAAAACTTGTTAAAAGAAAAAGGTATTATTCAAAGTATGTCCCGAAAAGGAAACTGTTTGGACAATGCGGTGATAGAAAACTTTTTTGGAACGATAAAATCAGAAATGTTTTATACCAGAAAGTTTGGTTCCATTCAGGAACTTAAGAAGGAAATAGTGAAGTACATTCACTATTACAACAATGATAGAATAAGACTCAATCTCAAAGGAAAGAGTCCGGTACAGTACCGAACTCTTTCCTTTGAAAATATTGTTTAATTTTGTCTAAACTTTTGGGTGCAGTCTATTTTCAGCGTGTTTTCTTGTTATTTATCAATCATGATATTGTTTTGAACTTCAATGGATTCTTCGTGAATCGCCTTGAAAACTTTTTCTATAAAATCTTTGCCCATTCCAGATTCTTCGGCTCTTGCAGAGGCATATTCTGCAATCACTTTCCAACGGTCTGGCTGGAAGATTGCGATATTATTCTCTTTCTTCAACGCTCCAATTTTTTCAGAAATTTTCATTCTGTTTGATAATAATTCTATTAATTGGAAGTCAATATCAGAAATTAAAGCTCTGTGTTTGCCCATTTCTTCATCAAATCCAGAAATATCTGAGTTTCTAATTTGTAGATTTCCTAACATTTCAGCCAAAACTTCTGGCGTAATTTGTTGAGCTGCATCACTCCAAGCTGCATCTGGATTGCAGTGAGATTCTATCATCGCTCCTTCGTAACCTACGTTAAATGCTTCCTGAGTAACATCCGAAAGCAAATCTCTTCTACCACAAATGTGAGAAGGGTCTACAAACATTGGAATATTCGGATATTGGTGTTTAAAATCTAATGCGATTTGCCAATTGGGTAAATTTCTATATTTTGTTTTTTGATAAGATGAAAATCCTCTGTGAATAACGCCTAAGTTTTTCACATCTTGACCTAAAAGTCTTTCTAAAGCACCAATCCAAAGTGCTAAATCTGGATTTACCGGATTTTTCACCAAAACAGGTTTATTGGTTCCCTTTAATGCCACAGCAATTTCTTGAACGGTAAATGGATTTACGGTAGAACGCGCTCCAATCCAAAGAATATCTACATCTGCTTCTAGAGCTGCATAAACGTGATGTGCATTGGCAACTTCGGTTGCTGTTTTAAAACCAAACTCGTCTTTTACTTTTTTTAGCCAATTAAGACCGATAACTCCTACTCCTTCGAAACCATTTGGTTTGGTTCTTGGCTTCCAAATTCCTGCTCTAAAAACGGGAACTTCTGCACCACTTTCTTTCAATCTTTGTGCAGTTTCCATCATTTGTGCTTCTGATTCTGCGCTACAAGGTCCTGCTATAATTAATGGTTTCGAGAACTCATTAATCCAATCGTTTTGTAAATCTTTTAAATTCATACTTCGTGATTCTTACAACTTTTATAAAATACAGAACACGCAAAAAGCGTGTTCAATTATGTTCTTTTTTGAAATATTTTTCAAATATAGAAAATTACGACTATTTGTTTTTATTTTTTTTCAATATTTTCTTGATTCAGAGCCTTTTCGATATATTTTTCTTTCAGAACATCATAAAAAGCTTTCTTGGTTACAAAATTACAAACCAAAGAAGCGAGAACTGCTCCCAATAATAGAAAAAAGATGATACTATGTCTGTCTGTCATTTCAAATATAATAATTGCGGAGGTAAATGGCGCTCTGGTAACTCCTGTAAGAAAAGCAGTCATCCCAATTAAAATCAATAAATTAGCATTATCTCCTGTTAATTGTAGCAATTGAGCAATCAACGCTCCAAAACTTGCTCCCGAGCTCAGTGAAGGGGCAAAAACACCTCCTGCTCCGCCAAAACTGAAAGTAGCAATTAAACCATTCATTCTCAAAAAAGGTAAATACCATTCTACCGATTTATCTGAGGTAAAAAGCAATCTTTCCATTAATTCTTTACCAGAGCCCATAACTTCGGTTCCGAAAAAATAGATGAAAGTTGCCACAAAAAATCCACAGAAAAAAACGATAAAAACTTGTTGATAATTTTTCTTAAATTTCTCAAAAAAACTCATCACTGCAATGATAATGCTACACATTTTACTTCCAAAATATCCAGCGACAATAGCCGTAATAAAAATTCCTACAAAAACCAGCCAACCAGAGTAATTGGTTTTAGGATAACCTAGATACAAGTAACTGCCACCAAAACCTTGCGCAGTGAGACCAGCGATGATAACTGCTACAAAAAGTGGAGATTTAATATACTTAATATGAGTTTTGGCTAATTCTTCAATCGCAAAAATAATTCCGCCAAGTGGCGTGTTAAAAGCTGCGGCTAAACCAGAAGCGGCTCCTGCAATCATTACATTTTTTTCGGAAATTGGAACCCACCATTTTGGCAATCTTTTATGAATTTCCACAAAAATAGAACCTGCAATTTGAATGGTTGGCCCTTCTCTTCCTGCAATTCCTCCACCAAAAACTTTTACGGCACTTGCTAAAATTTTGATGATGATTATTCTTAAACTCAAAAATCTTTTAACAAGATGATGTGTATTTGGTTTTGACAATTCTACTGAAGCCATGACTTGCGGAATTCCGCTTCCAGCAGAATATTTGGCAAAAGTTCTTACCAAAAACCAAGAAATGAAAAAACTCAAAGGCGTGATGATGAAAATATATAATTTATTCTGATGAAAAATTTCGTGAGACCACTTTTCTGAAAAGGTGAATATTTTACTGTACAAGAAAGCCACAAATCCAGTGATAAAAGATGCCAATAAAAAAGGTAAAAACTGTAGAAACTGCTTTTTGAGGGTAGAATTGGCATAAGTGGTTCTTTGGTATACATTTTTAAAATAAGAAAGTAGATTTCTTACAATAAAATTTTTCCGAATGGGAACCAGCAATCTTTTGTAATGAAAATTCATTGAATATTTTTTTACATGATTTGAAGCTTTAAAATTTATTTATACACTTCTACATTTGATTTATTAAGTCTTTTCTCAATCCATTTTTTCAGTTTTATTTGGTCTTCATCTGTAAGATTTTCTGATGATTGATAAATTAGTACAGGTTTTTCAACCAATGAATCACCTTGTGCAAAACTGAGTTCAGAAACATTTATCGCATTAATATTTGGAAACAAAACTTGAGCTTCTTTAAGCAACTGCATATTATCTTCTAAAGATGAAGTTTGACTTTTTAAAGCCAATAATTCTTTATCTCTTTCAGAATTTTTATTGATTTCATTAAGAATATCGTCTTTTAAAACTTCTAAATTTTGATAGTTATTAGCTTTAATAATAAGTTCGGTATTATTTAGACCAATTTCTGAAAGACTTTGGTTCATTTTTTTTATTTCATCTTGAGTAAAATTTCTCTTTAAGAAAGCCAATTCTATTTTTCGAGGATTGCTTAAAAAATTTATTTTTTTATAAACCAAAGTATTTCCTTTTTCTATAAATTCTTTTTCAATAAACTGGTCTGCTTTAATCCTAAATTCCTGTTCTTTATATAATGAATAGGCAAAATAAATACTTGGCAAAAGAACCAGTAAAGAAAGTAGAGTTATCAAATTTTGCACTCTTTTTCTTTCTTTTAAATCTACAAATTTAACCGATGGATATTTAAGAAATTTAACAATTAAAAATGTAGAAATCCCTATAAAAACACAATTAATTGTATAAAGAAATAATGCTCCAAAAAAGAACTTAAAATTACCTGTTGCCAAACCAAAACCTGCTGTACATAATGGTGGCATAAGAGCTGTAGCAATGGCAACCCCAGGAATAGGATTTCCTTTTTCCACTCTAGTTATTGCAATAACACCAGCTAAACCGCCAAAAAATGCAATAAGCACATCATAAATATTAGGAGATGTTCTGGCTAATAACTCAGATTGAGCTTCTTTGAAAGGACTAATATAAAAATAGATGGTAGAAACTAATAAACTCGCAATGGTAGCAATAAGTAAGTTTTTTAAAGATTTTTTCAGTAATTCAAAATCAAAAACGCCAAGTGCAAAACCAGCGCCTACAATAGGTCCCATCAAAGGAGAAATAAGCATGGCTCCAATCACCACTGCTGTAGAATTTACATTAAGACCTACAGATGCTACAAGAATCGCAGCCATTAGAATCCATAAATTAGAACCAGAAAAAGAAATATTATCTTTTACGTTTTCTAAAACTTTTTGTTTGTTTTCTTCTCCTTTGTGTAAATCTAATAGTCTAAACATGATATGGAATTTTTAACTTAAATCTAGCTTCATCAATTCATCTAAATCTTTTAAAACAGGATTAATTTCTACATATTTCTGGAAAATATCTCTTTTAGTCTCTTGTTTTTTGATGAGTTTTTTGTCTTCTCGGTAAGAAACTTCTATTTTGTAGTTATTGACTTTTCTCTTGAAATGATTAAAAAATTGCGCTTGAATTTTCTCGAACTCAGTTTTCACCAAATCTGAAGGATATAAAATTTCTACTACATTTTCTTCTTTTTTATGAAGTTTTGCTGTATTTACGGCAAAATAGGTGACTTGGTCTTTTATAAATAAATCATTTAGAAAAACTTGCCATTCTGTTTGTAAATCTTTTTCGGTGAAGTGATGGTCTGGTAAATCTTCTTCTTTTTTCTGAGGAGTGACAACTACTTCTTCTTCCTCTTTTTTATTGAGCGTAGCAAGAATGCTAAATTCTGAAACAATGGTTTTCTTAACAATTGGTTCAGTAATTTTTTGAACAGTTTTTGGAACAGATTCTTCTGTTTTTTTAGTTAACGGTAAAGTTTCTTGTGGTTTTTCTGAAGCTACCTTTGGTTTTTCGCTTTCCTTTTTACGAAATAGTGGCGCTAGAATTAAGAACTTTTTTTTTTATCATCACTTTTCGCAGCAGTAAGACTGGCCAACTGCATCAAAGCGATTTCTACCGTTAATCTTGGATTTTTAGAATTTTTGTAATTAATATCTGCGTGATTACAGATTTCTATAGCATCTATGAGTTGCTGAGCACTCCAATTTTTGCTCTGTTCAGAAAACTTCTGTTTCGTGTTCTCACCTACTTCTATTAGAGCAAGTGTAGAAGCATTCTGAGCCATCATTAAATCACGGAAATGACTTCCCAATCCACCAATAAATAAATGTGGGTCAAAACCTTTTTTAACAATATCATTGAAAGCGGTAAGGATTCCCGGAATGCTATTTTCTTTTGCGAAATCTACAATTTTCAAATATTGATCGTAATCTAGAATATTGAGAACTTCTGCAGCTTTAGCAAGCGTAATATTTTTTTGAGTAAAAGTGGTAAGTCTATCGAAGATAGAAAGTGCATCTCTTAGTGCTCCATCTGCTTTTTGAGCAATTAAAAACAATGCATCATCTTCATAATTTACACCTTCTTTTTCAGCAATTTTTCTAAGATGTTCCTGTATATCTTCAATAGTGATTCTTTTGAAATCATAAATCTGACATCTTGATAAAATGGTAGGAATTATCTTATGTTTTTCGGTAGTTGCTAAAATAAAAATAGCGTGAACTGGAGGTTCTTCTAATGTTTTAAGAAAAGCATTAAACGCCGCTGTAGACAGCATATGAACCTCGTCTATAATGTAAATTTTATATTTCCCAACTTGTGGAGCAAAACGAACTTGGTCTGTTAAATCTCTAATATCATCTACTGAGTTATTAGAAGCAGCATCTAATTCAAAGATATTATACGCAAATCCGTCTTCTGAGGTAGAACCATCTTTTTCGTTGATTTTTCTAGCCAAAATTCTAGCACAAGTCGTTTTTCCTACACCTCTTGGTCCGCAAAAAAGCAACGCTTGAGCCAACTGACTATTTTCTATGGCATGTTCTAAGGTATCTGTAACGTGAGATTGCCCTACAACAGTGTCAAACTCTTGCGGACGATATTTTCTTGCGGATACGATAAAATTTTCCATTGGTCAAAAATAGGGAAATAAATGAAATTTTAAAAATTAAAATGACAAAGTTTTTCAAAAAAAACCGCCGTAAAAAATACGACGGTTAGATTTTTATTTACAACATTGGAAATATTCGGTTTCACAATTTTTTCCTTGAGCGGAACATTCTTTCATACATTCTGTATTACAATTAGTCATAGAAACGGATTTCTTTTGAGAGGCAGAAATCATGGTTTCAATTTTATTTTGTCTGTCTTTTTCAATTTTTTCGGCAAACATAGAAGCTAATGTAGGAGCAATAACCAAAGAAACAATTGACATTAACTTAATTAAAATATTCATTGAAGGTCCAGAAGTATCTTTAAATGGATCACCTACTGTATCTCCTGTTACTGAAGCTTTGTGCATTTCAGAACCTTTGTAATAAGTTTCTCCATTTACATCTACTCCTTTTTCAAAAGATTTTTTCGCATTATCCCAAGCTCCACCAGCGTTATTTTGGAACATTCCAAGTAAAACTCCACTTGCGGTAGCTCCCGCTAAAAATCCTCCTAAAACTTCAGGCCCCCAAATAAAACCAACTAATAATGGAGTAACAATAGCGATAGAACCTGGTAATAACATTTTTTTGATAGAAGCATCCGTAGAAATCGCTACGCATTTATCATATTCTGGTTGCCCAGTTCCTTCTAAAATTCCTGGAATTTCTCTGAACTGTCTTCTTACTTCTTCTACCATTGCCATAGCCGCTTTTCCTACTGCATTAATAGCTAATGATGAGAAAATAAACGGAATCATTGCCCCAATAAAAAGCCCCGATAAAACATCTGCTTTATAAATATCAATACCATCAATTCCTGCAATTCCAACAAATGCTGCAAATAGCGCTAAAGCTGTAAGTGCTGCAGAAGCAATAGCAAATCCTTTTCCAGTAGCTGCAGTAGTGTTTCCTACAGCATCTAAAATATCTGTTTTTTCTCTTACACTTTTTGGCAATTCACTCATTTCTGCAATTCCACCTGCATTATCTGCAATTGGTCCGAAAGCATCAATCGCTAATTGCATGGCTGTAGTTGCCATCATTCCAGCAGCAGCAATAGCTACTCCATATAAACCTGCACAAAGATAAGAACCCCAAATTCCCGCAGAAAGTACAATCATTGGCAATAATGTAGATTCCATTCCCACAGAGAGTCCACCAATAATATTAGTTGCGTGTCCTGTAGAAGACTGTTTCACAATACTTGTTACAGGTCTTTTTCCCATTGCTGTGTAATATTCAGTAATGATAGACATCAATGTTCCAACTACTAAACCTACCATAATCGCTCCGAAAACACCCATTCTGGTAAACTCAAAACCTCTTAAAGACATATTTTCAGGAAGAATGAAATTCACCAAGAAATAAGAAGCAACCGCTGTTAGAATAATACTTCCCCAGTTCCCCATGTTTAATGCTTTTTGAACTTTAGCAGTGGTATCTTCTGTTTTATCTGAAATTTTAACAAAGAAAGTTCCTATAATAGAAAATACAATTCCAGTTCCTGCAATAAGCATTGGTAAAAGAATTGGAGCGAAACCACCATAATTATCTACCGATAAAGTTTCTCTACCCAAAACCATCGTTGCTAAAACAGTAGCCACATAAGAGCCAAATAAATCTGCTCCCATTCCTGCAACATCTCCCACATTATCTCCTACATTATCCGCAATCGTAGCTGGATTTCTAGGATCGTCTTCAGGAATACCTGCTTCTACTTTCCCTACTAAATCTGCACCTACATCTGCTGCTTTGGTATAAATACCACCACCAACTCTTGCAAATAAAGCAATAGATTCTGCTCCTAAAGAAAAACCAGTCAATATTTCGATGGCTCTTTCCATTTCGTGGGAATCTACACTGGCTTCTGGCGCAAAAATTTGTTTAATAATTAAGAATAAAGAACCTAAGCCTAAAACAGCAAGACCTGCAACTCCCATTCCCATTACAGAACCTCCAGTAAAAGAAACTTTAAGCGCTTGAGCTAATGAAGTTTTAGCCGCTTCTGCTGTTCTTACATTTGATTTCGTTGCGATTTTCATTCCTATATAACCTGCTGTTGCCGAAAAAACTGCTCCTACAGCAAATGCTACTCCTATACTCCAATGAGAATTAGCATTGCTAAATCCCATAATTCCCAATAATACACCTACCACAATTACAAAATAAGTAAGGATACGATATTCAGCTTTTAGAAAAGCCATCGCTCCATCTGCAATATGACCACTAATGGTTTTCATTCTGTCATTACCTGCTGGTTGCTTACTTACCCAAGAACTTTGAACGAAGGTATAAAGTAAGGCTATGACACCAAAAAGAGGTACCAAATAAAATAGTAAATTCATAGAATATTAATTTTTGTTAACAATTGATGGGACTAATATAGTAAAAACAATAACACAAAAAACAAATTTAGATTTAAGATTTTTTAAGTTATGATTTATATCGTAAAGTACCGAAAATAAAACAAAAAAATCTAGCGAATATTCGCTAGATTTTGTAAATTTACTCAAATTTCGGCTTTTACATAATGCCCCCAAATTTGTCAGAATAGTCTTTTTGTGAAGCTACAATTACTTCTTTAGCATGTTCAGCTCCGTATATTTCTTCTATTCTACAAGTTGCTTCTTCATAAGGAAGATTTTTATAAGTTAAGAAGTAATGTTTTAGTCTGAAAACTTCAGCTTGTGGCAATTCAGAAATATCTCTGATGTGACCATACACTTGATCTCCTACCATTACTGCTACGATTTTATCATCTGCTTCACCTTTGTCAATCATTTTAAAACCGCCAACTGGAATCGCATCCATCAATAAACCACCAGAGTGAATATTGTGTGAGCTTAACACTAAAATATCCAATGGATCGTGGTCACCTTCTGAAACATCTACTGCTCCTTCTCTAATCGCTAATTTTTTAACTTCTTCGTGGCAATACGTTCTAGGAATAAAACCGTACAATGCTGGAATAATATTCGAAAATTTCTGTGGTCTGTCTACTTTTAAATATCCACTTTTTTTGTCTACTTCATACTTAATTGTATCTGCTGGAACAATTTCTATGAAAGTAGTTACTACATTTGGAGCATCATCTCCTGCAGAAACTCCATGCCATGGATGTGCTTTAAAATTTGGAATCATAATATACTTGTTTCTAATTTTACAAAGTTAAGATAATAAAATGGCATCTTTTCTTAAATCTTCTATAGTGTTTGCTATAAAATCTTCGCCATTAACATAATTCATTAAAAATATGGTTTTGAAATCTTGTAAACTTGCAGTATTACTAAGACTTTCGTAAGTTTTTCTCATCAACTGAATCACATTATTCTTAGATGCAACAACATTCTCCCAAGAATTTCTAGAAATATACAATTGCTGAGAACTGTTATACTCAAATTCTTCTTTAATATTCTTTTCTAAAAGATAAATAAACTCATGAATCGCTAAGTCTTTATCAAACTTATTCACCAAATTCGATGGTTTTATTCTTTCTAAAAAAAGCGTCATTCTTTCGTAGGCTTGCATTTTCAAATCTCCATTTGCTTTTACCGCCAAAAGTTTTAACTCTTTGTTTTTCAGATTAATATAAGTAAAAACAAATTGTCTCAATAAAAAAATTATTGGGAACGCAATGATTAATGCAAAAGCATAAGGAAGCATGTTTTCAAAATTCATTTTACGAAAAATTGAGGGTGCAAAGATAGGAATAATTATTGTCTAATAAAATACGATTTAAGTAACTGAATCTTAGAGTTTTCTACGAAAGCGTAATTTTCTTCTGTCGCTCCAAAACGCCTATAAAATTCTGCAATTTCAGAAATATTACTTCCATGAAAGTTAAAATCTTTTTTCTCAATGTTTTTTCTGAAAATTTGGTCAAGAATAATAGACGATAGATTATACTTAGAAAATTTTTTATCATTAATAAAATTAACCAAAAAATCTTCTTTTTCAGATTCTATTAGATAAGCTTGTGAAGCTAATTTCCCATCAAAATACAATTCATATACTTTTAAAAGATTTTGACTCAAAAAGTTTTTCATATTTTCAAAAGCTCGCTTTTTCAAAGAAAAATTTGGAAAACCAATTACATTTTCAGTAAAAAAAGATTCAGAATGATTCAGATTTTCTGCTTCCGTAAATTTTATTTTATCCTGCAAAACATCTGTAATCCTTACGTTTCTTCTTCTGTGAATAGAATATTTCTTTTTGATACTTTCGTAATCTTCAGAAAATAATTTATAGTTTTTTCTAGTTTTTAAATGCGTTTTAAACTCATTTTTCGCATTAAAAGCATAGTAAAACACCTTATAATGTTGTTGAAAAAATGCTAAAAACGATTCATTCAATTCTGGAGTATCTTTTTCTGAAAAAATTCCTAACTGTTGAGTTTGCAAAGGCATTACCACAAAGTTAAAACTCCATTTTTTCGCTAAAGGAATGGGCATTACTGCTTCGTAATCATTATCAACAAGAATTTCCCAATTTTGATGAAGCAAAAGGTCTAAATATTTTTTTTTGGCAAAGAGAATGTATTGTTCAGAACGCTTTAAACAATTTTGATATTTCTGCCAATCTATTTCTTCATATTTCAGTCGCTTTATCATAATAAACCTGCTTCTGCAAAACTGTAAAATGAATTTTCGCCAATTATGATATGGTCTAGCAATTTAATGTCTAAAATTTCGCCAGCATTTTGAATATTTTTAGTCATTCTAATGTCTGCTTCGCTCGGTTTTAGAACACCAGTTGGATGATTATGCGCCACAATAATATTAGTGGAAAAATTCTCTAAAGCTTCTTTAAAGAGCACTCTAACATCTACATGAGTTGCAGAAATTCCGCCTTTTGAAATTTGAGTTTTTTTAATCAGTTGATTTTTCTGATTCAAGAAAATTACCCAAAACTCTTCTGTTCTGAGGTCGGAAAGATGTGGCAAAAGTATTTTATAAGCCTGTTCAGAACTTTTGATAATCAATTTTTCTGGAATTTCTTGTGATGCTTTTCTTCTGCCAATTTCCAGCGCTGTAGCAATAGAAATTGCTTTTGCTTCACCAATTCCTTTGAATTTCATCAAATCTTTTATGGAAAGTAAACTCAGATTTTGCCAATTATTGTCTACACTTTTCAAAATTTTCTGAGCGAGTTCTACCGCAGATTCTTCTGTATTTCCACTTCCTAAAATGATCGCCAATAATTCTGAATCTGAAAGTGCAGATTTACCCTTCAAAAGAAACTTTTCTCTTGGTCTATCATCTTCAGAAAGGAATTTTATTGACATTCTTTAGGTTAAGGTAAACTTTGTTCTTTTTACTTTTTACTTGGCTCTTTTATAAAATAAGTCCGTCTTTCATGACTAATTTTCTATCGGTACTTTCTGCCAATTCTTTATTGTGCGTTACAATCACAAAAGTCTGATTATATCTGTCTCTTAAATCAAAGAAAAGTTGATGCAGTGCATCTGCATTTTTGGAATCTAAATTTCCAGTGGGTTCGTCTGCAAAAATAATTTTCGGAGAATTGATTAAAGCTCTGGCTACGGCTACACGTTGCGCTTCACCACCAGAAAGTTCTTTGGGTTTATGCTGAATTCTATGTGCAATGTGTAATTCTTCGAACAACAGAAATGCTTTGTCCATAGATTCTTTTTCGTTTTTCCCAGAAATTCTCGTTGGCATCAAAACATTTTCTAAAGCTGTAAATTCTGGCAATAACTGATGATGCTGAAATACGAATCCTATGTTTTCATTTCTAAATTTAGAAATTTCTCTGTCGTTCATTTTTAGGAATGATTGATCACCAATCGTTAATTCAGTGCCGTATTTATCTATATGAGAAGGCAAATCTAAAGTTCCCAGAATGTGTAGCAAAGTAGATTTACCAGCTCCTGATTCTCCAACAATGGAAACAATTTCGCCTGTTTTTATTTCTAAGTCTACTCCTTTTAGAACTTCTAAATCACCGTAAGATTTGTGAATATTTTTCGCTTTAATCATAGTTCAAAAATAGTAAATTGATGTGAGATACGAGATATGAGACATGAGATTTTTTAAATATTCTAAAAATCACAAATAAAAAAATCCTTTCAAAAAAATGAAAGGATTTTGGATATATAAAATTTTAAAATTTTACAGTAACATAGTCAACGGACTTTCTAAATAAGTTTTAAGAGTCTGTAAGAATTGTGCACCTGTAGCGCCATCTACTACTCTATGGTCACAAGCTAGAGAAAGTTTCATGGTATTTCCTACCACGATTTGACCGTTTTTAACCACTGGTTTTTCAATAATTGCACCTACTGAAAGAATACAAGAATTCGGTTGGTTAATAATCGATGTAAAGGTTTCGATTCCAAACATACCAAGGTTAGAGATAGAGAAAGTAGAACCTTCCATTTCATTCGCTTTAAGACCTTTTGATTTCGCTCTAGAAGCCATATCTTTTACAGATGCAGAAATTTGATTATAATTCATGTAATCTGCATTTTTAAGAACTGGAACTACTAAACCATCTGGAATTGCAACAGCTACACCTACGTTGATATTTCCGTGGTGAATAATTTTATCACCTGCCCAAGAAGAATTTACTTGTGGGTGTTTTCTCAATGCTAAAGCAGTAGCTTTAATCACCATATCATTGAAAGAAACCTTAGTATCTGGTAAACTATTCAACTCTTTTCTAGCTTCGATAGCTTTGTCCATGTTGATTTCTACCATTAAATAGTAGTGAGGCGCAGTAAATTTACTTTCAGAAAGTCTTTTTGCAATTACATTTCTTACTTGAGAGTTTACGGTTTCTGTAGTTTCACCTGCTACGAAATTCATAGCCACTTGAGCGGCAGGAGCAGAAGCTACACTTGTAGAAACTGCAGCAGTTTGCTGAACTGGAGCTGCACTTGGTTGATAATTTTCAATATCTTTTTTAACGATTCTTCCGTTGTCTCCACTTCCTTTAACGGTTGAAATATCAATTCCTTTTTCTGAAGCCATTTTTTTAGCTAAAGGAGAGATATTAATTCTTCCGCCAGTAGAAGTTGTAGTAGAAACTGGTGCATTTACTGCTGGTGCAGATTCTGTTTTTGGAGCCTCTGCAGCAACTGGAGCAGCAACTTTTCCGCCACCTGCAACAATTGCAGAAACATCTGTTCCAGCAGGACCAATAATAGCTAAAATTTCATCAACATTCGTTGCATTTCCTTCTGAAACGCCTTGGTAAAGAAGCGTCCCTTTAAATTCTGATTCAAAATCTTGAACCGCTTTATCTGTTTCAATTTCTGCAAGAATATCACCTTCTTTTACATCATCACCTACATTTTTGTGCCATTTAGCCACTTTTCCTTCAGTCATGGTATCAGAAAGTCTAGGCATAGTAATTACTTCTACACCTGCAGGAATCTCTGCTGAAACAGCCGAAACTTCTGGTGCAGAAACTGCAACTTCTTCTTTCTTTTCTTCTGTTTGAGGAGCAGAATTACCTCCTGAAACTAAACCAGAAATATCTTCTCCGGCATTTCCTATAATTGCTAAAACGCTATCTACAGGAGAATTACTTCCTTCTTCTGTACCAATGTATAAAAGAGTACCGTTAAATTCTGATTCAAAATCTTGAACGGCTTTATCTGTTTCGATTTCGGCTAAAACATCGCCTTCTTTTACTGTATCACCTACTTTTTTATGCCATTTTGATACTTTTCCCTCGGTCATTGTATCAGAAAGTCTGGGCATTGTAATTACTTCAGCCATAATTTTTATATTGATTTGAGATTCGAGATTCGAGATTCGAGATTTAAAACTCAAAGAATTTCAAACTCAAATTTCAAATTTCAAATGAATTTAAAATTAATTTTCTAATTTATCTAAGAATGGATAGTTTGGTTCAGAATAAACATATTCATATACTTTTTCTGCACTTGGATACGGAGATTCTTCTGCAAAAGCTTCACATTCTTCTACAAACATTTTAGATTTTTCTTCGATAGCTTCTAATTCTTCTTCAGTAGCCCATTTGTTTTCTAAAATTCTGTTTTTAACTAAAACGATTGGGTCTTCTTCTTTTTTAAGCGCTACTTCTTCTTTAGTTCTATAAGGTTCTGCATCTGACATAGAGTGACCTCTGAATCTGTAAGTTCTAGCTTCTATAAAAGTAGGACCGTCTCCTCTTCTTGCTCTTTCCACAGCTTCGTAAGCTACTTCTGCTACTTTTTCTGGATCCATAGCATCTACAGGCATACAAGGCATTTCGTAACCTAAACCTAATTTGTAAATATCTTCGTGGTTTGCTGTTCTAGAAACTGATGTTCCCATTGCATATTGGTTATTTTCTACCACGAAAACTACTGGAAGTTTCCAGTTCATTGCCATGTTAAAAGTTTCGTGTAAAGCACCTTGTCTTACCGCTCCATCACCAAAATAACAAATGGTAACTCCTCCTCTTTCAAAATACTTATCTGCAAATGCAATACCTGCTCCTAATGGAATCTGACCACCTACAATTCCGTGACCTCCGTAGAATCTATGCTCTTTTGAGAAAATGTGCATAGAACCACCTAGTCCTTGAGAAGTTCCTGTTGCTTTACCGCACAATTCAGCCATAATTCTCTTAGGATCTACTCCCATTGCCATAGGATGGACGTGACATCTGTATGCTGTAATCATCGCATCTTTAGTAAGATCCATCGCATGTACAAATCCTGCAGGAATAGCTTCTTGGCCATTGTATAAGTGTAAAAAACCTCTAATTTTTTGTTTTAAATAAAGAGAACGGCATTTGTCTTCAAACCTTCTCCACATTGTCATATCTGCATACCATTGCAAATAAACTTCTTTAGAAAACTCTTTCATTGATAAGTTTTAATTTGTTGATTTTTCAAAATTTAAAATGCCTTTAAAGAGCATTTTTCTGAATAATATGCAAAAATAGTAAAATTCTTTTGTTTATAAGAAAACTTATGTCACAAATAATGATGATATTTGTTTCTTTAAATATTATATTTTTGAAAAAACATTTATAAATCCATGTCTAAGAAAAATTTTTCTGCTGTTGTATTCCTTTCTAAAGTAATTTCTAACCTACTCAATCCACTTTTTTCGCTACTCATCTTTTTTATTTGTTTTGCTTATGTAAAAATGACTTGGGAAGAATCTTTAATCAATATTTTATTGATGATTGCGTTAGTGGTTATTCCTATTTTCTCATGGATTGGCTGGAATGTAAAAAAGGGAAACTACACTAACATGGATGTTTCTGACCGAAAACAGAGAAACAGTCTTTATCTCTTTAATTTCATCATCATTGCCATTTATACAGGAGTTTTATATTATACCAAACAAAGAACAGATTTGCTTTTTATCATTGTTTTTTTGTTTATCCTCATGCTGATTATGCATATCAGTAATTTTTTCATCAAAAGTTCTATGCACACCGCTTTTAATGTTTTTGTAACAGCGCTATTCTTTTCTTTGAATCCTATTTTAGGAATTATTTGGTTCGTTCTCACATCATTTGTTGCCATTTCTAGAATTATTCTGAAAAGACACACGCCAAAAGAAGTGATAATGGGAGCATTTATTGGAACGGTGGTTTCTTTAGCTTACTTATATTTTAATATACAGACATTTCTATAATCTTAAATTTTTCACTACATTTATAACTCAATTTCAAGAATATGGAAAATCTTAAATCCTTGACTTCTGGCGAAGAACAAGTCATGAAAATCATTTGGAAACTTGGCCCTACTTATCTTAAAGACATTATGCTTGCTTTTCCAGAGCCAAAACCACACCAAAATACCGTTTCTACTTTTTTGAAAAACTTGGTTACCAAAAACTACCTAAAACCTGTTTCTGAAGGTAGAATTCATAAATATGAAATCTCTGTAACTCAGGAAAATTATAAAAAAACACTTTTGAAAAACTTCATTCTGAATTTTTACGATAATAATCCTAATGCTTTATTAGTGGACTTAATGAATGAAGGAATGGTTCAGCTTTCCGTACCTGAAAAAGAAAAGGACAAAGACAAAAAGAAGAAAAAGAAGAAGAAAAAATAATTCTGTTGGATAATGGATGTTACAGGTGAGAAGTTTATGAAATAGAACACCCTTTTTCCAACTTCAAAGCATACATCATGATTACAAAATTTAAAGAAATCTGGGGAAAAACCGATGATATTATTTTAAGATATCCTATGGTTCTTACCACAGCGCTTATTGCAGCTATTTCTGCGGTTGTTGCAATAGAAATTGACCATCAAGACAATCAATTTTTAGTAACCAAATTAGCTTTTGCTGGATGTTTGGGAATTTCGCTGATGTTTGGTATTAAAATGCTCTCTCAAAGAATTGGCAAAGGTTTACTTTTAGAAATTTTAGGAGCTGCATTTCTTGTTTGGTTTTATTTTTATTTGCCAGACTCCGAAAAGCAATTTACAGAAGTAAATGGTTTTGTGATTTTTGCGCTGGTCATTTTATCACACTTATTCGTTTCATTTTCAGGATTTTTAAATAAAAAACCAGAACTTAATTTTTGGCAATTCAATAAAAATTTATTCATCAATATTTTCCTAACTGCCGTTTTCACAGGAGTTTTAGTTTTGGGAGTTGTTTTGGCGATTTTAGCGGTAGATAAATTATTTGACTTCAATTTCAACAATAATCTTTATCCTAAAACCATCCTATTTTTAGCCATTTTAGGAAGCACTTTCATTTTTCTAATTTTTAATGACAAAGGAATTTTTCAACTCGAAAAAGACGGAAACTACCCTCAAATTCTGAAATTTTTCACACAATTTGTTCTTATTCCGCTATTATTAATTTATGTAACGATTTTATATTTCTACGCTGGTAAAATATTGATTAACTGGGAATTACCACGAGGTTGGGTTTCTTATCTTATTTTAATTTATTCAGTGGTCGGAATTTTAGCATTGCTTTTGGTTCATCCTCTGAAAGAAGAATCTGCAAAATCTTGGGTAAAAGTTTTCTCCAAAATTTTCTATTACACGCTTATTCCATTATTGGTTTTACTTTTTGTAGCGATTTTTACCAGAATTTTAGAATATGGTTATACAGAACCGAGATATTTCGTTTTGCTATTGGCAATTTGGCTTACCACAGTAGTTTTTTATTTTATTTTTTACAAAAAAGCGACCATTAAATTTGTTCCGATTTCACTGTTTATCTTTGGTGTATTTGCATTGATATTCCCTTATGTCAATGCTTTTTCTACCGCTAAAAGGAGTCAGAAAACAGAATTACAACAGATTCTAACCAAAAACCAACTTTTAGAAAAAGGAAAAATTAATTTTGAAAAAGCGATTCAAGATTCAGTAGCAACTGAAGTTGCAAATAAATTTCAATTTCTGAACGAAAGAAAACAACAAGCATTTCTACTGAATTTTATCCCAAAAACTCATCTTTCTAAATTCAAAAAAATATTAGAAAAAGAAAGATATATGGTGAACTCAGAAATGAGAATTTCTTTCCAAAACATCATTAAATCGAAAGAAGTTAATGCTTACAAAAGCGATTATCAAGGTGTATTTTCTAACAAAAGAAATTATGATATTCAGAACTACGAAAAACTTATTGTTTTCAGCAATACAGACATTCAAAACGAAGAACAATTAGACGATTACATATTAAAGACAAAACCAATTAAAGATGCTTATATTTTCTCAGGATATATCATTGATTTAGAATCACCTACCAAAGTTACCCAATCTTATGATTTAACTCCTTTTCTCAAAAAACAATTAGAAAAAGATAATGCAGACCAGCTCATTACTCCAATAGAAGAAATTTCTACAGAATTTGATTTGCACCAGTATCATTTCAAAGTATATTTTTCAGAAATTATCAATGACAAAGACAACAAAAAAGATAATATTTCTTTGAGAGACATGATCATTTTAGTCAAGAAAAAATAATTCCTATTTACCCCAATAAAAAAGCGACTCAATACTGAGTCGCTTCATTTTTTTCTTTGAAAAAAGATTGTTTACCAACGGCTTCCACCTCTATCGTTTCCACCTCTGTTATTTCCGTAACCACCTCTGTTTCCGTAACCACCACCTCTGTTGTTATCGAAACTTCTTCTTGGTTTTTCTTCTCTTGGTTTCGCTTCAGAAACATTAAGTTCTTTTCCGTTAAATTCTTTACCGTTTAGAGCTTCAACTGCTTGTTGTCCTTCTTCATCACTCATTTCTACGAATCCGAAACCTCTACTTCTACCTGTTTCTTTGTCTGTAATAATTTTGCACGAAGTAACTTCGCCAAATTCTGAAAATAAATCTTGTAACTGATAATCTTTAGTTACGTAATTGATGTTTGAAACAAAAATGTTCATTGTTAAAAAAAATTAAATTAAAATTGTCCTAAATGATTGAATTATAAAAGAAGACAAAAAACGAATGAACATTATTTTGAAAAACATTTATAAGAAATCTTTCGCAAGATACAACAATAAATGACATAAACAATTTTTATTTTGGCGTGCCCTATTTCCCAAAGCCTAAATCCCTGTAAAATAGGTCGTTCTACGCTCACTCGCTTCCCGAAAATTTATTTTCGGGAGAGCTCAGACAAATCGCTTCGCACTCACGCAAACTCCCGTTATAAAACACCACTCAACCTTTACCTTTACCTAATTCTAAGGCACTTTATGCCCCAAACTGGCTTCTAAAAGGGTAAACCAATCTTCTATTGTTAAATTTATTTCGAGAGATTTTCTAAGAGATTTTATGCTTTCCGCTTTAGACGTTCCTATTATCGGTAAAATTTTAGCAGGATGTTTTAGGAGAAACGCAAGTAAAAGTTGTGCTTCGTCTGCATTATATTTTTTTGACAAATCACCCAAAACCGACTTTATTCTCGCGGTTCTTTCAGAATCTTCTGCGAAATAACTTCCCATCACACTCCAAGCCATAGGTTGCAACTTTTTCATCATCATTTGGTCAATCGTTCCATCATAAAAAGCTTTGGTTTCCGTCAAAGAAACTTCTACTTGATTAGTCACCAATTGCGGAAAAAATTTAGAAATTAAATCAAACTGAGTCACCGAAAAATTGCTCACCCCGAAATCTCTCACTTTTCCAGAACTTCTCAAAATTCCGAATGCAGCAGCTATTTCTTCAGGATTCATGAGTGGAGAAGGTCTGTGTAACAATAACAAATCTATATAGTCTGTTTTTAGATTTTTCAAACTCTCATCTACCTGATTCAGAATATATTCTTTAGAATAATTATAGTATTTCAACGGAAAATTTTTCTTTTCAGAAGGCATACAAATTCCACATTTGGTAATCAACTGAATTTTTTCACGTTCAATTTTCATTTCAGAAAAAGCATTTCCGAACAATTCTTCTGTAGTATAACCACCATAAATATCTGCATGATCAAAAGTAGATAAACCCTCTTCTAAAGACGTTTCTATTAATTTTTGCACACCACTTTCAGAATGATTGGCTCCCCAAATTCCCCATCGCATTACTCCAATAATAATTTTTGAAAAATCCATAATTTTAATTTTCATCAAAGTTAAAATTATCTCTTCAATTGTGAAGCAATTATTCGTAAAAACAGAAGATTCACATCAAAACAATTATAGTTTCCTTCAATAAAATCAATGAAAAGAAAGTATTTTAAACTAACGCTCAGTTCATATTTATAGCATAATTTTGTGGCTTGAAAAAATAATGTAGATGAATTATCACACAAGAAAATGGATTAAACCAGAAGATTTAAACGCCAACCATACTCTTTTTGGAGGCAAATTATTACAATGGATAGACGAAGAAGCCGCTTTGTACGCCATTATCCAATTAGAAAATCCTAGAACAGTTACCAAATATATTTCCGAAATTAATTTCGTAAATTCTGCAAAACAAGGAGATATTATAGAAATCGGGATTGAAGTAGTAAATTTTGGGAGAACTTCTATCACACTTAGCTGCGAAGTGAGAAACAAAATGACGCACCAAACCATTATTACTATTGACAAAATTGTTTTTGTATCTTTGGATGAAAATGGAAATCCGCAACCCCACGGAAAAACCGAAGTGGAATATGTGGAAGACCGATTAGGCAAAGGATAAATGCAAATTTTTATTAAAAATATGGTTTGTAACCGCTGTATTTCTGCAGTGGAAGATGTTTTCCGAAATTCTGAAATTGATTTCGTTTCGGTCAATTTGGGTTGGGTGGATATTTCTACAGAAATTTCAAAAAATCAGTTTGAAAAACTCAACGAAAATCTAAAAAAAATAGGTTTTGAAATTCTAGAGGATGCATCAAAAAAACAAATCGAAAACATCAAAAAACTGATTTTAGAAAAAGTTCAAAATCTTGATATTAATGAAGAATTCTTGCTTTCTAAATATCTTTCCGAGCAACTCCACAAAGAATACAGCAGTATTTCTAAGGTTTTTTCACAAACAGAAAACATTACTTTAGAACAATATTTCATTCTTCAAAAAATTGAAAAAGTAAAGGAGCTTTTGATTTATCGCGAACTTACCCTTTCTCAGATTGCCGATAAATTAGGTTATAAAACGGTTCAACATCTTTCTCAACAGTTCAAAAAAATCACAGGATTTTCGCCGTCACAGTTTCAAGAACTCAAAGAAAAAAAGAGATTACCTATTGATTTGATTTAAAATTTTCATTTGCCAAAATCTTAAAAATCTAAATTTCATAACATTCTACCAAGATTTGATAATGGTTTTTATTTGATTAATTTTGAAATTTGTATCAAAATTAAGAAAGATGAATACCAAAAAATATAACGTTCTCGGAATGTCTTGCGAAGGCTGTCAGAAAAAAATTTTTTCTGCTTTAAATAATGTTGAAGGAATAAAAGCCGATGTAAATCTCGCAGGAAATTTCGTTGAAATCACTTCTGAACAAGAAATCGACTTAGAACAACTCAATACAGAGCTTAAAAATGCTGGAAACTACGTTTTAGAAGATCCAGAAAAACCAAAATCTACAGAATTTATTCCACCTCAAGACAGAGTTTCTATAAGTTCGGTCTATTATTGCCCGATGGAATGCGAAGGCGATAAAGTCTATTTCGTGCAAGGTAAACGTTGTCCAGTTTGTAATATGTACTGCGTTCCAATTGAAGAAAAAGAAGAAAATCGCAAGAAAGGAATACATCAGCATCACCACGAAACCAAACATGAGCATCATGTGGAAACTTTTTCAGAAAAATTGGGTGAATATTATTGTCCGATGTTTTGTGAAGGAGATAAATCCTACCCTGAAAATGTTGGATGCCCAGTTTGCGGAATGGATTTGGTGAAAATCACAGGAAATGACGATGAATCCGAAGATGATACTTACAAAAATCTGCAAAATAAATTTTGGATTTCGGTTGCTTTTACACTTCCCGTTTTTATTTTATCGATGGGAGGAATGTTTTTTGAGTTTCCTTTTAGTTCAAGAGTTTCAGGAATTTTACAATTGATTTTCACGTTTCCTGTAGTATTTTTTACAGGTTGGTTTTTGTTCAAAAGAGCTTGGATTTCTTTTAAGTCTTGGAACCTCAATATGTTTTCACTGATTGGTTTAGGAGCAAGTGCAGCTTTCGTTTACAGCATTTTCTCATTATTTTTTCCGAGTTTAATTCCTCACGAATTCATGCAAAACCATCACGAAGTTCCACTCTATTTCGAAGCGGTAGCTGTGATTTTAACTTTGGTAATTTTCGGACAAATGTTGGAAGCAAAAGCCCATCAGAAAACAGGAAACGCCATCAAAGAATTGATGAATCTATCGCCAAAAGAAGCACATCTTATTCAGAATAATGTAGAAAAAAATATTCCAATTTCAGAAGTTAAGATTGGAGATATTCTAAAAGTAAAACCAGGAGAAAAAATTCCTGTTGACGGCGAAATCATTGAAGGAAACACAACCATTGACGAAAGCATGATTACAGGTGAACCTATTCCTGCAGAGAAAAAATTAGGCGACAAAGTCACTTCTGGAACCATCAACGGAAACCAAGTTTTTCTCATGAAAACAGAGAAAATTTGCAAAGACACACTCCTTTCTCAAATTATAGAAATGGTAAATGCTGCAAGCCGAAGTAAAGCACCAATCCAAAAACTAACGGATAAAGTTTCTAAAATTTTTGTTCCAGTGGTGATTGCTATTTCAGTGTTAACTTTCATTTTCTGGTACTTTTTCGGTGGAGAAAATCGTGCTATTTTTGCTTTGGTCAATGCTTTAGCGGTTCTCATTGTAGCTTGTCCGTGCGCTCTTGGTTTGGCAACGCCAATGTCTGTAATGGTGGGAATTGGTAAAGGTGCGAGAAACGGAATTTTGATTAAAAATGCCGAAGCTTTGGAAGAAATGGAGAAAGTAAACGTGATAATCACCGATAAAACCGGAACTTTAACCGAAGGAAAGCCTTCTTTAACTCAAATTTTCTCAGAAAATATCCTAGAAAATGAAGCATTACAATTGGCTGCTTCTCTAAATGAAAACTCTGAACATCCACTTTCACAAGCGGTTTTAAATGCTGTCATTCTGAATACAGACGATAAGTCTGCGAACGTAGTTCAAAAACGAAATGAAGAGTCTGTTTTGCCTCAAAATGAAACAGTTAAAAACTTTGAAAATATTTCAGGTAGAGGAATTTTAGGAGAAATTGATGGCAAAACATTGTTCCTAGGAAATATTCATTTTCTTAAAGAAAATCACTTTGAAATTTCTGAAAATCTACTTCAAAAAGCTCAAATTTTAGAAAACGAGGCGAATACTGTTTCTTACTTAACGATTGACGGAAAAGCTGTTGCTGTTTTTGGCTTTAAAGATAAAATCAAAGAAAATGCAAAATCTGCCATCAAATCTTTACAAAATAAAGGCATTGAAGTTATCATGATGACGGGCGATAATGAAGCCACTGCAAAACACGTTGCAGAAAATTTGGGCATCAAAAAATATTTTGCGAATTGTCTTCCTCAAGACAAAATAAACGAGGTTAAAAACCTCCAAACTCAAGGAAAAATCGTGGCAATGACTGGCGATGGAATCAATGACGCTCCTGCTCTTGCACAAGCCAATGTAGGAATTGCAATGGGAACAGGAACTGATATTGCTATGAATTCCGCAGAAATTACTTTACTGAAAGGCGACATTTCTGGCGTTGCAAAATCTAAAATTTTGAGCGAAAAAATGATGAAAAATGTAAAAGAAAACTTGTTTTTTGCTTTTGCCTACAACACGCTCGGAATTCCGATTGCTGCAGGTTTACTCTACCCTATTTTCGGCGTTTTATTGTCTCCAATGTTTGCTGCAGCTGCTATGAGTTTTTCTTCCGTTTCCGTGATTGCTAATTCTCTGAGATTGAATAAAGTAAAATTGAAAATTTAAGTTGATTTTTTAGACGAAAAATGTATCTTTGAGATAAATAATATCTCTAATGAAAAGAAAACTTTTATCACTGCTTTCAGTAGCTTCATTTTTCTTAATGAAAGCTCAAAATACAGATTATAACAAAGATTTTAAATTCTTAGAATACGATATCGAAAAGCTTCAAAAAGGCTATCAAAATAAAGAATATAAAATTTCAGAAGTTGTAAAATCTTACTTGGAAAGAATAGAAAAAGTGGATAAAAACGGAGCAAAACTCAATGCTGTAATTACGGTAAATCCTGATGCAATGAAGATTGCAGACAGTTTAGACCAAGTTCCTTTTCAATTAAGAAAAGGTGCACTTTTTGGCGTTCCTGTTTTGCTGAAAGATAATATTGATACCAAAGACAAAATGCCTAATACAGCAGGTTCTTTGGCAATGAAGGATTCTTTTCCGCTGCATGATGCATTTTTGGTTGAAAAATTAAGAAAATCTGGTGCCATTATCATCGGGAAAACCAATCTTTCAGAATGGGCCAATTTCCGTGGAATGATGTCTGTTTCTGGCTGGAGTGGAAATGGTGGTTTAACTAAAAATCCGTATGATTTAACGAGAAATACTTGTGGTTCTAGTGCAGGTTCTGGCGCTGCAATTTCTGCAAATTTGGGAATTTTTGCGATTGGAACCGAAACCAACGGTTCAATTATTTGTCCGAGTAGTGTGAATGGAATTGTAGGCTTAAAACCTACGGTTGGATTAGTGAGCAGAAGCGGAATTATCCCGATTTCTGTTTCGCAAGATACAGCAGGACCGATGACGAGAACCGTAAAAGACGCTGCGATTGCACTTGGCGTTTTGACAGGTGTTGACGAAAAAGATGCGCATACTTTAGCTTCCAAAAATATCGCAAAAACAGATTATACTTCTTTCTTAAAACTAGACGGTTTAAAAGGAAAACGAATTGGTTATTCTAAAAAATCTAGCGGAAATGTAAAAGTAGATGCACTTTTTCAAGAAAATTTAAAATTTTTGGAGAAAGAAGGCGCTATTTTAGTTGAAATTTCTGAAGAGCCTGTTTCAAATGAAATTCAAGGAAAATCTTTTGAATTGATGGTTTTGGAATACAAAGATGGATTGAATAATTATTTCAAATCTTTAGGACCAAATGCAAAAATAAAATCGGTAGAAGAATTGATAGTTTTCAACAAAAATAATCCTGAAGAAATGAAATATTTCAAGCAAGAATTTCTAGAAATGACGCAGGCTACCAAAGGAATGCAAGATGAAAATTATGCTAAATTGTTAAAAGAAATTCAGGAAGGAAGTCGTAAAAACGGAATTGATGCCACATTGAAAAAGTACAAATTAGACGCTCTTATCGCTGCTTCTACTAGTCCAGCTTGGAAAACGGATATGGTGAATGGCGACAATTATATTTTTGAAGGTTCTGGCGCTGCTGCGATTGCTGGTTATCCTAGCATTACCGTTCCTATGGGAAATATTGATGGATTACCGGTTGGAATTTTATTTTACGCAGAAGCTTGGAGCGAAGGAAAACTCATCAATATGGCCTATACTTTTGAGCAAAAAAATCCACAGAGATTAGTTCCACAGTTTAAAAATTAGAAAAATGTCTGATCTTCAGAAATATAATACCGAGCAATTAATGAACAAACTCATCTCTCATGAGTTTCCTGAAGTTTTGGAAAAATATTCCGAAAATGATTTAGAAAATCATCTCGCCGTTTATATTAATGAATTGATAGACAAAGATTTCAATAAATTAGTCAACTTATTATACCGAATTGATATCAGCGAACAAAAACTGAAAATTGCCCTTCAAAATGAAGACAAAACCATCAGTTCTGGCAAAACCATTGCCAAATTAATTATCGAAAGACAACTTCAAAAACTAGAATTTAGAAAGAAATTCAGTAAGAAAAAAATTGAGGAATGAAAAAGAAACTCGTCGTTTTATCAGGTGCAGGAATTTCTGCGGAAAGTGGAATTTCTACGTTTAGAGATTCTAACGGACTTTGGGAAAACCACAGAATAGAAGATGTGGCTTCGCCAGAAGGTTTTGCTAGAAATCCGCAGTTGGTTTTAGATTTTTACAATTTGAGACGAAGACAATTGAAAGAAGTAAAACCCAATCTCGCTCACGAAATTCTTGCAGAATTAGAACAATATTTTGATGTACATATCATCACCCAAAATGTAGATGATTTACACGAAAGAGCGGGTTCTAAAAAAGTCATTCATTTACATGGAGAATTGAAAAAAGTACGTTCTGTGAAAGATGAAACCCAAATTTTCGACTGGGAAGAAGATTGCAATTTAGGAGATTGTGATGAATTGGGAAACCAACTTCGTCCACATATTGTTTGGTTTGGGGAAATGGTTCCAGAAATGGATAATGCTACCGAAATTGCTTCTAAAGCGGATATTTTCATCGTGATAGGAACTTCTATGCAAGTGTATCCAGCTGCTGGATTGATACATTACGTCCCTAAGAATTGTGAAATTTTTGTGATTGATCCACATTTAGAAAACCAGTTCACCAAACACGAAAATTTCTTGAAAACATCTGCCACCGAAGGAATGAAGATTTTGAAAAAAAGATTGTTAAAAGAAACTATTTAGATTTTGGCTAAAGCCAATTGATTTTTTTTAATTTGAAAACGGGCTAAAGCCCGTTCCATTTGATTTTAAAATTTTATTCGAATTTCCATTATTAATTTGACTAAAATTTATTGTTATTTATACCACTTTTTCTTTAACCAAAGACTTGCTTTCACCAATAAAATAAGCACTGGAACTTCAATGAGTGGACCAATTACTCCAGCAAAAGCTTCTTTAGAATGAATCCCAAAAACAGCAATGGCAACAGCAATCGCGAGTTCAAAATTATTTCCAGTGGCGGTGAAAGAAACTGAAGCGTTTTTATCATAATCTATTCCTAATTTACGATTGATAAAGAAACTAGTGAAAAACATCAAAACAAAATAAATCACCAATGGAATCGCTATTTTAATCACGTCAAAAGGTAATTCTACAATTTTATCGCCTTTTAAACCCAAATTCCGCAATAGAAAAAAAAGAGTATTTTAGTATTCTAATATCCAACTGCGTAGCAGTAGAAAAAAATAAGCGATGAAATTCGAGCTATCCTTTACCAATAAAGAGATTACGCCTTGGGGAGGCATGGTGTTTTTAAAGCAAATGTTGGACAAAATCGGCTTTAGAGAGCAAATTGAAAAATGCGAATCTTTACCTGTGTCACTTTCCAATAATTCTTATAAAAAAGAAGTTTTGCTTGAATCTTTTATTACGAGTATTTGGTGTGGTGCCAATCGTTTTTTGCACACAGAAATTACCCGTGCAGATAAGGCTCTTGGGGAAATATTTGACTGGCGAAAGACCCCTGCTCAGGACGCATATAAACGCTATTTTGGCAAGTTTACACAACACATCAACCAGCAAGTTGGGCATTATTTTTTCAGTTGGTTTTTTCAGAATTTGAACCTCAATTATTTTACGTTAGACATTGATTCATCTGTAATTACTCGATACGGAGAGCAAGAGGGAGCAAAAAAAGGCTACAATCCTAAGAAAAAAGGAAGAAACAGCCATCATCCTATCATTGCATTTGTGAACGATGTAAAGATGGTCGCTAATTTTTGGCTCAGGAGCGGCAATACTTCTTCGGCAAATAATTTTGTAGGATTTTTAGAAGAAACACTCTTAAATTTTGGGGATAAGAAAGTAGGATTAGTTCGTTTGGATAGTGGTTTTTTCCAGAAAGACATTATGGATTATCTTGAATTAAAAACACTCCAATACATCATCGCTGCAAAATTTACTCACCCCATTCAACACTTGATAGACCAGCAAGATTTTTGGATAAAAGTTGATGAGGGCATCGAAATTTGCGACAAATATTATCAAGCAAAAAACTGGGAAAAGCCAAGAAGGATAGTCATTGTAAGGCAAAAAATAGCACAACGGCCGAATGCGGCAGGCCGAATATTAAGCCTGTTTCCGGAAGATGAAATCCATAGAAATTATCGCTATTCAGCCTATATTACCAACCAAGAACAATCGGCAACAGATGTTTGGAGAACGTACCGAAACAGAGGCGATGCAGAGAATCGAATCAAGGAATTAAAGGCAGATTTTGGAGCCGAAAGTTTTAACCTTAAAGGCTTTTTCCCTACAGAAGCTGCACTTATATTTTCGATGATTGCTTATAATCTGATGTCAATTTTCAGACTGTTTGTTCTTCAGGAAAAAACGCAGAAAACATTATCTACACTACGATATAGAACCTTTGCTATTGGAGCTTATTTTGAAAAAGTAGGTGACACACTCAAACTGAAGATTGCACTCACCAAAAAACGCAGAAAATGGTTCGTCGGAATTTGGGATTACCCCATAGACTTATCTCAAAAAATTTCAACTGCGTGATTTGGGTTAAACTGAACATCACTACTATTGTAAACAACAATGCATACAAAGTAATGGGTGAAATTTTCGGAACGAAAACTCTATTGTACCACTCTTTTCCTTTTTGCTGAATCAAGAAATATCTTGTCAAAAAACCTGCAACAAAAGGAATTCCCAAATAAATGGCAACACTTATTGCTACATCTTTCATGGGAACTGAGATTTCAAAATTTCCAAAACCTAAATATTGCGGTAAAAAATTTATAAATAACCAAGCGTAAAAACTGTACGTAAACACTTGAAAAATACTATTTAGAGCCACCAACATTGCGGCATATTCACGATTTCCAGAAGCCAAATCATTCCACACAATCACCATTGCAATACATCTTGCCAAACCAATCAAAATCAGTCCAACCATATAATTGGGTTCGTCTTTTAGGAAAATAATCGCCAAAACGAACATCAAAATCGGACCAATAATCCAATTGAGAATTAATGAAACTCCCATTGTTTTACGGTCTTTAAAAGCCATAGGCAAAAGACTATAATCTACTTTAGCTAACGGCGGAAACATCATGAGAATCAAACCAATCGCTAATGGAATATTAGTCGTTCCACTAGAAAATTGATTGATGGTTTCTGGAATTGCTGGAATAAATTTTCCGAGCAAAACTCCAAAAATCATTGCCAAGAAAATCCATAATGTTAAATATCTGTCGAGAAATTTTAGTTTGGGTTTCATGTTAATTTTTGAATTTGATTTATGATTTTCTTAAATTTTCAAAAACAAATTTCATTTCTGTAGCAATTTCTAAACTTCTGTTGAAATACGTTTCGTTCATTTCAGCTGTTCCATCAGATTTTTTAGGATCTTCGTATTTTATTGGAATTCTAGCTTCTGCACCGTAAACAATCGGGCAATTTTCGTCTGCAGAATCACACGTGAGAATGGCGGCAAATGCTGATTTCGGGTTAAAATCATCATTATATTTTTTAGAAAAACAAACCACCGCATGTTCATTTTCTGCAAATTTTACCGCATAAACAGGATTTTCAGTTTCTGATAATTTTAAAATTTCAAAACCTTGATTTGTAAGCGTTTCAGAAATTTTTGGAAACATGGCTGTTGCTTCTGTTCCACCAGAATAGCAAAAAACATTTTCAATTTGATAATAATTCGCCATTGTTTGTGCCCAAATCTGTGAAAGATGGCTCCTTCTGGAATTATGAGTACAAATAAAATTTAATCTAACTTCTTCATTTTTAGATAATTTAGAAGATATAAACTGAATTAAAGGTTGAAGTATTCTTTTTCGTTCCTCAGAAATTCTTTCTGTGGAAAGTTGAGCAATTATTTCTCTAATTTTTATGTTCATGTGATTATTTTGATAGTTTTAAAATCGAAAAAGCGCCTCTTGTCACCAAGATAAAAATAAGAGTTCCAATGGCTAAATCTGGCATTTTGCTATGTGTAAAATAGACTAAAACCCCAGCAATTATCACTCCTAGATTGATCATCACATCATTATTGGTAAAGATTACACTCGCCTGAATATGAGCTTCTTTGCTTTTACTTTTTTGCAAAAGATAAAGACAAGCTGCGTTTCCTAATAATGCAAAAAACGAAATAAGCATCATCATTTGAAATTCTGGAACTTCTGTTTTTACAAAAAATCTTCGCAAAACTTCTGTTAAACCTAAAATTGCCAAAATCAACTGAAAATATCCGCTGATTTTGGCAACATTTTTCTTTCTTTCAATGGCTTTTCCAACTGCAAATAAAGCCAATAAATACACAAAACTATCTGCCAACATATCTAGACTATCGGCAACTAATCCCATAGAATTAGACCAAAAACCATAGAAAATTTCTAGCAAAAAAAAGAAAAAATTGATTCCTAAAACACTCCAAAGCAATTGTGTTTGATTTTTGTGTTCTTGGAGTTTTTCTTGCGTAAATTCTGTAGAAATATGCTGTGTATCAAAATTTAGTGTTTCTAATTGTTTGAAAATTTCCTCTTCATTTTCATGATGAAAAACCAATAATTCCCGATTGGGAATATCAAAATCCAAAGCTTCAATCGATGTGAAATTCTGAAGCTTCATTCTGATGATTTGCTCTTCTGAAGGGCAATCCATTTTATGGATTTTGAATTTGGATTTTTTCATCATATAAAATTACATTTTCTTTTGGAATTCGCAGAAAATAAAGTTTTGAGTAGTTTCAAAAGGTGTTTTATGTACTTCTTCAAAACTATGGAGCAGCGAAAAATGAGTTCCGAAAATTTTCAAGAACTTCTCTTTGCTGTATTGCGTAATTTCTAAACCGCTACATTTTAGAGGTCCTGATTCTGAAAAGGTTCCCACAAAAAACAGTCCGTTTTCTCCTAAAATATCGCTCAACAAAGTAGCATATTTTTGAATATCTTCTTCTTTGGTCAAAAAATGAAAACTCGCTCTATCATGTATCACGTCAAACTTTTCTATTGAAGAAAAATCTAAAATATCAGACACTATAAAACGTACTTTTTCTGATTTTTCGCCTAGTCTTTTCTTGATTCTTTCTATTGCATTTTCTGAAATATCTAGAAAAGTAAGACTTTCAAAGCCTTGCTCTAAAAGATTGTCCATCAAATAACTATCTCCTCCACCAATTTCTAAAATTTTGGAAGTTTTTGGTATTTTATTTCTTTCAAAAAATTGTAGAGAAGTTTCAGGTTTCTCTTGATACCAACTTACTTCTGTTTCTTTTTTTGTGCCGAAAACATTTTCCCAATGTTGCTTTTTATTTATTTCCATAGTTTAAAGTAAACAATCCTTGAAGGATTAAAATAATTTAACAACAACCCGAATTTGGAGTACAATAACCCACTACTTTTTCTGCGTAAACAGTGATGCTGTAAATCCTAGTGGTAGAATCTTTATATTGCTGAATTTCTTCTTCGTTCAGATAATTTTTCAGAATATCATCAGGAACGATAATCGGTTTTTTCTTCTGTAAACTAATGTTTTTGAAACCAGAATTTTCGATAATTTTCAAATAATCTTCCATTTGAATCGCCGAAGCTACACAACCAGCATACATTTCGGCCGCATTTTTAATTTTTTCTGGTAAATCTCCCTCCAAAACAATATCAGAAATCGAAAAATGACCAGTTGGTTTCAAAATTCTTTGAACTTCTGCAAAAGCTTTTGGTTTGTTAGGAACCAAATTCATCACGCAATTGCTTACCACAACATCGGCAACATTGCTCATCAAAGGAATATTCTCAATGTCTCCCAATCTGAATTCCACATTATTGAAACCTAATTTATCTGCATTATTTCTCGCTTTTTCTATCATTTCAGGAGTGAAATCTATTCCCACCACTTTTCCAGATTCGCCAGTTTCTGCTCGCGCTACGAAACAATCGTTTCCTGCTCCACTTCCTAAATCTACTACGTAATCTCCTTTTTTAATTTTGGCAAATTCTGTTGGCAAACCGCAACCTAATTTAAGGTCTGCATCAGGATTATAACCTTCTAAATGGTCATAATCATCCGTCATAATATTGTACACTTCTGTACTACAACCGCCACTTCCACAGCAAGATGAAGCGTTAGTATCTTGGTTTTGCAAAGCAATTTCTGCATATTTTTGCTTCACCATTTCTTTGATTTCTTCGTTAGAATTCATTTTTTTAAATTTTAAATTTTAAATGATAAATTTTAGATATTTTTTTTGAAGCTATTTCCTGCTTTCGCTACTCGCTTTTTTATTTTTAGATTCTTCGACTCCGCTCACAATGAAAAAATAAAAAGAGCTCAAACAAACCGCTCAATCAGGGCTAGTTACGTTTTCGTTTTTGAAAGAACTTTAGCAGCAAGATTTCTGCTTTTCTATTTTTCTAAAAATTTCAGAAATAAAATGCTCCATTTTTTTCAATGTATCTGGATTAATGCAATAGCAAATCGCTTTTCCATCAATTTCTCCTTGTATAATTCCTGCGCTTTTCAGTTCTTTAAGGTGCTGAGAAACAGTTGGTTGTGCTAGTTTCACTTCCTCAACAATATCATTACAAATACATGAATCTACAGAAAGTAAATATTCTACAATCGCAATTCTAGCAGGATGAGAAAGCGCCTTCATTAATTTTGCCACTTCATTTTGTTCTTCTGTAAAATATTCAGTTTTAGAAATTCCCATAATTTTATATTTTCATATTGCAATATTACGATATATAATTTTCTAAACCAAAATTTTCTTCATAAATTTGAAAAAGAAATTCAAAATCATGTCTATTCAAGAAAATTACCATAAAATAAAAGCCCAAATTTCAGAAAACGTAGAATTAGTAGCCGTTTCTAAATTTCATCATATTGAAAAAATTAAAGAAGTTTATGATTGCGGACAAAAAGTTTTCGGAGAAAATAAAGTACAAGAGCTTTTAACCAAAGTAAACGAACTTCCAGCTGATATTCAATGGCATTTAATTGGTCATTTACAAACCAATAAAGTAAAATATATTTCTCCTTTTATAGATACCATTCAAAGTGTAGATTCTGAAAAATTATTATTAGAAATCAACAAAGAAGCAGCAAAAAAAAATAGAATAATTAAAGTTTTACTTCAAGTAAAAATTGCCGAAGAAGAAACCAAATATGGTCTTGAAATCGCTGAAGCGAAAGAAATTTTCAGCAATTATTTAGAACACAAATACCCAAATATTGAGATTTTAGGTTTGATGGGAATGGCAACTTTTACAGACAACAAAAATCAAGTAAAATCAGAGTTTTTAGTTCTAAAATCTCTATTCGATGAACTTTCTACCTTCAGAAAACTAGAAACACTTTCTATGGGAATGAGTGACGATTTTGCACTTGCAATAGAATGTGGCTCTACTTCTGTAAGAATAGGTTCTGCTATATTTGGAGTGAGAAATTATTAAAATTTAAGGATGACTGAGAAAAAATATACTTACCTCTACTTTGCCATTTTATTTTTCGCAATTTTTATTCCTTTTTTTATTTCTTATGGAGGAATAGTTGCAGATACGCTGAGTTATATAAAAATTGCAGATAGTATTCCTGATGTAAAATCTAATCTTTTTCCACTAGGCTATCCTTTAATTATTAGATTATTTCATTCATTTACAGATGATTATTACTTTTCTGCAAGAATAATAAGCATTTTAACGGTCTTACTTATTGGAGTATTTTCTTTTTATAAGAAATTTTATTTCAAAGAAACCGTTATTTTACTATGTACCAAAATTTTTGTTTTTTGCATATACAATCTCATATCTGAAGGTTTATTTTTAGGGATTTTTTATTTTCTAATCTTTTATTTTCATGAATTTTTTTCCAAGAATAAAAAAGGATGGTCTTTTATATTGCCAACTAGTTTGTTATTTCTTGCATTATTTTTAACCAGATATTCTGGGATTTTTATTTACGCAGCAATACTTATATTTTTCTTAATAAATTATAGAAAACCAACGTTTAAGAATTATAAAAAAGATTTTTTCTTTGTTATAATTTTAAGTGGTTTCTTCATTGCGTCTTACATGCTCTACAATTTTCTGAATTTCGGAGGAATTATGGGCGAAAATGAAAGATTTTCGGTGGATAAATCCAGTATTGGTCTTGATATCATTAGAAATTTTCTTGGAGTGATGAACTTAGCAAACCCAATTCTTGGAATAAAACCTGCTCATTTTACTCCCATCACTATTATTATAGAGTTTTTTCTTTTCTTTATTAATCTTATTTTTATTTATCTAATTTACCATCTCTTCAAAAAAAATAAAGCTTGGAAGTCAGATTTTACAATTACATTTTTATTGATTTCTTCGGCAACTTATTTGGTTTTAGTAATCATATCAAAATTTTTTCAAGGCATAGAAGAACTCAATACCAGAATGCTTTCCGAAAGCAGTTTCCCTTTATTTCTTAGTGCTATAATTCTATATTTTCAATCTGATTATAATAAAAAAATCATATTTTATTTAGCTGTATTTTCACTTCTATTTAATGCTGCTTACTTGATAAAAACTCCACAAAATTTTCTTAAAAGAAAAGCAGAAGTTGAAAATCAAATCGTAAATTTAAAAGACAAAAAGTACTATTTTGACAATATTAAAAAAGTAGAAAAATCGCGTAAAGAATATAAAATCCCTATTATCAATAAAACTTTTTATTACGAACATGGTAATCAACAAAAACCATTTATTGATGGAAATATAATTATTTCAAAAAATCCAGAAATTAATTTATTGTTAAAAGACACTGTTAAAAATAAAAAAAGCATTATTTTTAGCAGTGATATTAAATAATTTCACACAGGTTCTCCATAAAAATAAATAAATTTGCCTTATGCAAAAAGTATTAATCGTAGAAGACGAAAAAGCAATTTCTGGTGTACTGCACAGTATTTTATCAGATGAATTAACCAATTACGAAGTTTTGGTTGCAGAAGATGGTTTAGAAGCCTACAAACTCATCGAAAAAGATGATTTTGCATTGGTTATTTCAGATATAAAAATGCCAAAACTTTCTGGTACAGAACTTTTGAAACAAGCACTTCAATTAAAACCAGACACTACTTTTGTCATGATTTCTGGTCATGCTGACATTGATACTGCTGTAAATTCTCTTAAAGATGGCGCTTATGATTTTATTTCAAAACCTATTGATATTAATAGATTGATTACCAGCGTAAGAAATGCTCTTGACCGTAAAAATTTGGTTCAAACGACTAAAGTTCTTCAAAAAGAAAATACTCAACTCAAGAAAAAAGTCAACAAAAAATACCAAATGATTGGTACTTCTGAAGCGCTTTCTAAAATTCAAAATATGATTGAAAAAGTAGCTGCTACAGATGCTAGAGTTTTGATTACGGGGCCAAATGGTGCTGGTAAAGAATTGGTAGCCCATTCTATTCATGCACAAAGCGAAAGAAGTAGAGGACCAATGATTGAGGTAAACTGTGCGGCAATTCCATCAGAATTAATAGAATCTGAACTTTTCGGTCACGTAAAAGGTTCATTTACAGGCGCTATAAAAGACAAACAAGGTAAATTTGAATTAGCAAACGGAGGAACAATTTTCTTAGACGAAATTGGCGACATGAGTTTGGTAGCACAAGCTAAAGTTCTTCGTGCGCTTCAAGAAAGCAGAGTTTCACCTGTAGGAAGTGACAAAGAAATAAAAGTAGATGTAAGAGTGGTTGCTGCAACCAATAAAAATCTACAAAAAGAAATAGAAGACGGAAAATTTAGAGAAGATTTGTATCACAGACTTTCTGTGATTGAAATTTATGTACCACCATTAGATGCTAGAAAGGAGGACATTCCGCTTTTGGTAGAACATTTTGCTCAAATCATTGCAGATGAACAAGGAAATGCAGTTAGAAAATTTGACGACAAAGCGATAAAAGCACTTCAAAATTTCTCTTGGACAGGAAACATTCGTGAGCTGAGAAACGTAGTAGAGCGTTTAATCATTTTGGGCGGGAATCCTGTAACAGCAGAAGATGTAGCAGCTTTCGTAAGAAAATAGTATGTTAGATGCAATATTTTAGATTTTAGATACTAGAAAAATTTAATAAATTTATACACTAAACCACGTGATTTTGCGTGGTTTTTGTTATTTTTAAACACTGAAAATATTTTATTCATGAAAAAAATCGGTTTATTTCTTTTAGTTTTTAGTCAAATCACCTTTGCACAAACTTTTACCAAAAAAGATACTTTAAAAGGTTCTGATACGGCGTTTAGAAATTTTTGGGACGTCAAAAAATACGAGCTCACTGTAGAACCTAATATTCAGGATCAATCAGTCAGCGGAAAAAACACCATTTTCTTTGAAATCACCAAAGATGTAGAAAATCCTACATTTCAATTAGACCTTCAAAAGCCTATGAATTCTAAAAATTTCATGGGAAATTTTAATTATACCCAAGTAAAAACCGAAGACGATTTCATTTTTATAGAAACTCAACAAAGTTTCAAAAAAGGAGAACGTTTTTACATGATTTTAGAATATTTCGGGAATCCTAGAATTGCCAAAAAAGCACCTTGGGATGGAGGTTGGGTTTTCACCAAAGATGAAAAAGGAAATCCGTGGATTTCCGTGGCTCAAGAAGGAGACGGAACCAGCCTTTGGTTACCCTCAAAAGATATTTGGAATGATGAGCCAGATGAAGGCATAGAAATGAAAATCATTACGCCAAAAAATTTAACAGGAGTTGGAAACGGTAAATTAATCTCTCAAACAGTAGAAAAAGGCAAAAATGTTTTTACTTGGGAAGTTAAAAACCCTATCAATCTATACAGCATTGTTCCTACCATTGGGAAATTTGAACATTTTTCTGAAATTTATGATGGAGAAAAAGGTAAATTAGATTGCGATTATTATGTACTTTCTTACAATCTAGATAAAGCCAAAAAACAATTTACGCAAGTAAAACCAATGCTTCAAGCGTTTGAATATTGGTTTGGAGCTTATCCTTTCTACGAAGACGGTTATAAATTGGTAGAAACGCCTTATTTAGGAATGGAACATCAGTCTAATGTAGCCTACGGAAATCATTATTTGAATGGTTATCTTGGTAGAGATTTATCTGGAACTGGAGTTGGATTAAATTGGGATTTCATCATTATTCATGAATCTGGTCACGAATGGTTTGCGAACAACATTACTGCAAAAGATCAAGCTGACATGTGGATTCATGAAGGTTTTACTTGTTACTCAGAAACGCTTTTTACTCAAAATTATTTGAACAAAGAAAAAGCAGAATTGTACATTAAAGGAATCCGTCAAAACATAGAAAACGACAAACCTATTATCGGGAAATACGGTGTAAGAAACGAAGGAAGTGGTGACATGTATTACAAAGGTGCAAACATGCTTCACACGATAAGAACCGCCATAAACCACGATGAAAAATTCAGACAAATTTTAAGAGGAATCGGTACAGATTTTTATCATCAAACAGTAACTACTCAGCAAATCGAAAATTATATTTCTGAAAAATCTGGAATAAATTTCTCCACTGTTTTTGACCAATATTTAAGAACTACTCAAATTCCAACTTTAGAATTTTCTCAAAACGGAAAAACGTTAAAATACAGATGGACGAATACGGTGGAAGGTTTCAACTTGCCTATTAGAATAGAGAATACAACTCTAACTCCAACCAAAGATTGGCAAACTATTAAACTGAAAGACAAAAAAGACGTAAAGTTTAATGATAATTACTATGTGAATTTTGTGAAGATTTAAAATAACATTCAGAAATTTAAGTTATACTATTTAAAATATATTTAAAACTATAAACATGAAATATTCAATTCTTATTGCTTTGTCAATGATTTCTGTTTCTACATTTGCTCAAGAGTCACCATTAACATTCAATAGAAATACAGAATTTAATTCTGGGTATTATAAATTTAACAACAGAAAAGAAACACTTTTAGAGAAACAAATTTTTGATATCGGAAAAATCAAGAATTTGAATTTTCAAAAAATTATTTTAAAAGACTCCAAAGACAATTCAAGTTTTTCTGTTTTAGGTATTATGACTTTTTTTGAAACTTTTGATTCTATTTCTAAAAGAACCATCACTTTTGATAAAGAAGAAGTAAATTTATTTATTAATAACCTTCAAATATTGGAACAAAAAACATCAAGTAAGCCTAGTACTGAAAGTAAATACAAATATTTGACTAAAAATTATTTAGAAGTTGGGAGCTCATTTAACGAAATTTCTAATTCTTGGACTTATTATATTAAATTACCAAATTCTTCCTCTCAAAATCCAATATTACTGGATAAAACAGAATTTAAAGAACTTTTAAATATTTTGAAAAAAATAGAAAAAGATTTATAAAAACTTTCGGCTCCTAACGGAGCCGAACTTATTTCCTTTTTGCAAATTTTCTACAAACCTTCAATTCCTACGGAATTATAAATTAGTACAATAAACTCGGAACGCGAAACCCGAAACGCGAAACAAAAATTCTACGCTTTCAGCACAATTCTAAAAGTAGTTCCCTTTCCTACCTCAGATTCAGCGATTTTGATGTCGCCATTGTGATATTCGTTGATGACTCGTTTTGCTAAAGACAAACCAAGCCCCCAACCTCTTTTTTTGGTAGAATAACCCGGTTTGAAAGCACTTCGCATTTGAGTATTGGTCATTCCAGAGCCAGAATCTTTTACGTCTATCAACACGTAATTATTTTTAGAATAAAGAGAAATTTCCAATTTTCCCTCTCCTTTCATGGCATCTACCGCATTTTTCACAAGGTTTTCGATCACCCAACTCATCAAAATTCTATTGTGAGGAATCAATATTTCTCTTGCGGGAACTTTGAGTTCAAAATTTACTTTTCTGGAAATTCTAGATTTCAGATAATCAAAGTTTTGTTGAAATGTTTCCTTTAAATTCAAATCATTAAGTTCTGGAACCGAACCAATTTTCGAAAAACGTTCAGAAATGGTTTTTAAACGATTGATATCTTTATTGATTTCAAGTAAACCATCATCATTTCTATTGGCATCGAGTTTCATTACTTCTACCCAACCAATCATAGAAGAAAGCGGAGTTCCGATTTGGTGTGCAGTTTCTTTAGCCAAACCAGCCCACAACATGGATTCATCTGATTTTTTGATGGTGCGCAAAAACCAAAAAGAAAACAGAAGATACAAACCGATGAACAAACCTAATGCATAAGGATAATAACGCAAATAATTGAGTAAATCTGAGTTATCATAAAACACAAATTGGTTATTAAAATTGGGCAACTGAATTTCAAATGGAGGATATTTATCATCCATTTCAGCTATTTTTTGTTTCAGTTTTTCGGGATTGTTTAAGATTTCTTCATCGATATTTTTACTTTCAATCAGATTCCTGTTTTTATCAGTGATAATAATGGGAATGTCCTTATTTTCGTCGATAACATTGAGTGATAAGTCATTCAATCGAGAATCTACGTTATTGTCTTGAAGATATTTTACAGCCGTTGCAAGCGATTTTATTCTGTCGGTTTCTTTTTTTCTAAGATGATTGATTAAAAAATTAGAAGAAACAGCCAATCCTGCAACTATTATGGTTAATAGCACAAACACAAACCAGTTGTTTATCTTAGAAATAAAGTTGTTTCTCAAGAATTTATAATTTAATTTTTTAGAATTATTTCAAATGATTCAAAACTTTGTACAGCGCATCACTCATATCATTAGCCTGATAATTATTCATAATAATCGCAAAAACATATTTTTGACCAGATTGAGAAGTATGATAACCTGCAAAAGCTCTGCAATCTTTTATGCTACCGCTTTTCATTTTCATGCCATTTCCTTGCACTGGAAATCCTTCAAAATATTCAGCAAACCAAGGTTGTTTTTTCGCCCAAATCAAAGCTAAAACTTCAGCTCTTGTAGAAGCATAATTTTGCGGAGACAATCCACTTCCATCTACAAAATTAATCATTCTTTCATCTATTCCACGCTGTTTCCAGAAATTTTTAAGGTATTTCATTCCAATTTCAAAAGATGAATTTCCTGTTTTTTCTTTAGCCATTGTTTTCACGAAAGTTTCACCGTAGAAATTGATGCTTTTTTTCAGAAACCAAAAGACCATTTTATCTAAAGTAGGCGACAAATATTCTAAAATCACTTTATTTTTAGGAAATGCTAAAGGATTTTGCCCTTCAATTAATCTTTCAGAATTGATGATCATTTTTCCGTTAAAAGCGATGTTTTGTTTCTTTAATTCTGCCACAATTTCTAGCGCCAATTGTTTTGGCGGATTAGGTGACGCTCCAGAAATCGTTATATTTTTTGCAGGAAGCGTTCCTGTAATATGCGCCACATTATTATATGGAGTAGTAAAAATAATACTTCTGTCCGAAGTTCCTTCCGTTCTTGCATCATTCACAAAATGTACACCTTCTAAATTGATATTGATATTTTTAAAATCTTTACCAAAAGTATTGATGTCAAATTGGTTTTCTCGCCAATTTAAACCCCAAACTCCAGCTCCGTAATAATTCCCAATGTCATTATAAGGCCAACCTCCAGGAATTTTTTGAAAATCAAAGTACGTGTCATCTATCACTAAATCGCCAGGAATTTCTTTGATATTTCTGGACTTGAGTGTTTCTATGATTTTTGAAATAAAATGTTCTGGTTTATAACCATCATAACGCCAACTTCCCAAAGTAGGATCTCCATTTGAAAAAATATACAGATTTTTATCTAAAGCGATTTGAGTTTTATATTGATAATTCTTTCCTAAAGTTTCCAAAGCCGCTGCTGCAGTAAAAATTTTCATGGTAGAAGCGGTAGACAATCCTTTGTTTCCTTGATATTCATAAACAAAGTTTCCGCTTTCATCTGCTACATAAAAAGAAAGATTCCCAGAATACATAGGAGAAGACGCCAAAAGTGACTGAACCGCTTTATCTAAATTCTGTGTAACCGACTGTGAATAAAATATTTGCAAGCAAAAAACCGTTATAAAAGCAAAAAATTTCTTCATAAAGAATAATTGTTTTTTCAAATATAAAGAAAATAAAATGGATTACTTCTTCCTAAATAATTAAAAAAACAAAGAAATAAATGATTTATTAGCAATGTCAATTTATTAAACAATTATTTAATTAACAAAATAAACGATGATTTTTATCAATTTTATATTAAAATTTTATTTTTTAACATTTTATTATCATTTATTTAGTATATATTTGCATCATAATTAACCGACTAAAATTTTTAAAATTATGTCATACACATTTGTAGGGCTCTTCGGAAGCCAAGACCAATCAAAAGCAGTTTCTGAAAGTTTAGAAAAAAAAGGTTTCAAAGACTCTGATTACATTGTTTACCTTACCCAAAGTAAGCCAGTAGAAAAATCTTTTTGGAGCAAACTTTTTACTAATGACATAGACCAAGAAGCTACTGCTGTAGATTCTTTGATTACTAGTGTGGCGATTAATAATGATACTGAATTACAATTAGCAAAAGACGCTTTCAGAGAAAACAAAGTAGTCAATACTTATGAATTACCCGAAGTAGATTTTGCAGAAGCAGTAGATTTAGATTACATTAAAAAAGTAGTTGCCCTAAAAGCAAAAGCGCTTATTTACGCAATGCCAGAAATTAAAACTTCTAGCTCAGAGATGAGCACAGGAATAAATTCTGAAGTAAGTTCAAACACATAATTCTTCATATCAAATTAATTTTTTCATACGAAGCCCGAAATTTATTTTCGGGTTTTCTTTTTAGGAATTACAGTAAAGCTTTTTTTTTAAAGCTTTTTTTTTGTATTTTCGTGATAATTAAAGAGGTTCAAAGATGGTTTATGATTTAGAAAAAGAAAATAAAGAAATTCAGTATCGCTATAAAGATTTAATCTCTAATACATACAGAACTCTTGATGAAGAACAGAATAAACTCATCAGGAAAGCATTTGATATTGCTTTAGACGCTCACAAAGACCAAAGAAGAAAAACGGGCGAACCTTACATCTATCACCCTATCGAAGTGGCAAAAATTGTTGCCAATGAAATAGGTTTAGGAGCCACTTCTATCGCTTGTGCATTACTTCATGACGTGATTGAAGATTCTGAATATACTTATGAAGACATCAAGAAAATTTTTGGTCAAAAAATAGCAGATATTGTTAACGGATTGACTAAAATTTCGGTGATGAACCATCAAAACATCTCGGTTCAGTCTGAAAATTACAGAAAATTACTTTTAACTCTTTCCGAAGATTTCCGCGTGATTCTCATCAAAATTGCAGACAGATTGCACAATATGAGAACTCTTGAAAGCATGAGAGATGACAAACAAAAGAAAATCGCCTCAGAAACGGTTTACATTTACGCTCCTCTAGCTCATAGATTAGGACTTTATAACATAAAATCAGAACTTGAAGATTTATCTTTAAAATATAACAATCCAGATGTTTATTATGACATTGCTAATAAATTAGAACTTGCCAAAGATAATCGCGAGAAATATGTAGAAGAGTTCAAAAAAGAAGTTTCGGAACAACTCAAAGAAGAGCATCTCAATTTTACCATCAAAGGACGAGCAAAAGCCATCAATTCTATTTATAGAAAAATGCTGAAGCAAAACGTACCTTTTGAAGAGGTTTTTGACAATTACGCGATTAGAATTATTTATAAATCAGACGCTAAAAACGAAAAATTCATCGCTTGGAAAATCTATTCCATCGTTACCGATTTATACCACAGCAATCCGCAAAGAATGCGCGACTGGATTACCAATCCTCGTTCTACAGGTTACGAAAGTTTACATTTGACCGTTTTAGGTCCTGATAAAAAATGGATTGAAGTTCAAATTCGCTCCGAAAGAATGGACGAAATCGCTGAAAAAGGTGTTGCAGCGCATTATAAATACAAAGAAGGCTTCAAACAAAACAGCGACGATAGAAACTTCGAAAAGTGGGTTTCTCAGATTAGAGAAGTCATAGAACAACAACAAAACCTTTCCACCACAGAACTTTTGGATAATATTAAACTTAATCTTTATTCCAAAGAAGTTTTTGTTTTCACACCAAAAGGAGAAATTAAAATTTTACCAGTGGGTTCTACTGCTCTGGATTTTGCTTTTTCAGTTCACACCGATTTGGGAATGAAATGTTTAGGTGCAAAAATCAATGGAAAACTCGTTCCTATTTCTTACGTTTTACAAAACGGCGACCAAATAGACATTCTTTCTTCTCAAAATCAAAAACCAAAGCAAGATTGGCTAGATATTGTTATCACGTCTAAAGCAAAATCCAGAATCAAAGCCGCGCTTAATTCCGAAAAAAATGGCCAAGTTGCAGAAGGAAAAGAAATTTTCCAAAGAAAATTAAGACACGCAAAACTTAACTTTTCCGAGGAAGAAGTGAATAATATTCAGAAATTTTTTAATCATAAAACTTCTCAAGATTTATTTTTAAAATTCTACGATGGCACTTATGATACCACAGATTTAAAAAAATATGCCGATTCTAAAAGTGCGCTAAAAAACTTCTTCCAGAGATTTAGAAAATCATCCAACATCAATACTGCTCACGAAGAAAGTCCAACCTCAGATTTAGACTTAATCGTTTTCGGTAAAGATGAAGAAAAACTGAATTACAGCTTCGCCAAATGTTGTACCGTAATTCCAGGTGATAAAATTTTTGGATTTATCACGATTTCAGACGGAATTAAAGTTCATAATGACAATTGTCCTAATGCGATTAACCTTAGAGCCAATTACGATTATAGAGTTATGCCTGCAAAATGGGTTAATGAACAACGTTACAGCAGCAGAGTGAGAATACAAATCGAAGGAATCGACAGAAAAGGATTGGTTAATGACATTACTGAAGTGATAAGTAATGCCATGAATATTGATATGAAAAGTATTTCTATCGAAAGTAATGACGGTATTTTCTTAGGAACCATCACATTAGAAGTTAAAAACAAAAGCCAACTAGAAGAAACACTAAAACAACTCAGAAATGTACTGAGTGTAACCCAAGTAAAAAGAATATAAATATGCTGATTACCAATTATTTTAGAAAATTTTTCCAAATTGCACAATCTTCAGGAAATTTATTGATTATCTGTGTCATCGTTTCATTAATGATTGCCAACTCTAGTTTAGGAGATGATTTTGAAAATCTGTTAAATTATCCAATTGGACCTTATTCTACAAGTCTTTGGATTAATGATGGTTTAATGGCCATTTTCTTCTTATTGGTAGGTTTAGAAATTAAACGTGAACTCATAGAAGGAGAACTTTCTAGCCTTAAAAACGCTTCTCTTCCTATTTTTGCAGCAATTGGCGGAATGCTGGTTCCTGCATTAATCTTCGTATTTTTTAACTACGGAACAGAATACCAAAATGGTTGGGGAATTCCTATGGCAACAGATATTGCCTTTTCTCTCGCTATTATTTCTATGCTGGGGAAAAGAGTTCCAGCTTCTGTTAAAATTTTCCTTACTGCATTAGCTATTGTAGACGATTTGGGAGCAATTGTTGTGATTGCGATTTTTTATACAGAGAAATTAGAATTCACTTATTTAGCTTTGAGTGGTGCCATTTTACTCCTTTTAATTCTTTTAAATTTTTTCAAAGTTAAAAAACATATTTTCTACATCATTCCAGGATTATTTTTATGGCATTTTATGCATCACAGTGGCATTCATGCTACTATCGCAGGAGTTTTATTGGCATTTACCATTCCTACAAATGAAAGCACTACAGAAATCTCGCCTTTAGAAAAATTAGAAGAAAAATTACACTTACCCGTTAATTATTTCATCATGCCGATTTTTGCATTAGCGAATACTAATATTCAGTTTAAAAGCGGAATGATAGAGGGATTATTTAGCAATTTCGGCTACGGAATTATTCTAGGTTTAGTTCTAGGAAAAGTAATAGGAATCAATCTTTTTTCCTTTATTGCCATCAAATTAAAGCTAAGCGATTTACCTAAAAAAAGCAATTGGTCTCAAATGATTGGTGCAGGTTTATTGGCAGGAATTGGTTTTACCATGTCTATTTTCATCGCGTTGCTATCTTACAAAGGACACACCGAAATACAAGACGAAGCTAAATTTGCGATTCTGGTAGCTTCTGCAATTTCTGGATTTTCTGGTTACTTTTTACTGAAACTTTCAGCTAAAAAGAAAATTTCGGTTTCCGATTATAAAGAAAATATTTAAGCATAAAAAAAGGGTTTCTAAAATTTAGAACCCCTTTTTATTTTAAGGCTTACCCCTTTCGTATTGTGGAGGGAAGAAACTTACTTGATTATTTTCCCAAGAGCTTTTTGCTACAAAATATGGATTTCTAAGAAGTTCTCTTGCTAACAAAATTACATCTGCTTCATCTTTTTGCAAAATTTCTTCCGCTTGAATTGCATTGGTAATCAAGCCTACTGCACCAGTTTTCACTTCTGCTTCTTGCTTTATTTGATGAGAAAAAGGAACTTGATAACCCGAAAAAACATTGATTTTAGCACCAGAAATATTTCCACCGCTAGAAACATCAATTAAATCTACACCCTTTTCTTTCAAAATTTTAGAAAGCGCTACGGAATCTTCTACATTCCAACCGTTTTCAGCGTATTCTGTTGCAGAAATCCTCACAAACAAAGGAACATTGTTATTTAAAACTTCATTCACAGCTTCTACGATTTCTAGTAAAATTCTCGCTCTATTTTCTAAACTTCCGCCGTATTCATCTGTTCTTACATTGCTTAAAGGAGATAAAAACTGAGAAATTAAATAACCATGTGCAGCATGAATCTCAATCACATCAAAACCTGCTTTCACACTTCTTACTGCAGCTTCTTTGAAAGCGTTTACCAATTCTGAAATTTCAGATTTTGTTAAAGCATGAGGTGTTCTTTCACCTTCTAGATAAGGAATTTCTGAAGGCGCAACCGTAATCCATCCGTTTTCTTCTAAAGAAGTTTGTTTGCCATTCCAAGTAGAAGCTTTTCTACCAGCATGACCTAATTGAATCCCGATTTTGGTTTCTGTATTTTGATGGATGAATTCTACGATTTTTTTCCATGCTTCAGCTTGTTCATCATTCCAAATTCCAGCACATTTATCCGTAATTCTACCTTCTGGAACTACACCAGTAGCTTCTGCAATGATTAATCCTACTCCACCAAAAGCGCGAGTGGCATAATGCACCAAGTGAAAATCATTCACTACGCCATTTTCTGCAGAATACATACACATAGGCGCCATGACTACTCTGTTTTTTATTTCTAAATTTCTAAACTTAATTGGGGTAAAAAGTTTCATATTTACAATATTAATTTGAGCTCAAATTTATCATTTTTACGCAGAAAATCACGATTAATTCTTTGGTTTCACAAAATTTTTGTAATTTTACTCTCCTATTTTTTTAAAATGGAAAAAGAATTAAGAATTAAATTTTCTCAAATAGAAAGAAACGAACTTTCAGACATAGAGAAAACCCTTCATGAAGCAGCTATCAATGCTAGAAAAAACGCTTATGCTCCCTATTCTCATTTCAATGTAGGTTGCGCTGTTCTTCTGGAAAACGGAGAAATTGTTACAGGTAACAACCAAGAAAACGCAGCTTATCCTTCTGGTTTATGTGCAGAAAGAGTCACAGTTTTTAATATAGGTGCCAATTATCCGAACGTAAAAATTAAAAAATTATACGTTATTGGTGGACCTTCTAGAGAAGAGACTTTTACTACTCCTACTCCACCTTGTGGTGCATGTAGACAGAGTTTATTAGAATATGAGACAAAGCAAAATGAGCCGATAGAAATTTATTTTTCTGGAATTGATGGAGCGGTTTATAAATGTGATTCGATTAAAGATTTACTTCCGTTCTCATTTGATGCTTCTTTTTTATAAAATCTAAATAGAAAACCTTAGGGTTTTCTATTTTTTTTGAAATATATAGACCAAAAATTTTCACAATTTCTGGTTTAAATGTACATTTGCAATGCTTTTGGTTTCCGATGTTTGTCGGAATTAAAATGGGAATTCGGTGAAAATCCGAAACTGTCCCCGCAACTGTAGATCGTGCTTCGGTGAAAATCGAAGGAATTTTTTGCAAAAAAAGCCATTATCTTATTTGAAAAGATGAGAAGGTGCAAAAAATGCGAAAGTCAGGAGACCTGCCAAAAACATTCATTATCAATACTTTCGGAGGAAAAGTAGAGAAATCCTGTAAAAAACGCAGTTCTTCTGTGGTTTTTCTTTATTTCTTTTCCAGAAAGTTATTGATAGCAGTCATTAACTTTAAAATTTAACAATGAAGAAAAACTTAATCTTCGCAGGAATGCTCTTTGTGACGGGAATTTCACAATTGTCAGCTCAAGAAAAAGAAGAAAAACTAATTCCAGAAGTTACCATCGCAGCAAAAGCTAAACAACAACTTCACAAAACAGGTAAAAATGTACAACTCCTTACTTCTAAAGATTTAGAAAAATTCAAAGGACAAAACGCTGCAGAAATCCTTAACCAAGTCTCTGGTTATCAAATTACTGGAAACTTCAACAATGGTCCAGAACCGAAATCTCTAAAAATTAGAGGTGGAAAACTAGCCAACGTTTTGATTTTAGTAGATGGAATTCCGTTAAAAGACGTTACCGGAAATGATTATACCGCTACAGACCTTAGACTTTTTGCTTCAGAAAATATAGAATCTATAGAAATTCTGAATGGAGCATCTTCGGTTTTATATGGTTCTAATGCTACCGTTTCTGTGATTAATATTAAAACTAAAAAATCTTCTCAACAAGCTTTAGAAGGAAGAATTGGAGCAAGAATTGGAAGTTTCGGAACTTTTGGACAAAATTTGAGCGCTCAAGGGAAAATCAATCAATGGAATTATCAATTCTCTGGTTCTAATGAAAAATCAGACGGAATTTCGGCAGCTCTTGGAGAAAATTTCGATAAAGATGGTTTTGAAAAGCAAAATGCAAATGCTACTGTAGGTTACAGTACTCAAAATTTCAATGTAAATGTAAACGCTGGTTATCAACATCATTATTATGATTTTGACAATGGCGCTTTTGATGATGGAAAATACAAAGGCAATGACACGCAAAAATTCAGCGGACTCAATGCTCAATATTCATACGAAAAAGGAAATATCACGTTCAATTCTAGAATTTCTGCGAATGAAAGAATCGTGAGAAATCTCAACAATAATACCTATCAAGACCAATACAGCTATCAAGGTCAAAATATTTTTGCAGAATTGTACAATCAGACTCAATTTTCGGAGCATATTAATTTCGTAGCGGGAATTCAGTATGAAACTCAGAATTTAGGTTATAAATCTTTACCTTGGGGCGGAACTTCCATGCAAAATGTATTGACTCTAGGCGAAACCGAAATCAGTAATTTTGATGTTTTTGCCAATGCAAATTTAGCCTATCAAATTTTTCATTTGGATTTAGGAGCTCGATTGAACAATCATTCTAAATATGACAATCACTTTGTTTACAGCGTAAATCCATTTATTTTAACAGATTTAGACGATAAATTCTTAAAAATAGGCTATTCTTATGCCACTGCATTTATCGCACCTACTCTATATCAATCTTACGGTTCACTGCCCTATGTTTTGCCAAATTTTGATTTAAAACCAGAAACCAATGCTTCGCATGAATTGGATTTCAGTTTTGGAAAGAAAGACAGAACATTTGTAGTGAATGCAAGTGTTTTCAGTAGAAAAGAAAAAGATGTTTTCGTGTATAATTGGGATAATAGGAAATTTTTAAACGTAGAAAGCAATAAAGTAAAGGGTGTAGAATTAGGAATTCAATATCATTTTAATGAAAAAGTAAATGTAGGTGGTAATTTCTCTTTCGCTGAAAAAGACAATCCTGCAACAAGATTACGTTCACCGAAACAAAGAGCTAATGCTTTTTTAGAAATTTTACCGATTAAAAACAACAGAATCAATATTTCTTATCAATATACCTCAAAAAGAAATGATGCGTTCTATGATACCAGTAGTTTTAGTACAAAAAACGTAGAATTAGAAGCGTTCCATTTGTTTAACCTCAATATCAATCAGAAAATCACCAAATCTCTAGATACTTATTTAAACGTAGGAAACGTATTGAATACCAGTTATACAGATGTCATCGGTTTTACTACAAAACCTAGAAATATAACTTTAGGAGTTGAATATAAATTTTAAGGATTAAATTTTTATTCCACTTGTGTTTCGAGCTTCAGCAATTTATTTGCTGAAGTTTTTTTTATGATTTTTTATCAGAATTTAATTTAACAGTATGTTCAGAACTTGCATCTGGTAAATTTTCGATTTCGTGGTGATATTCTTCTACTTCATGTTTCATTTCATCTGCCAAAATTTTCTCAATTCTGAGTTTTCTGATAGCAATATTCAATTCATTTCCTAAAAGAAGTAAAATCACATTTAAATTCACCCAAACCATTAATAAAATAATCGAACCAATAGAACCGTATAAAACATTATATCTGGCAAATTTACTTACATAAACCGCAAAGAAATACGTAGTAATCACAAATACTACAGTGGTGAAAAACGCTCCAGGAAGTGATTGTCTGAATCTGGTAATTTTGGCTGTTCCTACCCAATAAAACAATGCCAACAACAAGAAATAAAACAATGGAAAGGAAACAAAACCAATGATTTTCGATAAATTATCTACAAACCAAGAAATATCGTATTGTGGCGTAAAAAGTTTGAGAACGACCTCAGAATAATACACGCCGAAAAGCGCTAAAAAGATAATCGCAATAAAACCAATCGTGATGAAAAAAGACAAAATATATTCATAAACATCGGTTCGTTTTTCTTCGGTGTGGTCATTAAATCCATCAATGAGAGAAAAAGTTCCGTTGGTTGCAAAAATCAAAGCAAAAATAATCGTGAAATTACTGATGCTCTTCATATTAGGAACGATACTTTTGGTAATGTAATTCGTAACATCTGCATGCATGTGCGCAGGAAAAACATTATGCATCAATACTTCAAAAATATAAAACTGAAGCTTGTCATAATGCGGTAAATAAGGCAAAATGGAAAGCAAAAACAATAAAAATGGGAATAAACTTAAAAAGAAACTCCACGAAATGGCAGAAGCTTTCGCAATTAATCGGTTTTTAAAAACTCCTCTTACATAGATATTAAACATTTCCCAAAGAGAAATGCCTAACATGGGCAAATGTATGCCATCTAAAAAACGATGAATTTTTCTAAGGAAAGTAGGAAGTTTCAAAATCGTTATTTTATATTTGTACAAAGATAAGGAATGAAAATTAATTTACTCTGCATAGGCAAAACTGACGATAAAGAAATTAAAAATCTCATCAATTACTATCTTACAAGACTTCCCAGACATTGGAATTTCGAAATTACAGAAATTCCAGATGTTAAAAATGCTAGAAATCTCACGTCTGATTTGCTTAAAAAAGAAGAAGCTAAATTATTTATCAACCAAATAGAAAACACAGATTTGGTAGTGCTTTTAGATGAAAAAGGAAAACAATTTACCAGCAGAGAATTTGCTCAAAAATTAGATTCTTATCAAAATAATTCTATCAAAAAAATCTGTTTTTTAGTGGGTGGAGCTTATGGTTTTTCAGAAGAAATGTATCAAAGAGCAAACGAAAAAATCTCCATTTCTAAAATGACTTTCACGCATCAAATGATTCGATTATTTTTTGTAGAACAGATTTACCGAGCAGACCAAATCCTACAAGGAAAACCGTATCATAATGACTGATGAGTTACGATTTGGGATTTTAGATTTAAGATTTAGAAATTATGAGTCTTGAGTTGTAACTTCTGACTTTTTGATGACTTTTTTTGCTAAAGTTCCAAAGAATAAAGCCAAAAGAATTCCCATGATGGCACCTACTATGATATCTCCAGGAAAATGCATTCCGAGATAGACTCTACTGTATGCAACGATAGCTGCCCAAACAAATAGAAAATAGGGCAATTGTTTTATTTTTTTGCCTAAAAGTATGGTAAGATAAGTCGCTACAAAAAAAGAATTAGACGAGTGCGCAGAATAAAACCCGAATTTTCCACCGCATTTTACTTCTCTCAACAAACCTTCTAACGATGGGTCATGACAAGGTCTTAATCGCTCAAATCCAAATTTAAAAATATTAGCGATTTGGTCAGAAGCTGTAATTCCTAATGCTACAAAAAGCAATATGTAGAACAATGATTTTTTATTGAAATTTTTATACAAAAAATATAAAAAAACAACATAAAGCGGAATCCAGAACCATTTTTCTGAAACCAAAATCCAGAACGGATCAAAAGTAGAACTTCCTAAATTGTTTAGGAAAATCATGGCTTGTTTGTCTTCTAAAATAATTTCTTCCATTATCTTGAAACGGGGCCTTGATATTCGTCGCTCAATTTATTGATTTCTTCTTTAGATTCTTGAATCAATTCATCAGAAGATTTCCCTTCGATTTGTTTTCTTAAATCTAATTCTTGTTTAATTTTTTCGGTAGGATCGTATTCTTGAGCTGCTTTTTTTACTTTTTCTATTTCGCGCTTTATTTCCGAGACTGGATTATCTGTTTCCTTCATGATTTCCGATTTCACATCTTCCATCGCATCTTTCATTTTACGCACTCCTTGTCCTAATCCTCTTGCAATTTCAGGGATTTTATTAGGTCCAAATAAAACGACGATTACCAAAGCAATCATCAGCATTTCTCCAAAACTTAGTTCCATTCTGCAAATTTAAATTATTAATTAATAATTATTTACTTTTTTCTGTGAAAAACGTAATAAACAAAATAAGCACTCACTGCCATTAACACAAATCCTAAGAAAAATGGCGCTCCAGAAAACTGAAATGGAGGCTTCAATTCTAAAGTTAAAAGTTTAATTTTAGCATCTGGATGAGTGAAAAAATAAAAAATCTGAGTCATCAGAAGCGGTCCAATAATAGACGTAATACTGATGACACTTGTTAAAGCACCTTGTAAATCCCCTTGTTCTTTCGGGGAAACTTTAGATGAAATAACGGATTGTAAAGCTGGCCCTGCAATTCCACCTAAACAATAAATGGCTAAAATAGCGTACATCATCCATTCTTTTTGAGCGAATGCAAAAAGCAACATTCCTGTACAGTAAAACGTAATTCCGTATAAAATACTTCTTTCGCTACCCAATTTAGGGTGAACTTTTCTAATTAAAAATCCTTGAACAAAAGCGGTAAAAGCTCCCATCACACCGAGAGAAATCCCTACTGTTTTTTCGTCCCAGGCAAATTTATACATCGTAAAATATGCCCAATTGGTTTGTACCGCATGACTCGCCAAATACACCAAAAACCAAGCAATGAAAAGTTTTAAAATTTCAGGATGTGTTCTTACTTTTAATAATGAACCTACTGGATTGGCTCTTTTCCATTCAAAAGGTCTTCTGTGTTCTTTTCCTAAACTTTCTGGCAATATAAAATATCCGTAAGCGAAATTCACCAAACATAAAACAGCGGCGGCATAAAATGGCACTCTAGACCCGAATTGTCCTAATAAACCACCAATTACAGGACCAATGATAAATCCTAAACCAAAAGCCGCACCTATCATTCCAAAGTTTTTAGAACGATTGCTATCATCTGAAATATCTGCTATATAAGCAGAAGCGGTGGTGATACTTGCTCCCGTAATTCCAGAAAAAATACGACCTACAAACAGCCAAAAAATGGTTGGCGCCCAAGCTTGAATGAAAAAGTTGATAGAAAATCCTAAAAGTGAAAATAAAATAACCGGTCTTCTACCATAATTGTCACTTAAATTACCTAAAACTGGCGCAAAAAGGAATTGCATGAAAGCATATAAAAAACTAAGCCAACCTCCATATTTAGAAGCTTCGCTTACGTCTCCATTAATCAATTCTTCTATTAATTTAGGCACAACTGGGATTACAATTCCCCACCCTGTAATATCAATGATTAAGGTGATAAATATAAACCAAATTGCAGCTGTTTTATTCGAATTTTTCATACAGAAAGCGAAGATACATCTTTTTCGATTTTCAAAAAATTTTTTAACTTTTATATATCGACTTATCTCATAAAAAAAGCGCTCTTTCGAGCGCTTCTATTTATTTTTCTGTGGTTGTTCTTTCGTGTGGAGCTTCTTCTTTTCCTGTTTTTAGGAAATCGTATGCAAGTGCAGATGCAATGAATACGGAAGAATAAGTTCCGAAGAAAATCCCTAAGAATAATGCGAACATAAATCCTTTTAAGTTATCTCCTCCGAAGAAGAAAATAGCCATAATTACTAATAATACAGTAATAGATGTATTGAAAGTTCTACCTAGTGTACTAGAAATAGAGTCATCAAACAATCCTGCTAGAGTAAGAGATTTCTTCTCTTTCAAGTATTCTCTAATTCTGTCGAATACAATTACGGTATCATTTATCGAGTAACCGAGTACTGTAAGAATCGCAGCGATAAAGTCTTGGTTAATCTCCATGTTGAATGGCATGATATTTTTAAAGAATGAGAATACCCCAAGAATGATAATGGCATCATGAGCTAATGCTGCTACTGCACCTAAAGAGAACTGCCATTTGTTAAATCTGAATAAGATATAAATGAAGATTCCTAATAAAGATGCTAATACTGCATAAGTACCGCCTGTCTTAATATCATCTGCTACAGTAGGTCCTACTTTAGAAGAAGAAACAATTCCTAATTCTGAACCTTGAGCGTCTTTGAAATCTGCTAATGTAGTTTTAGAAGAAAGGAAAGGTTTTAATCCTTCAAATAATTTTTTCTCAATATCTTGGTCAGCTTCGATGGATTCATCATCAATTTTATAGTCAGTTGTAATTTTCAACTGGTTTGCATTACCAAAAGTTTTAACATCTACCGCTTGAGATTCGCCATTTAAAACGAATACTTTAGCAAGAGATTCATGAGCTTTAGTAGCCTCTACATCTTTATCAAATCTTACTACATAACTTCTACCCCCTTTGAAGTCTACACCAGTTTTGAAACCATAGTTGAAAATGGAGAATAAACTCGCAACAGTAAGAATAGCAGAAACGACGTAAGAATATTTTCTTTTACCAATGAAATCAATCCAAACATTTCTGAACCAATTTTTAGTAATTGGAGTCCAAACAGAAAGTCCTTTTCCTTTATTTAATCTATGGAAAATCATTACTCTAGATAACAATACAGAAGTAAAGAAAGTCATGATAAGACCAATACCTGTAGTTACTGCGAAACCTTTAATAGGTCCTGTACCAAAGATAAATAATACTAATGCTGTCAATAACGAAGTAAGGTGACCATCTACAATTGCATTTAATGCATGTTTGAAACCGTCTGTATATGCTTGTTTAATAGATTTACCTGCAAATAATTCTTCTTTCGTTCTTTCGTAGATGATTACGTTTGTGTCTACCGCAATTGCCATGGTTAATACAATACCAGCAATACCAGGAAGAGTAAGTGTAGCATTGATAGAATCCATAATTCCGAAAAGGTAGAATAGGTTAAATATCATTGCTATAATCGCATAAACACCAGCGCCACCGTAGTAGAAAATGATATACGCTACAATAATTAAGAATGCAATAAAGAAAGACCAAAGTCCTGCGGAAATAGATTCCTGACCAAGAGAAGGTCCTACCACATCTGCCTGAACAACTTTAGCAGAAGCTGGTAATTTACCTGCGCTTAATACGTCTGTAAGGTCTTTAGCTTCTTCTTGAGTGAAACTTCCAGAAATCTGAGATCTACCAGAAGGAATTGGTTCATTTACATTTGGAGCTGTGTAAACAATGTTATCTAAAGTTACCGCAACTGGTTTTCCTACGTTTTTCTCAGTAAGTGTTTTCCAGTCTCTAGTACCTTCAGTATCCATTTGCATGTCTACTACAATTCTACCAAGATTATCATAGTTAATTCTAGCAGTTTCTACAGCACCGTCTACTGGAGCTTTTTGATTGATATTACCTCTGATAGCATAAAGAACTAAATTATCTGGATCAGCAGCATCTGGCTTATAAGCCCACATAAATTTAGTAAATTTAAGGTTTGCAGGTCTTAGTTTTATTGCAATTTCGCTATTCAGAATTTTGTTTATTGCTGAAGTATCAGAAAGCTTGATATTACCTACACCAGCTTGTCTCAATGTATTCAACTGAAGCATGTTGATAAGATTAGTGTTTTTAGCAACACCAAGAGAATCTGCTTTTGCTGGAACAATTTTAGAAAGTGTTTCTAGATAAGGAGCAACTTCGTTGATTTGTTGTACTTCCCAGAACTGCAATTTAGCAGAAGTAGAAAGCATTTTTTTCACTTTGTCTTTATCTTTAATACCTGGCATTTCTACCGCAATTCTACCAGTACCAGGAACACGTTGTACGTTTGGTTGTACCGCTCCCATTTTATCAATTCTGGTTCTAATTACTTCGAAAGCAGTTCCTACAGAAGCATCAATTTTACTTCTAATAATGGATTTTACTTGATCATCTGTAGTATTGAATTTAATTTGACCACTTAACTTTTGAGTTCCAAAAACTTCTGGGCTAGCCAATTTAAGACCAGCTTTTTTCTCTTGATTAACTAAGTCAAACTGAGTGAAAAAATCTTCAATATAAGGTTTTGTAGACTGTTTCTGAACTTTGTCAGCTCTGTCTAGCGCTTCTATAACGATAGGATTAGTAGAATAATTGGTTAAATCATTTACTAAATCTCTTTGGTTAATTTCTAATAGAACGTTAATACCACCTTTTAAGTCCAAACCAAGCTTCATTTCTTTCTGCTTAGCTTCAGGATAGTTCAGCTGAGTGAATCCTAAATGGATGGTATCTTTAGATAGACGCGCAATTTCTTTATTATATTTTGCTTCGTCTTCACCAGCAATAGCTTTGGCTTCGTTTTCTATTTTATTTGCATACCAAGTTGGCAACAACTCGTTGATACAAATAAGCCCAAGAACAATCGCTACAATCGTAATAAGTCCTTTTCCTTGCATTGTTTATAGTTTACAACATTTAAAATTATAGTCGGCAAATATAATGATTATCAGTTGAAATAAAAATTTTGTTTACATGATTTTTGAAGATATTTCACAGAATTCAGGTAATAAAGCGACAAAGGAATCCCAAATTCAAAAAAATCTTATGAATTTCAAAACAAAAAAGACGCAAATCATTGCGTCTTTTCAATATATTTTAATGGATTTTGCAGATTAAACCGTCATCGAAAACAATCTGGTTTCCGGCATTTTTCTCATCATTCTTAAGTCAAAAGCCATGGCAACATTTCTAGTGAAAACTCTTCCTTTTTCAGTAATTTTCACGGTATTTCCTGAAATTTCTACCAGACCATCTTCTTGCATTTCTTGTAGCTTTTTCAATGCTTCTGGTAATTCTTCAAAAGAATTTTCTGGTGTAAAAGTGGTTTCTAACTGACACATTAAATTGAGAATATGTCTTCTTAATTTTAAATCTTCTTCATTTAAAATATGACCTTTCACCACAGGAATAATTCCTTCTTCTACTCTTTTTTGATATTCTTCTACCGATTTTTCGTTTTGAGCAAAAGCATACCAAGAATCCGAAATCGCAGACATACCTAAACCAACCATCAATTGAGTATTACTCGATGTATAGCCCATGAAATTTCGGTGTAATTTTTTATGAATTAAAGATTGGTACAAATCATCTTTTTCGAGTGAAAAATGGTCCATTCCTACTTCTATATAACCTAATTCTTCTAACAGTTTTTTGCCGTTTTCGTAGAGTTTTCGTTTTTCTTCGCCACTTGGCAAATCATTTTCGTCAAATCCACGTTGACCAACTCCTTTTATCCACGGAACGTGAGCGTAAGAATAAAATGCAAGCCTGTCTGGTTTTAATTCCAAAGTTTTTCTGATGGTAAATTCCATCGCGTCCCAAGTTTGGTGCGGTAAACCAAAAACCAAATCGTGAGAAACACTCTTATAACCAATTTCTCTAGCCCATTCTGTAACGTTTTTCACATTTTCGAAAGGCTGAATTCTATTGATGGCTTTTTGAACTTTTGCATCATAATCTTGCACTCCGAAACTACATCTTCTGAAACCTAAATCATACAAAGTTTGCAAATGTACTTTTGTAGTATTGTTTGGGTGACCTTCAAAAGAAAATTCAGGATTTTCGGCAATTTCTACGGTGCTAAAAATTCCTTCTAGTAAAATTCTCAAATTTTCTGGAGAGAAAAAGGTAGGAGTTCCTCCACCGAGATGCAATTCTTTAAGCTTTGGTTTTTCTTCAAAAAGATTCAGATAGAGATTCCACTCTTTTAAAACACTTTCTAAATAAGGTGTTTCCACAGAATGTTGTTTAGTTATGCGTTTATGACAAGCACAAAAAGTACACAATTGCTCACAAAAAGGAAGGTGAATATAAATAGAAATTCCTTCTTGAGCATTGCTCTCGTTGAAAGATTGAATAACAGTTTTTTGCCATTGTTCAGAAGTAAAACCATCATTATCCCAGTAAGGAACAGTAGGATAAGAAGTATATCTAGGTCCCGGAATATTATATTTATCGATAAGTGAATTCATTTTGCAAAATTAGGGATTAGGTTTTAGTTTTTAGGGATTAGTTTTAAAAAAAATGATAAAACGAATCTATTGCAGCAATTAAAACTACTCAGTGAATACCGCTTTTAAAATCCTATTTTTTCCGGCAAATACGAGACTGTTTTCATCTATCCATTCGCAAACGTAAAGATTTTTTTCTTGTGAAATCGTTTTCCAAGTTTTTCCATAATCGCTAGAAAATTCTATATTTTGGTCTCCCACTGCAATGATGTCTTTACCTTTAAATTTCGGACGAATTTTAACACACGTTTTATATCCTCCATTTTTTCCAGAAGCTTGAATTTGCCAGGTTTCGCCACCGTCTGAAGTTGTAGCGATATTGTTAACATTATCTGATTGTTGGGTATAATCACCACCTACTGCAATCCCGAATTTCTCATCATAGAAATCTATAGAATAAATTCCTGTAGACGATTTCCCGTTGACAAAAGGCGTATTGTAAACATTCCAAAAATAAGGTTTATCCCAATTGAATTTAAAAATTCTAGAAACGGTTCCTCCTGTTGCAATCCAAACGGTATTTCCTTTCATTGCAATATTGGTATTACTCGCTGCAAAATGAGCTTCACCATCTTGATATTTCGGCATAATTCCGCCTTCGTTTTTATAATTTTTGCTCGAAATAATTCTAAAATGAGGTTTTCCTTCTTTTCTTGGGTCACTTATTGCCAATCCTCTCCCCTTTTTATCAAACATAAAAGCGTCATAAAATGCAGTTTTTATGGTATCGGTAAAAACTTCTTCTGCTGTGAAACTGCTTTTGGTGATTTTGTAAAAAGTGGCCGGACTTTCGATGTTTACGGTATAAAATAAATCTTTAGTCTGTGCCAAAGTTCTGAATTGAAGATTAGCATCTGATAATTTCATTTGCTTTCTAATCGTTGGTTCTTTCAAATGAATATACCCAAATTTAGAATCTGTAGCGGCGTAATAAACTTTATTTTGCCAAATCTGAATTGCTCTTACACTCATGTTATAATTTTCTGCTAAAGCCGAGAATTCTAGACTTTGAGCCATTATAAAAGCATGAGCCAATAAACAAAAGGCTAATATTATTCTTTTCATTTTTACTTTTTTACAAAAATAAAAAATCCCACCAAAAAGTGGGATTTAATTTGTTAATCTTTATTGTCAATATCGATTTCTATTTCTTCTAAAGGTTCTTGTTCCGCTTTGAAAGTTTCATCGAAACCACCATTTTGAAGTTTAGAATTTTTTCTACTGTATAAGAAGTAAATCACAAAACCAAACAACAACCAAATTGCAGAATATGTTTGTGCTTCTATACTTAAATTAATAATCAAATAAATATTAATTAAAATTCCTAAAGTTGCAATTAATGGCAATGCAGGAACTCTAAAATTTCTTTGAAGATTAGGTTGTTTTACTCTCAATACCCAAACCGCAACACAAACCATCGTAAACGCGAAAAGCGTCCCGAAACTTGTCATGTGTGCTAAATCGTTAATAGGTGTAAAAGCTGCAACTACAGAAATAACCCCACCTAGAATCATTAAATTTTTACTTGGAACACCTGTTTCTGCGTTTACTTTAGAGAAAGTTTTAGGAATTAAACCGTCTTTAGACATTCCTAAGAAAATTCTAGATTGTCCCATAATCATTACCATCAATACAGAAATAAGACCTACTGTTGCAGCAATCGTGATGATGTATCCTGCCCAAGCTTGACCAGCAATATCAAACGCATAAGCTACTGGAGCTTTAATTGCATCTGGATATTTTCCTAGTGGATTAAAATCTGAATAATGCATCATTCCTGTTAAAACCAATGAAACTAAAATATACAATAAAGTACAAATTAATAACGAAGCAATAATAGCAAATGGTACATCTTTTTTAGGATTAATCGCTTCACCGGCTTGTGTAGAAACTGCATCAAAACCTACATAAGCAAAGAAAATGGCAGAAGCACCTGCAATAATTCCGGCATAACCATATGCACTATGCGAAACTCCGTTTTCAGTAATCACCGTTGGTTCTGGAATAAAAGGTGTCCAGTTAGCTGGGTCAATGAAAAATGCTCCTGCTACAATTACGAAAATAATCGCAGCTACTTTAAGCATTACAATAAAATTATTTGCTTTAGCAGCACCTTTAGTTCCTCTCAATAGGATAGAAATTACTATTAAAACGATGAAAAACGCTGGTAAATTCATGGAAAAACCTGAGTTTCCTGCTGCTAAATATGTTTGAGGATCGGTAGTTAACCAAGCTGGAAGATGCAAGCCAAACATTTTGAGCAATTTCCCAAAATATCCTGACCAAGAAACCGCCACCGTCATAGAACCCATTGCATATTCTAGTATCAATCCCCATCCAATAATCCACGCAAAAATCTCTCCTACTGTTCCATAAGCATATGCATAAGCAGAACCTTCTACTGGTAGAATTGATGCAAATTCTGCGTAACACAGTGCTGCAAATACACAAGCAATCCCCGCTATTACGAAAGAAAGTGCAAGAGCTGGACCTGCATTATAATATGCACCAGTTCCTGTCAATACAAAAATACCACCACCAATAATGGCTCCAATTCCTATGGCTGTTAAACTCCATTTTCCGAGAACTCTCTTCAGCTGACTCTTTTTGATGTCTGCCTCATAAGCTTCCATCGGCTTTTTAATCCAAATATTCGACATATTAAATCAATTTTTTACATTTTAGAATTCACGAAAATATAAATTTTTTAGAAGTATTAAGAACTTTTATTCAATTTTTTAACAGAGATGGTAGATTTCCTCAAATAATAGCTTTGAAAGATTATCATTTTTTTATTTGTTTTTTTGCGAATCTTTAAATTTTTAATTCCTCGCTTATTTTCTAAACGAAATCTTTATCTTTGAAACAATGAATTTGTACGAACTTTTTTTCAAACCTTACGAAACCTACACCAATTTTCAGATTTTTCTGGAAGCAACCGCAGCTATTTTCGGATTGCTGAGTGTTTATTTTTCCATCAAAAAAAATATTTGGGTCTATCCTACAGGTATAATTTCTACGGCTCTTTATGTCTATATACTCTTTAATTTTGGGCTTTTAGGAGATGCTATGATTAATGTGTATTATACGATTATGAGCATTTATGGCTGGATTCTTTGGTCAGCGAGTTCAGAAGATAATATCCACGTAGAAGTTTCGTGGGCAAACTTTAAACAATGGATTTTTGCCACAGTTTTATTTGTCTTCAGTTTAGGATTAGTCACCCTTATTTATTATTACAAACCTGCTATTGACAATCATTTTTCTACCGAAAATGTAAATTTAGGTTTACATCATCTCGATTGGGCAAATTGGCTAGATGTCTTCACCACTTCTATATTTTTAGTAGGAATGTGGCTCATGGCAAAAAGAAAAATAGAAAACTGGATTTTTTGGATCATCGGTGATTTTATTTGCATTCCGATGATGCTCTACAAAGGTCTAGGAATAACTTCGGTGCAATATTTGGTTTTTACGGTAATGGCTTATCAAGGATATTTAGAATGGAAAAAATCAATCAAAAAAATGTAAAAATTCTAATAATCTAAGATATATTTGCAAACTTATTCATTATTTCAACTTTAAAAATTAATGACAACACTAGATTTTTATAAATATCAAGGAACAGGAAACGATTTTGTAATGATAGACAATCGTGACCTAAGTTTCCCAAAAGATACAGAAATCATCAAAAAACTCTGTGACAGACGTTTCGGAATTGGTGGTGATGGACTTATTTTACTAGAAAATGCAGCAGAAGGAGATTTTAAAACAGATTTCAAAATGGTGTATTACAATTCAGACGGAAATGAATCTACCATGTGTGGAAATGGTGGAAGATGCATTGTAGCTTTTGCTCATTTTTTAGATATTTTCGAGGATAAATGTACGTTTCTTGCCATCGATGGTTTACATGAAGCTGAAATGAATTTCGGAACGGTAAAACTGAAAATGATAGATGTAGAAAATATTAAAAACATTGATGAAGATTTTGAACTCAATACGGGTTCTCCTCATTTTGTGAAATATGTAGAAAATCTAGAAAATTTTGATGTTTACAACAATGGTTATGCTATCAGAAATTCTGAAAGATACGCTCAAGAAGGCATTAATGTAAATTTTGTAGAAAAAACGGATGAAAATAAAATCTTCGTAAGAACTTATGAACGTGGTGTAGAAGACGAAACCTACAGTTGTGGAACAGGTGTAACTGCTTGTTCATTGGTTTATATGCTTCAAAATCATGTAGAAAAAGTAGACGTAAAAGTTCTGGGCGGAAATCTAAAAGTATATGCAGAAAAAACTGAAAACGGATTCAAAAACGTTTGGCTAGAAGGTCCCGCAAAACAAGTTTTCAAAGGAAAAATCAATTTATAATGCAATCGGCTGTCAGCATTCTGCAATTAGCTAACTAAAAATAAATGCCAAAAGCTGAAAGCTGAAGGCAAAAAGCAATAATTATTTATGAAAAAAGGTTGTTCTATCATCGCCGTTATTGGGCTAATCGTTTTTTTGATTGGCGGATACTTTGCATTTAATTTTTTGAAAAAATATAAACTCGGGAACGTAGCAAAAGAAGGCTATATTCTCGTTCCGACAGGTGCAAATTTCGAACAGGTTCTTGATTCTATCTCTCCTTATCTTAAAAATAAAGAAAATTTCAAAGAAGTAGCATTAAAGAAAAATCTTGACCAAAAAATTAAGCCTGGTCGTTATAAAATTGAGTCTGGAACGGACAACACAGACTTGGTAAACATGATTAAAGCTGGAAACCAAACAGAAAGCAGTTTCAGAATTGGAGATTTCAATGATGTTTATCAAATGATAGGAAGAGTTTCTAGAAAAACGGAAGCAGATTCTTTAACTTTTGTCAAAGAATTCAATAAAATAGCAGTTTCGAAAGGTCTTAACAATGCCGAAGACTTAAAAAAATACTTCTTTGCAGATACTTATCAATTCTTTTGGACGGTAAAACCTACGGAATTTTTTGAAAAATTCGAAAATCAATATCAAGAATTCTGGAATGAAGAAAGACTTGCGAAAGAGAGAAAACTCAACCTTTCTAGAGAAGAAATTTATGCACTAGCTTCTATCGTTTACAAAGAATCTGGTGGAAAAACAGACGAGCAAAAAACAATAGCAGGATTATACCTTAATCGTGTAAGAAAAGGAATGAAGTTACAATCTGACCCGACTGTAATTTATGCCATTAACAAAGAAAATAACTTTACTCAAGATATTAAAAGAGTGCTTTACAAGCATCTTTCCTTCCCTTCTCCTTACAATACTTATGCAGTAAAAGGAATTCCTCCAGGACCAATTTGCGTGGTCGACAAAAATTCTGTAGACGCTGTTCTAAACGCAGAAAATAACAATTACATTTTTATGTGTGCCGACCCAAAAAGAATGGGTTATCACAAATTTACAGACAATGATGTAGAACACGCTGCGAATGCAAAAGCTTATCAAGATTGGCTCAATTCAAAAAACATTACTCAATAAATTAACAAAAATTTAACTTTTTTAAGTTTAACATAATTAAGATTTCTGCGTCTAATCGACAGAAATCTTTTTATTTATTAAAAATTTAAAAAAATAATCTGGAGCGAAAAATTTAGCTTCACAACACAAAAATTAATGAAGATGATTCAAACAGAAATTCTAAATTTAATTACCAAAAAAACACTAGGACTAACCCTCGTTCTTTCTGCTGCTGCAATGGCTTTTGCACAAGAAAAACAACAAATTTCAGGTAAAATTGTAGATGCACAAAACAATGCAGTTCCTTATGCTTCTATCTCTTTTAGCAATAAAACCGTAAAAGAAAATGCTGCGCTTTTTAGCGATGCTACTTTAACCGATGAAAAAGGAAACTTTACCATCAACCTTATTCCTGGAAACTACGAAATCACCATTGATGCAGTAGATTTCAAAAAATTAGTGGTTACAAAAAGTATCGGGCAAAATCCTAATTTAGGAAACATCAAAATAGAATCTGAGCAACAAGTTACCAACTCTAAAACCAAAGATATAGAAGGCGTTACTCTTACAGCTTCAAAACCTGTTTACAAGGTAGAACTTGATAAAAAAACATATGATGTTACTCAAGATTTAACTGCCAAAGGTGGGAATTTACAAGATGTACTCGCTAATGTACCTTCTGTAAATGTAGATGCAGACGGAAGTGTTTCTATGAGAGGAAACTCAAACATTAAGTTTTTAATTAACGGAAAACCTTCATCTATTTTAGGAATTACAGATGACAGTAATGCTCTAAAAAATATTCCAGCAGACCAAATAGAAAAGATAGAAGTGATTACAAATCCTTCTTCTAAATACGAAGCTTCAGGTACAGCTGGGATTTTAAATATTGTATTAAAAAAATCAAAAGGATTAGGATTTAATGGTTCTGTAGAAGGAACTGTAGGCTATCTTCCTCAATCAAGACTGAATACCAATCTATCATGGAATTATGGTAAATTTTCTTGGTTTGTGAATGGTGGTGGTGGTTTTGGAAAATTTGAAAACAAAAGCAAAACCTACTCTAATGATACGGGAAATGCAGAAATTTCTAATATAGAAAGCGTAAATACCAATAACTTTAAGAACTTCAACTTCACTACTGGACTGAATTATAATTTTACAGACTTCACCTCTGCTAATTTCTCTATTACGACCAATGGTAATAATAGTGATAGCGAATCTACATCTACTACTAGTTCTACTAAATTTGGTAATTCTTCTAGAAATGTTAATGGAGAAGGCGAAAATAACAGTGTACAATTAGACGCAGGTTTAGAGCATAAATTTGACAATAAAGGACATGTTTTATCAGCAAGTGGAAGTTTTCAAAAAACCAAGAATAATAATTTTGAAGACATTGAAGACAATTACATCAATAGCGTAAGTCAGAATAATTATAATAATAACAATCAAAAAACTTGGATTGCAAAAGCAGATTATGAACTTCCTATTACAGAAGATTCTAAATTTGAAGCAGGAGCAAGATATGATTTCAGAAACAACATTACTGAAAACCTTTTTTATGATGTAACTGCTGGACAAGATTTAGACGAAAGATTCTCTAATAAAACAGATTATACCGAGAAAATATTAGCCATTTATGCTCAATTCAAAAGTAAATTCGACAATTTTGGTTATCAATTAGGCCTAAGAAATGAGAACACCAGTATTGCTACTGTTTTCAATGGTTACGATATCAGAACAAATCCAATCACGCCTATCAATAATCTTAAAAATACTAAATCATATAGCGGATTTTTCCCTTCTGTATTTTTAAGTTATAACATCACAGATAAGAGCCAATTTTCACTAAATTATGCTAGAAGAATTAATAGACCTAGATCTTTTCAGTTAATTCCTGCATACAGACTACAAAATGCTACCAACTATTTTAAAGGAAACGCAGACCTTAATCCTTCGTATGTAAATTCATTTGAGTTGGGTTATAACTACTCTAAAGGAAATAAATTAACCATCAATCCTACTCTATACTACCAAAGAACAAATGATGACATCAATTTTACGGTAACCAAAGACACAGACGGAAACTATGTATCTATGCCAGCGAACTTAGGTACAGAAGACAGATATGGTATGGATTTTAACTATAATATTACTGCTACTAAATGGTTAAGAGTATTTGGTAATTTTAATCTATTTGGTTATAAAAATGAATCTGAATTTAATAACATAAAAACAGAAAATTCAGGAACATCTTTCCAAACTAGACTTACCACTGCAATAAAATTAAATAAACAAACCAACTTACAATTACAAGGAAACTATAATGCTCCTCAAAAAACTTTCCAAAACGAAAGATTAGCAATTTATGCAATGAATTTTGGGATCAGTAGAAATATACTTAACAATCAAGGAACCATCAACCTTAATGTACAAGACGTTTTTAACACAAGAAAGAGACGTATGAAAACATATGGAGAAGATTTCTATAGAGAAGCAGAAATGCAGTTTATGCCTAGAACAGTTATGCTTTCTTTCTCTTACAGATTTAAGAATAAATTTGCTGACGAAAAGAAAATGAAACCAAGAAAACAAGACCAGCAAAGAGATAATGGCGGAATGGATGACGTTCCAATGTAATAAAAACAAAATCCGAGAAAATTTTCTCGGATTTTTTTATTTATCTAGTTTCGCTTTTTCGGCTTCGTAGATTCTTTTTCTTAAATCTGTGGAAGAAAATCGGTGGTCTCTTTTATTGTAATATATTTCAATTCCTTTTTCTTCGCAATATTGTCTTCCAGTGAAATCTTTGTCTTTATATTCATCTCCAATAATTCTCACATCAATCACAAAAGACCTCAAAATATCTTCTAAATCCTGCTCTGTGTAATAGGGAACGATTTCATCTACTGCATTCACAGCCTTTAGCTGAATATATCGTTCTACAACCGTTTGAGTAGGTTTGTTTTTAGTAGGTCTGTCATAAGCTGGGTCTAATTGCAGCCCAACAATCAAATAATCACAAACCGTTTTTGCTTCTTCTAGCATCTTGATATGACCTGCATGAAGCAAATCAAATGATGAAAAAGTAATTCCTATTTTTTGAGTTTTCATAGTCAAATTAAATTTAAAAAAATTAGAAAATTTTATTTTTTAGTGCAGTATTTATCTAAAGCATCAAAATTCATGGCATTTCTATCTCCAAGAAAAACTGCTAATTTTAAATCTGAACAGATTTTATCTTTTTCAATTTCTGGGATGATAACTTCTTTTTTAGAAGCAATAATAGTAACCTCAGAGTTTTTCAATAATTCTCTTCCTCCTAATTCATATTTTCTAATTCTTACAAAGGCACGATTTGTAATCGCAAAAGTGTAATAAGGTTCTATTTCAATAGCTTTATCAAAATCCTTTATAGCCTCATCAAACTTCATTTGATTGAGCAACATGGTACCTCTAGAAAAATAAGCATCTTTAAAACTAGGACTTGCATCAATTAATTTAGAAAGAATTTTAATTGCAGATTTTTCATTTCCATTTCTATATTCTTCATTAGATTTTTTCATTTGAGAATCTAATTCCGCAAATTTAGAATCTGGTAAAATCTTTCCATCTATTATTAATTCATTTCTGTCTTCATTTCCATTAGACATAAAAGTAATAGATTTATCTACCATTTTTCCATTCTTAAAAATATTACGTTGCTTCACTTTACCGTTAGGATAATACATTTCCCAAACTCCTTCTTCTTTTCCGTTAATAAACTCTCCTTTTTGTTTTAAAGAGCCATCTTCATAAAACTCTTGTTCCAGACCATTAGGAATAGAATTTTTATAATATCTTTCTAAAGAAACATTTCCATTCTGAAAATACATTTTTCTTAAACCATCAAGCCTTCCATTCAATAAATTTCCTTCTCCTTGAATTCTTCCACTATAATAGTAATCTATAAACTTCCCACTATAAATTTTATTATTATAATGCCAAATATTTCCATTTAACATTTCCATATTTCTTGTAGTCGGAATTTTTTTCAATTCATCGGAACGTTTTTTAAATTCTTTTGTAAAAATATAAATAACTCCATCGAATTTTTCTAAACCATTTTTCTTAAGAGAATCCTTATTTTTAACAATATCCACCTCTTCTATATCATTAGCATTTATATCATTTCCTCTTTCCGGATCATTAATAACTTTTACATTATCAATTACATAAAGAACATTTTCATTTTGTTCTTGAGCAAATGATTTAAAGAAAAAAAATAATAGTAATAAGAAAATTCTCGGTTTCATAGTTTTTTAAATATCCCTGGTTTCTAAATATTTCTGCCATTGCCAAACGGTTCTGAGAGCCTCTTCTAATGAAGTTTCAGATTTCCAACCGAGTTCTTTTTCGGCTTTATCAGCATTTGCATAAGCGATGGTAATATCTCCTGCTCTTCTTTCACAAATTTGATAAGGAACAGCTACATCGTTGGCTTTTTCAAAAGCATGAACCACTTCTAAAACTGAACTTCCTTTTCCTGTTCCTAGGTTATAAATATCTAACAGCGTTTCAGAGTTTTCAGAAATTAATTTCTGCAAAGCTTTTACATGCGCTTTTGCCAAATCTACTACATAAATATAATCTCTGATTGCGGTTCCATCTTCAGTAGGATAATCATTTCCCCAAACCGAAAGTTTCTCACGAATTCCCGCAGCAGTTTGCATCACATAAGGAACCAAATTATTCGGAATTCCGATAGGCAATTCTCCTAATTTCGCAGATGGATGCGCTCCAATTGGATTAAAATACCTCAACAAAGTCACTTTTTTCTGATGAGCTGTTGCAAAATCTTTCAGAATTTCTTCGCCCATTTGTTTGGTCTTTCCGTAGGAAGATTCTGGTAATTTCAGAGGTGTATTTTCGTCAATTGGCATTGTATCAGCTTGTCCGTAAACCGTACAACTTGAACTAAAAATGAAATTAGAAATATTTCTTTCTTTCATTTCTTGCAAAAGATTTAGGAGCGAAAACAGATTATTTTCGTAATAATCAATAGGTTTTACCTGAGATTCGCCTACCGCTTTATATGCCGCAAAATGAATACAACCTTCGATTTTGTGAGCATCAAAAACTTGTTTCAGTAATTCCTTTCTTTTTAAATCAAAAGGATAGAAAATAGGTTTTTTGCCCGAGATTTCTTCTATATTTTTAAGGATAAATTTTTCGGTATTGGATAAATCATCGATGATGACTACTTCAAAATTGTTATTCAAAAGTTCTACTACGGTGTGTGAACCTATATATCCTAATCCGCCTGTTACGAGTATGGTCATGATTATTTTGTTATGTTTTCAGAATTATAATTAGACTTATTTCATAAACTCTAAAACAGAATCTGTAATGAACTTCAATTGCTCCTCTTCTAATTCTGTATGCATTGGTAAAGAAATCACTTGGTCTAATAATTTATCTGTGTTAACAAAATCTGCATCATTAGACTCTTGGTAATAGGCTTTTTGTTTTCTTAACGCAACTGGATAATAAATCATCGCTGGAATTTCTTTTTCGGCTAAAAACGCTTGTAATTCGTTTCTTTTTCCGTTCAAAATTCTGAGTGTATATTGATGAAAAACGTGAGTAGAGTTTTCTGCTCTTTTCGGTGTTAAAATATTTGGATGATTTGCAAAAGCTTTGTCATAATAATCTGCAGCACTTCTTCTTGCAGTATTATAAGAATCCAAAAGCGGAAGTTTCACTCTTAGAACCGCAGCTTGAACACTGTCTAATCTAGAATTTACGCCTACTTCATCGTGATAATAACGCTTGTACATTCCGTGGTTTACAATTCCACGCATTTTGTACGCTAATTCGTCATCATTGGTAAAAATAGCACCACCATCTCCGTAACAACCTAAATTTTTAGATGGAAAGAAACTTGTGGTACCAATAGTTCCCATAGTTCCAGATTTTTTTACTGTACCTTCAGAAAAAGTGAAATCGGCACCAATTCCTTGACAATTGTCTTCTACTACGAATAAATTATGCTCTTTTGCTACTTCTAAAACGGCTTCCATATTAGCACATTGTCCGAACAAATGCACAGGAATAATCGCTTTCGTTTTTGGAGTAATCGCAGCTTTTAATTTTTCAATGTCAATATTGAAAGTATCATAATCTACATCTACTAAAACTGATTTTAATTTTAAAAGATGAACCACTTCTACCGTTGCCGCAAATGTGAAATCTGCGGTGATAACCTCATCACCTGGTTGTAAATCTAGCGCCATCAAAGCTATTTGCAATGCATCTGTACCATTAGCACAAGGAATCACATGTTTTACACCAAGATATTGCTCTAATTCTTTTTGAAAATTCTGAACTTCTGGACCATTAATGAATTGTGCACTTTGCATCACATTGAGCACTTTTTCGTCTACTTCATTTTTTATTTTTTGATACTGACTTTGTAAGTCAACCATTTGGATTTTTTTCATTTCTAAAAATTTTAGCAAAAATACGGAATTTGTAAGGAAAAATAAGTGAATTTTTTAAAATACATATTGTCGAAATATTTTAAATTCGTAGAAAATTTTTAAACGATGAAAAAAATCATTCATTTATATTTTCTCTTCTTTTTTAGTTTTGTTTTTTCGCAAACAGAATTGGTATTTGTTTATTTTAAAGACAAACCAAATGCATCTGCTTTTTTAGCCAATCCTCTTTCAGAATTATCACAAAAAGCCCTTGACAGAAGAACCAACCTTGGAATAGCTATTACCGCTCAAGATGCACCAATAGAACCAGCATATATTCAGAATATACAAAATTTGGGATTTACCGTTAATGATAAATCAAAATGGCTCAATGGTGTTGCCGTGATTGCTACAGCAGCTCAAATTGCACAATTACAAGCAGAATCTTATGTATTAAAAGTAGAAAGTTTTGTTAAAAACAATCCTTCTGGAAAAACCACCAAAAAAGAAAAATTCCCTAAAAATTTATCTTCTAAAATAAGTTTCAATTATGGAAACTCTTTAGCTCAAATAGATCAAGTTAATCTTAGAACACTTCATGTACAAGGTTTTACGGGCTCAGGAATTTCCATTGCAGTCATAGATACGGGATTTCCAACAGTAAATACTGGTTCTGCATTTGCTAGAATGAGAAACAATGGGCAAATAAAGGATGTTTATAATTTTATCTCTAAAAATACAGATGTTTACAACACTTCTCTCAACAATCACGGAACCAATTGCTTAGGAATAATCGGAGGTTATCTTGACGGAACTTTTGTGGGAGCAGCTCCAGATGCAAATTTTTATTTATATGCAACGGAAGTGGGCGATGAAGAAATTCCAGAAGAAGAATTATATTGGATTCAAGCCGCAGAAGAAGCCGATAGAAAAGGAGTTGATATTATTTCTACTTCTTTAGGATATGCAGATTTTTTTGATGATACTCGTTACAATTATACTTACGCTCAGATGAATGGCTCTACTTCATTTATTGCAAGAGCCGCACAAATTGCTTCAGAAAAAGGAATAATTGTAGTGGTTGCTGCAGGAAATGAAGGAAACCAAACATGGAAATATATTTCTACACCTGCTGATAATGAAAATGTTTTTACGATTGGAGGTGTAGATAGTACAGGAAATCCTTCTATTTTTACTTCTTTTGGCCCAAATTCTGCGGGAAAAGTTAAACCCGATGCTTCTGCTAGAGCAACTTCTACCTACTTTGCATATAATAATGGTGCATATCCTGGAAATGGAACTTCTTATGCTACCCCACTTTCTGCTGGTGGTATTGCTTGTTTATTACAAGCTATTCCAAACTCTACTAACAGAGAATTTTTGAAAAATAGTTTGAGACAAACTGCATCTCTATACCCTAATTATACTGACCAACTAGGTTATGGAATTTTAAATTTTGGGCAAGTTCTTTCATCTTTCTTAAAAACAAATGAGTTTTATTCACAAAATAAGGCAATTGTATATCCTAATCCTGCAAAACAAGAGATCAATATTTCTTCTACTCAAAAAATTGAAAAAATATCTGTTTATAATAGTTTAGGCCAATTTTTATTCGAATCAAAAACCAATCAAATTAATATTGAGAAATTAGAAAAAGGACTGTATTTTTTAAAAATCAAAACCTCTTCTTCTGAAACCGTAGAAAAGTTCATAAAAGAATAATAAAAACAAACTCTAAAAAAAGCCTTCAGAAAATCTGAAGGCTTACTTTTTACTTGACTCTTTTTACTTGGCTCTTTTATGCCGAATTCCTACTCGCATTTATATTTCCAAAAAGAGAACGAGTAACCAATTTTTCGAGCGTTTCTCTATCTCCTTCGTTTTTCTGTAATTTCATGAGTGCATACTGCTGAATACTCAACAACGGAAGCACTATTTTTTCTCTAATTTTCACGGATTTTCTTCCTACTGGTTCTTCTTCCATCAAACTATGGAAACCTGTAATTTCGAACATCATTTCTTTAGACAATTCATATTCACTAAACAAAACTTGCCAAAACTCGCCGAATTTAGGATGATTTTTCATGTAATAGGTGAGCGGAAAATAAGATTTATTCATCGCCATCATAGAATTAAGCACCAAAGTTTTAAAGAAATCAGAATTTCTAAATAAATCTTTTACTTCTTCTATTCTGCCTTCGTCTTTTAATTTTTTAATTGCAGTTCCAAAACCAAAAAACCCTGGTATATTTTGCTTCAGTTGGCTCCAACTTCCCACAAAAGGAATCGCTCTTAAATCCTCGAATTTCAATTCATTTCCTGCGCCACGTTTGCTCGGTCTACTTCCTATGTTGGTTTTCCCGTAATATTGAAGCGTACTTATTTCTTGCAAATAAGGTACAAACAGTGGATTTTGCTTTAAATCAACATATTTCACATAACTCAATTCTGCTAATTCTTCAATTAAGGCTCTTTCTTTTTCGGTTAAATCTTTTTTGTGATTTTTAAAAACTTCATTCTCGATTCCAGCAGTCAAAAGTTGCTCAAAATTATATTTTGCTTGATCTTTATTTCCAAAAACCGAAGTAATGGTTTGACCTTGAATCGTTAATTCTATTTTGTTATTGGCGATAGTTTTTCCTTGGCTTGCGTAGAACTGGTGCGTTTTACCACCACCACGAGCTGGAGGTCCACCTCTACCGTCAAAGAAAATTACTTTTACATCATTCTCTTCAGAAACTTTAGAAAGTCTTTCTTTGGTAGCATAAATTTCCCAATTGGCTTTTAAATAACCACCATCTTTGGTTCCATCAGAAAAACCGAGCATTATCGTTTGTTCTCTTTTTCTCTTTGCCAAATGTTTTTGATAAACTTCATCATTGTATAAATCCTGCATCACTTTTTCTGCATTGGCAAGTCCTTCCATAGTTTCAAAAAGCGGAACAATATCTATGTTGATGTCTTCATCTTGATAACCACACACTTTGAACAAAGCGAAAACATTCATCACATCTTCTACCGTATCAGAATTAGAAATGATGTAACGATGCATTCCTCTTTCGCCATTTTTGGCCTGAACTTCTTTAACATTGATGACGCTTTTTAGGGTTTCTTTGATAATTTCATCTTCGAAATCATCAGGATTAGCCAGAATATGTTCAGAAATCAAGATATTTACTTTTTCAGAATTGGTAAGTTCTGCAACATTTTGCTTAGAATATTTCGTCACCAACTCATCTATCACTTTTTGGTGAATTCTGCTATCTTGGCGAATATCCAAAGTTGCAAAATGAGTTCCAAAAATCTTAACTCGGTCTCTGTAATCTACCAAAATATTGGTAAAAAGTCCATTATGTTGAGTTTTCAGAATATGTTCAGCTTCTGATAAATATTTTAAAATCGTTTCACTAGAAATAGAATTTTCATTTTTGAAAATGTTATTGTACAATTCATTGCTTAATTTTTCTAAAACTTCTGAAACGCCTCTAAAACTTAATCGTCTTCTTAAATCTTTTAAATGATTGTAATAATTTTTGAGAATAGAATTTCTAAGTTCATTGGCAACTTTTAGCGTAACATCTGCCGTCACAAAAGGATTCCCATCTCTGTCTCCTCCTGGCCAAAAACCTAATTGAAAAACGTCTTGATGTATATCAAAATATTCATTTCCGAAAGATTGTTTCAGTTTTTTATACAATTCACCAATCGTGTCATAATACACATATCTCAAGTAAAAAATAATGCTTAATGCTTCATCTAGCGGTGTTGGTCGCTCTTTATTTACAAATGGAGTTTTTCCTAACTGTTGAAGTAAAAGGTCTATTTCATTTATGTCATCTTTTAAAATAGCAGAACGCAAATCATGCAAAATTCTTTGTACAGCATTCGGATAAAACTGTGTAGGATGCGCTGTAAAAACCACTTTTACGGCAAAATCTTCTAACTTTTCGCGAACTTTTCCTAGTTTATGTTCTTGCAAAGCACGTTCATGCAATTGCATTACCGTTCCCGCATCACTTTCTGAATGCAACTGTTGAAAAGCTGCATCTTCTATACTGTCAAAAAGCACCACTTGCCTTTCAATGTATTGAATAATCTTAAAAAGCAGTTCCTGCTTTTGTTCTTCTGTAGTAACTTCTGTATGTTTTTTGAAGAATTCTTCTACAATTTCTTCTGGAGATTTTCCTTCTTCATAGCCATCTCTACTTTCTTCATAAAGAAACGGCAAAAGCATTCCGATGTTGGTCATTTTATCATACGGAAGGCTCATAAACAAGCTGTTATAAATCTGAAATTTATTTTCTACAACCTGACGAAATTTTTCTAAGCGGGCTTCATTAATCATATAACAAAGGTATTAAAAACTCTTTATTTATAGCATATTATTGAAATTTTCAATCTTAAATTTTTATTAATTTTCATCACATTCGGAATCTTATTTCGTAATTTTGAGAAAAAATTTATTAATATGTTAAATTTTGAATTTAAAAATCCTACAAAAATCATTTTCGGTAAAGGCGAAATCGCTAAAATTTCTAGAGAAATCCCGAAAACAGAAAAAATATTAGTGCTTTACGGAGGCGGAAGCATTAAAACCAATGGCGTTTACGACCAAGTAAAAGCAGCATTAGAAGGCTACAACTGGGAAGAATTCGGTGGAATTCCTGCAAATCCAGAATATGAAGTTTTATTAGAAGCTTTAAAAATCATCAAAGAAAAAAATATCACTTACATGTTAGCAGTAGGTGGTGGTTCTGTAATTGATGGAGTTAAATTCCTTTCTGCAGCAGCTAATTATGAAGGAGAACCTTGGGATATTTTAAAAAATGGAATTAGAACAGAAGAAGGAAAAGGTTTACCATTTGCTTCTGTACTTACGCTTCCTGCAACAGGTTCTGAAATGAATTCTGGCGCAGTAGTTTCTAGAAGAGAAATCGGTCAGAAATTAGGAATGGGAGGTCCTGGTTTATTCCCTCAATTTTCTATTTTAGACCCAGAAGTGATTCGTTCAATCCCTAAAAAACAAATTGCAAACGGAATTACAGATGCTTACACTCACGTTTTAGAGCAATATATGACTGTAAAAACCTCTGCTACACTTCAAGACCGTTTTGCCGAAAGTATTTTACAAACTTTACAAGAAATTGCTCCAAAAATGATGGAAGAAGAGTTCGATTATGATTCAGCTGCTAATTTTATGTGGAGTTGTACCATGGCTTTAAATGGATTGATTCAAAAAGGAGTCATTTCTGACTGGGCAATTCACGGAATTGGTCACGAATTAACTGCTCAATTTGGTATAGACCATGCCAGAACTTTAGCCATTATTGCACCTTCTCATTACCGTTATAATTTTGATGCTAAAAAAGAAAAATTAGCACAATATGCAGAAAGAGTTTGGAATGTGACAGAAGGTTCTACCGAAGAAAAAGCATTGAAAGGAATAGAAAAAATGGAAGCTTTCTTCCAAAGTTTAGGGATAAAAACCAAATTATCTGAGTACACCGAAAACTACCAAGGAACAGCAGAAAAAATTCAAGAAGCATTTATTGCTAGAAATTGGTTAGCGATTGGCGAAAAAGGCATTGTAAAACCTGAAGATGCTAAAAAAATTGTAGAAATGGCGTACTAATGAACTCGTTCATTATATGCTCAAAATAACTTTCACAAAATCACAGAGAATTCTGTGATTTTTTTTTATTTTTGAAAAAAAGTAAAAATGAATGCATTAGCAGAGAATAAGACCGTTTTAGCACACAATGATTTCTTCGAAATTCTGAGAAATGTAGAATACAAACGTTTAGATACACACAAGCAAGTTTATCTAGATTTTACGGGAGGAAATCTCTATGCTAAATCACAGATTTTGGAACATCAAGATTTGTTGATTAATAATATTCTCGGCAATCCACATTCTACCAATCCTACATCTCAATTGTCAACAAAATTGGTAGAAGAAGCGAGACAAAAGGTAATTGACTACTTCAATGCAGAAGATTATTACTGCATTTTTACTCAAAATGCTTCTAATGCATTGAAAATTGTAGGAGAATCTTATCCATTCAACGAAAAATCACATTTTTTACTTCTTGCAGATAACCATAATTCAGTAAATGGAATTCGTCAATTTTGCCTATCAAAAGGCGGAAAAGTAACGTACGCTCCTATCTATTATCAGGATTTAAGAATGGACGAAAATTTCGTGATGGAAAAACTTCAAGAATCTGAAAATTTCGAAAATAAACTCTTCGCATTTCCTGCTCAGTCAAACGTTTCGGGCGTGAAACACGATTTAGGTTGGATTAAAAAAGCACAAGATTTAGGTTGGGATGTTTTACTAGATGCAGCAGCATTTGTCCCAACGAATCAATTGGATTTAAAAGAAGTAAAACCAGATTTTGTTTGTGTTTCTTTTTATAAAATTTTTGGCTATCCTACAGGAATTGGTTGTCTCTTGGTGAATAAAGAAAAGTTTAAAAAACTACAAAAACCATGGTTTGCAGGTGGAACCGTAAGTTTGGTTTCGGTGAATGCCATTCATCATTTTTTGATTAATAACCACGAGAGATTCGAAGATGGAACGCTCAATTATTTAGACATTCCTGCGGTAAAAATTGGTTTAGATTACATCGAAAATATCGGAATACAGCGCATTAATGAACGTGTAGCTTCTCTCAGAAAATATCTATTCGAAAAATTAGAAAGTTTACAACACGATAATGGTAGAAAATTAATTCAGATTTTCGGTCCAAAAGACCATCAGAATCTTGGAGGAACCATTATTTTAGGGTTTTACAACCAAGAAGGCGTTCGTTATGAATTTGAACAAATAGAAGAAATGGCAAATCAACATAACATTTCACTTCGTTCAGGTTGTTTCTGCAATCCCGGTATTGACGAAGTTAATAATTGCTTAACAGACAATGAATTAGCAACCTACTACTCTTCTCACGAACAAGGTGATTACAAAGACATGATTAAATTTTTAGGAAAAATGCGTGGCGCAACTAGAATTTCTGTAGGAATTGCTACTACTAAAAATGATATTGATAAACTGATGAATTTCATAAGAGAATTGCTCAATAAGTAATTTAGGTTTCCCTAAATTTGAAAAGTTTATCCTAATATTTTTATCTTGAAGAATTTTCTTAAAATTTCATTCCTCTTTTTTGTATTTATTTTCGGTTCTCTTACTGCTCAAAAAGCAGATTTTTATGATGATATTCAACATTTTAAAAAATTAGATGCAGAAAAAACGCCACCAAAAGATGCTATCCTTTTCTTGGGAAGTTCATCTTTTACCATGTGGAAAGACGTAGCAGATTATTTCCCTGATAAAACCATTATCAATAGAGCTTTTGGAGGTTCTAGATTGCTTAATCTAAATTACTATGCCGAAGATTTACTCAATCCTTATCAACCGAAACAAGTGGTGATCTATTGCGGCGAAAATGACATTGCGCATGATGAAAAACCTTCTGCAAATGAAGTTTTCAAAAGATTTAAACAATTTTATAAAACGGTAAGAGCTCATTATCCAAATGCCAACATCTCTTACGTTTCCATCAAATATTCGCCAAGTAGAGAACAATATTGGCCTACCATGAAGCATGTGAATAAAAAAATTAGAAACTTCATGAATGCTAAGAAAAATGCAGAATTTATAGACATCACAGAAAGCATGAATGATGAAAATGGCAACATCAGAAAAGATTTATACTTAGAAGACATGCTACACATGAAACCTGAAGGTTATAAAATCTGGACTAAAGTGATGTATCCTTATTTAAAATAAAAACTTTAAAAACCAATAACCATGAAAAAACTAATGATTTTCCTTTTTTCAGTGATTTCCATTTCTATTTTTTCTCAAGAGAAAGAGACTAAAGAAGATGTTAATAAAATCATTGAAAGCATTAAAAAAGAAATTGCTGACAAAACTTGTAAATGCATTGATTCTGTAAAAGATGAAGTCATTAACCGTAAAAGAAAAGAAAATATTGAAGGAATCAACGGCTGCGTAAAAGAATATACTGGAGCGTATATGCTAGGTAAAAAATTAGCAGCAGTAGATAAAACCAAAGACAGCAATATCGACATTAACTTAAACGAAAAATCTCAGGATTACCTAGATTCAAAAAGAGAATTAGAAGATTATTTGATGGCAAATTGCGAATCTCTGAAATTCGTCTTAGCGACTAATGATAGAGAAAATGAAAATTCGCTTTCTCAAAATCCAAAAGCTAGAGATTACTATACAAAAGGTGTAAATCAATCTAACAATAAAAACTACACAAAAGCATTAGAATATTTTCTTTTAGCAGTAAAAGAAGACAGCAATTTTCCTTTTGCATGGGATAATTTAGGATATTGCTACAGACAATTAGGAGAATATGACAAAGCGATAGAAGCTTATAAAAATCTATCGAATTAGACCCAAATCATTCATTTCCTATTCAAAATTTGGCTGTTGCATACACCTATAAAAAAGAATATCAAAAAGCTATTGACACCTTTGAACTTCTCAAAAAATTAGACTCCGAAAATCCTGAAATCTATTATGGAATTGGTCAAATTTACTTTCAGTATTTAAAAGAATATGAAAAAAGTCTAGATTATATGTGTAAAGCTTTTAATCTCTATATCAAAAATAACTCTCCATATCGTGTAGATGCAGAAAACATAATCAGGTATAATTTTACAGAGATGAAAAAACTTGGCAAAGAAGACAAATTTTATGAAATTTTAAAAGCCAATAATATTAATACAAAATAAAAAACCGCTCCGAAATTCGGAGCGATTTTTGTTTTATTTCTTTTTTCTCTTTGCAATAGATTTTGCTTTTGCTTGAGCTCTGTTTCCCGGTTTGGTTTTTGGTGGTTTTCTTTTGCTTGGTCCACCAAGATTCACTTTCTTATTTTTGTCTTTTTTCTCGTGGAAAGCAGAACCCGGTTCAATTTTCTTATACTGAACAGGATTTTTCATCACTACAACTTCTTTTTCTGACGCAATTTTCACCTCAGAAACCTTCACTTCTTCTGGAAATTCTACTCTTTTCACTTCCTTGTTCATAAACATTTCCAGTTCTATGAAACGTTCTTCTTCTTTTGGTGTGTAAAAAGAAATCGCAATTCCGTCTTTATCTGCTCTACCTGTTCTACCAATTCTGTGAATATATTGCTCCTGAATTTCTGGAATTTCAAAGTTAAAAACGTGTGAAACATCCGGAATATCAAGACCTCTCGCCATAACATCAGTGGTAATAATTCCTCTCAATTCATTGTCTGAGAAAGATTTCATGGTTCTCAATCTGAAATTTTGAGATTTATTCGAGTGAATCACCCCAAATTCTCCAGGAAATTCTTCATCTATTTTATTAAAAATCAAATCGGCGTGTCTCTTATTATTGGCAAAAATTAAAATTTTCTCAAATTCATCCTGCGTTCTTAACAAGTGAACCAATAGATTTAATTTGGTATTAAAATTCTTTACCGGAATAGCAGATTGAGCTATTTTTTCGAGTGGAGTTCCGCTTCTTGCTAAAGAAATTTCCTGTGGATTTTTGAAATATTCGTCTAACATGGCATCTACTTCATCCGTCATCGTTGCAGAGAAAAGAATATTTTGTCTGCGCTCACTCATCATCGTGAAAATATCTTCTAACTGTCTTCTGAAACCCAATGAAAGCATCTCATCAAACTCATCGATAATCAGTTTTTTCAAATCTTTCAAGTTCAAAACAGCATCTTTCATCAAATCCATTACTCTTCCCGGAGTTCCCACCAAAATATCTACACCTTCGTAAACCAAAAGTTTCTGAGTATTAATATTTACACCGCCATAAACGCCTAAAACTCTTGTTGACATATCTTCTGTCAGTTTTTCTACAACTTCGGCAACTTGCACCACCAATTCACGTGTAGGAACAAGGATAAGTACAGTTGGACTTCCGTTTTTATTGTATTTCCAAGTTTTAAGAACTGGAAGAAGATAAGCTAATGTTTTACCAGTTCCGGTTTGTGCAATTCCCATTACATCTTTTCCAGACATAATTGGCGAAAAAGATTTCAGCTGAATAGGAGTAGGCTCAGAAATTCCTAATTTTTCTAAAGCGCTGTTGAGTTGTTTTGGCAAATCAAAATCTGCAAATGATACTTTCATTTGGCAAAAATACGATTTTTAAATTTGAGGTTAAAATCTTGCCTGAACTTGCACAAACATTGTAGTATGGTCATATTCTGAAGTAAGTGGAACATTTTTTTGATAATCATCAATCATGGCGCCTATTTGCAAACAAGCAAAATATTGGTCGGCAAATTCTAATGTAAGCATCGGCGTAAAAGTAGTTCTTACATTGCCTTCTAATTGGTAATTAGGATTAAGATATTCATATCGGTTAGAGAATTCTATGCTCCTTAGTCTTGGTGAATTCAGATTATATCGAATAATAGGATTGATATAAAAACTTCTAAATCTAAAGTCTTTCAGCTCTGGTTTTGGCGAAAGCTTAGAAACTCCAAATTCTGAAAAATTGTTTCCTTCTTTGTATTCTGAGATGATTTCTAGATTCCATTTTGGATTAATGGTAAAGGTTTTTTCTATATCTGCCCCGATTACATTTCCTGATTGATTCATGTAACTGCCAATTCCTCCATTCACTCCAATTTTTAAATCATCTTTAAAATCCTTTTCTAATCTGGCGTAAACATGTTTGCTTTGGTCATTATCAATTTCAGAACCACGAGAATTTCCATTGGTAGCTCCTATGTAATATTTCAAAGGATTTTTAGCATTATTGACATCACCATAAACAGCAATTCCTGTTTGAAAACTTTGCCAACCGTTTTTCCCCAATAAATAATAACCATTTGAGAAATCTACAGACTTGATAAACTCACTCGGAATTTTGTCTTCTATCCCAAAATACGGACGGAACTGCCCTAATTGAATTTTGAGATGCTTATTATGAGAATATCTTACAAAAGCTTGTTCTAATACTTTTCCGGTAAGGTTACTGCTGTTAAACTCAGCAAAATTAAGCATCATTCCCAAGTCAAAACGGTCATTAATCTTAGATTTCAATAAAAATCTTGCTCTTCTTACGTTAAAACTATTGGTCACTAATTTTTGTTGGTCTGCTATATTTACACCGTTTACATCTACATTATCGGTGAGAGAAACCAAATATCTGGTCTGCAACAAACCGCTAAAACTAGTATTTCTTAAGATTTTAGAATAGTTAGAAATGGTGTCTTTTTTAGAATCATTTTGCGCAAAAATCGCCAAACTGAACAATACAAAACTGAATAAAAGAATTTTCTTCATCTTCATTAATTTTAAACAATCATTTAAATTTGAAGTTGCAAAATTATCATTCAGAAAGGACTAAATTATGCTAAGCAGAGAATAATTTAAGAAAATAAGACAAAAATCATTATTTGAGCTTCACAGATTTGGTTTCTACTTTGATTTCATCATTTTTCCAAACACTTGAAGTAATTCTTACGAATCCTTTTTTCAGAGGATCTTTTTCAATAGGAAATTTATTTTCTTCCCACTGCAAACAATGCGTAGGAATAGGTTTTACCAAGAATTTCGATTCATTATTTTTAAAAGTGTAGACGTAAAAAGAATGCCAACAACTGGTGCACCAATTCGGATAAAATCCTATTTCATCTGCGCCATCATTGTTTAAATCTTTCAGGTTATTGATATCGCCGTTTTTAGCATTTTTGATGGTAATCGGTTTAATTTTTTCATCAGAAAAATGAATGGTAGTAATACAATTTCCTTCGCATTCATCACTACAATCTGAAACCGTAGCATATGCAAATTCTTTTTTGCCATCTCCGTTATAATCTCCTTCTATCTTCACACCAGAAGTTTGTGAAAACAAGAAATTAACCATCAGAAAAAAAGAAACGGAAGCTATTTTTTTCATAATCATTTGTGTTTTGTGTATTTCAAAAATAAAAAAAATCTTTCATGTTAATGAAAGATTTTAAAATTTATTCCCACTCAATCGTTGCTGGTGGTTTACTCGAAATATCATAAGCGACTCTATTAATTCCTTTCACTTCATTGATAATTCTGTTCGATACATTTTCTAAAAATTCCCAAGGAAAATGACTGAAAGTTGCCGTCATAAAATCCGTAGTATTCGCAGAGCGAACTACAGCGGTGTATTCATACGTTCTTTCGTCTCCCATTACTCCAACAGATTTCACAGGAAGTAACACCACAAAAGCCTGAGAAACCTTTTCATACAAATCATTTTTATACAATTCTTCTATGAAAATATCATCTGCTTCTTGTAATATTTTCACTTTTTCGGCATCTACTTCTCCTAAAATTCTGATTCCTAAACCTGGTCCTGGAAATGGATGTCTGTAAACCAAATGATGCGGAATTCCTAATTCTTCGCCTACTTTTCTTACTTCATCTTTAAATAATTCACGAAGCGGTTCTAGAAGTTGAAGTTTCATTTCTTCCGGCAATCCACCTACATTGTGGTGAGATTTAATCACTGCAGAAGGTCCTTTTACCGATTGAGATTCGATAACATCTGGATAAATGGTTCCTTGAGCCAAAAATTTAGCTCCTTCTATTTTGTGAGATTCTTCATCGAAAACGGCAACAAATTCTCTACCGATGATTTTTCGTTTTTCTTCTGGGTCTGAAACTCCAGCTAATTTTGACAAAAATCTTTCTGAAGCATCTACCATATCAATATTCATATGGAAATGTTCTCCGTAATTTTCCATTACTTTTTTGCCTTCATCTTTACGCAAAAGTCCAGTATCTACGAAAATACATTGCAACTGGTCTCCAATAGCTTTATGAATGAGAACCGCAGCTACTGATGAATCTACACCACCAGAAAGCCCAAGAATGACCTTATCATTTCCTACTTTTTCGCGGATTTCGGCAACGGTTTTTTCGATATAATTGGTCAGTTTCCAATTTTTTTCTGCTTTACAAATCTGGAAAACGAAGTTTTCGAGCATTCTAGCTCCAAATTCACTGTGCGAAACTTCTGGATGGAACTGGACGCAATAAATATTTTTCTTTTCGTTAAAAATCCCTGCAATTACTCCAGATTTTGCTGAAATTTCAAAATTCTCTGGCAAAGTTTCTACTTCATCAAAATGGCTCATCCAAACGGTAGAAAATCTGCTTACTCCTGTAAAAAGTGGATTAGATTTTGTGATTTCTAGAGTTGCTTTTCCGTATTCTCCTTTTTCACCTTTTTTTACGTTTCCACCCAAAAGATGTGCTGTAAGTTGCATTCCGTAGCAAATTCCCAAAACTGGAATTCCCAATTCGAATAATTCTTTTTCTACCAAATGTGCATCTGGAGAATTTACAGAACTCGGTCCTCCAGAAAGGATAATTCCCGCAGGATTTTTGGATTGTATTTCTTCTAAAGAGGTATTAAAAGGTAAAATTTCTGAATACACTTCCATTTCGCGTATTCTTCTACCAATCAACTGGTTATATTGTGAACCGAAGTCCAAAATGATGATTCCTTTATTCATTTATTTTTCTATTTTATTACTTTAATGTTCTTTTGGCTTGAACCAAAAGAACCAAAAATTCAAGACTTAGAAACTCGACTAAATAAACAAAAATTACTTATTATTTCTAAGCGTAACTAGCCCTGATTGCAACGGAAATCCTGTTATTGTGAGCAAAAACTTGGGATTGCTTCGCTTTGCTTGCAATGACAGATTGCAGAGGAAAGCAGGATTAGCTCCTAAAAAAATTGAGGGAAAATTCCCTCATTTTATTAAAATTTTCCGATGTCTTCTCTGTAAAATGCGTAGTCGAAATGAAGTGTTTTAGCATCTTCATAGACTTTTTCGCGAGCTTCTTCGTAAGTATCACCAGTTGCAACCACATTTAGCACTCTACCAGAATTGGTGACTACTTTTCCTGCAATTTGCTCTGCTCCAGCAAAGAGAACATTGCTGTGTTTTACCTTGTCTAAACCTTGGATTTCGTAACCGATTTCATAATTCCCAGGATAACCGCCAGAACACATCACGAGACAAATCGCCTTCTTGTCTGAAAACTGTAAATCTAAATCTTTTCCTTCGATACAGTCATGGATAACATCTAACAAATTATTCTCTAAAAGTGCCATGATGACTTGCGTTTCTGGATCGCCAAATCTCATGTTATATTCTAACAAATAACATTGATTATCTTGTACCAAAACACCAAAAAATATAATCCCTACAAAATCAAGTGCTTTGTCTTTAATTCCTTTAACGGTAGGCTCTAAAATATTTTTATTAAAATCTGCTAAATGCTCTGCCGTAAATTCTGGACTTGGAGCTACAGTTCCCATTCCACCAGTATTTGCGCCAGTATTTCCGTTTCCTACTTTTTTATAATCTTTGGCAGAAACACATGGAAAAGCTTTTTCACCATTCCAAAAAGCAATAATAGACGCTTCGAAACCTTGTAAAAACTCTTCTATGACAACTTTTATTCCAGCATCTCCATAAATTCTTTCAATCATGAATTGGTGCAAAGTGTGATGCGCGGTTTCTTTGTCTTCACAAATAACTACTCCTTTTCCGCTTGCTAAACCACTTGCTTTAATCACCAAAGGATAAGAATGATTTTGGATATATTTATCTGCTTCTACATAAGAATCAAAAATAGCAGCTTTAGCTGTTCTTATGCCATAATCTTGCATAAATTTTTTAGAAAAAGCTTTGCTTCCTTCTAAATCTGCGGCACGTTTTGTTGGGCCAAAAATTTTGAGATTATGTTTTTGAAATTCGTCTACAATACCATTAACTAAAGGTAATTCTGGACCTACGAATGTGAAATCTATTTTTTCTCTAAGAGCAAAATCTCTTAACTCTGCTACACTCTCATAAGGCAAGTTTTTACCCAAATTTTCTGTTGTAGCATTGCCTTTTGCAAAAAACATTTGACTGATTCTTTTGTCTTCTGATAATTTTTTTGCAATAGCAGATTCTCTACCTCCGTTTCCTATTATTAATACTTTCATTTTTTGTATTTGGTATTTGGTATGTTAGTATTTGGTATATTGATTTTATCAAATTTACGAATTTGTTTGATTTTAAGTCAAAATTAATTTTTTAATTCTTCAATTTTTAATTAATGTAAGAAATGTCTCATTCCTGTGAACATCATTGGAATTTTATGTTCATTAGCAGCTGCAATAGAATCTTCATCTTTTACAGAGCCACCCGGTTGAACAATCGCTGTAATTCCTTCTTTAGCACAGAAATCTACCACATCTCTGAATGGGAAAAATGCATCTGAAGCGAGAACTAAATTTCCTGAAAATTTCTCTTTCGCTCTAGAAATCGCTTGTTCAGTAGCCCAAATTCTATTCACTTGACCGCCTCCAATTCCGAAAGCTTGAATTCCGTTTGAAACTACTATAGCGTTAGATTTTACATATTTAACCACTCTTTGAGCAAATAAAAGTGCTTTTTCTTGCTGTTCTGTTGGTTGAATTTCTGTAACTACTTTAAAGTCTGTAGAAAATTGGTCATCTACATCTTGAACCAAAATTCCGCCATCTATTTTCACCCAAGTTTTTTTGTCTGAAACTGGATTTTTGATTTTTATAATTCTAAGATTTTTCTTCTTTCTCAAAATTTCTAGCGCCTCTTCATCAAAATCAGTTGCCATTACAATCTCAAGGAAAGTTTTGTTGAGTTCTTCCGCAGTTGCCGCATCTACTTTATAATTCATTCCGATGATTCCACCGAAAATAGAAATTGGATCGCATTCAAAAGTTTTGGTATAAGTTTCTAAAGCAGTAGTTCCGATGGCAACTCCACAAGGTGTAGAATGTTTTACGGCACAACAAGCCATTTCATCTTTGAATTCATTAACCACTTTCCAACATAAATCCATATCTCTCAAATTATTGAAAGAAAGTTCTTTGCCTCCTAAAATTTCGAAATCTTTCATCGCACCGTTTTCAGTAGTAGAAACGTAATACGCTGCCGATTGATGAGGATTTTCGCCATATCTTAAATCAGAAACTTTTTGGTAAGAAGCCTGTAAATATTCAGGATAATCTTCATTCAACAACATTTGAGAAATCGCAGCATCATAAGCAGAAGTTAAGTTGAAAACTTTACCTGCCAATTTTTTACGAGTTTCAATTGTAGTATCGCCGTTTTCAGAGATTTCTTGTTGAACTTTAGCATAATCTTCCACATCGGTAACTACAGTCACAGAAGCGAAATTTTTAGCAGCAGAACGAAGCATTGATGGTCCACCAATATCGATAAATTCTACTTTTTCTTCTAATGAAATTTCTTTATTTACATTTTCGAAAAACGGATAAAGGTTTACAATTACCATATCAATCAGCTCTATTCCGTGTTCCTGAACGGTTTTCATGTGTTCTTCATTATCACGAACTGCTAATAAACCGCCGTGAACTTTTGGATGAAGGGTTTTTACTCTTCCGTCTAACATTTCAGGAAAATTGGTCACTTCATCAATCTGAATTGGGTTAAGTCCCGCTTCTTTAAGATGTTTGAAGGTTCCGCCAGTAGAAATGAGTTCGTAATTTTTAGATTCTAAAAATTTGGCAAAATCAATAAGATTGTTTTTGTTGGAGACACTGATTAATGCTCGTTTTTTCATTTTTATTTATACTTTTTTTATTAAATCATTGGAACGAATTCCAATTCTGTAAAATCTGTCGTTCCTATGGAACTCTTTTATTTAAAACCAAGTCAATCGCTTTCGGGAAAATCTCGTACTCGATTTGATGCACTTTCTGTGCTAAAGTTTCTGGAGTTTCATTTTCTGCAATTTCAAATTTTCCTTGAAGGATAATTTCGCCTTCATCAATTCCAGAAGTCACAAAATGAACAGTTGCACCACTTTCTTTTTCTTGGGCTGCAATTACCGCTTCGTGAACGTGATGTCCCCACATTCCTTTTCCACCGAATTTTGGCAATAAAGCAGGATGAATATTGATGATTTTTCCTTTGTATTTTTCACAAAAATTTTTGCTCAAAATTGATAGAAAACCAGCTAATACAATCAAATCTGTATTTTCGGGCAAAAGTTTTTCTAAATTTTCAGAGAAATCTTTTCCTCTTTTGATAAGTTGATGCGGAATTTGATGATTTTCGGCTCTTTCTAAAGCATAGCAATCTCTGTCTGCAACCACCAAATTGACTTTTGTATTGCTGATTTCTCCATTATCAATACAATCAATGATTCGCTGTAAATTGCTACCAGAACCCGAAACTAAAACTGTAATATTTTTCATGTTAGATTTCAGATTTCAGATTTCAGATTTCAGATTTTTGTCTGATATCTCTTATCTAAAATCTCGTTTCTATATTAATTGAATTTTCTCTTCGTTTTCTACGATTTCACCTACTAAATAAGCGTCTTCGATTAAAGAAAGTGCTTTTTCGGCAAGGCTTTCATCTACTACGATAACCATTCCTACTCCCATGTTAAAAGTACCGAACATCTCCATTCTTTCGATGTTTCCACGTTTTTCTAATTCTAACATTACATTTGGAATTTGGATTTTAGAAGTGTCTATTTTCGCACATAATCCATTCGGAATAATTCTCGGAACGTTTTCTATTAAACCGCCACCTGTAATATGAGCAATTCCTGAAATTTCCAAATTTTCTTTCAGTTTAAAAACGTCTTTGTAATAGAGTTTCGTAGGAACTAAAAGTGTCTCGTAAAGAGGTTTTCCTTCGAATTCTTCTTCAAAATTTGGAAAAATTTTTCTTACCAATGAAAAACCATTGCTGTGAAAACCAGAACTTGGTAAAGCGATGATTTTATCACCCATTTTTATTTTAGAACCATCAATAATTTGGTCTTTTTCAACAATTCCTACGCAGAAACCTGCTACATCGTAATCTCCTGGTTGATACATTCCTGGCATTTCTGCGGTTTCACCACCAATTAATGCGCACTCATTGTCTTTGCAAGCATTTACCATTCCTAGAACAATTTCTGCTGCTACATCTGCATCTAGTTTTCCGCAAGCTAAATAATCTAAAAAAAATAGAGGTTTTGCGCCATGACACAGAATATCATTGGCACACATCGCAAAACAATCTACACCAATAGAATCATATTTTTTGGTATCTAATGCAATTTTTAATTTGGTTCCTACTCCATCAGTTCCAGAAACCAAAACAGGATTTTTATAGCCACCAATTTCATAGAAAGCTCCAAAACTTCCTAGATTGTTCAGTACATTTTTATTGTGCGTTTCGGCTACTGCAGATTTTATTTTGTCTACGGTTTTGTAGCCTTCTTCTTTGTCTACGCCAGCTGATTTATACGTATTATTCATTTTTCTTTTTGTTTTTTTTCTGAAAAACTTGCAGGACTTTATCCTGCAAGATTCAGGTTTTTACTAGATTTATTTCAAACTGCAAACGCATTGAAAATCAAAAATAAACGATACAAAAAAAGCCGACAATCGTTCTGATTATCGGCCTCAATTATTTTGCTGCGTATTTTAGCTTCCCAATTTCTTGGAATGTACAAGAGCCAAAATGTTGCGATTTAATATTCAATTTGTTTGGAATTTGATTTCGCAAAATTATATTTTTTATTGACAAAAAGCAACAGAAAAAATATTTTTTCTTCATTGCTCTTCAATTTTAACTTAATTTTTAGATTTTGGGCAATTCCATTGGAACTTCAATCAATAAAATTTCAGAATCCTTATCTATTTCTAAATCAAAATGTTCTGTTTCTGTAATTCCTAAAGCATCTCTTTGCCCAAGAGTATTTTCGGCTATTTTCACACTTCCTGAAATAACGAAAACGTAAACTCCATTTCCTTCTTTTTTAACTTGATAAGTTCTAGAAGATTTTTCGGTGAAATTTCCTAAGTGAAACCAAGCATCCTGGTGAATCCAACTTCCTTCATCATTAGGATTAGGAGAAACAATCTGTTGAAATTCATTCTCTACTGCATTGTCAGAAATTTTCAATTGGTCGTATCTTGGTTCTACTCCCATTTTATTAGGAATGACCCAAATTTGCAATAAAGTTACGGGTTGTTCTTTACTTCCGTTAAATTCACTGTGTTGAATTCCTGTTCCTGCACTCATCACTTGAATTTCGCCTTTTTTAATTGCTCCAAAATTCCCCATAGAATCACGGTGATGCAACTCTCCACTTAATGGAATGGTCACAATTTCCATATTTGCATGTGGATGCATCCCAAAACCCATTCCTTTTTCTACAAAATCGTCATTGAGAACTCTTAAATTTCCGAAATGCACTTTGTCTGGATTGTAATAATTTGCAAAAGAAAAACTGTGATTGGCAACTAACCAACCGTGATTTTGAAATCCTCTTTCGCTTGCTTTATGTAATATTGTTTTCATATGTAGATAATTATTTATCAATTTAATACTGCAAAGTTAGCCTAATCAAAAGCAGAAGTCATTGATGTAAGATAATAAAAAAATCCACCAAAATTTGGTGGATTATGAAGTGAATATTTTGAGAAGATTATTCTTTAATGACTAAAAGCGCTGCAATTCCTGCAACCGCCATAGAAACACCTGCTAAAGCAACCATGTTAATAGCTGTTCCGCCTAAAGCAGAAAGTAAAACTCCACCTAATAAACCAGCAGCAATCTGTGGAATAGTAATGGTAGCATTAAAAATTCCCATGTAAACTCCTGTTTGTTTTGCTGGAAGTTTAGAAGATAAAATGGCATAAGGCAATGCTAAAATAGCTGCCCAAGCTATACCTACTCCAATCATTGGTAAGAATAATAGGTTTTTGTCTTTGATAAACATAATAGATAACAAACCAAGACCACCTAAAATTAAAGAAACAACATAAACATTTCTTCTTCCGTATTTATTTGCTAATGGAGTAATCACTAAAGAAAATAGAGCGGCAAAAACACTATAAGCGGCAAAGATTACACCAGTCCAGTTTCCTGCTTCGTTAAAAGCATTAGAGGTAGCATCTGTCGTTCCCCAAATATTTTGAGCAATTCCTTGAGTAGTGTAAACCCACATTAAAAACAAAGCAAACCAAGAAAAAAACTGTGTAACAGCCAATTGTTTCATGGCGTTTGGTACATTTTTAATCAAAGTAAAGAAACTTACTTTTTCTGGATTTTCGTTTTCTTTTTCTTCTAAATTATTGTATTTCGCGTATTCTTCTGGCGGATATTCTTTCGTTCTAAAAGAAGTCCATAAAACCGAAGCCAATAAAACTGCTCCACCAATATAGAAAGACCAAATTACAGTAGGTGCAACTTTTTGACCAGCTTCTGGTTCGTTTGCAATTCCCCACCATGTCAATAAAAATGGTAAAAGTGAACCGAAAACAGCTCCTACATTAATTAAAAAACTTTGGATAGAATATCCCTTATTTCTTTGAGATTCGTCTACCATATCACTTACCAAAGCACGGAATGGTTGCATGGTAACGTTAAAAGAAACGTCCATGAAAAGTAGCATCATCGCTCCGAAGAAAACGGCAGGAAATAATTGTGCGAAATGTTCAGAATTTGGCATAAAAAACATTGCCAATGCAGAAACAATTGCTCCACCTAAAATAAATGGAATTCTACGACCTAATCTCGTCCAAGTTTTATCACTAGAAAGACCTACAATAGGTTGTACAAAAAGTCCTGCAAGAGGAGCTGCTAACCAAAAATAGCTTAAATGATGTACATCTGCACCGATTGCCGAAAGAATTCTACTGGTATTGGCGTTCTGAAGAGAATAACCAATTTGCACTCCCAAAAAACCAAAACTTATGTTCCAGATTTGCCAGAAAGACAAGAGTGGTTTTTTCTGTGTATTACTCATATACTATAATTTTTATTTGTTTTTAACGAATTTACTTATTTATTTCTAAAATCAAAGAAGATTTTGCAGGAATAGTTAACAAATTTTTAATTTGAACCGTAGCATCTTTCATTACGTCTTTTGCTGTAAAACTAGAAGGAACCATTTCTTGGAATCTATTCATTTCGATGGTTTGTTCTTTATCACTGCTGTTGATCACTACCATTACTTTTTCCTCATCATTATAACGGAAATAAACGTAAACATTTTTCTCTGGCGAAAAGTTTTTGGTTTTCCCATTGTGGATAACATCTTTAGACTTTCTCCAGTTTAATAATTTTTGGGTATAATCAAAAAACTCATTTTGCTCTGGTGTTCTAGAAACAAAAGCATTTTGAGCATCACCTTTCCAACCTCCAGGGAAATCTCTTCTGATGTCTGCGTCTCCTTTGTTTTTATCACCACGCATTCCTATTTCTGAACCATAATACAATTGCGGAATTCCTCTAATGGTAGAAACAATCGTTAATGCCAATTTGTAATAAGCAGGATTTCCGTTGAACATTTCATTGATTCTAGGAGTATCATGATTTTCGAAGAAAACCATCATGTTTTTAGGATTTGGAAATAAGAAATCACTGGCAAAAGAATTGTAAAGTCTAATCATACCTTTGTCCCAATTTTCTTCTTCTTGTAAAGCTTTTGGAAGATTTTCATACAACATAAAATCCATTACCGATGGCAAATTAGAATTGTAATTTTCTATTTCGCCTACTTTAGAATCTTTTTGCCAGAAAGCGATTTGAGCTGGGTCATACATCCAAGTTTCGCCTACAATATTGAAGTTAGGATATTCATCTGTAATCGCTTTACACCATTTTGCCATTCCATCTTTGTCGTTATAAGGATAAGTGTCTACTCTATAACCGTCTAACTGCGCATATTCAATCCACCAAATTGCATTTTGAATTAAATATTTTAAAACCAATGGATTGCTTTGGTTAAGATCAGGCATTGTGGTATCAAACCAACCATCTAAAGCGACTTTTTTATCAACATCAGCAGCATAAGGATTCATTTGAGAATTGGTTCTGTAGTTAGAACGTTTGAAACCATTCTTTCCATCTTCAAACCAATGAATCCAATCTTTAGTAGGCAAATCCTGAATCAACCAATGCGAAACTCCCCAGTGATTGGTCACGTAATCTTTCACCAATTTCATGTCTCTTTTTTTGAGTTCAGTAGAAAGTTCACGGTATTCTTCATTGGTTCCGTATCTCGCATCTATTTTGTACAAATCAGTCTGTGCATAACCATGATACGTATACGCTTTTTCATTGTCTTCACAAACTGGAGTAAGCCAAAGTGTAGTCACTCCAAGATTTTTAAGATAATCCAGATTATTGATAATTCCTCTTAAATCACCACCATGTCTTCCTCCTTCGCTTTTTCTGTCTGCTTTTTCGATGAGAGCTTTGTTAGAATCATTTTTTTCATCGCCATTGGCAAAACGATCTGGCATAATCAGGTAGAAAACATCTTTAGAAGTATAAGATTCTCGCGCAGATGAATTAGGCGTTCTTTCCTTCAATTCATACTGATATGTACTGATGGTTTTCTTACCGTTTTTAAGGAAAATTTTGAATTTAGGCGTGTTAATTTCATTAGTATTAATGGTGATAAACACATAATTAGGATTTTCTACCTTCGTTAAATCCTTAATCTGAATTCCATCTGAAAGTTCTATGTTTTGTTGGGCAATATTTTTGCCATATAACAAAATCTGAAGCTCAGGATTCTTCATTCCTTTCCACCAAAAAGCAGGTTCTACTCTTTGGAATTGAGCAAAGGAAAATGTTGTGATGAACAGAAATAAAAATGTTAGTTTTTTCATTTTTTATAAGTTTTGGCTAAAGCCAATTATATTTTTTTATTATTAGACGGGCTAAAGCCCGTCTCTATTTAATTGGCTTTAAAGAAATAGCATAACCACCACTTCTTGCAAGGTGAACCTTAATTTTAGAACCATTGGTTACTACTTTTTTGTAAATATGATAAGCTTGCGGATTTTTTTCGTAATCAGCATTTTTACCATCTTCGTAAATAATAGCTTCATATTTTTTTCCTTTTTCTAAGAAAGAAAAATCTACAGTGAAATCTCTAGCATATTCGTCTGTAACACCTCCTACAAACCAATTTTCTGAACCTTTCGCTTTTCTAGCAGTGTGAATATAATCCCCTGGTTCGGCTGATAAAATTTTGGTATCATCCCAATCTACCGCTACATCTTTGATGAACTGGAAAGCATCTAAATGTCTTTCGTAGTTTTCTGGTAAATCACAAGCCATCTGAAGTGGAGAATACATCACCACATATAATCCTAATTGTTTAGCTAAAGTAGTATTGGCAAAATTTTTACTGTTAGCATCATAATAATTGTATTGTGTTTGGAAAATTCCTGGAGTGTAATCCATTGGTCCACCCATAAATCTTGTAAATGGCAAAATGGTAGTATGGTCTGGATTGTTTCCTCCCATTGCTTCGAACTCTGTTCCACGAGCAGCTTCTGCAGCAATCCAATTCGGATAAGTTCTGCTTAAACCACTAGGACGAACACTTTCGTGAGAATTAACCATGATTTTATATTCTGCAGCTTTGTCTACTACTCTTTGATAATGGTTAATCATCCACTGAGAATAGTGATGTTCTCCTCTAGGAATAATATTTCCTACGTAACCCGTTTTCACCGCGTCATAACCATGTTCTTTCATCAATTTAAAAGCTGGATCAAGCCATCTTTCGTAATTGGTTGCTGAAGCAGATGTTTCATGGTGCATTATGAGTTTCACATTTTTAGAATGTGCGTATTCATTGAGCATTTTAATATCAAAATCTGGATAAGGTGTAATAAAATCAAAAACAAATTCTTTCGATTTTCCGAACCAATCTTCCCAACCTTCGTTCCAACCCTCTACCAAAACAGCATCAAAGCCATGTTTAGAAGCGAAATCGATGTATTTTTTTACATTATCATTATTCGCAGCGTGTGTTCCGTTTGGTTTCGTTTTAGAATAATCTGTTACGCCAAGATGTACATTATCGATATTGGTATAATTCCAAGTTCCACGGTTTGGAACGAACATTTGCCACCAAACTCCAATATATTTCACTGGATGAATCCAAGAAGTATCCGTATATTTCGTTGGTTCATTTAAGTTAAAAATCATTTTAGAATCTAGCACTTCTTCTGCTTTTTCTGAAACGATTACGGTTCTCCATGGTGTTACTGCAGGAGTTTGCATATAACCTTTTGCACCTTGAGCATCTGGAGTAAGATGGGTTTTGAAATCAAAATTTTCTGAATTTACTTCAAGTTGAGAAGCGGGATAATTGATTACAGCAGCTTCTGCAAGGTTTATGTACAGTGGTTTTTCTTTACCAGAAACCTCTTTTTTTAACATAAGAGGTGATTGAACCGCATTTTTAACCAAAGTTTGAGATGCGTTACTATCAAAACTGCTTTCCCATTTTGTAGAAATCTGAGAAACCAAACTGGTTGTAGGTTTATATTCCTGGGTGTCATAATCTGCAGGAACCCACCAAGATTTTAAATCATAAGGAAAATTAAATTCAGTATCTTCTTCTTTTACAACGAAATAATTAAGATTTTTCTGTTGAGGAAACTCATATCTGAAACCTAAACCATCATTAAAAAGTCTGAACTTAACGATGATTTTTCGGTCTTCATTGGGTTGATTCAATGTAACCGAAAGTTCGTTGTAATGATTGGTATAATATTTTTTTTCTCCAAGAACGGGAGCCCAATTTTCGTTTTTAGAATCTCTGCTTTCTGCAATTTTTTCGAAGTCAGAATTGAGATTTTTACCATCTGGAAGTTTATTGACATTATCAAAAGCGATGGTATTATCTTTAAGCAATCGAAGACCTAGTTTAGAATCTTCTATGACTGTTTTTCCTTTATAATTCAGATGATAATAAGGAACTCCATTTTTCAGTTGGAAATTCATTTCGAAATTTCCGTTAGGAGATTTAAGTGTTTGTGCATTAAAAATAGAACTTGAAAAAAGCAGAGCAAAACACCATTTAGCGTATTTCATTTCGTAATTTTTTGAAGGTTTAAAAGTAAAAAAACTAAGGCTAAAAAGCAACTGTTTAGTCTATGAAATATATGTTTTATTTCATAAAAAAGCCGCAAAAAATGCGGCTTTAATATGGTTTAGTTGTTTATAATCAATTATTTTTTAACGAAAACATATCTTCCGTCGATGTCATTGAAATAAACATCATAAGTACCTGCGTTTAAAGGAATATTTGCACCTCCTTGAGTACCTTGACCAGAGAATTCTGCAGCAGCTCCCCAGTTAATATCCCAAGTACCATTAGCTCTAAATTTAGCTTCACCATTTGATGACACTACTAAATCTTTAATAAACCATTGGTGAGGATCAAAACTAGATTGTGTAAGTACAGTGCTTCCACTCCATCCGTTTAAATTACCTGCTATATCAATAGAACTGTAAGTAGTCATAGCTCCTGAATATGGAGTAATAGAGTAAGTTTTAGCAAGAATATCTACCTCAAAAGTATAATATCCTGCAGTAGAAACTGTAAATGGTTCTGGTTCACCACCATCACTGTTTGCAACAACTCCTCCTTTTAACCCCCATTGTGGTTGCCATGTATTGTCTCCTAAGATTTCTAATAACTTAAACATACTTGTTCCAAATTTTCCTGTGAAGTAAAATTTATTGGTATTTGATGCATCTCTGTAAAGAGCTTGGTTATTATTATTCGTATTCCAACCTGCAGCAGTAGCATCACCTACGAAGAATAGATTTTTGAACGCAACATAAGGTGTTACTTTAATTGTTACTACATCTGAAACTTTTTTTATTTCTGTTACAGTTTTTGTAACAGCAGTAACTCTTACATCAATATCTGTTGCTACATTTGCTTGAGCACCAGCTTTTAGAACAGCATCATTAAGTGATTTATTTGTCCAGTCTAGTAATTTTATATTATTTACTTCACCAGAAGCTATAAAATTTTCTGTACCAGATAAAGCTATTTCTACTAAATATTTTACATCTACACCATATGATGAATAATCTGCCCATACAACTTTAGTTACAATTCCTTGAGCATTTTTACCATCTAAAATAAAACTTGATCCTGATGAAGGAGAAGTAATTACAGGAACAGAAACTGGATAAGGAGTAACAGTAAAGGCAATAGTATTAGAAACACTAATATCCGTTCCTGTTCCAGCAGTTTGAATTCGTAAGTACATTTGCTTTGATGCATAAGGAGAATATCCTGCTTGCAATAAAGCAGTATTCAACTCCCCAATTGTAGTTTTATAATTATTTGTAGTTGTACTAGCTAATGTTATTGTCTTTGCAAAATCTGAAGTATCAGAAAAAACAACATTATATTTATTAGTAGTTCCAAATTTCTCCCATACTAATTGAAAAGGGTTATTTTCCATAGTAGGATACAAAACATTGCTTCCTAAAGTAGTATCATACAACTTAAATGAAGGTGCCTTTGTTGTCCAAGTAACATCATTATCATCTCTACAAGACTGTAAAAAGAATGAAAAGAGTGTTGTTATAAATAAAATTCTTAAAATATTTTTCATTTTTATAAACTTAATAGTTAAAAAGTTTTATTGTTTTTTAATAGTATAAATTCCTCCTTTCAAGTTAACCGTAATCTTATAAGAAGAACCATCACCAACAAATTTAATATTTCCATTATCTCCTTTTGGAGCAAGGAACCCTGAATTTCCTGTTGAAGAAATATCTCCCCATTCTAAACTTCCCCAAGATTTTTGCCCAATAATTTTAAATTCTGTATCAGCTACTAATGTTGTTACAAATTCATATACTCCTGTTGAAACTTTAGTCATAGTAAGTGCATTGGCTGCATCCCAACCATTTCCTCCTACATTACCAACTAAATACACCTCAGCAAAATCATAACCAAAAATTGGTGAAGCTACTGCTGTAAGTGATTTAATTTCAGAAGTTGCATCAATTGTAACTTTATAAATTCCTGTATCGCCAGTAAACTTCATATTTTCATCATCCCCAGCTGCTTTAATGATATTAGAAGAAGCTTGCTTAAAATATTTATAAGCATCTTTTATACCATCAGCATTAATACTATAATTAGTTGGATTCCAATCTTGTTGTCCTAAAAATCTAAAGTTTTTATCTTTTTCTAGATAAGTATAAATTGTAGAAAAATTATCAGATTTATAAAAAAGCTGAGCACTTCCAGCGTTCCAACCAACATAACTTGCTTCTCCTACTATATAAAAATCAGGATAAGATAACTTATAAGGTGTAATTTTAACAGATGTTATGTTAGATGTAGAAACCATAGAATTGTTAGTTCCCAAATAAGAAATAACTCTTATATACATAGTTCCTTCTACATAAGGTGTTAATCCAATAGAAACTGCAGCAGTATTCATTTGTTCTGCTGTAAAAGTAGAAGTTCTAGTAGACTCTTTTAAAGTTGTTAATGTAAAAGGTTTTGTGAATTTATTATCAGCAGAAGCTTCAACTCTATACTGAATTTCTGTAGGCACAGAATATTGAGTAGCATCCCAAAACACTGACAATGCAGGATTTTTAGGAAAATTACTATCTAATACTATTTTATCAGTTGATAAATCTACAACAATTGGAGCTTGCTTAGTCTCAATCATTGTATCATTTCTATCATCACAAGCAATTAAGCCTATTATGGCAATAATTGCAAAAGCTATTATATTAAATATTTTTTTATTCATTTTAATTATGCTTTAAGATTAATATCCTGGGTTCTGTTTCAAATTTGGATTCATAACTAATTGATCATAAGGGATAGGATATAAATTAATTGTACTAGGTAAAGCACTACCATTTACAGATCCTTTCCAATTCCAAACATACTGACTTCCTTCTAACATATGAAATCTAATTAAGTCTTGTCTTCTATGAGCTTCCCAATACAATTCTCTTCCTCTCTCATCTATCAAAAATTTAGAATTAATAGCCGCTGCTGTAACATCTGGAACGCCAGCTCTTTGTCTAAGTTTATTCAAATTACCAAGAACTGTAGCATCTAAACTACCTGCTCCATTTAAAGCACATTCAGCAACCATTAAATAAGCGTCAGACAGTCTAAACATTGGAAAATCGGTATCCACAAAATTACTACCACTTCCTCCTGCAATATAACTACCATCTCTTCTAATATTCGTAAATTTTGTAATTCTATAGCCTTGTCTATCTTTAGATAAATCGGTAATAAATTCTATTAAACCATCTCTTTTATCAAACATTGCTCTTTTGTCTGTCGAAGAAAACAATGAAATAAATTCTTTAGTTGTTTTATTACCTCCCCATTGTCCCGAAGAACCTAAATAAAATGCAGGTTGTAAATCAATATTATCTGTTTTACCGATGCCTGCTGCATTAATCAAGTAAGTCATATTACCATAAGATTGTGAATGATTAGGATCTGAGATTATTGGGAAAATAATTTCATTTGAGAGATTATTGTCACCTTTAAATGTATCTGCAAAATTACTATCAATTGTATAACCCGCATTAAGAACATAATCATCTAAAGCCTTTTTGCAATCTGCATATCTAGTTGTACCAGTATAAACTCCAGCATTAAGATAAAGTTTTGCTAAAAGCATACCTGCAGCAGCTTTATCTGCTCTACCATATACACTTCTTGCGGGTCTTAATAATGGAATTATTTCTTTCAATTCGCTTTCAATAAAATTAAAAACTTCAGTTCTTGATTTTACTCTTGGTGCTTTAATACCTGGTAAATCAGATTCATCTATAAAAGGAACATTTCCAAAATTATCTATTGCATGATAATAGTGTAGGGCTCTTAAGAATCTAGCCTCTGCTCTATAAAATTTAACTTCAGTTTTTTGTGCATCAGTAAGATTTCTAGCTTCTATCTTAGAATCTGTAGCTTCTCTTATAAATTCATTGTCTTTTGCAATGCAAGTAAATATTCTATAAAAGAAATTTTTTAAAACATCATTAGATGAATTAATGTCAACAGAAGATAATTCAATCATTCCTGCATCACCTTCCCAGCTGTTTTTAGCTTCATCAGTAATTAACTCTTGTGTACTCCACAAAACTCTAAAATAATTAGATTTACCTCCATCAAAGCCTTGTAAATCAGAAGCATCAGTAGTTTCTCCATTAGGTCCACCTTGTCCTGCAAGACTTAATTGAGCATATAATTTTGCATTTAAAGATTCATAAGTACCGAAAGGATTATTGGCAAACTGTTCTTCTACAGTAACTCTACCATCTTCTGGCACTTGCTCTAAATCATTAACACATGATAGTGAAAGTAATGAAACCCCACTAAGCAAAAATATTTTATAAAATTTATTTTTCATTTCTATTAAATTAAATTAAAAATCAAAGTTTACACCAAAAGTAAATGTTCTTGATCTTGGAAATAAATTCCAATCAATACCTACTTCTGGATCTAAACCTGAATAATCAGTAATTGTAAACACGTTCTGAACAGAACCATAAAATCTAAACTTTGTTTTAGTTCCTAAGAAATTATCAAAAACATAACCAGCAGTTACATTGTCTAATTTCATAAAAGATGCTTCTTCTAAATATAAGTCTGAGGCAAATTGAATTTGCCCAGGAGGATTTACAAATCCTGTTTGATCATAATATTTAATTGTGTTATTTACAGCACCAAAACCATCAGAATCTATAAATTTCAATGTTGCATATCTTGCTTTAACGTTGTTAAATGCATAATTACCTACGCTTGCTCTCCATACAGTTCTTAAATCAAATTTCCCCACTTGTAAAAAAGTATTCCACCCAAAAGTAAAATCTGCAATTGGTGATTTACCAGTAAGATATTTATCATCTGCTGTAATTTTACCATCTCCATTTATATCTGCAAATACACCTTCTAATGGTTTACCATTTGTATCATATACTTGCTTATATACATAATACTCATATGGTATTCTACCTGCGCTTAGAGATTGAACATAAGGATTTTCAACCAACCCATTTAATTGTCCAATTTTGTCATCTATTGTACCGCTAGAATTTAATTTCTTAACTTCCATGTCTACCCAACCCATATTAAAACCAACATCAAATTTAGTTTTATTGGTATTTACAACTTTAACATTTAAATCTACATCAATACCTTGAGAATCCATAGATGCAATATTACCATCTACTTTACTGTCTAGATTAGCACCTGCAGGTAAAAATGAGTTGTATAAAAGATCATTAATTTCTTTTCTCCAATAATCTACAGAACCAGTTACTTTTCTTAAAATACCAAAATCTAAACCTGTATTATATTGGGTAGTTTTTTCCCAACTGAATGATTTATTATAACTATTTGGATTCATTGTAGCAATATAGGCAGGTAAGGTATTATTACCATTAGGATACAATACATAATTTGTAAAAGAACTATTAACTGTATTATAAACAGCAACCGTAGGGTACCAACCTCCAACATCTTGATTACCAGTTACACCCCAACCCATACGCAATTTCATCTCACTAAAGAAATTATTATCTTTTAGCCAATCTTCTTTCTTCATTTGCCATGCAAAAGCTGCAGAAGGAAAAATTTCCCAAGTTTGTTCACTTCCGTTAAATCTAGAAGAAGCTTCGCGTCTTGCTGTAATCGTTAATAAATATTTATCAACAAATGTCATATTAGCTCTTCCAAAAAATGAAATTAAAACACCTGTATCTTTGTAAAAACCTTTATTGGTAACACTTTTTACAGGATCATTTAAATCCCTTGCGTAAGTACCATCATTTCTTAGTTTTTGGTAAGTATAACCGCCAGTAAAACCTAAATTAGTAATCACCCCAGATTTGAAATCGCTTTTATTATATTTAAAATATAAATCTAATGACTGATTATTTCTTCTTTGGTTTGCAATATCTGCATAAGCTATTTGATTACCAGTACCAGAATCAATAGCAGTAAGGTAAGCCTGATTATTATTAGTAGTTTCTGATTCTGTATATTCTAAACCAAGATTTGCAACAGCACTAAGTCCTTTTACAAAAGGTATTTTATATTCAAATTCTGAATTTCCAATAAATTGTTTTACATCTGCTAAATTCTTTTTACCTTCTAAAGTTGCTACAGGATTTACCAAACCTACGTTTTGAGGTGTAGTAACATGTCCGTTTCTAGTTTCTAAAAATTGTACAAAACCTCCATAATTTTCGTATAATGGGAGATCAGATGTTACAGGTTTTGTAGGATCCATAGCAATTGCTTGTCCTATAGCTCCAGTATCTGCATATCTGTATTTTGTTTGAGTACCTTTTGCATTAAGTGTCACCAATAAATTATCATTTAATAATTTTGGAGTTAATGAGACACCTGCATTATATCTTTCAAAATTTGATGTTTTAAGAATACCATCAATATTATTGTACCCTAAAGAAACTCTCATTGGCAATTTACCGCCAAAAACATTTCCTCTTGCACTTATATCCTGAGTGGTACCCCAAGCTTTTTGAAAAATTTGATCTTGCCAATCAGTATTATATAATACTTGGCTACCTGCTGCATCATTTATACCTAAAATATTATATTTATCTGGCAAACTAGTTTGAACAATCTCAGAAAGCTCAGTCCCAGTATAAACATCAAATTTATCCATTAATGTACTCATTTGTACATTTCCTGAATAATTAAATTTCCACTTACCTGATAATCCACTTTTAGTTTTAATAATAACAACACCAGCAGAAGCTCTCATACCATAAATAGCAGTAGCTGATGCATCTTTTAATACAGAAATTGATTCTATATCATTAGGATTAATTAAGTTTAAAGGATTACCTACACCTCCTGTTCCGTCTTTAGTAATAGGAACTCCATCAATTACATACAATGGATCAGTATTACCGTTAAGAGATGATAAACCTCTAATTCTTACAGTAGAACCTCCACCTGGAGCTCCATCATTTGTTATGGTAACACCTGCTGCTTTACCTTGCAACATTTGTTGTGTATTAACTACCGCACCTTTGTTAAAATCTTTTTCACCAAATGCAGTTACGGAACCAGTTAAATCGGTTTTCTTTTTACTACCATAACCAATTAGCACAACTTGTTCAATGTCTTTTTGTTTGATTGAATCTCTTTGTTGAGCTTCTAGCATAATTGTTCCTGCCAATAAAAAAGCTGGAGCAATTTTTAAAACTTTACTATAGTTTCTCACAAAAATAAAATTTAAGGATTAATATTCATTTTTCACATCGCATAATTTCTATTACAATTATGCACTGCTAATTTATGAAATTTTTAAATATTTATTAAATTTATCTAAAAAATGTTAATTATTTATGATAAGAATCAGTGTGTTTTGTACGAATTAAAAGCTAAAACATTGTAAATCAATTCAATTTCATTTATTATCTCACCAATGAGACAATGAAAGATTTCGCAATATTTCAAACGAATGTTTAACAATTTGATATGTTAAGCAAATGTTAAGAAAGAAAATTTTTACCAAAATATTAACCAAGAAGTCAAAATTTTCCAAAAAGGCAAACAAAACCTTATCTTTGCAAAAAAATTTCCATGCAGAAGAGAAAAATGATTACCGCTGCATTACCCTATGCAAACGGCCCTGTTCATATCGGTCATTTAGCAGGAGTATATATTCCTGCTGATGTTTACGCACGTTTCCAAAGAAGATTAGGAAGCGATGTTGCTTTTATCTGTGGTTCAGATGAACACGGAATTCCTATTACCATTAGAGCAAAAAAAGAAGGGGTTACCCCTCAAGATATTGTAGATAAATATCACGCAATCATAAAAAAATCTTTTGAAGACTTAGGCATTTCATTTGATGAATATTCTAGAACTTCATCAGAAAATCACAAAAAAACCTCTCAAGATTTTTTCTTGAAAATGTACGAAAACGGAAAATTCACTGAAGAAATCTCAGAACAATATTATGATGAACAAGCTGGCGAATTTTTGGCAGACAGATACATTGTTGGAACTTGCCCAAAATGTGGAAATGATGGAGCTTATGGTGACCAATGCGAAAAATGTGGTTCTACGCTCTCTCCTTCAGAATTAATTAATCCAAAATCTGCATTGAGTGGAAACATTCCTGTACTTAAAGAAACCAAAAACTGGTATTTACCTTTAAATGAATATGAAGATTTCTTAAACGAGTGGATTATTGAAGGACATAAAGACGACTGGAAACCTAATGTTTATGGACAAGTAAAATCTTGGCTCAATGATGGTTTGAAACCTAGAGCAATGACCAGAGATTTAAATTGGGGTGTACAAGTTCCACTTCCTGATGCAGAAGGAAAAGTGCTTTACGTTTGGTTTGATGCGCCGATTGGTTATATTTCTTTCACCAAAGAATGGGCAGAAAAAAATGGTAAAAATTGGAAAGATTATTGGCAATCAAACGATTCAGACTTAATTCACTTTATCGGGAAAGACAATATTGTATTCCACTGTATTATTTTCCCTGCAATGATGAAGGCTCACGGAAAATACATTATGCCAACTAATGTTCCTGCTTTTGAATTTTTAAATCTTGAAAATGACAAGATTTCTACCTCTAGAAATTGGGCAGTTTGGGCGCATGAATATGTAGAAGAATTCCCAGGTCAACAAGATGTTCTTCGTTATGCTTTGATTTCTTCTGCTCCAGAAACTAAGGACAACAATTTTACTTGGAAAGATTTCCAAACCAAAAACAACTCTGAATTGGTAGGGATTTTTGGGAATTTCATCAATAGAGTTGCGGTTCTTATTCACAAATATTATAATGGAGTGATTCCTGCAGGAAATGAAAACGCAGAAGAACTTTCTGAAATTTCTAAAGCTGCAAAAGAAATTAATGAATACCTAAGCAAATATGAATTCAGAAATGCTCTTTCAGCTTTAATGAATTTAGCACGTTTCGGAAATCAATATCTTCAAACCGAAGAACCTTGGAAAACCATCAAAGATAATCCTGAAAAAGCAGCAAACTCATTGTTTGTAGGAGCACAAATTGCAGTTGGTTTAGCACAATTATGTGAACCATTTATGCCTTTTTCTTCGGAAAAATTATTGAAAATGTTTAACACTGAGAAAATTTCTTGGCAAGAAGTGGAAAAAGCTAAAGTTTTCGTAAAAACAGGTCACACAATCAATGAAAGTTCTCTACTTTTCTCAAAAATTGAAGACGAAACCATTGATTTCCAAATTCAAAAATTAGAAAATACCAAAATCTCTAACGCAAAAACCAATCCTAAAGCCAATCCCATGAAAGAAGAAATCACTTTTGACGATTTTACCAAAATAGATTTAAGAACTGCCACTATTTTAGAAGCTGAAAAAGTAGAAAAAGCAGACAAATTATTAAAACTAAAAGTAGATACCGGAGTTGATGTAAGAACCGTAGTTTCGGGGATTGCAGAGAGTTTTTCGCCAGAAGAAATCATTGGGAAACAAGTAATGATTTTATTGAATTTGGCTCCAAGAAAAATCCGTGGAATAGAATCTCAAGGAATGCTTTTATTGACGACAAAACCAGACGGAAAATTGAGTTTTGTAACGCCTGATGAAACCGTAGAAAACGGAATCGAAATAGGCTAAAGTCAGAAGACAGAAGTCGGAAGATTATAATATGCTCTCGCAGATTGTGCTGATTTTGCAGATTTTTCTGTACACTTCACTTCATCTGCGAGTTTTTTTTATTTTAAATTTTCAAATTTTTGTTTTTCAGTTAATTGCAACGCAATCATCAGCTAAATCAGCTAAATCTGTGAGAGTTTTTTTTGTATTTTAGATTTTCAAATTTTGTTTTTCAGCTAATTGCAACTCAATCATCAGCTAAATCTGCTAAATCAGCGAGAATTTTCATATTTCCGAAATCTTTTTTTATTTTTGGATATCACACTTTGTCAAAGTTTTTGCGAAGCAAAGGAATCTTTGACAAAGTTAAATGTATTACCATGAAACTTTTAAAATCACTTCTACTCTGCTTTTTATTTTTTGGATTGGGGAATTTTAAAGCTCAAAATTTATTGTTAAATAATTTTGATAGAAGAATTAATTTTTATCAGCAACAAAAATATAAGTTAAAAGCAAATTATCTTAACAAAAGAAAAAGTCTAAATTTATCATATGAATTGAAACAAAACTTAAAAAAATTAAGTATAAATTATTTTGCTAAAATTAATAATGAGTTAAAAATAATTAATAAAATTTCTAATGACTATGAACTTTACAAAGCCATTACTCTAAAGTCTTTAGGTGAATCTTATCCAGATATCAACGCAGTTTTCTTTAACAGAGGAAATCTTTTATCTGATGAAAAAATCTCAGATGAAGAAAAACAAAAATACAATGCTCTTTTTCTAGAAATTGCCAAACAAATTCCAAACGAAACCTATATAGAACTTTCTAAAATCACAGATGAAATTAATCGTGATAAATTTGCATTAACGATTCCTTATCGTTTTGAAATTTTTCAAGATTTATTTGATGAAAACCAAAGAAAAAGAATAGACATCATCAATTTTCTACTTTGGAATGTAGAATAAACCTTATTTTAACGTAAGTTGAGCCAAATAAGAATCTTCTAGTTGTTCAATTTTTTGAATTTTAAAACCATTAGCAATCGCTGCATTTTCTAAGGTGTTAAACCCAAATTCCGCAATAGAAAAAAAAGAGTATTTTAGTATTCTAATATCCAACTGCGTAGCAGTAGAAAAAAATAAGCGATGAAATTCGAGCTATCCTTTACCAATAAAGAGATTACGCCTTGGGGAGGCATGGTGTTTTTAAAGCAAATGTTGGACAAAATCGGCTTTAGAGAGCAAATTGAAAAATGCGAATCTTTACCTGTGTCACTTTCCAATAATTCTTATAAAAAAGAAGTTTTGCTTGAATCTTTTATTACGAGTATTTGGTGTGGTGCCAATCGTTTTTTGCACACAGAAATTACCCGTGCAGATAAGGCTCTTGGGGAAATATTTGACTGGCGAAAGACCCCTGCTCAGGACGCATATAAACGCTATTTTGGCAAGTTTACACAACACATCAACCAGCAAGTTGGGCATTATTTTTTCAGTTGGTTTTTTCAGAATTTGAACCTCAATTATTTTACGTTAGACATTGATTCATCTGTAATTACTCGATACGGAGAGCAAGAGGGAGCAAAAAAAGGCTACAATCCTAAGAAAAAAGGAAGAAACAGCCATCATCCTATCATTGCATTTGTGAACGATGTAAAGATGGTCGCTAATTTTTGGCTCAGGAGCGGCAATACTTCTTCGGCAAATAATTTTGTAGGATTTTTAGAAGAAACACTCTTAAATTTTGGGGATAAGAAAGTAGGATTAGTTCGTTTGGATAGTGGTTTTTTCCAGAAAGACATTATGGATTATCTTGAATTAAAAACACTCCAATACATCATCGCTGCAAAATTTACTCACCCCATTCAACACTTGATAGACCAGCAAGATTTTTGGATAAAAGTTGATGAGGGCATCGAAATTTGCGACAAATATTATCAAGCAAAAAACTGGGAAAAGCCAAGAAGGATAGTCATTGTAAGGCAAAAAATAGCACAACGGCCGAATGCGGCAGGCCGAATATTAAGCCTGTTTCCGGAAGATGAAATCCATAGAAATTATCGCTATTCAGCCTATATTACCAACCAAGAACAATCGGCAACAGATGTTTGGAGAACGTACCGAAACAGAGGCGATGCAGAGAATCGAATCAAGGAATTAAAGGCAGATTTTGGAGCCGAAAGTTTTAACCTTAAAGGCTTTTTCCCTACAGAAGCTGCACTTATATTTTCGATGATTGCTTATAATCTGATGTCAATTTTCAGACTGTTTGTTCTTCAGGAAAAAACGCAGAAAACATTATCTACACTACGATATAGAACCTTTGCTATTGGAGCTTATTTTGAAAAAGTAGGTGACACACTCAAACTGAAGATTGCACTCACCAAAAAACGCAGAAAATGGTTCGTCGGAATTTGGGATTACCCCATAGACTTATCTCAAAAAATTTCAACTGCGTGATTTGGGTTAAAATCTAAATACAACCATTTCATAGGTTCTTCAGATTCTCCTTTGTAATGCAAATAATAATCTAATTCTCCGTAAAAACCTGTTGCAGGAACCAGAACTCCACCATCTTCATCTTGGTCATACATATACAAAATATCTGTACTATCTAAGAGAATTTGTCCGTTTTCAGCAACTAAACTTTTCAGTTTTTGCAAGTATTGGTCAATGTGTTCTAAACTTTGAAAAATTCCAGTTCCATTCATCAAAAGCAAAACGGTATCAAAATTCTTTTCAGAAAATTGAAGCAAATCTTCGCATATGGCATTTTTTACACCTCTTGCTTTACAAATTTCAATAGATTTCGGAGAAATATCTAGTGCTGTTACTTCTAATTTTCTTTCATTTTGCAGATAAAGGCTATGTGAACCCGCTCCAGAACCTACATCTAGAACCTTACCAAAAGACAAATCCAATGCTTTTTTTTCTAAAGCATTCATTTCTTGATAATCTCTGAAAAGATAAGAAACTGGCAAATCATCCAACTCAGAAATAGAAGTTTCGGTTTGTAAATCTTCAGGATTTTCTTGGTAATAATAATCCCAAATTGCGCGTCCCATTAAGTCTTTCATTTTGCAAAAATATTAATTAGGAATCACATAATTTAAAATTTCAAAAAATATTCAGGTTTTAAAAAGGATTTATTACTTTTAATAAAATTTAAAAAATATGAGAAAAATAGACCAACTTTTCGCAGAATACGCAGAAAGTCATCAAAACCAAACGAATAAATTCATTCATTGGATTTGCGTTCCTTTAATTTTCTTTACTATAGTAGGATTTATCAGTCTTATTCCTGCGCCACATTTTTGTGCACCTTATTTTGGTTGCATCAGCATTGCCAGTATTGTTGCGCTTGTTTTGGTAAGTATTTTTTACTTTACTCTTTCATGGAGAATTTCTTTAATCATGCTTTTAATAATGCTTTTAATGGAACATTTTGCGTATGCAATCAATGTACATTTTAAAGAAAATTCTTTGATTATTTATCTCTCCATTTTTGTTATCACATGGATTTTTCAGTTCATCGGTCATAAAATTGAAGGTAAAAAACCGAGTTTCTTAAAGGATTTACAGTTTTTATTGGTTGGACCAATTTGGCTTTTACATTTTATATTAAAGAAAATCGGAATAAAATATTAATCAATTAATTATTCACAAAAATAAATGAAATCAAACTAATCAAAACAATGCAAAAATCACAAATTATTTTATCACATAAATGAAATATGATAAATTTCATTTAGAATTTTTCAAAAAAAACATTTAAATTTGTCTTAAATATAAAAAGTTAAAAAATGAAAGATTCTCAAAAAAACTTCCTAATTAAACCTTTAATTGTTTTATTCATCGCATTATTTTCTGTGATTTCTTGTAGAGGAGAAGATGACACAGAAGATGTAACACCTTTAGTAGGAAATTGGGAATGGGTTTCTTCTATAGGTGGAGTTGGAAATACTACTGAAACGCCTACTTCTACTGGAAATAATATAGTTTTCAACTTTGGCGCAGATAAAAAATACACCATTACTACTAACGGAACAGTTACCAATGAAGGGACTTTTTCACTTTACAAAAACGTTTCTAATCTAGAACATTTAGATAGATTATATATAGATTTTTCTAATTATCCTGATAAAATGATTATCAATAATGATGGAGTGAACTTAGTTTGGAGTGACGATGCAAACAACGGATACACTTATACTTACAAGAAAAAATAAATTTATTTCCCCAAAACAAATACCGCCGGAATTTTATGAAGTTCCGGTTTTTTATTTTTCCAATCAGAGATTTTTAAGGTTTTGATAAATTCTTCGGTTGGATGATTGATATTTGCAGCGATGCAAAGTTTCGTATTAGGATTGAGAAATTTAATTAAATCTTCTAAAAGCTGATTATTTCTGTACGGTGTTTCCATAAAGATCTGAGAATATCCTGACTTTTGAACTTGATTTTCTAGAAACAAAATCTGCTTTTTCTTTTGCTCCTTATCAATTGGTAAATATCCGTGAAAAGTAAATTCTTGACCATTAAAACCACTCGAAATTAAAGCTAAAATGATAGAACTCGGCCCATTAATTGGAATAACTTTAATATTATTCTCATGACACCATTTCACCATCAAATTTCCAGGATCTGCAATACAAGGCAATCCTGCTTCAGAAAGCAATCCGAAATCCTGACCAGATTTCATGAGTTTTTGTGCTTCTTTTAAATCATTAGATTCAGAATATTTATCCAAAATAAAAAGCTTTAAATCACTTTGTTTTTTCTCTGGTGCAAAAAATTTGATGACTTTTCTGGCCGTTTTTTCGTTTTCCACGAAAAAATAATCGGTTTTAAGAATATATTCTTTAATCGATGGCGCAAAATAGTCTATCGGAGATTCTTCGGATAAATAAGCTGGGATTAGAAACAACATGTTTTAAAAAAATTTAATTAGAGATAAAAGTAATCAATTTTTAGAAAATTTACTTCAAGTTGTACTTTTCAGCAATCGCTTCACAAGCTTGATCTAACATTTGATATACCTTTTCGAAATCACTCATATCGCCATAATACGGATCTGGAACTTCTATTTTTCCATCAGATAAAACGCCAGCTTCTTCCATAATCAAGGAAACTTTATTTCTCTGTTCTTCAGATTTGGCTTTTGACAATACATCTTCTAAATTTTTTAAATCCATGCAGAAAATCTTATCAAAGTCTTCTAAATGCTTTTCGGTGAAGTAATTAGCTCTTTGATGAGAAATATCTACGCCATGTTCTTGGGCAGTTTTGGTAGAACGTTTGTCAGGAGGTGAACCTTGATGAAAAGAAATTGTTCCTGCACTTGCAACCGTATGTTTTTCTGAAATTTTAGAACGCAAAATTCCTTCTGCTAATGGACTTCTGCATATATTTCCGAGGCAAACCATTAAAATTTTCATAAGTAAGTCTTCATTTAATTAAAAAAGGAATTTTTCAAACTTAACATTTAAAAAATTCCTCAATATTTTTATTATCAATAGGTCAAAGACCTAAATTTTATTCAAAGATTTTATCTTTAATTTCTTTTAGATATTTCTTCAGTTCTTTGTCAATTTTAGAAACATCTCTGATGGTTTCACAAGCATACATTACTGTAGAATGGTCTTTTCCGCCCATTTCTTCGCCAATTTTGGTAAAAGTAGCATTGGTATATTCTTTCGCGAAATACATCGCTAATTGTCTAGGCAATGCAATTTCTCTTTTTCTGGTTTTAGACAGCAATTGCTCTCTCTGAATACCGAAATATTCGCAAACCACTTCTTGAATGTATGGAATATTGATGGTTTTCTTTTGATTTGCCGCAATCTTATTGATGGTTTCTTTTAATAAATCTAGACTTAAATCTGATTTAGAAATCATAGAATGCGCAATCACAGAATTAATCACTCCAATCAGTTCTCTCACGTTAGATTTTACTTCTCCAGCCAAGAAATCTACCATATCATCTTTTAAAACGATACCATCTCTGTGAAGTTTATCTACGATAATTTTCTTTCTCGTATCAAAATCTGGAGATTTTACTTCTGCACTCAATCCCCATTTAAAACGAGAAACAATTCTTTCTTGAATATCTTGAATATCCGCAGGAGCTTTATCAGAAGTTAAGATAATTTGTTTTCCGTTTTGATGTAAATGATCAAAAATGTGGAAGAACATATCCTGAGTTGCAGCTTTACCAGAAAGAAACTGAATATCATCGATTATTAGAACATCTACCATTTGGTAAAAATTACCAAAATCTGTTTTATTCTGAGCTTTGGCCGCAGAAACAAACTGCTGGATAAATTTTTCTGATGATAAATATAAAACAACTTTATCTGGAAGATTCTGTTTAATATCTAAACCAATTGCATGAGCTAAGTGCGTTTTTCCTACACCTACTCCACCATGAATAAATAATGGGTTGAAAGAAGTTGCGCCAGGTCTTTTTGCAATGGTTTTAGCAACTGTATATGCAAATTTATTGCTTTCCCCTTCCACAAAATTATCAAATGATAAATTTGGGTTAAGGTTAGCATCTATGTTTACCTTTTTAATTCCTGGAACTACAAAAGGATTCACTAAACTTTTAGAAACTGTGGTAGGAAGCACCTCTTGAACTTTCGGAGCTTGTACAGAAATCCCTTTATAATTTTGAGTAGCGGGTTTTTCTAATCCTTGTGGTTTATTTTCCATTACAGAATACCACAATTTAACTCCTTTTCCGATATTTTTTTTGAGAGCTGCAGAGAGTAGAGAAAGGTAATTTTCTTCTATATATTCTTTATAGAAGTCAGAAGGAACCAACAATGTAAGATTATGGTTAATTAATGACACAGGTTGTACTCTGTCAAACAATAAGTCGAATGAGTGTTCTAGTTTTTTTACATCTTCATGCTCAGAAGCGCTCAAATTGTCTCTCATAAATTTAAGACAACGCTCCCAAATCAAGCCTAAGTTTTGATCCATTTTTTTCTCTGCTAAACAGTTTTGTCTGATTAATTTTATCGGGAAGACAAATATGAAAAATAATTTTTTCTTAAAAAAATTTTGGGGTATTGCTTTTTTAAAAATATATTTGTATGTATTAAAGAAAAGTTAAAATGATACACACAACTCACACATTACGAGTACGTTACGGAGAAACAGATCCTATGAAATATGTCTACTATGGCAACTATGCAGAATACCTAGAAGTTGCTAGAGTTGAGCTGTTTAGAAGCATTGGAATTTCATACGATGAAATCGAAAAACGCGGGATTTGGCTGCCTGTTTCTGAGTATAAAATCAAGTATTTAAAACCTGCTTTTTATGACGAAATTTTAGAAATTCACACTTATGTAAGAAAAATTCCAGGAGTGAAAATAGAATTTGAATATGAAATTTATAATGATTCTAAACAAAAAATCACAGAAGCATCTACTACTCTTTTTTTCTTAGACGCTACAACCAACAAAGTGTCTAGATGTCCTGATTTCTTGATGGAACTCATCCAAAAAAATTGGAAGGAATAAGTAAAAAGAACAAAAATAAAAAAGTGAGATGACAAAAATCATCCAAAAAAATCAAAAATAAAATTCACCAAAAATGATGACTAAAATTTGATTTAGATGAATTAATTTTTTGTTTAAATTAATCTCATAACATTGCGTTCCTACGGAACGCTTTTTTATTAATTAGCAAATTCTACACACATTACATTCCTACGGAATAAATAATTTTAAAAATCTACAAATCTATCCATTAAAAAAACACTCGTTTCCTCTCCCATTCTACAACTCTCCAACTCTACAACTCACTCCCACTCTCCAATTCATATGGTTCTTTTCCTTTTTCAAAAATTCTAGTCAGTTGTGTTCCTTCTGTTGTAATTTTATCACCAAGAACTCTAATCCAGTTTCCTTCTCTTAAACCTACTACTTTTACCTCATTTTGGGTAAGGAATTCTTTAATTCTGGTTTCTCTGGTTTCTCCATTATGTTTCAAATTTGGATTTGGGTCTAAATAATGCGGATTGATATTAAACGGAACCAATCCCATACAATCAAAACTTGGCGGATATACAATTGGCATATCGTTCGTAGTTTTCATGTTAAGGCCTGCGATATTGCTTCCTGCAGAAGTTCCTAAATACGGATTTCCAGATTTTACATTTTCTGCTAAAACAGACATTAGATTTTCTTCGTGTAAGGTTTTCACGAGGAGAAAAGTATTTCCACCGCCAGTAAAAAAGCCTTTTGCTTCGTTTACCGCTGCAATTTTATCCTCGAATTCATGTAATCCTTTTACTTTTATATTGATTTGTTCAAAAAAATCTCTTGCAATTTGCGTGTATTCTTCATGTGAAATTCCGCTTGGTCTTGCAAAAGGAATAAAGATAATTTCGACTATTCCGCTGAATAATTCGGCAATTTCTTCTTTGATATATTCTAAATATTTCCCACCAAAAAGTGAAGAGGTAGAAGCTAATAAAACGTTCATTTTTTGTGAAGTTGTAAAGTCGTTAATTTGTAAAGTAGTTATAAAAATGCAAAAATATAATATTTTACTGAAAATATCCTTTCAAAAAAGGTAAATTGCTCTCCACGCTGAGTCAAGTTAATAATCTTAATTTTACACCAATTCACAATTAAACGATTTCACGATTTTACAGATTAACGACTTCACGACTTTACAATTTCACTCCGTTTCGCTTTTTACTTGGCTCTTAAATCCTTATCTTTGCAAAAAATAATTTTAACATGAAATTTTTTATTGATACAGCTAATCTAGACCAAATTAGAGAGGCACAAGATTTAGGAATTCTAGACGGTGTTACGACCAATCCAAGTTTAATGGCGAAAGAAGGCATTTCTGGAGCTGAAGCGATTAAAAATCATTACAAAACGATTTGCGAAATCGTAGATGGTGATATTTCTGCGGAAGTTCTAAGTACTACTTACGAAGAAATGATTAAAGAAGGAGAAGAATTGGCTGCAATTCACCCAAACATCGTGGTAAAAATTCCTATGATTAAAGACGGAATTAAAGCATTAAAATATTTTACAGATAAAGGAATTAAAACCAACTGTACTTTAATTTTTTCTGCTGGACAAGCGCTTCTTGCTGCAAAAGCTGGTGCTACTTACGTTTCTCCTTTCTTAGGAAGATTAGATGATGTTTCTACAGACGGATTAGCATTAATAGAAGAAATTAGAATTATTTTTGATAACTACGATTACAAAACTGAAATTCTAGCAGCTTCTATCCGTCATTCTATGCACATTATCAACTGTGCTAAGATTGGTGCAGATGTAGTAACTACACCTCTTGCTCCGATTTTATCTTTACTAAAACACCCTTTAACTGATAATGGTTTAGCTCAATTTATTGCAGACTCTAAAAAGATGATGTAATAAAGATGCTGGATGCTGGATGTTAGATGTTGGAAGATGGATGATAAAAAATTCAAAATTTACTTCCTTTAGGATTGAGGCTAATAAATTTTGAGTTTTCTACAAATAAAAATCCTGAAAATTTAGATTTTCAGGATTTTTTATTTTTTATTGAAGCAAGTCTAACTCTAAAAGATTATTGTCTCGCTTATTATTTTCTTTGACTTGTTGTTCCCTTCTTTTAATCATTTCCGATGCAGAAATTTCGTTTCCGCTTTGGTCTCTAAACTGAAGAACGGCTACATTTGCCATCGCCATTTTCATAGATTTTGCTGGATCATTTCGGTCTTCTAGAAATATTTTTTTGTACTGTTCTTGATTAACTTCTATATATTTATCATTGCCAACAAATTCAGAAACTTTTTGAATTTCCTCCTTATATTTCCCTACTGCTTTTAGCTCAAAAACGTGAGATTGAGTAGCATCTTCCAGCTTCACAATCAATCCTGGTAATCCTCTAAATTTATATGGTCCGTCTTGAAAAGGCAATTCCTCGGTGAACCAAGCCGTCCATTTTCTTCCTGCAAATTCTGTAACCGCTTTTTGAGCCTCGAACTCTCCTATTTTTTGTTTTTCTGGAAGAATTTTCCATTGAATTTTTCTTTTGTCCCAAACTTTATAAGCATCCATTCCGCTTCTGGTTAATGAATACGTTTCGAAAGAAGGATAATTCTTATGAATTTTATAGCGTACACTTCCTTTTCTCATAGACATGGCTTTCATATCTACATTCATGCTTCCCGTTGCTTTTATTTGCTTCTCAAAAGCAGCCGTCATGATAGAATCCGAAACATAAACTTCTCTACTGTAAAACTTAGAGCCTTTCTCCGAAATATCAAGATACATAAGTTCTGATTTCACATCCGCATTGTTGGTAGAATCCGTCACAAATTTATAATCATAGATAAATCTATTCTGCGCCGAAAAGAATGCTGAAATCAATAAAAAAGTAAAAAGTAATTTTTTCATAGGTGTATTAATTTAAAAAATCCTTCAAGATTTTTAAACTTGAAGGATTTTAAGTTTTTTTATTTGGTTTGGATTCTTATTTCGCCTTCTTCTTTGCCATTATTCACGTTTTTATTTACGTTTACCGTAGCAATATCATTAGGGTTTAATTTATCCATTTCTTCTTTGGTAGAAAGTTTACCATTGATATAATATTTAATCGATTTATCCGAGATAACTTTCATTGATTTCAATCCTTCAACTTCACTATTTTTAGTGGCTAAATTATACTTTATTTTATCTGCGGAAACACTTACTACTCCATCTTTTGGGACATTAGCATCTACAGTAATTATCCAAGGATTATTTTGAGTATATTTTCTAGAAATTTCTGCCTGTTGTTTGGCAATTTCAGCTTGTTTTCTAGCCAGTTCTGCTTGTTTTTGTGCTAAATCTCTTCTTTCTTTTGAAAGTTTTTCTAGTTTTTTCTGTTCTGCTTTAGAAAGTTTAGATTTATCAGTCCAGTTGAAATTCTCAATATTCATCGGTGGAAATGACTGAACTTTTCCATCATTTTTTTTATGAAATTCAACTTTTTTTATTTTTACTATTCCATTATTAAATTCTTTAGAATTGAGCTTTTTCTCTAATTCTTTTATTGAAGAAAAATTATTACTAGTATTATCAACAAAAATTTTATATTTTAAACCATTATCTAATTCTTTATTAAATTCTAAATTATTTAGTTTAAATCCTTCAATTTGATCTAAACCGTTTTTCATTTCCATCAAAAAAGATATTTCATCTTTATATCCATCAGAATTAGCAATTCTATCAATTTCGTTTCCAAGATTTTCTAATTCTTTGGCTTTCAATTCATAATCATAACTATCTGCACCTTTTTCTTTTGCAATTTTCTGTAACTCTTCAGATTTTTTACGAGTTTGTTCGCTAAGTGTAGCTATTTTTTCGTTCTCTTTTTTAATTTTTTCAGAAGCTTTATTAATTTTCGCTTGTTGAGCTTCTAACAGTTTTTGCACATCTTTTTCTTTAACGGTATCTTTTTTAAGTTCCTGAACCGCAATTTCTATGGCTTTATTTTGCTTTTTGATTTCTATATTTTTAGCATTAACCAATAGCGCAAAGGAAACCCCGAAAAGAATTGGCAAAGCCAAAATTCTACGCGCATAACTGTATTTTGTATTTTTCTGTGTAAGCATTTTTAGTCGTTTTTTAAGGTTTGATGATAAAAACGGACTGGTTGCAGGCAATACATTTCCGGAGAAATTACTCGCCAAAAGCATCTGCGCAAATGCTCTAGTGTCCGCGTTTTTCACAGCTTTTTTGTCTGCCAAATATTCATGAATAAGGGTGATTTCTTTTTTGATGAAGTAAAAAATTGGATTAAACCAAAACAGAGATTGAATAATTTGGACAAACAGTTTATCAAAACTGTGTTTTTGTTCTATGTGTACCATTTCGTGTTTCAGGATTTGTTTTCCTAAATCTGAGTTGATCAGAATCGATTTTTTCCAAAACAAATTTCTAAAAAACGAAAACGGAGCATCATGCAAATTGGTGTTATAAAAGGTAATTCCTTCTATGCTTTCCTTCGGAAATTCTTTTTTGAGTTGATGAATTTTCACCAATCCTAAAGTTAATTTAGCCAAAAGAAAAAAGGAAACTATTCCTAAAATCAAAGCTCCAAAATTCCAAAAATTGAAAGAATTTCCAACTTCTTGAGAAGAATTTTGGTTGAATTGATTCAGCAATAATAAAATTCTACTATCAGTTTCTATAGTAAAATATTCTACTTTTAAAAGCGGCAACAAAAGACTTAAAACCATCGTTCCCAGAAGGTAAAATCTGTTATAATGGTGAAAAGTTTTGTCGCGAAGAAACAAAAGATAATACGCCGACATCACTGCCGAAACTAAAATCATCTTTCCGAAATACAGGAATATTGTTTCCATAATTTATTTTGTTTGAAATGGTTTGAATTGGTTTGAAATGGTTTGAAAGTCATCTTCCGACTTCCGTCTTCTGACTTCATACTTCCTACTTTTTCAGTTCTTTTAGAAGCATCTCTAAATCTTCTACACTCATCTCATTTTTTTCTACCAAAAATGAAACAGCGTTTCTGTAAGAACCTTCAAAATAGTTCTTCACCAAACTTTTTATGGATTTTCCGCTGTAGGTTTCTTTAGAAATAAGCGGGAAATATTCGTGTTGTCTTCCGTGAACATTATGCCCTACAAACTCTTTTTCCATCAAAATTTTTAAAATGGTAGAAACAGTATTGGTATGAGGTTTCGGTTCTGGAAAAAGCTCTAATATATCTTTTAAGAAACCTTTTTCTAGCTCCCAAAGATATTGCATTACTTGTTCTTCTGCTTTTGTAAGTGTTTTTGCTGTCATAATCATTACATCATTATTGATAAAAAGAAATTTACTATTTCTAAAATCAAATTTAACAAAAAAGAAATCATAACTAATTATTTAGTGATACAAATTTAGAAAAGATTTTCTTTTATCACTAAAAAATTAGTTAAAATATTGTTAAATTTTTACAACAGACTGAAATACAATAGAATAAATTAATTTTTAGGTATACTTGCAGCCTTTCTCACGAAGTAATTATCGGTAGAACTATTGCCTCTTAATCTGTAGAAACCACAATTTCCCCAAGATGCAGGAACATCTGTAATGGTCATATCTTCGCCAGTATCATTAGAAACGTGCGCTGCAATCATATTTTGCCACTTCTGAATTCTTTGTTGACTGTAATCAATATAAAATAAATCGTATTTTTTATCAATCAAATCATTGAGGTATTTTACATATTGAGTTTTGTATTCAGGAATAGATAAAACTTTTGAAACCAAAGGATTTTGGTCACTTTTTCCCCAAGTCAAAGGATTCTGAATACCAGAATCTGTCATCAGAAGAGATGTTCCCAAAGTATTGTCATAATCATAAGGAATGAAATAAAATTTTCCTGCCGCATCAAAATAGAAATAAAAATTATTAGAATTATTCCAATAATCGTCCCACATTCCTACCATTACATTTACGGCGTAAGTTTTCAAAAACAGATTGACATCCATTTTTTGTGAAATATAAGTTTTAAAATCATCTCCATTTTTGGAATTGACATTCGTGATGAAATCTGCTAATTGTGTTTTGGCTGTCTCCAAATTAGATTTACTGCCTTTGTAATCGTAAGTTGGCGTATTGGTATAAGTTAAAGTCACATCTTCTATTCCCATATTCGAAGTGGAAGCATCTTTAAAACTCGCTCCCCAATTTGCTTTCCATAAATTTCCAGTCGTAGAAAAAAACGTACTTCTATTGGCTAAATAAACATCGTCAACAGGTTCTTGCAACTGATAAACTCCAAAATAAGCGGCTTTGTTATCTCCAGTCACTTTAATGGTAAGTTTACAATAACTGGATTGTGGCGCAGTCCAAACTCCAAATTTCTCAAATAAATCATAAGAATAGACTTCTCTGGCATACATGGCATCATCTTTAAACCATTTCAACACTACTTTTTCTGAATTATGAAAGAGTTGAGTTTTATTATATTTCTTGAAACTCACAGTAAAACTTGCATGATGCCAATCTGGATTGGTCGCATTATGTGTTTCTCCGGGATTTCCTTCCGGTCTTCTTCTGCTGGTATTTCCTTTCAATCTTAATCCTATATTATCTAAAATTTCTGTAGTTCCGTTTTTCACCCAAGTGAATTTTCCAGCTACATATTCTTCATTATTGGGATTTTGGTCGTAATAATTCAAAAATTTATTCCATTCTGCAAGAGAAACTTCTACCGTAATTTCTGGCAATGCATCAATATCATAAATAAATTTTTGAGAATTTGTTTGAAAATAAGGCGGTTGATATGCTTGTTGAAACAACGGAGGATCTGGAGTGACAGGATTGTTTTCTTCTTGATTTCTACAAGTTACTAAAAGTAAAAGAATACTGAACAGAAAAAACTTTTTCATGATTAGAAATTTGAAACAAAACTACATCAATTATCTTATAAAAAATTACCAAAATTCTATGATTTATAATAGCTTATTTCAAAAAAAAAAGAGAATTACTTTCGTAATCCTCTTTTAACTTAGTAGCGAGAACAGGACTCGAACCTGTGACCTTCGGGTTATGAGCCCGACGAGCTACCTACTGCTCCATCTCGCGTTATTGTGGTGCAAATATATAACAATTTTTTAAATCTCCAAAATTTCTGAAAAATATTTTTTATTAATTCATTTTTTGTATCTTTGAGTATGGCAAAAATCCTGAAAATATATCCAGACAATCCTCAAGAAAATTACATGAACGAGGTGATTAAAACGCTGCAAGATGGTGGATTGATTATTTATCCTTCAGACACAGTTTATGCGTTGGGTTGCGATATTTACAATGTAAAAGCTATGGAAAAACTTGCTCGTCTTAAAAATACTACACTAGACAAAGCGCAATTTTCTATTATTTGTAACAATCTCAGCCATCTTTCAGAATTTACTCGTCCTATCGAAACGTCTACTTTCAGACTTTTAAAATCTAAAATTCCAGGACCTTTCACCTTTATTTTAGAAGCCAATAAAAATTTACCATTGGCTTACAAAGGCAAAAAAACCGTCGGAATTAGAGTTCCAGACCATTCTATTCCGCAGTTAATTGTGGAGAAATTAGGTCATCCAATCGCTTCTACTTCCATTAAAGATGATGACGAAGTCATTGAATATTCTACCGATCCAGAACTCATTGCAGAGAAATATGACCATTTGGTAGACATTGTCATCGATTCTGGCTATGGAGATAACGTAGCTTCTACCATCGTAGATTTAACCAGCGGCGAACCAGAAATCCTGAGAGAAGGAAAAGGAATTCTGTAAAAGTGTCAGTCTGAGCGAAGTCGAAGACTTTGGGCGCCAATTTGACTCCTAAAGTCGTCGAACCACTTCGTTAGGTTTCCGCCTTCCGCTCCCACTTTTTTAAAATTTTCCGTTCGTTCAATATAAAAAGTTCGGAAAATCAAAAAATTTTAAAAAGAGTTCCGCTTCAGTCGGGGCGCAGTTTTCGTCTATGACAGTTATAGTCGGCAAAAATCAAAATTTGTCTTATTTTTGAACATTCGAAATCTAAAATTTAAAATTTTAATTTAAAATTTTCATGAAAATCATTACTTCTCCAGCAAAACTGATGAATGTAGAAAATTCTACAGAATTTTTGAAATCTACCACTCCAAAATTCATAGAAGAAGCGACTTTAATACATTCTTATCTCAAAGAAAAAAGTCCACAATATTTATCAGAATTAATGGAAATTTCAGCAAAATTAGCAGATGAAAACTGGCACAGAAACCAAGTTTGGAAACCCAAACCAACTGCCAAAGAATCTGCTCCTGCCCTTTTTGCTTTTACAGGAGAAGTTTACAGAGGTCTTGATGCGAAAACGTTAAGCAAAGACGCTGTGGATTATCTTCAAAAAAATCACAGAATACTTTCTGGTTTATATGGATTGCTAAAACCATCAGACAAAGTAATGCTTTACCGTTTAGAAATGGGAAGAAATTTCGAATTTGAGCATTATAAAAATCTATATGAATTTTGGAGTGACAAAATCACAGAACAAATCAATACTGAACTCAAAAAAAATGAATTATTGCTCAATCTAGCAAGCAATGAATACGGGAAAGTCATCAACAGAAAAAAACTCAATAATCCTGTTGTAGATTTTGAATTTTACCAAACTCAACCGACCGGAAAACTAAAAACCATCGTAGTTTACACCAAACATGCGAGAGGTTTAGTCGCTAGATTTTGCGCTGAAACCAACGCCAAAACATTGAATGACGTAAAAGCATTCAACTATGAAAATTATTTGATTAACGAAGAATTATCAACAGACCAAAAATTGGTTTTTGTAAGGTAATTTTATAATGATTTTCAAATAAAATATAAGAAAAAGTCTTTTGAAAAGATAGAAATTTGCCATATCACAATCACAAATTATTAATTAAAAAAAAGATAAGTATGGCAACTCTTACAAAAACAAAAAAGACGACAACTAAAACTTCAACTCCTAAAACTACTGCAGTAAAAACAGTAAAAGCAGAAAAAGTTCCTGCTAAAAAAGACGCTGCAAAAGATTTAGCAGATTTATTTGAAGATGGACTAAAAGACTTGTATTGGGCAGAAAAAAACCTCCTAAAAAACATGCCGAAAATGCATAAAAATGCAAGTTCTCCAGAACTCAAAAAGTCTTTAGAAGACCACATGAAAGAAACAGAAAATCAAATTAAAAGAATTGAAGACTGTTTCAAAGAATTAGGAAAAAAACCACAAGCTGCTGTTTGCGATGCCATGAAAGGCTTATTAGAAGAAGGAAAAGGCATAATGGAAGAAACAGAAATGGGTGCAGTACGAGATGCAGGAATCATTGCAGCTGCTCAAAAAATGGAACATTACGAAATTGCTTCTTATGGTACACTCGCAGCTTTTGCAAAAGTATTAGGATACAAACAAAGTTTAAAATTATTATTAGCCACTTTAGAAGAAGAGAAAAAATGTGACGAACATTTAACTCAAATTGCAGACACCAATCTGAATACTAAAGCAAAATAATTTATACTTTTACTTCACATAAAAAACCGATTTAATATCGGTTTTTTTTTAACTTTAAAAATCGTGAAACTGATAGAATTTCGCAGAGAAGGCATTTATTGTAAGAAAGGAGATTTCTACATAGACCCTTGGTTTCCTGTAAAGAAAGCCGTAATAACGCATGCTCACGCAGATCATGCAAGATGGGGAATGCAAGAATATCTTTGTACTCACGAGACTAAACCTATCCTAAAATCTAGAATTTCAGAAGACATTTCGGTTCAAAGCTTAGCTTACGATGAAACACTAGAAATCAACGGTGTAAAATTAAGTTTTCATCCTGCTGGTCATATTGTTGGTTCTGCACAAGTCCGTTTAGAATATAAAGGTTTTGTGACGGTAATTTCAGGAGATTATAAAATTCAAGATGATGGAATTTCTACACCTTTTGAAGTTTTAAGATGCAATGAATTCGTTACTGAATCTACTTTTGGATTGCCAATTTATCAGTGGAAATCGGTAGAAAAAATCAATCAAGAAATTCAAAATTGGGTGATAGAAAACCAAAAAATGAACAAAACATCTGTGTTTTTTGGATATTCTCTAGGCAAAGCACAACGTTTAATGAAAGCTTTAGAAGGAATCGCAAACATTCATGTACATTCCCCGATTCATCGATTGAATGAGGCTATTACTTCTACTGGATTGATTTTACCAAAAACTCAACTTTTAGAAATTGATGATAAAAAAGCACTAGAAAATCAAATCATCATCGTTCCACCAGCTTTATTGGGAACGAATATGATTAAAAAAATTCCAAATGCTGCCACCGCAATTTGTTCTGGTTGGATGCAAGTGAGAGGAAGAAGACGCTGGAAATCTGCAGATGCAGGTTTTGCCATTTCGGACCACGCAGATTGGAACGGATTATTACAAACGGTAAAATCTACAGAAGCCGAAAAAGTATACGTAACGCATGGTTCTACTGAGATCTTCTCAAAATATTTAAATGAAATCGGAATTTCTGCCGAAGTGGTGAAAACCAAATTTGGCGAAGAAGAACAAGGAGACGATAATATAGAACCTGGAAGTCAAGAAGAAAATTCTAATTCAGAATTCTAAACCATGAAGCAATTTTCACAATTATTTTCTACGTTAGAAACATCTAATAAGACCAACGACAAAATTTCGGCGTTGGTCCATTACTTTTCTACCGCAACAGAAGAAGACAAATTGTGGCTGATTGCACTTTTCACAGGAAAACGACCAAAAAGACCTGTAAAAACCAATTTTCTAAAACTTTGGGCAATGGAAATTTCTGAAATTCCAGAATGGCTATTTTTAGAAAGTTACGCTTCTGTAGGCGATTTAGGAGAAACCATCGCACTTTTATTGCCACCTTCTGAAAATTCTATTGATCAATCACTTTCCGTTTGGATGAAAGAAATCATCGCGTTACATGATAAAACCGATGAAGAAAAAAAAGAATTCGTCACAAATGCCTGGAAAAACCTTGATACTCAAGAACGATTAATTTTCAACAAATTAATTGGCGGAAGTTTCAGAATTGGCGTTTCTCATAAATTGTTGGTGAACGCACTTTCCAAATATTCAGGAATTGATGAAAACGCTTTAATGCATGCCATTATCGGAAAATGGAAAGTAAAAGAAACTCAATTTTCCGAATTGATTAATGGCGAAAACATCAATACAGACGCATCAAAACTCTACCCTTTTTGCTTGGCATATCCATTAGAAAACGAACTAGAAAAGTTAGGAGAAGCAAAAGATTGGCAAATAGAATACAAATGGGATGGAATTCGTGGACAAATCATCAAAAGAAATGAAGAAATTTTCATCTGGAGTCGTGGCGAAGAATTGGTAACAGAACAATTTCCTGAACTCGTAGAAAACATCAAAAAAATTTCTGGAAACTTCGTTTTAGATGGAGAAATTTTAGCCATTAAAGAAGGTCAAGTTCTCAATTTTAATGACTTACAAAAACGTCTGAATCGAAAAAATGTTTCTAAAAAAATGATGGAAGAAATTCCCGTTGGTTTGTACGTTTATGATTTATTAGAACTTGATTTTGAAGATTTACGGAATGAAAAGTTAGAAATTAGAAGACAGAAATTAGAAAATCTCATTCAAAATGCTGAAAATTTCAAATCTCAAATTTCAAATCTCAGATTGTCAGAAATTATCGATTTTAATAATTGGGAAGAACTTCATGAATTTCGTGAAAAATCTAGAGAAATCAACTCAGAAGGATTAATGCTGAAAAGTAAAAATTCCATTTATCATGAGGGAAGAAAAAAAGGCGATTGGTGGAAATGGAAAGTTGCTCCACTCACGATTGATGCGGTTCTCATTTATGCACAAAAAGGCTCTGGAAGAAGGAGCGCTTATTACACAGACTATACTTTTGCTATAAAAGACGGCGAAAAACTCGTTACTATTGCCAAAGCATATTCTGGTTTAACGGATAAAGAAATTATGGAAATCAATAAATTTATCCGCAATAATTCTTTAGAAAAATTCGGACCAGTGAGAACCGTGAAACCCGAATTGGTTTTCGAAATTGCTTTTGAAGGAATTGGTTATAGCAGTCGACATAAATCTGGTGTTGCAGTGCGTTTTCCAAGAATTTTAAGATGGCGAAAAGACAAAACCGTAGAAGAAATAGACACTATAGAAACCGTAAAAAGTTTAATTATGTAGGGACAAGTCGAGACTTGTCCAAATCAATTCAATGAAAATTAATAAAACCCAATGTTACCAAATCATCCAAAATTGGATGAACGAAAAAGGTCAAAAACCGTTTTCTTTTCAAGAGGAAACTTGGGATTTGTATGCTCAAAATTTCTCAGGATTGGTAGTGGCTCCTACTGGTTTTGGAAAAACATTCTCGGTATTTTTAGCTGTTATCCATAATTTCCTCAATCATCCAGAAAAAGTAAGGACAAGTCGAGACTTGTCCAAATTACAACTGCTTTGGGTAACTCCACTTCGTTCGCTTTCTAAAGACATTGCAAAAGCGATGCAAACTGCCATTGACGAAATCGGATTGGATTGGACAGTTGGAGTAAGAAACGGCGACATTTCTGCATCAGAAAAGCAAAAACAGACCAAAAACATGCCTGAAATTTTGGTGGTAACTCCAGAAAGTTTGCATTTGCTTCTCGCTCAAAAATCTAAAACCAAATTTTTTGAAAATTTACAATGTGTCGCTGTAGATGAATGGCACGAATTGCTCTCAACAAAACGAGGCGTCATGGTAGAATTGGCACTTTCGCATTTACGAAGCATTTCTAAAAATTTGAAAATTTGGGGATTAACTGCTACGATCGGAAATTTAGAAGAAGCTTTAGATGTTTTAGTTCCTTATGAAACTTCAAAAAAAATAGTCCTCGCAAAAGAAAAAAAGAAAATAGAAATCCTTTCCGTTTTGCCAGATGAATTAGAACTTTTGCCTTGGGCTGGACACATGGGAAGCAAAATGACAGAAAAAATTCTTCCGATTATCGACCAAAGCAAGACTACTCTCATTTTTACCAACACCAGAAATCAAGCAGAAAATTGGTATCAAAATTTATTGGCAGTCAATCCAGATTTAGCTGGTCAAATCGCGATTCATCACAGTTCAATAGATTTTGAACTCAGAAATTGGATTGAAGATAATTTAGCTTCGGGTTATTTGAAAGCGGTAGTTTCTACCTCTTCTTTGGATTTGGGCGTAGATTTCAAACCTGTGGATACCGTGATTCAAATCGGTTCTAGTAAAGGAGTTGCAAGATTTTTACAAAGAGCGGGAAGAAGCGGACATTCTCCTTTTGAAACTTCTAAAATTTATTTCGTTCCTACCCATTCTTTGGAATTGATAGAAGTGGCAGCGTTGAAAGAAGCGCATAAACAGAATCAAATCGAGAAAAGAGAAACAGTTGTTTTAGCTTTTGATGTTTTGGTGCAATTTCTCGTGACTTTGGCAGTTGGTGAAGGTTTTAGAGAAGAAGAAATCAAAAAACAAGTCAAAGAAACCTTTTGTTTTCGAGAAATGACAGATGATGAATGGAAATGGATTTTGCAGTTCATCACCATTGGTGGAAAATCACTGAAAAGTTATGAAGAATTCCAAAAAGTAGTCATAGAAGACGGAATTTATAAAGTCAAAAGCAGAAGAATTGCGATGCTTCATCGGATGAATTTGGGCGCGATTGTAAGCGATGTGATGATGAAAGTGAAATTTTTCGGAGGTGGTTACATTGGGATGATTGAAGAGTTTTTTATTTCCCGTTTGAACAAAGGAGATGCTTTTATTTTAGCAGGAAGAGTTTTAGAAATTGTGAATATTAAAGAACAGGAAGTTCAGGTAAAATTAAGCTCAAAAAAACGCGGAATTGCAGCAAGTTACGCAGGTGGAAGATTGCCCATGACTTCCTATTTGTCTCATTTTTTACGAGAAAAATTAAATGATTCACTTTCACCAAATCCTAGAGAAAAAGAACTAAAATTTCTACAACCGTTGCTTCTAGACCAAGAAGGCGTTTCGCACATTCCGAAATCTGATGAATTTTTGGTAGAACTCATCGAAAACAAATACGGAAATCATCTTTTTATGTATCCATTTGAAGGAAGATTGGTTCACGAAGTGATGTCTGCTTTGGTAGCATACAGAATTTCTAAAATTTTCCAGATTTCATTTACCATGGCGATGAATGATTACGGTTTTGAACTGAGTAGCGACCAACCGATTCCTTTAGAAGAAAAGCATTTGCAACAAATATTGAGCAAAGAAAACCTCATTCAAGATGTGATGGCAAGTATCAATGCTGCGGAAATGGCCAAAAGAAAATTTCGAGATATTTCGGTGATTTCTGGCTTGGTTTTACAAAATTATTACGGCAATAAAAAGAAATTTAAAAGCATTCAATCTTCGTCAAACCTTATTTTTAAGGTATTGGAAGATTACGAACCAGATAATTTGCTTTTGAGACAAGCTTACACCGAAGTTTTTAACAACCAGTTAGAAGAAGTACGGTTAAGAGAAGCTTTTGAGAGAATTTCGGCTTCTAAAATTGTATTCAAGAAAACAACCCAATTTACTCCACTGAGTTTCCCCATAAAAGTTGACAGCCTTCGTCAATCGCTTTCTAGTGAAGATTTATTGACTAGAATAGAAAGAATGAAAACCGCTGGAATTCCTAAAAAAAGAAATCGCTTTTCTCGATAATTTTTCTCGTATTTTTGCAACATGATTTCTGAAATTTCTATCAATTTTGCTGGAGAACAGTTGAAGCTCAATCAATACCGAAGTATTTTTTGGGACAAAGAAAAATCCTTGATTTTGTCTGATTTACACTTAGGAAAAACCGCACATTTCAGAAAAAATGGCATTGCTTTACCGAATGGTGTGATTGAAAAAGATTTAGAAAATCTCCAAAAAGTAATCAAACATTATGAACCTAAAAAGATAATCATTGTTGGCGATTTGTTTCACGCAGAACTGAATTCTGAAATAGAAATCTTCAGAAAATGGTTTGAGGATTTTAAGATGATAAAGTGGTTGCTCGTGAAAGGAAATCACGATAAATTTTCTAAAAAATTCGGAATGAAAGAAACTGAAATCTATGAAACCGAAAATATTATTTTCTCTCACGAATCTTTAGACTCTATTCCAAAACCACAAATTGGTGGGCACATTCATCCTGGAATTTCATTAATGGCTCAAAATAGACAGAAATTAAAATTTCCTTGCTTTTTAGTCTCGGAAAATCAAATTATTTTGCCTGCATTCTCTCAATTCACTGGATTAGATACTAATTTTGAGAAAAAGCAAAATTCCACTTTTAAAAAATACATTATTACCGCTGAAAATTTAATTGAATGGTAAAAAAGCCCGCAATAAATTGCGGACTTCGATTTATATAGAGTGCTTCTAGATTGAAATTTGTCCTTCTACTCCATCACTGTTATCGGTTTTATTACCAGTAACAATCGCAGCAGCAAATGACAATAAAGAAACGAGTTTACCAACTTTCGTATCCCAATAATAGACATCTTCTGGAGCAATTCTAAGAATAGAAACATTTGGGTCATCTTTTCCATCAAACCAAGCATTGGCAAAAGCACTCCATTTTTCTTCTATTGTAGATCTATCATCATAGATAAACGCTTTGCCATACACAGAAAGATATTCGCTGTCGCTATTATTCATAAAATAAAGTTGCACTCTAGAATCTCTTTCGATTTCCATATTTTTATTGCTTTCTTTGCTCGAAATAAACCAAAGATTTCCTTCATCATCGCATTCTTGCAGACTCATAGGTCTAGAATTGGATGGTAATTGGTCTAATTCGGTCACAAACATACACGTTCTCGCTTTTTCTGAAAGCTCTATAAGCTTTTCTATAGCTTCTTTTTGAAATAAATTTTGGGTTGACATAAATTTTGTGATTTGGTGATTGATATAATGTATTGGTGTTGTTTAATACGTTTTAATATTTAGAACTCCATTAAAACCTAAGAAAAGATTTCTGATTTTGTGATAAAAATTCACCGTTTCTAGATTAATCATTTCGTTGGTTTCTTCTATCTCTGTAATAATTTTATTTCTCAGTCTTCTAATTGAAAAAGAATTAATTACCAAGCGTTTTTTGCTTCTATTCTTCTTTTCAATGACCAATTGAGAGCTCATCATCGGTTTAAGATGAAAACTGATAATTTGTTCGTCTGGAAAATTGGTTTCTTCTAAATCTCTTATTTGAAACCAATCATAGCAAGTCGTTTTCTGATTTTCATCAGTAACGCAGATTCTAATCAGGTCGCCATTTTCTATTTTTCCAGTTTTTTCTTCTCCATGCTTGTTGCAAAGTTGAAAATGACAATGTTCCTTGTCTTTAACCAAGTTCCAATGCTCTACGTTGTAGAGATTTTGTTTTAAATTTTTAAAAATTTCTTTAGCATTGTTGTCGTTTTCAAGTAGAATTTCCGAAACAGAACTGCTTTTGGTTAAGGTAATTTGAGGATTTTTATGTTCATTCATAGCAAGAGTTTTTGATGTTAAAAATTAAAGGTCAATTTGTTCGGAAGTCCATTTTACGGCTGTATCGTAATCTTTTTTATCAAATCCTTTAAACTCGCCAATCATAATTTTGCTAAAAATTTCTGTAAAATCTTGTACTGTTTCAGAATCATAAACGATGGCTGCTCTATTCCATTTTGTTAATGTTTTTACGCCCAACATTGCGTCTTGAAACCAAGCTCCTGCTGTAAATTTGGATAAATCTGTTTCATGACCAACATGTAATTCAATTTATCTTTTTCCTCGATAAATTTTTCTACTTCTGGCATTACTACGTCTATAAAATCTTTTCCTGAAACCTCGTCTGTGGCTAAAAACCCCACCATGTTATCTGGTAATTCTTTGATTCTAGTAATCATTACTTTTATTTTTTGACAAATTTCAGAGTTTAAGCTCCGAAACATATTACAGAATATTTAGGATAATTTATATAATTTTGTAAAATGCAATTTCAAGATTATTTCTCCTCGTTTTCCGAAGCTTTAGCGACTATTTATTCCAAAGAGGAAAACAGAATTCTTTACCGATATTTCTTAGAAGATTTTCAAGAAAGAAAAGTAGAAAATCTGGCTTCGGAATTTGAAAAAGTAACTGAAGAACTCAAAAAAGGAAAACCTTACCAGCAAATTTTGGGATATACCGAATTTTATGGAAATAGATTTTTTGTAGATGAAAACGTCTTAATTCCTCGTCCTGAAACAGAAGAATTGCTAGAATTGGCGATTTCAAAAATTAAAAATCTAAAATCTAAAATCCAAAATCTAAAATTATTAGACGTTGGAACAGGAAGCGGAATCATTCCGATTACTTTAAAAAAACATTTCCCAGATACGGAAGTTTTTGCAATGGACATTTCTGAAAAAGCACTTGAAATTGCTCAAAAAAATGCAGACTTTCATCAAACTGAAATTAAATTTTTACAAGCAGATTATCTGAATACAAATTTGACCGAAAAATATGATGTAATCATCTCAAACCCACCCTATATTGGAATCGATGAAAATACGGAAATCGAAGATTCGGTAAAAGGTTTTGAGCCCAATATTGCACTATTCTCACCAACTCAAGATGCGCTTATTTTCTACCGAAAAATTACAAAAGACTGTGAAAATCATCTCAATGAAAACGGTTTATTTTTCCTTGAAATCAATCAAAAATTAGGAAATGAAACCTTAGAACTGTTCAAAAATTTCTCAGAAAGCGAATTGGTAAAAGATTTATCTGGAAATGATAGATTTGTGATGGGAAGAAAGTAATTTCTCTCGCTGATTAAACAAATTTTACTGATTATTTATAATAAAAAAGTCGGACTAAAATCCGACTTACTATTTCTTTATTTTTGAATTCTTTAATTATAAACTACCCAATTTTCTTCTTCACAAAAACTTGGTAGCTCATGTAAATCAAAGGAAGGGACATCACAAGCAAATAAACTGCATTATTCATGGCAATTTCTGGCTCTAGCGCAACTGCGTAAACCAAGCCAAAAGCAGCACCACCTAAATGTGCAGCGTGACCAATATTATCATGCGGTCTAGGATTAAGCATCATGTAAACGGAATACCCAAAATACAAAGCTCCAAAAATATAACCAGGAATACTTAATTCTGGAGGTAAAAAAATAATACCTATTCTACTAGCTACTGGATTCATCGCAACACTTGCAAAAATAATCCCCGAAACGCCACCACTAGCTCCAATTGCCGAATACCAACTTTGTCTTTTATACAAATACAAAGAAAATAAATTCCCAATAACAATTGAACCTAAATACACCAACAAAAATCCTGAAATACCATATACATATAAAACGATTGGTGCAAAGAAATACAGCGTCAACATATTAAAAAACAAATGTCCCCAATCTGCATGAAGAAATCCTGCAGAAAGCAGTCTGATGTATTCTTTTCGATTTTGTATCGCCGAAACATTGAACTTATATTTTTCAAAAAGTTGAATGTTTTGGAATCCCATAATACTGATGATTACAGTTATGGCTATGATTATTAATAATATTGGATGCATACTTTTTTAATTATTCGTTATTTTCATCAATAGAGAATAAATCTCCGATTTGACCTTCTTCTGGAATTTCATTAACTTCAGAATCTGCATTAGCTTCTTCACTTTCAGATTCCTCTGCTTCAATAATTTCTTCTTCCAAAGGTTCTGGAATGGTGATGTTAATAGATTTTACTTTTTCTTTGATAAACTGATTTCCGATGGCTTTAATACCTTTCACGGCGATAAATTCATCAATATTGATAATTTCTGGTTCTTTTTCTTTGCCTGATTTATCTTTCGGGAAAACAATTTCTGCAGTACAACCATCAGAAGTTCCCACAAATTCTACGAAAGATTTCGGATGCTCACTTGGCATAAAATGCTGAACGTTTGTAGTGTTTTCCAGCAAGAAACGTTTGATGAAATAGATTCCTTTTTCACCATCAAAATAGATACACGTAATCGGCTGTTCTGGCTTCCATTTTTCGAGAATTAAATATTCATCATCAAAACGATTAAGCAAGTCAAAAGTCACCAATTTGGCTTCACCATTTTGATTTATGGTTAAGATTTTGTCATCACCTTTGAAACTGCCTAATAATGTACCTCTTCCGTCTGCATTCAGTCTACGAACCGTATCATCAAACCAAATTTTTCTTGGAGCCAATGTAGAAACGCCTTCTTCTTTTAAATCAACTTTCTTCACGGCGTATTTGGTTACGAGATTTCCTCTGGAATCTCTTCCTTTAATCGCTAATTCTGAGAAATCAATCTCAATTTTATTTTTTCTAACTCTAGAATTTGGTTTCAGTAAAACAGTTACCGTTTCTGCTTCACCATTTGGATTGGCAGAGAAATACAACATTTCTGAACCTTTTTTATCAGAAGCCAATTTATAGTCTGTATTTCTGGTAACACCCGTTACAGAAAAACGTTTCATGTAGTAAGGACCTTCTTTTCCTTCACGATAAATCATGTTGTAAACGGTACGTTTGTCTCCTTTTTTGAAAACGCCAACATGTACAATATTTTTTCCGATGAACGTTTTGGCTTCTACTTTCACCACTTTCATCGTTCCATCTTTTTGGAAGGTGATGATGTCATCAATATCAGAACAATCAAAAACGTATTCGTCTTTTTTAAGCGAAGTACCTATGAAACCTTCTTCTCTGTTTACGTAGAATTTTTCGTTGGCTAAAACAACTTTGGTTGCGTCAATATTATCAAAAACTCTAAGTTCAGTTTTACGCTCTTTGTCTTTTCCGTATTTTTTCTGAATATTGGTAAAATAATCGATAGCATAAGCAATCAGATTCGCTAAGTGATGTTTCACCTGTTCCATTTTACCTTCTAAAGCGAATATATTTTCTTCGGCTTTATCTCTATCATAACGAGAAATTCTCATGAAAGGAAGCTCCGTCAACTTGATGATATCTTCTACTGTAACTGCTCTCATTAGCTTTTTAATGAAAGGTTTCAGCGCTTTATCAATCGCTTCATAGACTTCTTCTTTAGAGTTTTTACCTTTAATTTCTTGGTAAATTTCATTTTCGATGAAGATTCTCTCTAAACTTGCAAAATGCCACTTTTCTTCGAGTTCGTGGAGTTCTATTTCTAATTCTTTTTTCAACAAAGAAACAGTATGGTCAGTATTTCTTCTGAGAATTTCAGAAACCGAAAGAAACTCTGGTTTGTCGCCAACAATAACACAAGCATTCGGCGAAATAGAAACTTCGCAATCGGTGAAAGCATATAACGCATCTATGGTTTTATCAGGAGAAACGTCATTCGCTAAATGAATATTGATTTCTACCTTATCAGAAGTATTGTCTTCAATTTTTTTGATTTTGATTTTCCCTTTTTCGTTGGCTTTAATTACGGAATCAATTAAATCGCCAGTATTTTTAGAAAAAGGAAGCTCGGTAATGCAAAGGGTATTTTTATCTTTTTGAATAATTCTAGCTCTAGTACGGAGTTTTCCGCCACGTTGACCATCATTATAATTGCTTACATCTAGTAAACCTCCCGTTTGAAAATCTGGATAAAGTTCAAATTTTTTACCTTTCAAATAAGCTACAGAAGCGCTCAACAATTCATTAAAATTATGAGGCATAATTTTGGTAGAAAGTCCTACCCCAATTCCTTCTACACCTTGAGCCAAAAGCAAAGGAAATTTTACAGGTAAATCAATCGGTTCATTATTTCTACCATCATAAGATTTGCTCCATTCTGTAGTTTTCGGGTTGAAAACTACTTCCAAAGCAAACGGTGTAAGTCTTGCTTCAATATATCTGGCTGCTGCTGCAGAATCTCCAGTGTAGACATTTCCCCAGTTTCCTTGGGTATCAATGAGCAATTCTTTTTGACCAATTTGCACCATTGCATCCGTAATAGAAGCATCACCATGAGGATGGTATTTCATGGTATTTCCTACAATATTAGCAACTTTATTATATCTACCGTCCTCTAATTCGCGCATAGAATGCATAATTCTACGCTGTACTGGCTTAAAACCATCATAAATAGACGGAATGGCTCTGTCTAAAATTACGTATGATGCGTAATCTAGAAACCAATCTTTGTATAAACCTGATACTTTTTTTAAGGATTCTTCCTTGTGCTCGTGTCCTTCCATTATTAACCTTGCGTTTTACCTTCTCTGTTTGCTTTTTTCAAATATTTCCAATTCTTAGAAACAATTATGCGTCGTTCAGAACCTCTTTTTTATCAATATCTGGGGCTTCCACCACTAAGTTTTCTAAAATGAAAGTTTGTCTGTCTGGAGTGTTTTTACCCATGTAAAACTCTAACAAATCATTAATGGTACTGTCTTTACCAATGACTACTGGTTCTAGACGAATATCTTTCCCTATGAAATGTTTAAATTCATCAGGTGAAATTTCTCCCAAACCTTTGAATCGTGTAATTTCTGGATTTTTGCCTAATTCATTCAATGCTTTCAAACGTTCTTCTTCAGAATAGCAATATCTGGTTTCTTTCTTATTTCTCACCCTGAAAAGTGGCGTTTGCAAAATATACAAATGTCCATTTTTAATTAAATCAGGGAAAAATTGTAAGAAAAACGTAATCATCAACAATCGAATGTGCATTCCGTCTACATCGGCATCAGTAGCTATGATAACATGATTGTATCGCAAATCCTCTAAACTATTTTCAATATTCAGTGCAGCTTGAAGAAGGTTAAATTCTTCGTTTTCATAAACAATTTTCTTGGTCAAACCATAGCAGTTAAGAGGTTTCCCTTTCAATGAAAACACCGCTTGAGTTTCTACATCTCTTGATTTAGTAATAGAACCAGAAGCAGAATCTCCCTCGGTAATGAAAATCATGGTTTCAGATTTTCTAGACGCTTTTTGGTCATTGTAGTGTTGTCTACAATCTCTCAATTTTTTATTGTGAAGCGAAACTTTTTTCGCTCTTTCTCTCGCCAATTTCTGAATTCCCGAAAGTTCTTTTCTTTCTCTTTCAGAAATGATGATTTTTCTTAAAATTGCTTCGGCAACTTCTGGATTTTTGTGTAAAAAATTATCGAGTTTATTTTTTAAGAAATCAATGATAAAAGTTCTTACAGAAGGACCATTTGGACCGATATCGTTAGAACCGAGTTTGGTTTTGGTTTGAGATTCGAAAACGGGTTCTTCTACATTAATCGAAATAGCGGCAATAATAGATTTTCTAATATCTGCTGCTTCAAAGTTTTTATTAAAAAATTCTCTAATCGTTTTTACATACGCTTCACGGAAAGCATTAAGGTGTGTTCCACCTTGTGTAGTATTTTGTCCGTTCACGAAAGAGAAATAGGTTTCGGTTTGTGATTTATCAGAATGGGTAATCGCGAGTTCGATGTCTTCATCATTCAAGTGAACGATTGGATAAAGAATTTCGCCTTCTAACTCTTCTTCCAACAGGTCTTTTAATCCGTTTTCAGAGTAATACGTTTCTCCGTTAAAGATAATTTTAAGACCAGGATTCAGATAAGCGTAATTGCGAAGCATTCTTTCGATGTACTCTTTTCTGAATTTAAAATGCGTGAAAATACTGTAATCAGGAATAAAAGAAATTTCGGTTCCGTTTCTGTCTGAGGTATCGGTTTCAGGATGGTTTTCGGTGATGTTTCCTTTAGAAAACTCTGCCACTTTCATTTTTCCATCACGGAACGAACGCACTCTAAAATAATCAGAAAGTGCATTTACCGCTTTGGTACCTACACCATTAAGACCTACAGATTTTTTGAAAGCTTTAGAATCATATTTACCACCCGTATTCATTTTAGAAACCGCATCTACTACTTTTCCTAAAGGAATACCACGACCAAAGTCTCTGATGGTTACTTTGCCTTCATCTAATTTAATTTCGATTCTTTTTCCAGATTTCATACGGAATTCATCGATAGAGTTATCAATGATTTCCTTTAACAAAATATAAATCCCATCATCTGCGGAAGAACCGTCTCCTAGTTTCCCAATATACATACCAGGACGAAGACGAATGTGTTCCTGCCAATCGAGCGTTCGTATGTTTTCTTCTGAATAATTTACCTGTAGATTCTCACTCATATATTTCCTGCTTTACCGCGTGAAAGTTAATTAAAACCAATAACTCACAAATTTAACGAAACTAAATTTATGGAAGAAATTTTGTGGAAAAGTTTTTTTTAGCGAGAATTTATCATACATCAATGCAATAGCGTATAAACTAAACTATATTTGTAGTTCAAATTAGGAAAATTATGAAAATAAATATTTGGAGTGACGTTCGTTGTCCGTTTTGCTTTGTAGGAAAAAAGAAATTTGAAAAAGCATTAGAAAAATTTCCTCACGCCGAAAAATTAGAAATCACTTGGCACAGTTTTCAATTAGACCCACAATTGGTAACGCAGCCAGAAGTGAGTCCATATGAATATTTTGCGAAAGCGAAAGGAATTACCATAGAAAGAGCAAAAGCCATGCATGAAGGTGCAGCAATGGCTGGAAAAGAAGCGGGAATCGACTTTAATTTTGATGATTCTAAAGTGGCTAATTCTTACAAAGCACATTTGCTGATTCAGTTGTCAAAAACTAAAAATTTAGCCAATGAAATGGAAGAAGCGCTTTTTGAAGCACAGTTTTTAGATGGGAAAAACATCGATGATGAGGAAACATTGATTCAGTTGGCAAAATCTATTGGAATCACTGAAGATGAGGCTAAAAACGCCTTACAATCTGATGAATTAGGTTATCTCGTGAAACAAGATATGCAATTGGCTGCACAATTAGGAATTAATGCAGTTCCTTTCTTTGTGATTAATGACAAATATGGAATTTCTGGTGCACAACAACCTGAATTGTTTTTAGAAGCATTAGAAAAAACTTGGGAAGAATTTTCGAATGGTGACAAAGGTTTACAACTCATCAATTCTGGAGAATCTTGTGACATAGATGGAAATTGCAATTAAAATAAAAAAGCGAACCTTAAACAGTTCGCTTTTATTTTTGAAATCAATAGTTAAATATTAAAATCCGTCTCCATCGAGCATATTTCCTAATTTCCCTAAAACACTTCCTTCTTCTCTTCTTCCAGAAGGCCCTGCATATTGTAAAATTCTACTTGCCAATCTGCTGATAGGAAGCGTCTGAATCCAAACTTTTCCTGGACCTTGCAATTGCGCAAAGAATAAACCTTCTCCACCGAAAATAGTATTTTTAATTCCGCCAACAAATTGAATATCATAAGAAACAGTTTGGGTAAAAGCTACAATACAACCAGTATCTATTTTCAAAATTTCGCCGGGTTGCAATTCTTTTTCCACCACATAACCACCACTGTGCACGAAAGCCATTCCGTCTCCTTCCAGTTTCTGCATAATGAAACCTTCTCCTCCGAAAAGTCCGGTTCCTAATTTTCTTTGAAATTCTATTCCTACAGAAACGCCTTTTGCAGCGCAAAGAAAACTGTCTTTTTGACAAATCACTTTACCACCTAAATCGGACAAATCCAAAGGAATAATTTTTCCAGAATAAGGCGCAGCAAAGGTAACTTGTCTTTTCTGATAAGAAGTGTTGGTATAAACCGTCATGAAAAGATTTTCTCCTGTCAATAATCTTTTTCCTGCAGAAAATAGTTTCCCTAATAATCCGCCAGTTTCTGTTCCATCGCCAAAAAGAGTTTCCATTTGGATACCATCTGTCATCATCATAAAACTTCCGGGTTCAGAAATCACTGCTTCTTGTGGATCTAATTCTATTTCAACACATTGCAGTTCTTCACCGTGAATTTTGTAGTCTATTTCGTGATTGTTCATTTTTTTATTTTTTTACAATTAGTTTTGAAACCATTGAAATCGTTACAAAAAAAATCGAGCAAATTACCTTGCTCGATTTAATATACTAAGTTTTTACTTATAAAATTTTTACACGTTAAAACGGAAATGCATTACATCTCCATCTTTCACGATGTATTCTTTTCCTTCTACTCTCATTTTACCTGCTTCTTTTACTTTCGCTTCAGAACCAAAACTTATGAAATCTTCATAACCAATAACCTCAGCTCTAATAAAACCTTTTTCAAAATCAGTGTGAATTACACCAGCAGCTTGTGGAGCAGTCCAACCTTTACCAATTGTCCAAGCTCTTACTTCTTTAACACCCGCTGTAAAATACGTTTGAAGATGCAGTAAATCGTATGCTTTTCTGATGAGTCTGTTCACTCCTGGTTCTTCAAGACCTAATTCTTCTAAGAACATTTGTCTTTCTTCGAAAGTTTCCAGTTCATTGATATCTGCTTCGATTTGTGCGGCCAAAACTACTACTTCAGCCTTTTCTTTAGCAGCCATTTCCTCGATTTTAGCAATCCATTCGTTTCCGTTTTTAATAGAGTTTTCATCTACATTACAAACGTAAAGCACAGGCTTTTTGGTTAACAAATGAACCTCATCAATAATAGATTGAGTAAAATCGTCTGTAGGGAATTCTCTTACGTTTTTGCCATCTTCAACAAATTTCTGAAGATTTTGAAGCGTTTCGTAAGTTAAAATATCTTCTTTTTTACCAGACTTAATAAATTTTTTAGCTTTTTCAACTGCTTTACCAAGTGTTTCAAGGTCTTTTAATTGAAGTTCTATATCGATAATTTCTTTATCTCTCATTGGATCTACAGAACCTTCTACGTGAACGATATTTCCATTATCAAAACATCTTAAAACATGAATAATCGCTTCACATTCTCTGATATTTGCCAAAAATTGGTTTCCTAAACCTTCGCCTTTAGAAGCTCCTTTTACCAAACCTGCAATATCTACAATTTCTACCACTGCTGGTAAAACACGCTCTGGATTTACCAATTTTTCTAACTCAAAAAGACGAGGATCTGGTACAGAAACTGTTCCTAAGTTAGGTTCGATTGTACAAAACGGATAGTTCGCAGATTGTGCTTTGGCGTTGCTAAGACAGTTAAATAAGGTTGATTTACCTACGTTTGGTAAACCTACAATTCCACATTTCATTGTAATTTATTATTTGAAATTTGAAGTTCAATTTATTTCGCGTTTCTTTCCGCACGTTTTCTATCTTCTTCAGAAAGGATTTTTTTACGCATTCTGATGAAGTTTGGAGTAACTTCTATACATTCGTCTGCTTGAATATATTCCATACATTCTTCTAGCGAGAATAAGATTTTTGGAGCAATGTTTCCGTCTTTATCTTTACCAGCAGCACGCATGTTATTCAATTGTTTTGCTTCTACAATATTTACGACTAAGTCTCCAGGTTTGTTTTGTTCACCAATAATCATTCCTGCATAAATTTCTTCACCCGGATCTACAAAAAACTTTCCTCTATCTTGAAGTTTTGCGATAGAATATTCTGTACATGGACCTTGTGTTTTAGAAACTAAAACTCCGTTATTTCTACCAGGAATCGCTCCTTTGAAAGGTTTATAATCTGTAAAACGGTGCGCCATAATCGCTTCACCTGCTGTTGCCGTCAACATTTGAGAACGCAATCCGATTAAACCTCTTGAAGGAATTTCGAATTCCATGTGTTGCATTTCTCCTTTGGTTTCCATAATGTGAAGGTCACCTTTTCTTTGTGTAGCTAAATCGATTACTCTAGAAGCATACTCTTCTGGAACATCTACTACTAAACTTTCGTATGGTTCGTGGCTTTCTCCATCTACATCGTGAAGAATTACTTGTGGCTGACCAATCGTCATCTCGTAACCTTCTCTTCTCATGGTTTCAATTAAAACAGATAAGTGAAGAATACCTCTACCAAAAACTAGGAATGTATTTGCATCTTCGGTTTGTTCTACTCTTAATGCTAAGTTTTTCTCTAATTCTTTTTCTAATCTTTCTTTCAAGTGATTAGAGGTTACATATTTACCATCTTTACCGAAGAAAGGAGAATTGTTGATTGAGAATGTCATGTTCAACGTAGGCTCGTCAATAGACAATCTAGTCAATGGTTCTGGATTTTCTAAATCTACGAAAGTATCTCCAATTTGGAAGGCATCAAAACCTACTACTGCACAAATATCACCTGCTTGAACTTCTGTAACTTTTTTCTTGCCTAAACCTTCAAAAATATATAATTCTTTAACTTTTCCTTTAAGGATATTGCCATTTTCTTGTGCAAGACCAATCCACTGAGATTCTTTGATAGAACCTCTGGTTACTTTACCTACTGCAATTCTTCCTAAAAATGAAGAATAATCTAGAGAAGTTACTTGCATTTGTAAGTTACCTTCTTCTACTTTTGGAGCAGGAACATATTGTAAAATACCATCTAGAATTGGTAAAATATTATCTGTAGGCTCTAAAGAAGTATTGAACCAACCTTGCTTAGAAGAACCATAGAAATTAGGGAAATCTAACTGTTCTTCGGTAGCATCTAAGTTAAAGAATAAATCAAAAACTTTATCATGAACTTCGTCTGGACGACAGTTTTCTTTATCTACTTTATTGATAACTACAATAGGTTTAAGCCCTAATTCTAAAGCTTTATGCAAAACGAAACGAGTTTGTGGCATTGGTCCTTCGAAAGCATCTACCAATAAAATAACACCATCTGCCATTTTAAGAACACGCTCTACTTCACCACCAAAATCGGCGTGACCAGGAGTGTCGATTACATTAATTTTAGTATCTTTATACGTAACCGAAATATTTTTAGAAAGAATGGTAATTCCTCTTTCTCTTTCTAAATCGTTATTATCCATAATTAAATCTCCAGATTCTTGATTATCTCTGAAAACATTAGTAGCATGGATAATTTTGTCTACCAATGTGGTTTTCCCGTGGTCTACGTGGGCAATAATTGCGATGTTTCTGATATTTTGCATATATATTTTTTGAAGGTGCAAAAGTAGTGAAAAAAATTGGAAGATGGAAGTATGAAGATACAAGATTAACAATTCGTTAAAACATTGATAATGAAATCATTTTGAGACTTTATATTTTAGAAAACGAATAGCAAGAAAACTTTTGTATATTTGGTTTGGTAACTTTGCAAGTCTGCAAGTTTGTTGTAATTTTTAACTTTACGAAATGACTAACCTACGTTTTTTTGAAATAATAGTTTTACAAATTCTATTTGTTTCTTGCTCAAGCAACAAAACACTTGTTGATAAAATCGATACACATTATGGGAAAGTAAAATTTTACAACGAAAGTAAAAAAAACAATATTCAACATATTTATGCTTCGGTTGATAGTTTAGGATTTCGAAGTTATTACGAATTCTATCCTAATAAGATTACAAAAACTAGTGAAGTTTCAAAACAAATGATTTACACTGTTTTTGATGGAGATTTACCCCAAGATTATGGCAAAAATATCTATTTAAAGTTTTCACCATTAGACAAATTGATATTAAATCATGGAAATCGCATTTTGGATTCTCTTGGACTAAAAAATTTTAAAAGAACAAACAATGGAAAAGCGTTCATTATAGAAGTTAACTATTATCATGGCTATCCAAAAAATAAATCCTTTTAAAAGATAAAAACTCAGCAACCACAAAAAGGTTTTTCTTTTAGTTATTTTCAAATTCAAAAAACTTTAACGAAATTTGTAGCATGAACAAAAAACCAGTTATTGCTATTGACGGATTTTCATCTACCGGAAAAAGTTCAATTTCTAAAGTGATTGCCCAAAAACTTGACCTCATCCATATTGATACAGGTGCACTCTACCGTGGAATTACGTATTTCGCTTTAGAAAACTGCCTTAATGACAGCCAAGAAATAGACATAAAGTCACTCTTTGAAAAATTTGACCAAATTCATTTGGAATTTATTTTAAACAATGGCGTTTTAGAGCTTTTCCTCAATGGTAAAAATATTGATAAAGAAATTCGCGAACCTAGAGTTTCTGACCATGTAAGCCTCATTGCAAAACAGGCAGAAGTAAGAGCTTTTTTACTTGATTTTCAACGAAATTTAGCTCAAAAAGGTGGTGTCATTATGGACGGAAGAGACATAGGAACCGTTATTTTGCCTAATGCAGATTATAAATTTTTCATCACCGCCAGTCCAGAAGAAAGAGCCAAAAGAAGACATCTAGAATTGCAACATTCTGGCGTAGACATTTCTAGAGAAGAAGTTTACGAAAACCTTAAAACCAGAGATAAAATCGATAGCGAAAGAGTGGTAGCTCCGCTGAAAAAAGCAGATGATGCCATCTTGATAGACAATACTTTACTGAACAAAGAAGAAACCATAGCATTGATTCTATCACATATTTCGAAATAAAAAATAGAATCTATTCATACAATTTTAACATAAATTTGTGAAAATTTTCCTTATATTTGGTATAGAAGTTGTGCGAATGAAGAGGTAAACGAAAATAAATTATTAACACTAAATTATTACAAAATGGGAAAAGGTAAAAATACAGCAGGAATTATTGCAGGTCTTCTAGCAGGTGCTGCAGTAGGTGTAGTTCTAGGAATGCTTTACGCTCCAGAAGAAGGTAAAGAAACCAGAAAAAAACTAAAAGCTAAAGCAAATGATTTAAAAGATCAAGCATTAGATGAATATGATAAAGTATCTGAAAAAGTAAAGTCGGAATACGGAAATCTATCAGACAAGGCAAAAGAAAATTTAGATAAAGTAGTTTCTAGTGTAAAAGATAGCTACGAAAAATACAAACATACCGCAGCCAATAAAGCTTCGGGAGTAGTAAAAGAAGTAGAAACAGAGCTAGATGCTTTAAAATAATCTGTAAAGTTTTTATAAAATTTTATAAAGGAACTTATCATAAAAGTTCCTTTTTTTGTACCTTTAAACAAAGAAATTTGCCATGATAGACCTCATCAAAGATTACGCAGAAAAAAAAATAGAACTCGTAAAGCTAGATGCTACCGAGAAATCTCTTAAAATCATTGGAGTTTCAGTACCTGTAATGATTATCTCTGTTCTTGCCATTTTCTTTATCTTTTTGTTAAACGTGAGTTTAGGTTTATTCTTAGGAAATTGGCTCCACAACTTTGCTTATGGCTTCCTCATTCTTGCAGGATTCTATTTATTGCTCATTTTATTGGTCTTTTTAATGAGAAATTACATTAAAAAAATCATTACCAACAAGGCCATAGAAATGCTGTTTAACGATTAAAACTCCATGACATGAAAAACTTAGAAGACTTAAGAAAACGCAAGGAAACTTTAAGAAAAGAAATTGCAGAGTTAGAAGACATCGCAGCATTTAAAAATCCTAAAGAAAGTTTAAGTGCCATCACTCATGGATTCACTGACCAATTTTTAGTCGATAAGACAGACGAAAACGGAGAACACCGATTAGGACTGAAACCAGCCGAAATTCTAAGTTTTGCAACTGGTGGCGCTTCCGAAAATTATATCAAAACCAAAATTAATCAATACGGCGAAGAAAAAATAGGCATCAATACTCAAAACGTAGTAGGAAGCATCGCCGAAAACGCCATCAAAATAGGATTGGCAGCCGTAGTTACCAATTTTGCGAAGAAGAACCTCTATCATACCAGTTGGAAGAAAAAATTAATCGGCATTGCACTTATTTATTTGGCGCCCTTTGTTTTAAAATTTTTAAGAGAAAAATTAGAAGAATACGAAGAACGTGAAGTTTTAAAAAGCTTAGAAGAAATTTTATAATATGGAAAAGGAATTTGTAGATTTTAGAACTACTATACAACATTCATGGGAAAATTTTCTAAGTCAATTGCCGGCAATTTTGATGTCAATTTTGGTTTTTATTGCTGGAATTTTTGCCATTAAACTATTTTCAAAAGTTGTTACCAAATTCATAGACGAAAAATCAAAAGATTCTATCGTTACAGATTTCTTGGTGAATATCGTTTCTTTTATCCTCACCATCTTTCTGATTATTGTTTGTTTGGGGATTTTGGGCTACGGAAACATTACCGATAAAATTCTGGCAGGAACTGCGCTCACCACTTTTATTGTAGGTTTTGCCTTAAAAGATATTGGCGAAAATTTCTTGGCAGGAATTCTTATGGCGTTTAGAAGACCTTTTAGAATCGGTGATTTAATCGAAGTGCAAGGAATGAGAGGTCGAGTTAAAAAAATGTCGCTCAGAGAAACCAATATTAAAACTCTTGACGGAAAAGATGTTTTCATTCCCAATTCCATTATTCTTAAAAATCCACTTGAAAATTTCACGTACAATCAACTTTTGAGAAGTGAATTCTTCATTAATGTAGATTATTCCGAAGATTTAGAAAAAGTGATGAAGGATATTTTGCACATCATCAATTCGTTTGAAGAAGTAGAGAAAAATCCTCATGCAAGTGTTTATGTACAGGAAATAGATGGCGAAAAAATAAAATTGCGTGGCGCTTATTGGTTCAAAACGACTGATGTAAACGCTCCCGGAAACAGTTTAAAATCTGAAATATTGTTCAAAGTTATTCATTACATTAAAAAACAAGACATTCAAATCGAGGAAAACTCTCCCAATCCTGATGATGAACGAAAAACGGTAAAAGAATAATTTTTACTTCAAAAAACGCAATTTTTCTTTGAAACAAGTGAATTTTACCGGTGCATAACCGATGAATTCTCCGTCCATATCAATGGTTAAAGCCAGACCATCTGCATTTTCGATGAAAACTTCTTGAGCCGAAGTATAAGAAACTTGTGGATGATTGATTTTTTTGCATTTTTTAGCGGTCCCAATATTTTTGAAGTAATCTAACAAACTGATGTCTCCCACATTGGTAATGGCAAATTCGCCATCAGAAATCTCTGCATGAGGCGCAATTCCTATAGAATTTCCAAAATATTTGGCATTGGCAACTACATAATTCAGCACTTTTCCTTGCCACGTAAAATCTTTGGCGGTGACCTTGATGGTTTTCTTTTTGTACATTAAAAAAGTAGAAAGAATGGCAATGAAATAATTCACATCGCCCGGAAAAACCAAAGGCAATCTTTCTTTACTGATGACTACTTCTCCCCCAATTCCTACATCTGAAACATTGATGAAAAAACGCTCAGCTTTTTGTTTTTCTCGGTTCAGAAATTCTGCAAAACCCACATCTACAAGCGCTGAAGAATCTTTTGCAATAAGCGATTGTAATTCGTCAATGGTTGCATAACCTAGATTTTTGATAAAATCATTACCACTTCCTGATGGTAAAATTCCAATTTTTATCTGAGAAATCCTTTCCCAATCATAGCCATTTTCTGTGCGGAAAGCTTCTATTAAGCCATTCACAATCTCATTCAGCGTTCCATCTCCACCTACTGCAATAAAATGGGTAAAACCTTCTTCCACCGCTCTTGTTGGCAAGGTTAAAAAATGCCCAGAATATTCTGAAATAAAAAACTGATAGTCTTGGTTGAGAAAATGATGCTGAATATCGATTTCAATTTTCTTGAAATGTCTAATCGTAGGATTGATGAAAAAAGCGATTTTTGGCATGAAAAAAAGTTAAGATTAGATTAGCTTTTAAAGATAAACATTTTTCTCAAAACTAATTTCTAAATCCTAAATCCTAATCCTTAAATTTTAGAAAAAATCTGCCCTAGAATAATTCCTGTCGCCATCGAAACATTGAGGCTTTCTGTAGATTGTTTTTGTCCGAATCGAGGAATCGTAATGTTTTGGGAAACCAATTTTTCAACTTCTGGTCGCATTCCGTTTCCTTCATTACCCAAAATAAGATTGAATTTCTCTGGAAAATCAAAATGATAAATATTTTCGCCCACCATATCTGTACCGATGTTTACAGCGTCTGTTTTAGCCAAATATTCAGTTAAATCGGTATACACTACATTGATTCTGGCAAAAGAACCTTTGGTAGACTGAATCACTTTTGGATTGTACACATCTACAGTATCTTGACTGCAAATTACCTGCTCAATTCCGAACCAATCTGCCAATCTGATGATGGTTCCCAGATTTCCCGGGTCTTGAATTCCGTCTAAAATAATCTGTATTTTCTGTTGCTCTAGCATTTCAGAAGAAGGCAATTCTACTACCGCTACAGAATCTTTTGGTGTTTGCAGAAAACTAATTTTCTTCAGTTCACGTTCTGTAATAGGATGAATCTCTGTTTCGGGGAAGGATAAATCTTCGGGTTGAATAGAAAAAATTTCTTGAATTTTGTAAGAAGAATGTTTCAACTCTTGGATTATTTTGTTACCTTCAACCAAAAACAAATTGTATTTTTGTCTGAACTTCTTTTTATCCAGAGACTGAAAAACTTTTATTTTATGAGCAGTAAGCATTTTTTTAAATATTTTCAAAAATACCACATATTTTTATCTTTTGCAATCCTCGTTTGGTTTCTTTACGCTTGTAACAGTACCAAGAAAGTTCCGAATGGTGAGTATTTATTGACCAAAAATAATTTTGAATATGTAGACCGAAAAGATTTCGATGAAGAAATCCCGAATTTTGTCAGTCAAAAACCCAATAAAAAAGACCTCTATCTGTTCCCTACTCGTTTATGGATTTATAACATGGCGAATGCGAAATATGACAGCATTCTAAACGAGTATCAAACGTTTCCGAGACAAATGAGAAATCAAAAACTAAGAGATTCTCTTTATGTGAAATACAATCATCCAGAATTGAAGGGCAATAGTTTGTTTTGGAACAGAGTTTGGCATTCTTTAGGGAAACCTCCTATTATTTTAGAGCAAGGAAAAACCGAAACCAGTGCCAATTCCATTAAAAAATTCTTGGTGTATAAAGGATTTTGGGACGCTCATGTCGATTTTTCTCACAAACTCGATTCGGCGGCAAAAAAAGCACAAGCCAATTACAAAATCACGTATAAAGATCCCACTTATATCAACGGATATTACTACAATATTCCCTACGAAAACATCCGAAATATTTACGAACAGAAAATTACAGAATCTAAAGTAAAATCAGGAGATGTTTTAGACCAAGAAAAATTAGAAGACGAGGTAAAAAGAATTACCGAACTCATGCAAGAAAAAGGTTATTATAGCTTCAATAGAGATGGTGGCGAAATTTATTTTACGGCAGACACTTTGCAAAGCAGAAAGCAAGTTCCACTCACCATGGATATTTTGAAAGACACGTTAAAAACACCTTATAAACAGTATACTATAGGTAACGTAGAAATTCAATATTTAGAAAAACTTACTGACACAGCCAATGTAGACGTAAAAGAATACGAAAATGCCATCATTAAAAGAATAGATGACCAATACAAGGTTAAAGCACTTTGGAGACCTATTACGCTTAAAAAAGGTGAAATTTACAACCAAAAAAATCTAGACCTTACCAAAAGAAATTTCCTAGCGCTTAATAATTTCAGCATTGCCAGTTATAAAGCTTCTCCAGACAAATACAGCAATCCGAATGATACAATTATCAATGTAAAATACAAACTCATTCCGTTACCGAAATACAATTTTAAAACGGCGCTCGATTTACATTATTCTCAAATTTTGAATCTTGGCTTTTCGCCATCAGCAGAATTAACGGCGAGAAATATTTTTGGTGGCGCCGAAAACTTTACGGGAAGTGTTTCTGGAACTTTTGGTACCGTTTTCGATGAAAAAAATCCTAATGCGTTGTTTAACGCTTCTGAATATTCCCTTCAATTTGGGTTGAATTTCCCAAGATTGCTCTTGCCTTTTAACACCGAAAAATTCGTCCCAAACAAATATTCGCCTGTTTCTACAGTGAATTTAGGTGCTTCTGTACAGAATAATATTGGAATGGACAGAATCAACGTGAACGCTGGATTGAATTATTTTATCACGGTGAATGAAGTGATTTCTCATAGATTATCTGTTTTTAACACTCAGTTTTCATTTACTCGAAATAAGGATAAATATTATGATTTATTCAAAACGGAAGGAGATATTAAAGACGGAATTTTTAATCTCTATGATATCTATAATCCAGGTGCTATTAATTTAGACACTGAAGCCAAATCTAGATTATTGCTTAATGATACAGGTTTTGCGAATAGTCTTTCGCCAACTGGTTTAGATTTATTGCTCAATTTCAGACAGTCTACCATTAAAAAAGACCGATTAACTCAAGACGTTCTCATCAATTCTTTGGCTTACAATTATATCTATAATGAAATCGGGAAAAAAGGCTATCAAAACCCATTCTTTTTAGATGCTAAAGTAGAATTGGCTGGGAATTTATTGAGTATTTTCAGTAAAAACAATACCGATTCTGGAGTTTTAACGAATAGCAAAACCATTTTCGGCATTCCGATTTCACAGTTTGTGAAATTTGATATTGATGCGAGAAAATATTTCACTTTCAAAAACAAATCACAGTTTATTGTAAGACAATTTATTGGTGTAGGAATTCCTTATGGAAATTCTAGCAATATGCCATTTATCCGTTCGTATTTCAATGGGGGAAGTAATGACATCAGAGCTTGGATTGCTTTTGGTGGATTAGGTCCTGCAGACACACAAATCGATCAAAAAGTGAGAGCTTATATGATGGATAACGTAAAATTGACCACCAACATAGAATACAGATATCCATTTAATGAAATGTTTGAAGGCGCCGTTTTTGCAGATGCTGGAAACATTTGGAGCACCAAAGATTCAGGAATTGGCGATGAATTTAAGTTCAATAAATTTATTTCTCAAATGGGATTGGGTTCTGGTTTCGGATTGAGAATGCATGTAGCCTACATTACGGTAAGAATAGATTTAGCCTACAAACTACACGACCCAAATCAGCCAAAAGGCGAAAGATGGGTTTTTGACAAAATAAAACCATTTAAGCCAACCTTCAACTTCTCGATTGGTTATCCTTTCTAAAAAAACAAATATGAAGAAAAATGTAATCGTTCTTGCACTGCTTAACAGTGTTTTCTTATTTTCACAAGAAAGAAATCTTAGAAATATTCAGCAACTGACTGATGGTGGAGATAATGCCGAAGCGTATTTCTCTCCCAATGGAAAATTCCTGACAATGCAAGTCACCAATAAAAATTTGGGAGCAGAATGTGACCAGATTTTTGCCTATGATTTATCGAAGGATTATTCTAAAAAATCTGACAATCTACAATTAATTTCTACAGGAAAAGGAAGAACAACCTGCTCTTTCTTTATGCCAGATAACCAACATATTCTCTACGCTTCTACACACGAAGCGAACAGTGCTTGTCCAGCTCCGCCTGTTTCTAAAGATGGAAAATATCTTTGGGCAATTTATCCAGAATTTGACATTTATATGGCAGATTTGAGCGGGCAAATTGTCAAAAAATTAACAGATGTTCCTGGTTATGATGCAGAAGCGGTGGTTTCTCCAGACGGTAAAAAAATTGTTTTCACTTCTACCAGAACAGGAGATTTAGAACTTTGGACGATGGATATTGATGGGAAAAATCTGAAACAACTTACCTTCGGTTTAGGTTATGATGGTGGCGCGTTTTTCTCTCATGATTCTAAAAAAATTGTATTTCGTGCTTCTAGACCAAAAACCGATGCTGAAATCAAAGAATACAAAGATTATTTGGCTCAAAATCTAGTTGCACCTACCAATATGGAAATCTACACCATCAATGCTGATGGAACAGATTTAAAACAAATTACGCACCTTGGAAAAGCGAATTGGGCGCCATATTTCACTCCAAATGACAAGAAAATTATTTTCTCCAGTAATCATCATTCTACGAGAGGTTATGATTTCCAGTTGTACACCATAGATTTAGAAGGAAAAAATCTGAAACAAATTACCTACGAAAGTGAATTCAATGCGTTCCCGATGTTCTCTAAAGACGGGAAAAAATTGGTTTTCAGCAGCAATAGAAATCAGTCGAAGCCGAGAGAAACCAATGTTTTCATCGCAGATTGGGTAGACACAGACGAAGCAGAAAATGTAAACGAAACTCAACTTAAAAATCATCTTACTTATCTTGCTAGTGATGAGTTACAAGGCAGATTAGCAGGAAGTGAAGGCGAGCAAAAAGCTGCAAATTATATTCAGAAATATTTTAAAAAATTAGGACTTAAAACCCATTTACAACCGTTTGAATATTCCATTAAACTGAATCCACACGATGAAAATTCTTCTACTCCAAGTAAAGGAACCAACGTGATAGGATATTTAGACAATAAAGCCGCTAAAACGATTGTTATTGGTGCACATTATGACCATTTAGGATTGAACCAACATCATCAATCTACACTCATGAATTCTGACGGACAAATTCACAATGGTGCAGATGACAATGCTTCTGGCGTTTCGGCAGTGATGGAATTGGCGAGAATTTTTGCCAAAAATAAGACTCAGGAAAAAATAAATTACGTTTTTGCACTTTTCTCAGCGGAAGAAGACGGACTGATTGGCTCTAAAAAATTCGCAGAAAATGTAAAATCTCAATATCCTAATGTAGTCACCATGATTAATATGGATATGGTAGGAAGATTAGACAAAGATAAAAACCTTACGATAGGAGGTGTAGGTTCCTCTCCTATTTTCCCAGATTTGGTAAAAAAAGTGAAACCTGCAGGTTATAATATTACGCTTGATGAATCTGGAGTTGGTCCTTCTGACCACACCAGCTTTTATCTGAAAGATATTCCTGTTTTATTCTTGTTTACTGGAACGCATGCAGATTATCACAAACCAAGTGATGACAGTGATAAAATAAATTTCGATGGCGTAAAAACCATCACCCAATATGTTTTTGGCATTGCGAACGAACTTTCTCAAAAATCTGAAATTCCGTTTACGAAGACCAAAACCACTTCTACCAAATCTGTCCCAAAATACAAAGTAACACTAGGAATTATGCCAAGTTATGCGGATTCTAAAGATGGTTTGCACATTGACGGAGTTACTGATAACAGACCTGCTGTAGTTGCAGGAATTCAGTCTGGAGATATTCTTACCCAAATTGGAGATTGCAAAATCACAGAAGTCTATTCTTACATGGATTGTTTATCAAAACTCAATGCTGGAGACGAAAAAGAAGTTACCGTGATTAGAAATGGGGAAACGAAAGTTTTTAAGGTGAAGTTTTAATCTTAATTCAAAAATACCATTAAATCCATCACTTTAATATATCAATTGGAACGGGCTTTAGCCCGTTTTTTTTTAATTCAATACAAGATTGGCTTTAGCCAAATTTTATCTAGGTTTTGGCTAAAGCCATTTATTTTTTTGACTTTTTCATCGGGCTAAAGCCCTACGCAATTGATAAGATTGTAAATTTAGAATATTAATATTGTACAAATAGAACAACTATTTAATTTCGTTTTTAGGTTAAAGAAAATTTGATAACAAAAAACTCGTTCCGAAATTTTGGAACGAGTTTTTTTCTATTTATACAATCTCAGAAGTAAGACCTCTGGAAATTAATTTTTCGTGCATGGGTTTTAGAAGTTCCATGCTACCTGTTTTCACGGTGCATTTGCCTTTATAATGAACCAAAATGGTGCATTGTTCGGCTTGTTCTAGCGTATGTTTACAAATTTCGATTAAACACTCTATCACGAAATCAAAAGTGTTTACATCATCATTATGCAGCACTAATTTATAGACTTCGTCTTCCTGTTCTAGAAGCGCTACTTCTTCTTGATATTCTCTTTGAGGATTATCGTAAAATTTCATTTTGACTGAAGTTAACTTTGAGGTAAAGGTAAAGGTAAAGGTAAAGGTAAAGGATGAAATTAATTAGATTTCGCTAATTTCTTCGGTTAAGTCATCTACAATATCTTTTGGTTCGTACACCAATTCTACCAATTCCACCGACTTATTATTCATTTTCAAAATTTTGAAATGATAATCATCGATATCGAACTCCTGATTTTCTTCTGGAATATCTTCTAATTGATGCAGGATAAATCCAGCTAAAGTATTGTATTCACCAACTTCTGATAATTCTTTCGGTAAATGTTCGTTTATTTCTTCTAAAGGTTGAGTTGCTTTTACCCAGAAAACGTTTTCTCCTACTTGGTCTACGATTTTATCTTCATCATCCTCTTCATCTTGAATTTCGCCTACCAATTCTTCTAAAATATCTTCTAAAGTAAGAATACCTTCTGTACCTCCAAATTCATCGATAACGATGGCTAAATGCTGTTTCTTTTGTTGGAAAACATTTAACAGGTCTGAAATCTTTTTGCTTCCTACCACGAAGAATGCTTCTCTCAAAAACTCTTTTAAATCAAGGTCTTTGTTTTTGATGTATTCTCTCATAATTTCCTTGGTGTAGAAAAGTCCGATAATATTATCAATCGAGTTTTTAAACACTGGGATTCTAGAATATCCACAATCGATGATTTGTTTTAAAATTTCTTCTTTATCATCTTCTATATCAATTGAAATAATGTTTTGACGAGGCACCATCACTTGTTTTGCAGTGTGGTCTGTAAAATCAAAAGCATTTTTAATAATTTCGTAGTTTTCTTCTTCTATCTCACCGCTGTCAGCAGATTGTTTTACCAATAATTGAAGTTCTTCTGTAGAGTGAATATCGTGTTCAGAAGCGGGATGGATTCCTATTAATTTCAAAAAAGCATTTGAAAATAAATTCATTAACCAAATAAATGGTTTGAAAATATTGTAGAATAATCTTAATGGTGCAGAAATGAATAATGTAGTGGCTTCTGATTTTCTAATAGCAATAGATTTAGGCACTAATTCCCCAAAAACAATATGCATTACGGTAATGATTAAAAAACTGACTACTACAGAAATTGTCGTAATCATTGCAGGTGCAATATTGATATTGAAATAAGAGAATATGCCATGGAAAACATGTTCCAGAGCGCTTTCTCCTACCCAACCTAATGCTAATGAAGCTAAGGTAATCCCTAATTGTGTAGCAGATAAATAAGCATCTAAATGTTTGATGATGTGTTCGGCTTGTTTCGCCATTTTGTTTCCTTCGGCAGCCTTAATTTGAATCTGAGAATAACGAACCTTAACGATGGAGAATTCCGCCGCTACGAAAAAACCGTTTAGTAATACTAGTAATAATGCAATAAGAAGTTTGACGACACTATCGTAATCCATTTATAAAAAATTGTGAATTGATTAATCTATGCAAATATATGATTATTTTTAATATAAAAGTTTAATAAAAAAGAGTGCGTAAACGCACCCTTTTTTGGTCTAAAAATCGAAATATGAAGAAAATTACTACTTCCTGTTGTAAAAAAAAAAATTTCTACTGCAGTTTACATAATAACCTTAATTTTACTGCAGTAGAAAATTTATCATCATTTGTGTTTTGGGTTATTACGGTGCAAATTTAAAACGATTTATTTTATGTTTCAATTACACTTTTGTGTAACCTTTTCTTTAAATCTACAGTTCAAAAGTACACCCAAACCCCATGATATACAATACGCTTAATTAACTATTTTAATTTTTAGTTTTATTCTTTTTAACTAATTTCCTTTAGATAAGAAAAACTAAGTAAATTTAATCATTATAAACAAAATTAAATTTCTATAGTGAACTCATAAAATGAACTTATCATTTTACCATCATAAAAAAGGGCATCAACCTGAGTTGACGCCCTTTCATTTATCGTATAAAAGAAATATTTCTTAGCTATTTTTAAGTGCTTCTGCACCAGAAACGATTTCTAAAATTTCATTGGTAATCGCAGCTTGACGCGCTTTGTTATAGAAAATTACCAAATCATTTTTAAGTGCTTGTGCATTATCAGTCGCTTTGTGCATCGCTGTCATTCTCGCTCCATGTTCAGATGCGATAGAATCTAGCACTGCTTTGTATACTTGCGTTTTAATAGATTTAGGAATTAGGCTATCCAAAATCTCGTTTCTGTTGGGTTCAAAAATATAATCACTGTTTGCATTACCATCAGTTTCCGGCATTGATATTGGTAATAGCTGTTCAGTTTTTACTTCTTGATTAGCAGCATTTAAAAACTTATTATAAATTAGATGTACTTCATCAAATTTTCCTTGGCTGAAATCCTTCATCACAGCAGAAGTCACTTTTGATACTTTTTCAAAACTCACATGATCAAAGATGGCACTTTGATTATCATATACCGTTCTGTTTTTCTTTACTGCATCAAAAACTTTTTTCCCGATGGTTAACACTTCTACTTCTACAGCAGAATTAGAAATTCTGTGGTTTAATTCTTTGATAATAGATGAGTTAAAAGCACCTGCTAAACCTCTATTAGAAGTAATAGCGATGTATAGTACTTTTTTCACCTCTCTCTTTTGTGCAAAAGCAGAAACGTTATCAGAATCAGAGCTTGCGCTTACATTCTGAATGATTTCTTGAAGTTTTTCAGAATAAGGTCTTAACATTACAATGGCATCTTGTGCTTTTTTCAGTTTCGCAGCCGAAACCATTTTCATCGCACTTGTAATCTGCATTGTAGATGAAATAGAAGCTATTCTTCCTCTAATTTCTTTTAAATTTGCCATATTTAGTTTAGTTGTTGGTTGTCGGTTGTTGGTTGCTAGTCTTAGAAAATTCCGTCAACTATCAACCAAAAACCATCAACTAATTTTAGTTATATTTAGAAGCTAAATCTGTAGCTACTTGCTTAAGAACACCTGTTAAACTGTCATCAATCTTACCAGATTTAAGAGCAGCCATTACTTCTGGGTGTTTATTTTTTAAGAAGTCTACGTATTCTACTTGGAATTCTCTTACTTTTCTTACAGGAACGTTTCTCAATAAGTTTTCAGTTCCTGCGTAAATCATCGCTACTTGTGATTCTACAGGTAGTGGAGAGTTTACTGGTTGTTTAAGAATTTCTACGTTTCTTTCTCCTTTTGCAATTACTGCCATAGTAGCCGCATCTAAGTCAGAACCAAATTTAGCAAAAGCTTCTAATTCTTTGTACTGCGCTTGGTCAAGTTTCAATGTACCAGAAACTTTTTTCATAGACTTAATCTGAGCGTTACCTCCTACTCTCGATACAGAAATCCCTACGTTAATCGCTGGTCTCACCCCAGAGTTGAATAAATCTGACTCTAAGAAGATCTGTCCGTCTGTAATAGAAATTACGTTGGTAGGAATATATGCTGAAACGTCACCTGCTTGAGTTTCGATGATTGGAAGAGCCGTTAATGAACCTCCTCCTTTTACCATTGGTTTCAATGATTCTGGTAAATCATTCATTTGAGAAGCGATGGTATCATCTTTAATCACTTTAGCAGCTCTTTCTAATAATCTTGAGTGAAGATAGAAAACGTCTCCAGGATATGCTTCACGACCTGGTGGTCTTCTTAATAATAGAGAAAGCTCACGGTAAGCTACTGCTTGTTTAGATAAGTCATCATAAACAATTAATGCTGGTCTACCAGTGTCTCTGAAATATTCTCCAATTGCAGCTCCAGCCATTGGCGCATACACCTGCATTGGAGAAGGGTCTGAAGCGTTTGCTGCTACCACAACGGTATAAGCTAAAGCTCCTTTATCTTCTAAAGTTTTTACGATTTGTGCTACAGTAGAACCTTTTTGACCTACAGCAACGTAAATACAAAATACAGGCTCACCAGCATCATAAAATTCTTTTTGGTTCAAAATAGTGTCGATAGCAACGGTAGTTTTACCAGTTTGTCTATCTCCGATGATCAACTCTCTTTGTCCTCTTCCGATTGGAATCATAGAGTCAATTGCTACGATACCTGTCTGAAGTGGTTCATTTACCGGTTGACGGAAAATTACTCCTGGAGCTTTTCTTTCTAGTGGCATTTCATAAAGGTCACCTGTTACAGGACCTTTACCATCGATAGGATTTCCTAGAGTATCTACTACTCTTCCTAAAAGACCTTCTCCTACTTTAATAGAAGAGATTCTTTCGGTTCTTCTTACCGTATCTCCTTCTTTTACTCTTTTAGATTCTCCAAGAAGTGCAACACCTACATTGTCTTCTGCAAGGTTCAATACAATACCTTCAATTCCTGATTCGAATTTTACCAATTCACCGTATTGTACGTTTTCTAAACCGTAAACTAGAGCGATACCGTCTCCAATTTGTAATACTGTACCCACTTCTTCTACACTCGCTTGTGTATCAAAGTTGGCTAACTGTTGTTTTAAAATTGCTGAAACTTCAGCCGGATTTATTTCTGCCATTTTATGGTTTTTTAACTTAATTTAATTGAAATTCTTTTTTCACTTGGCTTAGTTTAGTTCTTACAGAAGTATCAACCTGCTGGTCTCCTACTCTTAAGATATACCCGCCAATAATTTCAGGGGTTACTACCACATTTAGGTCGTAGTTTTTAGTATGGTCTACTAAAGATGAAGATTTTACAATGTCTTCTACATTTTTCTGAGACAGTTCAGAAGCTACGGTTAAGGTAACTCTCTGTACGCCTTGTAAGTCTTCTACTTTATTGATAAACTCTTGTGCTATATCTTGAAGATGACTTTCTCTACCTTGTTTAATCACCAAAGTAATAAGATTCTTACTTAATTGTGAAAACTGAGCAAAGATTTCTAAGGCTGCTTTGGTTTTCTTTTTAGCGTCTATGATTGGCGAAGCAAAGAAGTTCTTTAATTCTTTAGATTCATTAAAAATCTTTACTACATCTTTCATTTCCGAAAAAATAGAAGCCGTGTTCCCAGACTCTTGAGTAAAGTCTAGTAAACCTTGTGCATATCTTTTCGCTACTTTAGAGGTTAGCATATTAATTTAAGTTAGATTTATTAATGATTTTTTCAACTAATGCGTTGTGAGCATCAGCATTATCTAATTTTTGTTTTAGAATAGTTTCTGCAATTTCTACAGAAAGAGAACCAATTTGATTTTTGATATCAGCCATTGCTGCATTTTTCTCAGCATTGATTGATTGTTTAGCTTGTTCTATCATTTTGTCTCCTTCAGATTTTGCAAGGTCTTTTGCTTCACCTACAATTTTGTCTTTTAACTCTCTTGCTTCTTTTAAGATTGCATCACGTTCAGCTTTAGCTTCGCGGATGATTCTCTCATTGTCTGCTTTAAGATTTGCAACTTCTTCTTTAGCCAATTTAGCTTGGTTAATAGCGTCTTGAATAGAAACTTCTCTCTCATTTAAAGCAGTAAGGATAGGTTTCCATGCAAATTTTCCTAACACGAAAAGAAGTATCAAGAAAATAACTGACTGAATGATGAACAAACCTGACGAAAAATTCTCTAATAATCCCATAAGATTTTTATATATTTTTTTTTATTTAATTTTTAAAAACACTTCCCGTAACCAACCGTTACGGGTGAGTGCTATTTTTTTGAGTCTTAGTTTACAGCAAATAATGCAGCAAATGCAAGACCTTCAACTAGTGCAGCAGCAATAAGCATTGCAGTTTGTAATTTACCAGCTTGTTCTGGCTGACGAGCCATACCTTCTAAAGCAGCAGCACCGATTTTACCGATACCTAAACCTGCTCCGATTACTACTAAACCTGCACCTACTAGTTTTGGAATTTCCATAATATATAATTTTAAAAATTAGTTTCTACTTTTATGTTTTGAGTTTTGAGATCCGAGTTTCGAGTTCAAAATGATGACTTTTTACTTGGCTCTTGACTCTTTTATCTTGACTCTTTTATCTTGGCTCTTTCAACTTGGCTCTTATTAGTGATGAGCTTCTTCGTGGTGGTGTTCTTCATTTGCCATACCGAAGTAAACCGCAGAAAGCATGGTGAAGATATACGCTTGTAAAAATGCTACTAATATCTCTAATAAATACAATACAAATGTTAAGAATGGGAATGCAACGCCTGCAATTACATTTTGGAAGTAATAAATCATTGCAATTAATGACATAATTACGATGTGACCTGCAGACATGTTCGCAAAGAGACGTATTAACAATGCAAACGGTTTAATGATCATCCCGATTAATTCGATAGGAATCATTACCAATTTCATCAAGAACGGTAAACCTGGCATCCAGAAGATGTGTTGCCAATAGTTTCTGTTTGCCGTAAACTGCGTAATGATGAAGGTAAAAATTGCTAAAGCAGCTGTAATGGCTAAATTCCCTGTTACATTAATCCCGAAAGGTAATAAACCAAATACGTTCAGGAATAAAATGAAGAAGAAAATAGTCAATAAGTAAGAAATATATTTGTGATATTTCGGTCCGATGTTTGGAATTGCAATCTCATCTCTGATGAAGATTACCAGTGGTTCGAATAATTTACCTGCACCTGTAGGAATTGGTGATTTCTTATAATTTCTAGCCATAGAACCGAAAATTACAATCATCAATAACGATGCGCATAAAATCATTAAAACACTTTTCGTGATAGATAAGTCTAAAACTTTTTCATTGGTAACGTGACCGTGGTCATCTAAAGTAATGGCACCAGAAGCATCTGTTTTTACAATTTTTTCGTGGTAAAGAGCGTAGTTTGCACCTTTGCTTTCTACTACGTTGTATTTTTTGCCATGAGCATCTTTCATTTCTTTACCGTGGTGAAATTCTGAACTCATGAATGCATGAAGACCGTTTGCTTCATCATAGAAAATAACAGGAAGTGGAAAACCGATGTGGTGTTCTGTACCGTCTGCTTTCTTTTCCACCATAATATCAAAGCTGTGAGCATCTAACAAGTGATGGTCTATAAACTCCTTATTTTCTTTCTTTATTTGTTCTTTTTCTGCTTCTTCGGCACTTACCACTTTGGTTTCTGTAGCAGGTTTAGTTTCTGCCGCAGCTTCGTGATGTTGCGCTAAAGAAAGTGAAAATGTAGATAAAAAACCGATTAATAAAACTCCTCTTTTCAGCATTGATTTATGTTATTTTAAAAGTTTTGCAAAAATATGATAAAAAAACAAATTAACAAAGTATGAATTAGTTATTTTTTTGTTCTTTCAATAAACCGATTGCGAACAAAGTTTCTAACAGCAGAGAAACCAAGTAAGGCGGTATAAAATGATACTTGTGATACGGCACTTCGGATAAGTGTAATTTATTCATTACCAAGAACATAATACTCAACTTAAAGAGCATGAGTCCCATAAAAGTAAAACCGATATACTCGGGATAAATCTTTTTGACAATAGACATAATGGTGATGACCATCATAAATAAAATGGTTAAGAAAAGATAATAGCGAATAAATATCACTTGAAAGTCATTTACATAAAGTTGCCATATCGCAAAATGTAAAAAAAAGACCAGAATAAAAAGAACAATGTATAACCAAGAGGTAGACTGTTTCATGCGTGTTATTTGTTTATATTTTCTATTTGTTTTAAGGTACTGTACAAGGCTAATCCTAATCCTGCTAAACCGATGGCTACGGTTAATAAATCATTGGGCAATTCTAGATAATCATTAATTTTCTTCCCGCCCCAAAATCCTAAAGCAATGATGACCAACATCTGAAACACGATGGAAGAATAAATTCCGTACAATCGCATGGGATTTTTTTTGTACTCTTCCTGTTGTTCTTCAGGAGTTTTCGGAGTATTTTGGTCTTGTAGAGCCATTGTTTTTAATTTGGTGTAAAACTATATAAAACTGAGCGGAATGACAAAAAATATGACAAATGTCATGTTTATAGAATTAAAAAGACTGGCACTCGCCTTTTCATAATTTTAAAAGAAGATTTTAAGGAAGATTGGCTACCCTTTAGTTATACATTCCTTATACATTCCTTATACTTTCCTTTGACTTTCCTTTGACTTTCCTTTGGGGTGAGCTGAAAATGGTGAAATTTTTTGGTGAATTATAAAAAATCAAGAGGACTTTTTATTTTCGATTTAGAAACATCTGTAACATGGGTATAGATTTGGGTAGTTTTAATAGAATTATGCCCCAAAAGTTCCTGCAAAAATCTAATATCCGCCCCACTTTCTATAAGATGAGTGGCGTAACTGTGTCTCAAACCGTGTATACCAATGGTTTTGTTGATTTTAGCATTTTTGAGTGCATTTTTAAAAACCATCTGTACACTTCTCACCGAATATGCACCACCGTATTGACCTTCGAAAAGATAATCTTTTGGCTTGTATTCTTTATAATAAGTTCTCAATAGAGGTAATATAGACTCCGGCAAATTGGTATACCTATCTTTTTTTCCTTTTGCACCAGCAATTAAAACCAGCATATCCTCAGAATTAATATGCTCTATTTTAAGATTTACAATTTCGGAAACCCTTAAACCCATTCCATAAGAAAGCTGGAGCATGAGGAGATGTTTAGGATTAGATGTTTGCTTGAAAATCTTTTTAATTTCTGATTTTGTGAGCATTTTAGGAAGCAGTTTTGGTGTTTTAGGACGTGGAATATCAAAAAACATTTTTTCCCTGTGCAACACTTTTTCGAAATAAAACTTTATTGCATTAATTCTGCTATTGAGATGATTTTCTTTAATATTTTCTTTTTTAATACAGTATAGAAAATAATCTTTCAATCTCTCTTGTGTGAGTTCATTTACAGAGTAATGCTTAATTGTTCTAAGCAAATGCGCAAATTCTGTAGTGTAGGTTCTAATGGTATTCTTACTATATGCTTTTAGTTTTAATTGATTTCTAAACCGCAAAAAAGCTTCTTGGTTATTAGGTGCTATACTTGCTATAAGTTCATCTCCTATTTCGCTAGGATTAATTTGTAAAGCAGTACGTATAGATGGTAAATCTGGCAAATACCATGCTTTATGAGTACTGCTCCACTTTACAGACGAGAAACGCTCTCTAAGTTCCTTAATCAAGGTATAATCTTTGGGAAAAGTAATCCAAATGACTTTTTTAGAATAGTGTTCTCCTATACTGAATTTGTATAAATTAAAATCCATTTATTTATCTTTAGAGGGTTCGCATTTTGTGTAGATTAAAAAAATAGAGTGCAATAAATTCTATAAATCTCTATACGAAATACGAAACCAAATATATACAAAAAACACTGAATATATAGCATGTAGGCAAAATTTATCAAAAAATTTGCACTTTCGCAAAACTTTCGTATATTTGAGTGTTGTGGCGAAATCCGCTCCGCTCCTTTCGCCACAACGTTCGCGCGGATTACATCCGCTTCTTGTGCCGCCGCTTCGCGGACTTCGCACAACAAGCGGATTTGTAAAATTCTCAAATCTCGAACAAGTTCGGATTTGGAACTTCACAAATCCGCGCGAACGTTGTGCGTCAGCTTAAAGACACCCCCTCGCAGAAAATACTACCTTGACAAGATAGAATTGATTTATGAAGGGTGGAACTTTTCAGGGACAACTTTCAGCATTTCAATAAAACAATCTTTCCATTGACTTGGAGATAGATTCACGATTTTTAAGTTCAAATTAATTCCAAGTTTTTCGGAAATTTCATTAACCTGACTTTTTCTGAATATTAATTTTAAAGCCGTTCTGACAGGTAAATTAGGTTTTTGTAACAGAAAAGATAGAAATTTTAAATATTTGACTTTCTGATTAAAATCAATATGTAAAGGTTTTCGTTCAATTTTAAGAAAAGCAGACTTAACAGTTGGAGGAGGTATAAAACTATTAGGATTTATTTCGTAAACTATCTTCAAACTATAAAATGTATGATATAGGATAGTGTAAGGATTAAAGATTTTGTCTACAAATAACTTTTTAGCAGGTTCTAATTGCAGGAAAATTGAACCGCCCTGAAAACTTTCCATATTTTCAAACATCAATATTTTTAAGATTTCTGATGTTATACCAAATGGTATGTTAGAAACAACCTTAAACGAAAAATTAGGAATTTTATAATTTCTGAAATCACATCCAAAAACTTGAATGTTTTGAGTTTGTTTAAATTTGTGTTTTAGATGCGTTATTAACTCAAAATCATTCTCAATCGCAATGACAAATTTAGCCTTTTGTAGTAGTTGTACAGTTAGAAATCCTTTTCCTGCACCAATATCTAAGACCGTATCGTTTTGATTAATTCTTGATTGTTTTATTGCATCTTCAATTAGCACTTTGTCAATTGTAAAGTGCTGACCTGTAAATCTTACAGGCAATTTATTTTTATTCATATCGTTTTGATTAATTCTTGATTGTTTTATTGCATCTTCAATTAGCACTTTGTCAATTGTAAAGTGCTGACCTGTAAATCTTACAGGCAATTTATTTTTATTCATTATGACTTCTTACAGGTGAATACTTGAATTCAAATCGTAGCGATGTGAAAGACAGTATTACCTGACAGAGCAACTATGACAAAGAAATGCCTTCATTAAAAATGACGACACACTAAAGCATAGACTGTTTGTCTTGCCAAAAAGATTATGGGAAATTTATTTGGGACTGTCTATCACTTAGATAGTCGTCCAAGGTCTGCTGTAATACATAATGAAAAAAATCTAAATAATTGAATGCAAAATTAGTAACTTTGCTTCAATTTACAATAAGAAAATGAAATAAATAAAAGCCGAACGCACAACACGCGGTATAGTTAATTGCCGGTGCAGTGCGTATTCGAGCGGCACAGCCCGTATCAAAAGTAGTTGTAACTTGACAGGAAAGTGCTTCGAAATCGGCAACTAACCATACCGCCATCCGTTGTGGCGAAATCCGCTCCGCTCCTTTCGCCACAACGTTCGCGCGGATTACATCCGCTTCTTGTGCCGCCGCTTCGCGGACTTCGCACAACAAGCGGATTTGTAAAATTCTCAAATCTCGAACAAGTTCGGATTTGGAACTTCACAAATCCGCGCGAACGTTAGCGGTAATTTTAAAACTGAACGCAAAATGACATAAATTATGAAAAATTTATTTCTATTATTAATTACATTTTTCACTGTTGAGAATTTAATAGCACAAACAGTTATTGTAAATCCTGATGGAACTCATTCAATTGTAATTGACAACGGTTCGACAAAAACCATAGTAAATCCAAATGGAACTCACTCGACTGTAATTGACAACGGTTCGACAAAAACTATTGTAAATCCGAATGGAACTCACTCGACTGTAATTGACAACGGTTCGACAAAAACTATTGTAAATCCGAATGGAACTCATTCGACTGTAATTGACAACGGTTCGACAAAAACCATAGTAAATCCAAATGGAACTCACTCGACTGTAATTGACAACGGTTCGACAAAAACTATTGTAAATCCGAATGGAACTCATTCGACTGTAATTGACAACGGTTCGACAAAAACCATAGTAAATCCAAATGAAACTCACTCAACTGTAATTGAAAACGGTTCGACAAAAACTATTGTAAATCCAAATGAAAATAAACAAGAAATAAATAAAAGTATTTCTTCAGACAAAATTATAATATATGAATCAAAAAATAAAAGAATGAAGAAAAACAACCGCTAACAAGGTATTGCCAAAAGCGGGGCTGAACAGCTTCGATTGGACATTTGTACAAGGTTCAACATTTGTTCTTCGATTTAACTTTTGTGCTAAAAATCCCCGCCTTCAGCAATACCAAAACCGTTGTGGCGAAATCCGCTCCGCTCCTTTCGCCACAACGTTCGCGCGGATTACATCCGCTTCTTGTGCCGCCGCTTCGCGGACTTCGCACAACAAGCGGATTTGTAAAATTCTCAAATCTCGAACAAGTTCGGATTTGGAACTTCACAAATCCGCGCGAACGTTAGCGGTCAGGCTAAAACACGACACTTATGAAACTGAAAGACATTTATAAAGAAATAAATACAAATGTTTTTATCGTTACTGAACAGGACGATGATAACGAACTTAATTGGACAATTGAATCGACAGACTTTGAACTTATACCCGAAGAAGAAAACTATTATTTCGTAAAGGCTTTTGAAATTTCCGAAAACGAAAAAACAGACTGCTACATCGGAATTATGACACCAGAACGAATTGCAGAAATTGTAATTAAACAAGGCTCAAATGGACAAACAAAAGTTGAAAGTATTTACGAACAAGTAAAGTCTATAATTCCATCTATTGCATCTGAGTGTTTTGGCGACTACGAACTATATTATTCAAAGGAAAATTCACAAATCGGCATTGACATTTTAAAAAGTGGACTTACAATAGCGACAAACAAAAATGTAGTTGCCGAAGACCTTGGATACATATTGCGTGACGAAGGACGAATTGAAGAAGCTATTGAAGCCTTTAAAATAAGTGAAGAAAATGGACCATCTTCTGAATATACTTTTTGGGAATTAGCGGGACTTTATGAAGAACTTGGACAAACAGACAAACAAACGGAATATAGACAAAAATATAAAGACAACGGTGGAATTGACCAATGAAACAAAAGCCCGAACCGCTAACAAGTTATTGCCAAAAGCGGGGCTGAACGGCTTCGATTGGACATTTGTGCAAGGTTCAATTTTTGTTCTTCGATTGAACTTTTGTGCTAAAAATCCCCGCCTTCGGCAATACCCGAACCGTTGTATGAAACCATTGCGCAACAAAGTCAACATTACGTATAAAAATAGATGTTAAAATGAATTAAAAAAATGAAGAGCATAAAAAAAAACATAAGATGGAAAATATAATACACTCATTTTGGTCTTTACCTAGTAATAAAGACAAAACAACTGAACACGACAGAAATAATGGAGGTTTTCTTTCAGAAAAGCATCACGCTATGAGTTGGGCATTAAGTTGTTTAAGTTGGAAAAAACATTACGGTAGAATTTTACTTTTTACTGATATAAAAGGCAAGGAGTGGCTAATAGATAAATTACAACTCCCTTATGATGAAGTTAATGTTTGTTTAGACAATATAAATGATGTCAATCCAATCTACTATGCATATCCAAAATTATATGTTTATTCTCTTCAAGAGCTCCCATTCCTTCATGTTGATGGAGATACCTATATTTTTAATAAATTACCAATAAATTATAAAAATTCAGACTTGATTTGTCAAAGTTTTGAATATAATTATTCATTTTACGGTAAAGTTCTAAATCAAGTTTGTAATAATCTAAAAGGTTTACCTAATGAAATTTATGAATATAATTCAGCTAATTTCAAAGCCATAAATGCTGGAGTTATTGGAGGAAAAAACATCTCTTTTTTTAAGGAATTATTTTTATTTGTAAATCATATTTTTGAAAATAATGAAATTAAATCTGAAACAATAGATTTAGAAAGATACAATGTTCTTATGGAACAATTCTATTTTTATATGCTTGCTAATAAAAAAAATTTAAAAATAAATAGATTAATAAACACTTATATTAGTGAAAATTTTAAAGAATTAACACAATTTCATTTAACTCCTTATTATAATTCATACATACATTTAATTAGTTTTTCTAAACGACAATATTTGCATTATTTACAATTAGAGTGTAGATTAAAAAAAGAGTTTCCAGAAACATTTAGGCATATAAATTCCTTATATAAGGATTTTAATCCACAAAACACTTTCATTACTAAAGATAATTTAAATCATTTTAAATTAACAGCTTTATTAATAGATGATAAAGAAAATAAAAATATTGAAGAGAATAAAAGCAAAATTGAAAAGTTCCTTGATGAAACTTTAAAGGATAAATCAAGTTTTTCACTATTCATATATGATCTTTATCAAATTGAATATTTTTTATATAGAATTAGTACTCAATATTCAAAAAAAATTAATGAAAAAGAAGTTTATAACAATATATCCATATTATACGATAATATGAATATTAATGAATTAAAGTTTAAGATCAATGAAAATAAAGGGGAATTAATTTTTTTAAATTTTGATTATTCAAATTTTGATTTAATAAATGATTTAGAAAAAATAGTAACTGATTATAAAAATCTAAAACAAACAAAACCCTCACCTTATTTTATTTTTGTTGAAGATGATTGGTCAGATATGTATATTGAATGTAAACAACTTGTTGGTTGGAATTTATTATATTATTATCTCGATGGAGAATCAAAAAATATTAGTGATTTTATAAACATCATATCTAAATCCAATTTTTTAGATTATGAGGGAGATAATTTAGAATACGATTTAACAGATTTTTTATTGTCAAACGCAGTTTACCACTCTTATTTAAAAATTGAAATATGATTAAAAAGTTAATCTTAATAACAGTAATGTTACTTATAAGTAATATTAGTTATGCGCAATCAGATAGTATTAAAATTGATAGTATAATAAAAACAATTGAACTTAAGGGGGTTACAGTAACTGCAAAGAAAAAGCTTTTTGAAAGAAAAATTGACAGATTAGTTTTTAACGTGGAAAATAATATTTCAGCTACTGGTTTAGACGCTTATGAGTTATTAAAAATAACACCAAATTTAAGAGTGAATAATGATGTAATAACTATACCTGGAAAAAATAAACTTGCTATAATGATTAATGATAGATTAGTACAATTATCTAATGAAGAATTAATTAATTATTTAAAAACTATTTCTAGTAATGACATTAAAAAAATTGAGGTAATCACAACACCCCCTTCAAAATATGATGCTGAGGGTAATAGTGGTTTGATAAATATTGTGCTAAAAAAAATCACTACTGATAATTGGAAAGCTACATTACGCTCTTCTTTTGGTGCAGCTACATATACATCTTATAATAATGGCGTAAATTTTAGTTTTAAAAAAAATAAAATACTATTACAATCTGACATCAATTATAATAATGGTTCTTGGCTCAAAACAAAAACTAACACGTATAATTATATTGACAGAAAATGGATTGATAATTCTGAAACTAAAGAAAATTATAATACTATTAGCAGTAGATTAAATTTTGAATATAATATATCAAAAAAAATAACAACAGGTATTCAATATTTTTTAAACAAAAGTGACTTAAATGTAATTGATGATAATGTTTCTTCTATCAATTATGACAATATTAATAATCAGAATTTCAACATTATAACTGAAGGAGAAACAAAACCTAAAAACATTTCTCATTCAATAAATTTATATTCCGTCTATCAAATAGATAGTTTAGGAAAAAAATTATCTTTTGATGTAGATTACTTTAACTTCAATAATGAGATAAGAAGAAATTTTACCACAAATCAAATACTTCAGAACTCAAACTCTCTTTATTCAGCTATAAATAATGGGAGTCAAAAAGTAAATAATTTTTCAATAAAAACAGATGCAGAAATACCTTTAAAGTTTGTAAATCTATCATTTGGAGGTAAAATATCATATATAAAAACCACAAATGATGTAAAATTATATAACACAACTACTGGAATTCCTGTTTTTGACCCTAATCAAAGTGATGAATTTGAATACAATGAAAATATTCAAGCATTATATTTTTCTATAAATAAAAAAATAAATAAATGGGAAACGCAACTTGGCATTAGATATGAAAACACTAAAACAGAAGGGAACTCTATCTCTTTAAATCAAATAAATTCTAATAACTACTCAAAGTTTTTTCCAACAGCATATATTTCTTATGTTCCAAATGATGATTATACATTTAGTTTAAACTATTCAAAAAGATTAAGTCGTCCTCCTTATGGAAGACTAAATCCTTTTAAATGGTATAATAGCGAATTGTCATATAGGCAAGGCAATCCATTTTTACAACCATCATTTACAGATAATGTAGAATTTAACTTTAATTATAAAAATAATTGGAACTCTACATTATATTACTCATCTACCAAAGACGGCTATGAATATATAACTATATTAAATAATAACACCAATTTTCAAGAAACTAAACCATTTAATTATTACAATACCAATTCAATAGGTTTTTCACAGAGTTTTAATATTAATGTTTTTAAAAAACTTTCAATTTATAATTCACTAAGTATATATTACAGTGATTCAAAATCTTCTTTACAAATTACCAATCAGAGATTATTTGGATGGGGTGGCGATTTTTCAATAAACTGCGATTATTTTATTAATAATTCCAAAACTATCATCTTTAATACTAGATTTTCAAATATTTTTAAAGGAGTATGGGATTTAGACCGAAATAATTCATATAATCAACTAGATGCATCATTAAAATTTTTATTTTTTGATAAAAATTTACAAATAACATTAGCAGGAACAGACTTGTTTCACAGTTATCAACAAGAATTTATTAGTTATACTAACGATATACAAATAAACTATAAAAGTTACCTTGACAAAAGAGCCTTTAGAATTTCGTTAATATACAATTTTGGAAATAACAAAATCTCTAGTAGAAACAAATCAACGGGTAATGAAGATGAGAAAAACAGAGCAAGATAATAAATTAGCTCAATTAACTTTGTTTTTAGGTTCTATTTCGATAAGTGTTTTTCGCAATTGGTTAATGCTATATGTAGGAACACATTTGAGTATAACAATTATTTCAGATTTTCTTAAAAAAATGATTATGTCGCCTATAAAATTTTTTGACACAAAATTAATAGGAGATTTTCAACAAAGAATACAAGATAATCATAGGATTGAAGATTTTTTAACTTCTCAATCAATGATTACTTTCTTTTCAATAATTACATTTTCTGTTTTTTTTTGTGTATTGTGGTATTACAACTTTGTAATATTATTAGTATATTTAGTACTAACTGTTATTTCAATTTCATGGTCATTTTATTGGTTAAAAAGAAGAAAAATATTAGATTATTTCCGATTCCAATATCAAAGCGAAAATCAAGAATCTATTTATGAAATTTTAAATGGGGTTACTGAAATGAAGCTTAGTCAATTTGAAAATTTTAAAATCAAAGAATGGGAAATAATACAACAAAAATTATTTAAACTTAATATAAGAACACTAAAAATAGATCAAATACAACTTTCAGGTTTTGAATTTTTAAACCAGTTAAAAAATATTTTAGTAACATTTATTGCAGCAACATTTGTAGTAAAAGATGAAATGACTCTTGGAATGTTATTGTCCGTTTCCTACATTATAGGTCAAATGAACTCCCCAGTAAACCAATTAATAGGCTTTTTTCGTTCATTACAAGATGCAAAATTAAGTTTAGAAAGGTTAAATGAAGTTCAAAACCATCCAACTGAAGAGCAAAACTCACATCAAAAAACATTTTTAATTACTGATAATAGTAACCAAAATTCAGAAATACAATTTAAAAACGTATCATTTCAATACGAAGGTCCAAAATCTCCGTATGTACTGAAAGATATTAATTTCACAATCCCGATGTCGCGGATTTGTAATCCGTGACTATACTAAAAAATAATAGATGATTGATCATTAAAAAAACAGCCACTTTTTTGTTGCTGTTTTTTTAATATTTTTACTCAAAACTAATAATGTCAACCAAATACAATGCCACTGAAATTTCACAGGCATATTTCATTACTATTACCACAGTAGGTTGGGTAGATGTATTCACAAGATTGCCACAAAAACATTTAATCATAGATGCACTCAAGTATTGTCAAAAAAATAAAGGACTTGTTGTATTTGCATATTGCCTTATGCACAGTCATTTGCATTTATTTTGCAGAGCAGATGGAGATTTAACATTATCAGAAATTATGCGAGATTTCAAAAAATATACTTCTAAAAAAATAATTCAAACCATACAAGACGAACCTGAAAGCAGAAGAGAATGGCTGTTAGAGTATTTTAGCAAAGCTTGCGAACATTTATCACGACCACAGCAATACAAAGTTTGGCAAGATGGCTATCATGCAGAAGAAATTTTCTCTAACCATTGGATAAAGGAAAAAATAAAGTACATACATGAAAATCCTGTAAAAGAAAAGATTGTAACGGAAGCAGAAAATTATTATTTTAGCTCTGCAAGAAATTATGCTGATTTAGATAGTGCTTTAGATGTAGAAGTCGTTTTCATGGGTTGGGATAATCACAAAATATAGTGAGAGTAACAAATTGCAAAACATCTAGTAAAATAATAGTCGTCACGGATTACAAATCCGCATTGAGCATAGATAATTATAAAATAGTAATAGTCACGGATTACAAATCCGCGACATCGAGTTGATTAGATTCTGCTTCAGTAAAAAGCCAGAAACGATTTTAAAAGCTGCTGAAAATTTGAGGAATTTGGTTTGAAAGACATGAGAGATTTTTGAGATTAAGGTTTTTTAAAACGCAAAGGTTTTTATTATTGAATTGCTTTTTAAGTGAGCTAAGTTGGCGAAATTCATTCGCTATGAAACGAGGTGGAAATTGTATATATTCTATCACAAAGTTCACGGAGATGTGGTGAAATGATAGCGTTTTTGAGTGCTCTGAGGAACATCGGAGATGTTCTGGAAAGGTCACGAATTTTCGGTTGGCAGGTGTAGAAAAACTTTTTCCTTGATGAAGAGATTCTTCATTACTCTACGCTTCGTTCAGAATGACATAGTTCTGTTTTTTACTCACGATTAGGAATCTGTTTCAGGAGGAGAATTATTTTTGAAACGCAAAGGTTTTATTCTTTAATTGCTTTTTTAAGCGAACAAAGCGGGAATTCGCTAGCGAATTGATGAAGCGTGTGTTTTAAAATGTTGTTTCCGAACGGATTTATTTGTGTTGTGGCTTCGGCTACGCTCAGCCACCGTGTATGAAAATTATTTTTATGCTCTTTTGTTTTATTTTTTAAACGCAAAGGTTTTTATTCTTTAATTGCTTTTTAAGTGAGCTAAGTTGGCGAAATTCATTCGCTATGAAGCTTTATGGGAATTGTTATTTAAACAGACTTTTTTCTATCACAAAGTTCACGGAGAGCAGGTGAAATGATGGCGTTTTTGAGGGCTCTGAGGAACATCGGAGATTCTTCACTATGCTACGCTTCGTTCAGAATGACATGGTTCTATTTTTACTCACGATTAGGAATCTGAATTATTTTTGAAACGCAAAGATTTTTATCATTGAATTGCTTTTTTAAGCGAGCAAAGCGGGAATTCGCTAGCGAATTGATGAAGCGTGTGTTTTAAAATGTTTTTTTCGAACGTATTTATTTGTGTTGTGGCTTCGACTACGCTCAGCCACCGTGTATGAAAATTATTTTTATGCTCTTTTGTTTTATTTTTTAAACGCAAAAGTTTTATTCTTTCATTACTTTTTTAAGTATGCTAAGTTGGCGAAATTCATTCGCTCTGAAACGAGGTGGAAATTGTATATATTCTATCACAAAGTTCACGGAGATGTGGTGAAATGATAGCGTTTTTGAGTGCTCTGAGGAACATCGGAGATGTTCTGGAAAGGTCACGTATTTTCGGTTGGCAAGTGTAGAAAAACTTTTTCCTTGATGAAGAGATTCTTCACTACTCTACGCTTCGTTCAGAATGACATAGTTCTGTTTTTTACTTACGATTAGGAATCTGAATTATTTTTTAAACGCAAAATTTTTATTATTGAATTACTTTTTTAAGTATGCTAAGTTGGCGAAATTCATTCGCTCTGAAACGAGGTGGAAATTGTATATATTCTATCACAAAGTTCTCGGAGATGTGTTGAAATGATGGCGTTTTTGAGTGCTCTGAGGAACATCGGAACTCAAAGTCTGGAGACTTTGCGCAGCAATGTGTTTTTAAAATTGAGTTATTGATGCTTTGAAAGTATAATATTTATACAAGTTTTTGTAAATTTGAGTGGTGCAACTTGCACTATAAATTTGCAGAATACCACGAACGGAAGTAAACTTCCTTCTCGGGACTTCGCAAATCCGCCGAACCGTTAGCTGTCATGCTATTAAACACAACAAAGACAACATATGAGAATAAAAGAAATACAAATTACAGACTTCAAAAGATTCACAAATTTAAAAATAACAGGACTACCTTGTTCTGCAAAACTTGTTGTTTTAGTTGGTCCGAATGGTAGTGGCAAGACCTCTTTGTTTGAAGCATTTAACCATTGGTATAGACTTGAAGGGTTTAGTACTGTTGGTCAGCAAGATTATTTTGTAAAAAAGGACAGTCAAGGAAAATCAGACAATTGGTACCAAAACAAAGTGAAAATTGACTTTCATGACTCTTTTGTAAAACAGGAATTGAAAGATAAATTTTACTTTAGAACTGCTTACAGAAATGAACCCGACTTTACTGTTAACACTCTAAATAATCAAAGAAATCCGACAGAAAATTCAAAATTTGAAACATTGAACGGAAACGATTTGACAGTTTCGGAAAACTATCAAAGATTAATTTCTCAAACACTTGCAGGGGTTTTTAATACATCCAATAATTCAAAGACAGTTGAGAATTATAGAGAGGAGCTTATAGGGGAAATAAAAACATCTCTGAAAAATGTCTTTGACGATTTAACATTAAGTTCTATTGGCGACCCGTTATCAAATGGCAGCTTCTATTTTGAAAAAGGTAATTCAAAGGATTTTCATTATAAAAATCTATCCGCAGGAGAAAAATCAGCTTTTGATTTGTTATTAGATTTAATTATAAAATCTAAATTTTACTCTAACACAATATTTTGCATTGATGAGCCTGAAGCACATATGCACACCAGACTTCAATCGAAATTATTAGCTGAACTTTATAGGCTAATTCCAGAACATTCTCAGCTTTGGATTTCCACACATTCAATTGGAATGTTAAAAGAAGCTGAAGAACTAGAAACTAAAAATCCTACAACCGTTACATTTTTAGACTTTGATAATCGGGATTTTGATTCAGAAGAGATAATTACGCCAACAAAAATTAATAAATCTATTTGGAACAGATTCTTTGAGTTAGCTCTTTCTGATTTTTCAAAGTTAATTTCCCCAAGACAAATTGTTTTTTGTGAAGGAACACAGCAAGGTAGAAAATGTCAAAATTTTGATGCTCAAATTTATTCGAAAATATTTGAGGAAAAATACCATGACACTACATTTGTTTCTATTGGTTCATGCAATGAAATCGAAGACATCGAAAACCAAAGTGTGAAATTAGTTTCCAATATTCTAAAGGCATCTAAAATCATAAAGTTTGTAGACAGGGACGATAAAAGTAATGCAGAAGTAGCAGAACTTTTAACTAAGGGTATAAAAACACTTGATAAAAGACACATTGAAAATTATCTGTTAGACGATGAAATCATTAAAAAACTTTGCATCGCACAGGGACAAGAAGATAAAATCGATGCTTGTCTAATTGCAAAACAAGACGCCATCAAAGACAGCATTGAGAATAGGCATAATCCTACTGATGATATTAAATCCGCAAGTGGTAAAATTTACACAGAACTGAAAAGAATCTTGAGTTTAAGACAATGTGGGAATAATACAATCTCATTTCTTAGAGACACGATGGCACCCTTAATTACTGACGAAACAGAAATATATAAGGACTTGGAAAGACAAATTTTTGGTACAAAAAGCACAAACAGCTAACATGGGTAACTGTTGCACCACTCCTTTTTTTTTAGAAAATAGTCATTAAAAAAATAAAACATGAAGTCAATGTCACATTCTATAACAAAAACAAAATCCTCAAATTGAAATCAATTTGAGGATTTTTTAAACAAAGTAATAAAGCTATTTATTTGAAAACACTTACATTTCCTTGCTTGTCTGTGAGTCTTCCTGAATATCCATCATCAGACAGTTCCCAAGCATAAAAACCATCTGTAAAAATAGGTTCACCTTTTGGATTGGTTCCTTTTGCCACCAATTTGTGTTCTTCTTCATCATTCTTTTTAAGAGTCATCGCTAAATCTATTCCTTCGGCAAAATACGTTACCACTATGGTTTCTCCTTTATCATTGGTTAAGGTTTTTGCCTCTTGTTTTAAAGAAACTTCTTTAGAATTTTTATCACTTATCACTGGTGAATTTTCTGTGGTCGATGATTCTTTGTTACAAGAAATCAAGAAAGCGAACATTGCTAAGATTATCCAATTATTTTTCATATTGATTCAATACTGTTTTTTTAAAAGAAATGAGTCCACTATATGAGCCGTCATTATTTTAAAAAATAATCACAAAAATGCTCTTCTGTTTTACAGGTGCAAATTTGCTAATAAATGTCATGTTTATTTTATGATTCAAGTCATAAATCCCAAGTGTTAAATAACGTTAAATTTGCTATCAAATTAATATTAAAATAAAAATATATGAAAAATTTGAAATTTCTAATTCTTCCTATGATGGCTTTCGCGATGGTTTCTTGTGGTAATGACAAGCCTGCAGACGCTTCTGCACCTACCTCATCTACAGAAACATCTGCTGCTACTACGGAAACTAGTGCATCATCTGAATCAGGACAATACGATCCGAAAAGAGGTTTAGGTAAATATGACGAAAGCAACGTAGATGTGAGCAAATTTGACGCTGCTATGGCTGCTGAAGGGAAGAAAGTATCAGAGGTAAAATGTACTTCTTGTCATAAACCTACAGAAGAAAAATTAGTAGGTCCGGGATGGAAAGGTGTGACTACAAGACAAACTCCACATTGGATTATGAACTTCATCAGCAATCCAGATCCTATGATTAGTGTAGACCCAGAATTACAAAAACAATTAGAGATTTGTTTAGTGAGAATGCCAAACCAAGGGCTTAATGAAACTGAAGCAAGACAAATTCTAGAGTACATGAGAGAAATCGACGGTGCAAAATAATTTAGATAGACTATAAAAATAAATATATGAAAATTATTCAGTTATTTGGTATTTCGGCCTTTGCTTCATTAGCATTTTTAGGCAGTTGTAAACCCAAAGGTACAGAAACCGCAGTAAGTGGTGACGCCGCAGAAAAAGTGTATGTAGCACCAGGAAAATATGATGAAATGTATAATTTCGTTAGTGGTGGGTTCAATGGACAAGTAAATGTTTATGGATTGCCAAGTGGTAGATTATTAAAAGTATTACCTGTTTTTTCTGTAAATCCAGAAAATGGGTATGGTTACAGTGAAGAAACTAAACCGATGTTAGAAACTTCTCACGGATTTATTCCTTGGGACGATCAACACCACCTTGATTTGTCTCAAACTAATGGAGAAATAGATGGAAGATGGTTATTCGCTAACGCTAATAACACACCACGTGTTGCAAGATTAGATCTTAAAACATTTAAAACAGTAGAAATTATAGAATTGCCGAACTCTGCAGGTAACCACTCTTCACCATTTATCACAGAGAATACTGAATATGTAGTTGCAGGAACCCGTTTCTCTGTTCCTACAGATGATCAAAACGGAGACGTTCCTATTAATTCTTTCAAAGAAAACTTCAAAGGAGTGATTTCTTTCATTGGTGTAGATAAAGAAACCGGAAAAATGGACATCAGATTCCAGCTCCAAGCTCCTGCTGTAAACTTTGACCTTTCTCACGCTGGTAAAGGAAAATCTCACGGTTGGTTCTTCTTCTCTTGCTACAATTCAGAACAAGCCAATTCTTTATTAGAAGTAAATGCTTCTCAAAATGATAAAGACTTCATCATGGCGGTAAACTGGAAAAAAGCAGAAGAATATCTTAAAGCTGGAAAAGGACGTAAAGTAAAAACAAAATACGCTCATAATACTTGGAATGAAGAAACTCACACTGCTACTTCTGAAATGAAAGAAGAAGTAACAGTTCTTGATGTGGCTGAATTAAAAGACATTTGCTATTTCATGCCTACACCAAAATCTCCTCACGGTTGCGACGTAGATCCAACAGGTGAATATATTATTGGTTCTGGTAAATTGGCAGCAATGATTCCTGTTCACAGCTTTAGCAAAATGTTAAAAGCTATTGAAACTAAACAATTCTCAGGGGAATATGGTGGTGTCCCAATCTTGAAGTATGAAGCCACACTACACGGTGAAGTTCAAAAACCAGGTTTAGGTCCACTTCACACAGAGTTTGATGGAAAAGGTAACGCTTATACATCTATGTTTGTATCTTCAGAAGTTGTTAAATGGGATATTAAGACACTTAAAGTGTTAGATAGACAACCAACTTTCTACTCAACAGGTCACTTAATGGTTGCAGGTGGTGATACCAGCAAACCTTTCGGGAAATATTTAGTAGCTTATAATAAAATTACTAAAGACAGATTCTTACCAACAGGTCCAGAATTAACTCAATCTGCTCAGTTATTTGATATTAGCGGAGATAAAATGAAGCTGTTATTAGATTTTCCAACTTTTGGTGAACCTCACTACGCACAAGCTGCTCCTGCAGAATTATTCACGAAAAATCAGTTGAAATTCTATGATATTGCTAAAAACAAACATCCTTATGTTACTAAAGGTGAAGCAGACAGTAAAGTAGTGCGCCAAGGTAATAAGGTTCACGTTTATATGACTTCCATTCGCTCTCACTTTGCTCCAGATAATATTGAAGGTATCAAAGTAGGTGATGAAGTGTACTTCCACGTGACCAACTTAGAACAAGACTGGGATGTACCGCATGGTTTCGCTATCAAAGGCAATCAAAATGCAGAATTATTGATTATGCCAGGTGAAACTTGTACTCTAAAATGGGTTCCTAAAAAACCAGGAATGTACCCAATGTATTGTACAGACTTCTGTTCTGCATTACACCAAGAAATGCAAGGTTATGTAAGAGTTTCACCAGCTGGAAGTTCTACACCCCTTACTTACAGCCTTAATAACAAAGCAGATAATGCCAAAAGTCCTGTAAAACAAGGAGAAACTAAATAATTTAAAAGGGCAGTTTCTACTGCCCTTTTTCTTTTAAAAAATTCTAATTATTGAATTTTAAACATTCAAAAAAAAAAAAAAATGAAAACGAATTCATTATCAAAGCTATCTATCATTCTTTTATCCATTTCAGGAATTGGGTTAGTTATTAGTATTTTTGTTCCAATTTGGGCTATTTATTTAGAAGCTCCGCAATATCCCGAAGGTTTAGGAATGTTCTTGCACGCCAATAAAATTACAGGAGATTATGAAATCATCAATGGTCTCAACCATTATATCGGGATGAAAACCATTCATCAAGAAGATTTTTGGGAATTTAAAGTATTACCTTATGCGTTAGGATTTTTTGCCGTTTTGGCGTTCCTTTTTGCTTTCTTGAAGAAAAAATGGGGACTTTATTTTTTTACGGCTCTATTTTTACTTTTCGGAATCGCTTTTATGGTAGATTTTTGGCTTTGGGAATATGATTACGGACACAATCTCAATCCTAATGCTCCTATAATCGTACCAGGAATGAGCTATCAACCACCATTATTAGGTTTTAAGCAACTACTGAATTTTGGAGCTTACTCTTATCCTGATGTTGGAGGATGGATTATGTTTGCGGTAGGGATTATTTCATTGGTTTTATCTGTTTTAGAATTCAAATCTTCTAATAAATAATGTAAAAATGAAAAATTTATTTAACATTCTAGGAATCATCTCTTTAGGTATATTTTTTTCCTGTTCACCAAAAGGTCCAGAAAAAATAAACTTCGGGAAAGACCAGTGCGAACTTTGCAAAATGGGAATAGAAGACCCTAAATTCGCCACAGAGCTTATTACAGAAAAAGGCAGAATCTATAAATTCGATGATCTGAACTGTATGCAAAGTTATGCCACCGAAAATGCAGAGCAAGTAGGTCAAGCCAAATTGTATGTGCCTGATTTTATTACCAATGAATTGTTCCCAATAGAAAAAGCAACCCTTATCACAGGTGGTGCTATAAAAAGCCCAATGAATGGTAATGTAGCAGCATTTATCGACAAAACCAAAGCCCAAGAAGAAGCTCAAAAATTAGGAGCGAGCTTCCTAGAACAATAAATTTCACTTTAACTTATAGCTTTTAGGCTTTGTGAGAAACATTATTTTTAATATTTTTAGCAAAGCCTATTTTTTTGAAACATCTTGAAAAATTTATCCAAAATATTATCATTTTTCTTCCTCCTGAATTTTGCGTATCATTCAGCGAAAACGCTTGTGGTAGGTAAAAATCAGGCTTACAAGACCATTAACTCTGCCCTTGTTCAAGCTCAAAATGGCGATACCATTTTGGTGCAAAGAGGACATTACAGAGAAGGAAATATCAACATCCAAAAATCTATTGCCCTGATTGGAATCGGTAGACCTGTTTTGGACGGGCAAATGAAGTACGAAATTGTTTCTCTAAGAGCCAATAAAATTCTTTTGCAAGGTTTTAAAATCATCAATTCTGGGGAAGACGAAGTGAAAAACATAGGTGCTGTTCGTTTATATGACAGTCAGTTTTCAACCATTAAAAATAATATTTTCGAGAACAATTATTTCGGGATTACCATTCAGAGAGGGTATCAATGTTTGATTCAAAACAATAAAATCACCACCAATAGAGGAAAATCTCAAGAATTAATCGGAGATGGCGTTCACGTTTGGTCCAGTGCAGAAATCTGGATCAAAAACAATTACATTTCTGGTCACAAAGACGGCATTTACTTAGAAAAAGCCAACAACACCTTTGTTTTTAGAAATATTTCCGAAAAAAATAAACGTTATGGGTTGCACTTCATGTTCGCGCATAACAATGTCTACACTGGAAATATTTTTAAGAATAATGACGCTGGAGTTGCGGTAATGTACAGCCGAAATGTAGGCATGTATAAAAATAAATTCCTCGATAACTGGGGAGATGGCGTTTATGGGCTCTTGCTCAAAGACCTTACCTTCAGTAAAATCAAAAACAATATTTTCAATAACAACACGGCTGCCATTTTTATGGACGGTTCATCTAAAGTTGACCTTTACAACAATCAGTTTTCTAATAACGGTTGGGGTATAAAACTCAATGCCAATTGCATGGAAAACCGTCTCATGAAGAATAATTTCGAGAACAATACTTTCGATGTGAGCACGAGTGGAAGCCTTGTGATGAATATTTTCAAAAATAATCACTGGGACAAATACGAAGGTTATGATCTAGACAAAGACCAAATTGGCGATGTTCCTTTTCATCCCTTGAGTTTATACTCCGTGCTTTCTGAACAAAATCCTATGATTATGTTGTTGTACCGAGCATTTTTTGTGGAGATATTAGACCGTTCCGAACGCTTAATTCCAAGTCTTACTCCTGAGAATTTTGTGGATGAGAAGCCAGAGATGAAAGCGAATGAGGTGATGGAGTGATGAGGTTATGGAGTGATGAAGTTGTAAAGTTGTAAAGTTGTAAAGTTGTGAAGTCGTGAAGTTGTGATGGAGTGATGGATGAAGGATGAAGGATGAAGGATGAAGGATGAAGGATGATGGATGAAGGATGATGGATGAAGGATGATGGATGATGGATGATGGATGAAGGATGAAGGATGAAGGATGAAGGATGATGGATGAATGGTGAATTGATGCTCCGTTTTGTGATTTTAAAAATTATTTTTATAAAAAGTTATGATTGAAATAAAAAATTTAACCAAAAAATTCAATAAGTTCACTGCGCTTAATCAGGTGAATATTCGCTTTAATGATGGGCATTCTGTTGCACTCATTGGTCCCAATGGTTGCGGAAAAACTACCCTTATTAAATGTATTCTCGGATTAAATGTAGTAGAAGATGGCGATATTTTGGTCAATAATGAAAGCGTAAAAGAACATTATCTCTACCGAAAAAATATTGGTTACATGCCTCAAATTGGTCGATATCCTGAGAATATGACCATCGCGCAAACCATTCAGATGATTAAAGATACCCGAAAAGTCTCTGAAAGCGAATTAGATACTGAACTTTTAGAAGCTTTCGAACTGGAAAGTATCTTCGACAAAAAAATGCGCACGCTTTCTGGCGGAACTACCCAAAAAGTAAGTGCTGTTTTGGCTTTTTTATTCAATCCTGGGATTATAATTTTGGATGAACCTACGGCAGGTTTGGACCCACTTGCTTCTGAAATTTTAAAAAATAAAATCATCAAAGAAAAAAACAAAGGAAAACTCATCATTATCACGTCTCACCTGTTGAGCGAATTGGATGATATTGTGAGTGAAATTGTTTTCATGAATGAAGGAAAAGTCATTGTTCACCAATCTGTAGAAGAATTAATGACCGAAAGAAAAACCGAGAAAATCTCAGAAAGTATCATCAGTATTTTAAAGGAAATGAAGCCATGAACAATATCGCAAAATTCATCTTTTTCGACATTTTAAAGAATAAAATCGTCTTGTTGTATACCCTACTCCTCTTTGTTATTTCATGGTCAGTATTGGGATTAGACAGCAATTATACCAAAGCTACGTTGAGTTTGCTCAATATTGTTTTATTGGTGGTTCCACTTGTGAGCATTATTTTTTCTACGATTTACGTCTATAACAGCAGTCAGTTTATAGAATTATTGCTCAGTCAACCCATTGCTAGAGGCAAGATTTGGTTGAATATTTTTATCGGACTTTCCTCCGCATTGATTTTGGCGTATTTACTTGGTTGTGGCGTTCCTATTTTGCTTTATTCTTCTATAGAAACAGGGTTTTCGCTTATTATCATTGGAGTAATGCTTTCGGTTATTTTCACGGCATTTGCTATGTTGTCTTCGATTGGAAGCAGAGACCGAGCCAAAGGAATAGGCATTTCGATTTTTGTATGGTTGTTTTTCGCTATTATTTATGACGGCATTTTATTGGTTCTCATGTTCCAATTTTCGGATTATCCCATTGAAGGAATCATGGCGACATTGGCAGCGATAAATCCTATTGGTCTTGCCCGAATTTTCGTGCTCTTGCAACTCAATATTTCAGCGATGCTCGGCTATTCTGGAGCAGTTTTTAAAGATATTTTTGGTTCAGGTGGCGGAATGGGAATTTCTATGGTGATTCTCTTTATTTGGATTGCGGTCCCTTTTCTGCTCTCTTATATCAAATTTAACAAGAAAGATTTATAATTTTTCATCATTTGTGTTTTTTTTGTAGATCTTCCCTCTTTGGGAAGATTTTTTTTTAAAATATCAATTTAGCTCTTTTTTCAATTCTCTGATAAATCTCACGTTTTCAAGCCTTTATTTTATGATTACAATCATAAAAGCATGACTGGGTTTGCTCGTAATTTTATTTAAAATTTTATAAAAATATGAAAAAGACATTTCTAATCCTTTCTTGTGTTGCTTTAGGACTTATCTCTTGCAACAAAACCGAGGCTACCACTGAAACCTCAACCTCTACAGAAGCTGTAGCTGGTGGTCAAGAAGCTGTAGTAGACGAAGATTCTGCACCTACCATTGTAAAATTAGCGGCAGGAAATAAAGATCTTTCTACCCTTGTTACCGCAGTAGAAGCAGCGGGACTCACTACTTCACTGAGTAATGCAGGTCCATTTACTGTTTTTGCGCCTGTAAATGCTGCTTTTGATAAATTACCTGCTGGAACAGTAGATGATTTATTAAAACCTGAAAACAACAGTAAATTGGGTGATATTTTAGGACACCACACTTATGTAGGAGTGATTAAAACAGAACAAATGACTGACGGTCAATCATTAGGCATGGTAGACGGTAAAAATATTACTATTAAAATGGTGAATGGCAAACCAACCATCAACGGAACCGTTAATATTATTGCTACCGTTCCTGCATCTAACGGAATTGTACACGTAGTAGATGGTGTTATTTTACCACAATAATTATTACATAGGTTTTTCACAACAAAAGGCTTACTGATTTTTAGTAAGTCTTTTTTTTATAGCATCTTTTGCAATTTTTTTAACGCAAAGATTTTTTATTATTCCTATATTTTTAAGGGAGCAAAGTTGGCGAAATTCATTCGCTATGAAGCTTTGTGGAAATTGTATATTTTCTATCACAAAGTTCTCGGAGATGTAGTAAAATGATGGCGTTTTTGAGGGCTCTGAGGAACATTGGAAATTGTGAAGATGTGAAGTTGAAATATTTTGCTTTTTGAAGAGATTATTCACTATGCTGCGCTTCCTTCAGAATGACATGGTTATGTTTTTTGCTCACGATTAGGAATCTGAATTATTTTTGAAACGCAAAGATTTTTTATTATTCTTATGTTTTTAAGGAAGCAAAGTGGGAATTCGCTAGCGAATTGATGAAGCGTGTGTTTTAAAATTGTTTTTTCCGAACGGATTTATTTGTGGCGTGGCTTCGACAGGTTCAGCCACCGAGGTGGAAAATTATTTTTAGGTTTTATTGTTGAATTTTTATATTGTGGCTTCGACAGGCTCAGCCACCGAATTGAGATAAAAATTACGGTTTTCCTTAGTTTTGTTTATATTTGTTTTAGATTACTCTATAAGAATAGATGACACCGAAAAAAACAATAACTGATTAAATTGAAAATATGAAATTCATTTACAACCAATTACTTTTCATCATCATTGCACTTGCAAGTTGTTCAAACGTTTCTCAACCCACCGACCCCATTCCAGAATACGAAACCTTTAAAATTCAATCCAAAAAAGTGGGTGAAGAAAGAATAATTAATGTTTGGACACCTCCAAACTACAAGAATGATAAGGATTCATTAGCCGTGATGTATATGGCAGATGGTGGGATAAAAGAAGACTTTCCTCACATTGCTAATACATTGGCCAAACTTATAAAAGAAAAGAAAATAAAACCTTTAATTCTAGTAGGAATTGAAAATACTGAAAGAAGAAGGGATTTAACAGGTTTTACAGAAATTGAAAAAGACAAAGAAATCGCAGCAGTTGTTGGTGGTTCAGAAAAATTTAGAGCATTTATTAATGATGAACTTTTTCCTGAAATTAACAAACGATATAGAACTACAAATGAAAAAAGCATCATTGGAGAATCTGCATCAGGTTTATTTGTAATGGAAACCTTCTTTTTAACACCTCAAATGTTTGACCATTATATTGCTTTTGATCCTTCATTATGGTGGAATAATCATTATTTAGTAAGAACAGCAAAAGAACATTTATCTAAATTTCCATCAAACGAAAAACGAGTTTGGTTTGCTGCTTCAAATGCAAAAGACATTTCGCCTTTCACAAAAGAATTAGCAAACATCTTAAAAAAAGAAAATAAAACTAATCTAAAATGGAAATTTTCTGATGAACCAAAAGAAAAACATACTACTATTTTCAGAGCTACAAAAGAAAAAGCAATTATTTGGACATTAAATAAAACAGAGTAAAAAGCTATAGAAGCAATATTAATAATTATTTCACAATCTTTTCTTTATTTTTTAAAAAGATGTAAAACTCCGAAGATTGAAACTTCGGAGTTTTTTACACTGTAGCTTTGACAAGCTCAGCCACCGAGGAAAAAATTACGGTTTTCCTTTATTTTATTTTCTGCTTTTTGTTTATATTTGTTAGGAACTAATAAACTGAAATTCAAAACACGAACTAAACAAAATCTTACCATTATTTACCAACCTATAAATTATTGAAATGAAGCGTTTTGTAATTTGATTTCGTTTATTTGAGTATTAGCTAGTGTTAAAAAAAAATGTTCAAAAATGAAGAAAATTTCAAGTTTACTAACATTATTGATTTTTACTCTAAATTTTTCACAATTAATTTCGGGAAAAATATTAAAAGAAGACAGAAATCCAATTCAAAGTGCAAGAGTTGGAATTGAAAACACTAGAATTGGTGATTTGACAGATCAAAATGGGAATTTTAAAATTGACTTTTCAGGTATTGACAAAAATGCCAAGCTAAAGGTTTATGTTAGTGAATTTATACCATATGAAATCAAAGTAAATGAGTTTATAAAATCAAACGGAGAAATTATTTTGAAAGAAAAAATAATAAACATTGAACCCGTAAACATTAACCCAAAGAAATATAAATATAAAAATTTTGGAACTTCAAATGCCAAAACCAATTATTGTGGTTATAATTCAGAAAAAAAAGATAGATTATTTAATGAATATGCAATAAAGGTAGAAAACAAAAAACACTTAAAAATAAAGTCAATCAATCTAAGTATAGTAAATTTTGACGTTAAGGATTCTGCAACTTTAATATTTGATATCCAAAATGCGTCAAATGGATTTCCTGACGACAAAAAATCCTTGACAAATGAAACATTAAAACTAACAATAAGTAAAAACGATATTATAAATAACAAAGTTTCATTTGATGTAAATGAAAAAAATATTTGGACAAATGAAGATTTCTTTGTACTTGTGCGAGTTGATGAAAGTTTAAATGGTAAACTCTACTTTGGCGGTAATATATTTGCTTTCTCAAAAGATACTTACTATCGTACTTATTTTGGAGAATGGAAAAAATTTTCCACAGGTGAACCTTCAATAAATGTTGATGTTCAAATAGAAAAATAAGCAAAAAGGCTTACTGAAATTCAGTAAGCCTTTTTTGGATTTATAAAAAAGTAAGGGGTTTAATTGTTTTTTTCCTTTAAGGTGTTGAAGATGATTAGAATAGAGATTAAAATGAGTACAGAGATTCCGAATAAAAATTCATTGGCAAAAGGAATCGCTACATATTTTATCGAGAAAATGCCCATTAATCCCAATAAAAATTCATTCAGAAAAACGCTTAACAGAAAATATTTTAATCCAGTATTTAATCTTGGGCTTGTTTTAAAATTTTGAATCACTTGACTCAACAAAAAAGTTGCAACACACATCAGTAAAATCAAGTGTAAATACGCAATCACCACGTTTCTAAAACCGAACGCAAATTGAGAAACCGCAGGAATAACAGAACCCAATTGCAATAAAATTTTCACTACAAAAGCAAAGCCTACATAGATGAAAACAAATCTTTGCAAAGGATTGGTCGTGGTTTTTATCTTTGGCCATTGATTTTTTATCCATTTAAAAAAGAGAAAAACTCCGTAAGTTTGAACAAGCGTTGCCAAAACAATGACTAGATAAATCCAAACAGGAAGTTTCAACCATAAAACCGATAAACCGAAGCCTATGAAACATCCTATGAACAACAACCAAAATATCATTTTGCTTTCTGTTGAACTGATTAGAATTCCTTTTTCTTTCAGGTGATAAAAGAGCAATCCTAGACATGAAAAAATAAAAAATCCGTTGTACTGAAAATGCAGATAAAAATAGGTAGACGCTAAATATAATTCCTGTACCACGTTTTTACTCGCCATCATATAACTCAATGTAAAAACGCCTAATGATGACAATACGGCAAAGAAAAAAGCTGCTAAAAACCAAATTTTGGAAGTTTCCTGAAGGTTTTTAAGGTCTTTTATTAAGAAAAAATAGTATACAAAACTATTCAGCAAAGCGATGGTGGAAAAAATGATGGACAACCAATAATATCCTGCATAGAGAAAACTCAACAGCATTCCGTAAGAAGCGAAAAAATTAACCCCAATCAATATTTGGTATTTTTTCATCTGAATTACTTCTACCGTTTTGCTTAGATATTGTGCTACTAAAATGTAAATGCACGAAGTGATGAAGCCATAAAAAGCAAAATGAGAATGGGCTTCTTGCAGATGTTTTTGTTCTACAAAAGGCAAAGAAAAGGCAATTTTATAGCGCATCAATACGCCTAAAATCGCAACGATTACAAAACTGAAAACAGAAAACTTAAGTAAGAATGCTTGATTTTTCATGCCCTAAAATTAGAGAAATTAAAACGCTAATTCTATGATTGTAATCACAGCGACTAGAAATAAATTTTACCATTTCTGATTTCTAATTTGCCATCTCTTTCCATTTTTTTTACGGTTCTGATGATGGTTTCGGTTCTGAGACCCGTCATATTCGAAAGTTCTTTTCGGGTGATGTCAATCAGGATTTTTTCTTCGCCACAGCTTTTTTGCTTTTTATAATCGCAGAGTTGGCTGAAAATTCTGTTCTCAGGATTTAGAAACACAATATTTTTAATAGAATTGCTTTTGTTGATGGATTTTTCGGCAATAGACTTGGTAAATTCTATGAGTAAATCTGGTTTTTGTTTGAGATAATTGAGGAAATTATCTTTGTTAATTTTGTAAACTTCTGCACATTCTGAAGTCACCACTACATTTCCCGGAAAAGGCCTCCCTAACAGAACCGCTGGTTCCCCGAAAAAACTTTGGTCAAATACTTTGTGTTGCAAAAATTCTTTTCCTTCTTCGGTAAAGTGAAAGACAGAAAGTTCTCCTTTTACCAAATAGTAAAAACATTGCGAATAATTTCCTTCGCTTTGGATAAGCTCATCTTTTTTGTATTTTTTTAACTCAGCATTTGTGTTAAAACTAAATTCTTGATCTATAATAAAACTCATCGCAAAAATATTTTACCTTTTGCAATTTACAAAATTTTAAATGACTTTACTAAAGAATTCAAAAAAGACTAAACCCTCTCATTTTCAGCATAAAAAAGCGCTCAACATAGCATTGAACGCCTTTTTAACAAAAATTTCAAAACAATTTCTTATCTCCAACCGCCACCTAAAGCGCGGTATAATTCTACTCCTGCTTGTAATTTGGTATATTGAGCATTGGCAATGTTAATTTCGGCATTCAATTTATTCACGTTGGCATTCAGCACTTCTAAATAATTCGCCATTCCATAATTCACCAATTCCTGAGAAAACTCTACCGATTTATCATACGCTGATAATTCTTTTTTCTTAAAAGCGATGAATTGGTCTTGCGCATTGTACATTTTTAACGCATCTGAAACTTCATTTCCCGCATTCAGAATCGTTTTTCTAAAATTCAGATAAGCTCTTTCTTGATTCGCAAGACTTACCTCGTAATTGGTTCTGATTTGTCTTTTGTTCAAAATCGGCTGAGCCAAACCTACCAAAACATTGGCAAAAACAGAATTTCCACTGAATAATTTGTCAATATCTACCGATTGTACTCCTGTACTTCCTGTGATTCTAAGACTAGGATAAAACTGTGCTTTCGCAGCATTGGTGAGTTCAAAAGCATTGATGAGGTTAAATTCTGCCTGTTTCACATCAGGACGATTCGCCAAAAGCGCACTAGGATAACCTAAATCCGTATTGAGCGCAAAATTCTGTGTACTGAGTGATGTTCTTTCGATTTCGTGAGAAGGTTCTCCCATTAACAAAGAAATGGTATTTTCTAACATCTGAATTTGAACGTCTAAAGTCACTAAAGAAGCTTCGGCGTTATACACCAATGCTTCGCTTTGTTGAACCGCTACTTCCGAAACAATTCCTGCTTCTTTTAAAGCTTTGGTGGTTTCTAAATTCTTTTTGCGAATTTCTATGGTATTGCTGAAAATTTTCTTCTGTTCATCAAAAGCTAAGAGTTGATAATACGCTGTCGCAATAGAAGCCACCAAATTGCTTTTTACATTTTGATGCGCTGCAACAGAACTCAGATATGCTGCATATTGCGCTTTTTCTTGCCCTTTTAGTTTTCCCCAAAGGTCGAGTTCCCAACCAAGATTTGCAGTAATATCAAATTGATTGATGTATCTTCTTTCTCCTACAATTTGTCCGAACTGAGTGTTCAGCGACGAGGTATTAAAAGAATAATCAGGTCCCACAGAAATGGTAGGTTGATACGCTGCTTTTGACTGTTTCAGATAGGCTTCTGCACTCGCAATATTTTGCAAAGCGATTCTGATGTCTAAATTATTTTCTAAAGCTTTGGCAATGTTTTTTTGCAAAACAGCATCGGTAAAAATTTCTTTCCAAGAGAGATTTGCCATGCTTAAACTGTCTTTTGGCAAGGCATCTGTTCTGAAAAGCTTTTCGTCTACCACATCGTTAGCTCTTTGTTAATTCTGTCTGGTGTGACAAGAAACCACCAAAAAACTTACGAAAAATATAAGAATGATTTTATTGATTGTTACTTTCATAAACTTAGTTTTTAAATTATTCAGACAGATTAATTTCTAGTTTTTTAGGCGGCGTGATTTTTTCCTGTAAATATTGGAAAATCACGAATAATACAGGAATTACCACCAATCCTAAAAATGTACCTATCAATAAACCTACAGCTGCACCTGTTGCAATCGAACGGTTTCCTACCGCTCCAATTCCTGTTGCGAAAATCAGAGGCAATAAACCAAAAATAAACGCAAAAGAAGTCATTAAAATCGGTCTTAATCTAGCTTTAGCTGCATTGATAGCAGACATGACTAAGGTTTCACCGTGATGACGTCTTTGCACTGCAAATTCTACAATTAGAATGGCATTTTTCGCCAATAAACCTACCAACATGATTAAGGCAATCTGGAAGTAAATATTGTTTTCTAAGCCTGCTAATTTTTGACCTAAAAACGCTCCCATTACTCCTAATGGAAGGGAAATAATCACAATTAGCGGTAAGATATAACTTTCATATTGCGCTGCTAAAATGAAATATACAAATACCAAACTCAAGAGGAATATCAACAGTGTTTGAGAGCCAGAAGCTAATTCTTCTCTTGACAAACCTGTAAATTCTACTTCATAGTTTTGGTTGAGTGCACCATCTGCTACTTCCTGTACTGCTCTAATTGCGTCTCCGGTACTGTAACCCGGTGCATTAGACCCAGTAATTTTCACGGAAGTGAATAAGTTGTAACGGCTTACTGATTGTGGACCATAGGTTTTTTCTAAGGTTACAAACTGAGAAATTGGTGCCATTACTCCAGATTTGGTTTTTACGTATAAGGCATTTAAACTTTCAGGAGATTTTCTCGCATCTGGTAAGGCTTGCACCATCACTCTAAACTGTTTTCCATATTTGGTAAAATCTGCTGCATAAATTCCACCGATATAGCCTTGCATGGTATTTAAAATATCGGTTACCGAAACGCCAGATTGCTCTGCAACGGGAACATTAATCGACATTTGATATTGAGGATACTTGGTATTAAAAGAAGTCTGCGCAAATTCTATTTCAGGTCTTTCTATTAATTTTCCGATGAATTCTTGCGTTACTTTGTCTAAATCCGCATAATCACCACCCGATTTATCCAGTAAAACCGCTTCAAAACCAGCACTGCTTCCAAAACCTGGAACAGAAGGCGGTTGGAAAAACACTACTTTCGCATCTGGAACGGTAGCTGCCATTCCGAAGAGTTTTTTGGTGATGTTTTCTATTTTTTCGTCGTCACTGGTTCTTTCTTCAAAAGGTTTTAGTCTGATGAACGCCAAACCATTATTACTACCGTTTCCTGATAAGAAACCTCTTCCTGTAGAAATGGTTACGTTTTTCACTCCCGGAATTTGTAAGGCTTTTTGTTGAATTGCCTTCAAAGCGTTATACGTTCTTTCCATGGAAGCTCCTGCAGGAAGTTGAACATCTGTAAAGATGATTCCACGGTCTTCATTCGGAACGAAACCTTTTTTCATGGAAGCATTTGCCCACCATAAAATTCCCATGGTAATGGCAAAAATAATAACGGTTACTTTCTTGTGTCTGATGAGATATACAAAAGCTCTTCCATAACGGTCTGTAGATGCTTTGAAGCCTGCATTAAATCTGTGGAAGAATTTTCCCATGGTGGTTTTTTCTTCGTATTCTTTATCGTGATGTTGAGGTTTCAAAAATAAAGAACACAACACTGGACTCAATGTTAATGCATTGATTGCTGAGATTAAAATCGCCACGATTAAGGTAATCCCGAACTGTTTATAGAACACACCTGTAGGTCCTTCAATAAAAGTTACGGGAATGAAAACGGCAGCCATTACCAAAGTAATCGAGATAATTGCTCCTGTAATTTCGTGCATGGCTTCTATGGTTGCTTTTTTGGCATCGCTGATGCCGTGTTCCATTTTGGCGTGTACTGCTTCTACTACTACGATGGCGTCATCTACCACAATACCAATCGCTAAAACTAAGGCAAAAAGCGTCAATAAATTCAAGGAATATCCCAGAAGATTCAAAAAGAAAAACGCTCCAATAATCGATACGGGAACTGCAATTGCCGGAATCAATGTAGAACGGAAATCTTGCAAGAAAATAAATACTACGATGAATACCAAGATAAACGCTTCAATTAAGGTATGGACTACTTTTTCGATAGAGGCATCCAGAAATTCATTGGTGTCAAAATTCACCGTATAATGAATCCCTTCTGGGAAGTCGCTTTCGGCTGTTTTTAGGTAAGCTTTGATGTCATTGATGATATCTTGTGCATTAGAACCCGGCGTTTGGAAAATCCCCATACTGATGGCTGGAGAATTTCCGTTTTCCCCTCTTCCTGTATAAGATTGCGCTGCCAATTCTACTTTGGCCACATCTTTCAGCATGAGGTTTTGTCCGTTTCCTAAAGACTTAATGATGATATTATCATACTGTTCTTTGCTGTTGTATTTCCCAACGTATTTGATGATGTATTCAAAAGAACTTCCACTGTTTTGACCGATAGAACCTGCTGCCGCTTCTCTACTCTGTTCGTTTATCGCTGCGGTAACATCTGTAGGATTCAGTCCATAAGCAGCTAGTTTATTGGGGTCTAGCCAAATTCTCATGGAATAATTTTTTCCACCCATTACGTTGGCATCTCCTACTCCATTAATCCTTTTGATGTTTGGAATAACATTGATATTCAAATAATTTTGAAGATAAACATCATCTATTTTTTTATTTTCTGAGTAAAAAGAGAGGTACATCAGCGCACTGGTTTGTTGTTTTTGTGTTACCACTCCAGAACGCGTTACTTCACTTGGTAAAAGCGGTGTAGCTCTGGCTACTCTATTCTGCACGTTTACCGCAGCAATATCTGGGTTTACTCCTTGTTTAAAAAATATCTGAATGTTCGCCGAACCATCATTTCCCGCAGAAGAAGTGATATAGCTCATTCCTTCTACCCCGTTGATTTGTTCTTCTAACGGCACTACTACACTTTTCATCACCGTTTCTGCATTGGCTCCTGTATAATTTGCCGATACGCTTACTGTAGGCGGTGCGATATCTGGATATTGAGTTACGGGTAAAGCCATCAATCCCAGCACCCCTAAAATAACGATGAGAATAGAAATTACGGTTGATAAAACCGGTCTGTTGATGAAATTCTTTATCATTAGAAAAGCGTTTTTATAGATTGTACAATGCTATCAAATTTTGCAGGTTTTGGAATAATTGCCGTTCCTGGTTTTAGTCCGCCAATTCCTGCAGCTACTACTTTGTCACCTTTGTTTACACCAGATTTAATGATGACCATGTTATTAATTCTGTCTTGCACTTCAATCACTGTATTTTTAGCGGTATCTTTTTCTACTTTGAATAGGTATACCATACCTTGTTGCTCATAGGTAGCACTTTCTGGAACCACTAAAGTATTGTCATAGAATTTAGGAAATCTGATGGCTCCACTATTTCCGTTGGTCAACAATTTAGAAGGATTAGGAAACCCTACTCTGAACTGAATGGTTCCTGTAGCTGGGTCAATCTGACCTGTTACCACTTCTATTCTTCCTTTTTCTGGATACAGACTTCCGTTAGCTAATTCCAGTTCTACGTTGGGTAGATTTTTGATTTTCTCAGGAACAGTAGCTCCGTAAGATTTTTCTAAGAAATCTAAATATTCTTTTTCATTCATTGAGAAATATGCATATACAGAACGGGTATCTGAAATGGTAGTCAATGGTGTAGCATCCGAAGGGCCAACTAAACTTCCAACTTTCAATGGCAGTTTTCCTACAATTCCTGAAATAGGTGCTCTGATGATGGAATAATTGATATTCGCCTGTACTGATTTATAATTGGCAGATGCTTGTTGCTGTGATGCGATTGCTTGTGACAATTGTGCTTGTGCTCTTGCTAAATTTGCTAAAGCCGTCTGCAATTGTACGTTGCTGATGATATTTTTTTCAACGAGAGGTTTTAATTTATTTACTTCTACTTGCGCTGCATTTACAGCTGCTCTCGCCGCAGAAACATTGGCTTGTGCCGCAGTAATTCCAGATTTTGCAGCATCTGCATTTTCACTTAGCATGTTGGTTTCTAGTCTAAAGAGCGGTTGACCAGCGGTTACATATTGGCCTTCATCTACTAAAACCTGAGTAATATATCCTTGAATTTTTGCACGAACATCATTATTTACTACTCCTTTTATTGCAGCAGGATAGACATCATATCCTGTTACGTTTCTGGTTTCTACACTGATTACGGGATAAGGTTTTGGTCCGTCTTTTTTCTCTTCTTGTTTTTTACAAGAAATGACTGACAGTAGTGATAAGATGAGGAGCAAAAAAATATTTTTCATATGATTCAATTTTTTCATGATTTATAATTTGTCTAATGTTTCCTGAATATTGGCAATGTTTTTTTCTAACAGTGATTTGTACAATATATAACGTTTGTCATACTCGGTATTGTCTATGCGAGTTTTTCTAAACACACTTAATTGGTCTAAAATTTTTATCTCTCGTTTCATTCGCGTTACAATTTCTTCGAATCTGATGTTGATAAATCCTTCATTAATGAGGAAATACCGCTTTCTTTCATCGATTTTATTGAGTGATTTGATGAGTTCTGCATTGAGCAAAAAATTAATGCTAGAAGAGATTGAACTTTTGCTCGCACAGAAAGTTTCTACCAATTCATCAAAGCATAAACCCTTTCTTTCAAAGTCGAAAGCAAGGTAAGCGTAAATTTTTGCAGAAAGTGGTGGCATATCAAAGAGTTGACCATAGAAATCTACTAATTCTTGATATACTTGTGGTTCTATTTGTAAACTATTTTTCATTTAGAAATGAATTGAGGCGCTAATTTACCAATTAGTTCGGAACTAAACGAACTAAAGTAGATAGATTTTATCAATTTTTTTTTGTGGAGGTGATGAAGTTATGGGTTATGGGTTATGAGTTATGAGTTATGAGTTATGAATTATGAGTTATGAATTATGAGTTATGGGTTATGAGTTATGGGTTATGAGTTATGGGTTATGAGTTATGAGTTATGGATTGTTTTATAGAATTAATGAAAATTTATTTTATGTTTAGAAAATTAAAAAATTTTAGAAAGCAATTTTTTATTCATTTCGTTTTGTAAAATATTTTTTAAGAATATTTTTGCTTTTCCATTATAAACCAGAATCTCATGATCCGAACTTATTTTAATTCATATCATCTATTTAATGAAGAAGAAATTAACCAAATTGAAGAGCTTTCAGTCAAAAGGAGTTTAAACAAATTGGATTTTTTCATGAAAGAAAATGAAATTTGTAAAGAAGTAGGATTTATCGTCAGTGGTTCCTTGCGTTCTTTTTACACCACTCCCAGTGGAGAAGAAGTTACGTATTGCATTCATTTTCCTCAGCATGTTATCACTGCTTATTCTTCCTTTATTACTGGAGAAGCAACTCAAGAAAACATACAAGCGATTACTCCTGTAGAACTTTTGGTTTTTCCTAAGAATCTTATTTTGGAATTAGAAGCCCAAAGTCATCATTGGACCAAATTCCTAAAAACGATTGCAGAAGAGCAATATATCGCACTTGAAAAAAGAATTTTTCAACTCCAAAAAACAAGTGCTAAAGAAAAATATATGGATTTACTTACCAATCATCCCGAATATATTCAGCAAATTCCATTGCAATACTTGGCATCATATTTAGGCATTACCCAAAGACATTTAAGCAGAATTAGAAAAGAAATTACTTTTTAGACAAATGTCCTACAAAAGTAATCGCCGTACTCTTAATTTTGCCTTTCAATTTATATCAAGCAAAAAATGGGTAAAAAAGTATTGATTATTAATGGGCATCCTAATGAAGGTTCATTTAATTTCGGAGTTGCCAATGCTTATGAAAATGGGGCACGTTCGGTTGGGGCTGAGGTAAAACATCTTGTAGTTTCAGAATTAAAATTTAATCCAAATTTAGAATTTGGTTATCAAAAAAGAACGCCATTAGAACCAGATCTTATCGCAGCTTGGGAATCCATACAATGGGCAGAACATCTGGTTTGGGTTCATCCAGTATGGTGGGGTGGTTTACCTGCCATTATGAAAGGATTTATAGACCGTCTATTTTTGCCAGGTATGGCTTTTCAATATCGAGAAAATTCTATCCAGTGGGACAAATTACTGAAAGGCAAAACGGCTCATATTATCACAACCTTGGATCAACCTAGTTGGTACTATCGTTTGGTTTATGGTAGACCCAGTGTGAATCAATTAAAAAAATCTACTTTAGAATTCTGTGGAATATCTCCAGTAAAGGTTACTTACTTAGGAATTGTAAAAACTTCAGATTTTAACGTTCGAAAAAAATGGCTTGAAAAGATAGAACAACTCGGGAAAAAATTAAAATAACCTCATCATGGTATTGTACAGCATAATGAAGCTTAAGGATACACTATCTTTTTCATGTAGAATAAATTTTGTTTCTTTGGATTTTATTTCACAATAATTTTGATTTCATTAAGAAGAAAAACGCTTTGTTTACTGTTAATGAATGAGATATTAACTTTTTCTCCAAGTCTTTATGTTTTACTTTGGTCAAAATTTTGGATTTTTTATTGGTTCATTACAAGAAAATATCACTCACAAGCATTATGCATTGCAGGTGAGTGTTTCTTTTCATTCTTCATTGCGACTACAAGTAAAAGGAAAGGATGAAATTTTGGGTCAGGCTTTTCTCATCAATTCAAAAGTAGAGCACCAATTGCAATGTGAAGGTCTACAAATAACTTTACTGATAAATCCTCTCAGCAGTATTGGACACCAATTATTTTTGATTCTTGATACATCAGAATTTTCTATTTTGCCAGATCCCATTACGCTTCTCTTTCAAAATTTATTAAAACAGTACACTACCGATCTTCCTCAAGAAGAAATAGCACAATCTATTTCAGATATTCTCCGAGAATACTCCTGTCTTTGCGAAAATGAAAACCATGTTCAAGATGATAGAATCATAAAAACGCTTTCTTTACTGGAACATCACTTTGATGAAATACTAAGTTTGGAAGCGGCAGCAGCGTTTTGTCATCTCTCTCCTCCTCGTTTTCTACATTTATTCAAAGAAAAAACTCAACTTAATTTTAGAAGATATCAACTGTGGAATAAGACCATCAAATCTTTACCATTTTTGACTCACCATTCTATCACCCATACAGCTCATGCGTTTGGTTTTACAGACAGTTCCCATTATACCAGAACTTTCAAAGAAACCTTTGGCTTTTCACCTAAATTTTTTGTTTCTAATAAATAGCCAGTTTATACAATTTTAAGACTTTGAGGATTCTGAATTTTGCAGTGTAAATGATTACATGGGAAAATATTCAAATGATTAAATCTCTTAAACACCTCTTATTATGAACGCTTATTTAAAAGAAACTTCTATTCTAAATTATTCCTCACCTTCAATTCAATCATTCATCAAAAGTAAAAATTGGTTGGCTTTACCTCCTGTAGAAAGGGTAAGAACAATTTATAACTTTGTAAGAGATGACATACAGTTTGGTTACAATATATCTGATGGCATCTCTGCCACGCAAGTATTACAAGATGGATATGGACAATGCAACACCAAGGCTACTTTACTTATGGCGCTTTTGCGGGCAGTGGGTATTCCTAATCGCATTCATGGGTTCACCATAGACAAAGCTCTACAAAAAGGTGCTATCACTGGTGTCTGGTATTTACTTTCTCCCAAAAATATTTTGCACAGTTGGGTAGAAGTCTTTGTTGAGGAGAAATGGTACTCTATGGAAGGTGTTATTCTAGACAAGGCTTATTTAACCCAGCTCCAACAAAAAAATCAAGATTGTACAACTTCATTTTGCGGTTATGGAGCTTATACAGATGATTTAAAAAACCCACCTATAGAGTGGAATCTTAACCATACTTACATTCAAGACAAAGGCATTAATCAGGACTTTGGAATTTTTGATACTCCCGACGATTTTTATGCAAAACATCAACAACAAATGAGTTTTTTCAAAAAATTTATTTTTCAAAAGTTTGTAAGAAATATTATGAACAAAAATGTAGCTACTATTAGAAATCGTTCTTAAAAAAGTTCCTCCGAAAAGGTTCAGAATAAACCCTTCGATTTTCTTTTATAAAAAACTCGATTTAGAAGAATAAAGCCCCTTTTCATATTCTTTATTAAAAACTCTACCTTATAAGAATAGAAAAGTTATGGCTACCTATTTTATTATGTATTTTTTAAAATTTTGTTATCTTTGAATGATGTGCTTTTTCGCCACGCGAACTTCGCACATCTGTGAATTTGCTAAATCCCAAGAAAGGAACTAAATTCCTTCTCGGGACTTCGCAAATCCGCCGAACCGTTGCCTGCAAGTGTATACCAAAACACTGCAGAGCAACCAACGGGAAAGCTGAAAACCGACCAGAGTAAGCACTAAACTAAAAACATAAAAAAAAATGAGTAAAGGAGTTTTATGGACGATTAAAATCGCAGTTATTTTCGTTGCTTTAGTAATCATAGTTATTGCTAAAGAAGCGGGTGTTCCTATTATTGTAGCAAATCTAATTGGATTAGGTATCATTTTCGCAGTATGGAAATATAAACCCGAAGAAACAAAAGAAAACAACGATAATAACCAACTCGACAAATCTTAATGTTTAAAGATTATTATAAAATTCTTGAAATATCTCAAAATGCGACTGATGAAGAAATTAAAAAAGCATTTAGAGAACAAGCAATAAAGTGGCATCCTGACAGAAATCAAGGAATTGACACTACTTTGCGTATGCAAGAAATCAATGAAGCGTATTTAATTCTAAAAGACAAAGAAGCAAGAACACGATACGACATCGAATACAATAAATTCAAACAACATCAAGCAAGACAGCAAAAAAACACAACTGAAAACGAAAAAGCAAAATCAGAAAGTCAGCATAAACATCAAGAAGAGAAGCAATCTAATCGTCAATATGAATATTCAGATTTTAAAGTTGAAGATGATTTGCTTGAAAAATGGATGGCTAATGCTAAAAGGCAATCCGTAGAATTAGCCAAACAAACCATTAGAGATTTTAAAGGTGTAACAAAAGCCGCTGCAAATGGTTGTGTAAACGGTATCGTTCAATTGGTTATTTGGGTTGTTGTCATTAACTTAATCGTCTTACTTTTTAGAACTTGTTCAAATTAAAATTTCACAACTATTTTCTAAAATATCTAATGTTTCAATTTTTTTGTTATAAAAAACGTCAATACTTTTCCTAAAAATATAAAATGAGAATCAAATTTGAAGCTGAAATTATAATAAAATAGCAACACCAGCAGGCAACAAGGGTGCTTGTTGCACAACTCAAATATACAAAAATTTGTATAAAAATTGGATATTTCGTAAATTTAAATATGCAAGGAAAGAAGAGTTTTACGCCCCAATTATTTGTTTCGGTTAATTTGTTGGATTTGGTTCCAGAGGATAATTTTTACAGAAAATTGCAAACCGAACTCAATTTACATTTCATTTACAAAGCTACTCAAAAGTATTATGGCAAAGAAGGCCAAGAGAGTATAGATCCTGTAGTTTTCTTTAAGATATTGTTGGTGGGATATTTGAATAACATCAATAGTGATCGACAATTAATTGCTTTTTGTAGTGATAGCTTGTCGATACGATTGTTTTTAGGTTATGATGTACATGAGCAGCTTCCTTGGCACAGTACCATTAGCCGAACTCGCAATTTATATGGCGAAGAAGTGTTTTTAAACTTGTTTAAAGAAGTCTTGAGAATGTGCGTTTCTAAAGGCATGGTTCGTGGTAAACGACAAGCGGTGGACAGCGTTTTCATCAAAGCCAACGCCAGTATGGATAGTTTGGTAGAGAAGGAAGTTTTGGAAGATGCCAGTGCTTTTGTAAACGAATTAGAAGAAAACAGCGAATACAAAGTAACTTCCACCCGCAAGAAACTGGTAGAACGCCACCACGATTGGAAAGCAGAAGCGTATAAAGGAATGCCAGCAAATAGCAACAGCAATCAAACCGACGAAAACGGCAATCTCATCCGTCCCAAATACTTGTCTAATCACACCCATTATTCTCCCACAGATACAGATGCCAGAGTAAGCGTAAAACCTGGCAAAGCGAGACAATTAAATTATTTTGGACAAATCGCAGTAGACGATGCGCACCATGTCATTACAGGAGCGTGTTCTGATTTTGCTGATAAACGCGACAGTCAATGTTTAGAACAAATTGTAGAACTTACCGAAGAAAACTTAAAAGAAAACGGAATCGAACTCGAAGAACTCTTAGCCGATGGTGGTTACAGCAGTGGTGAAGCATTGGCGTATTTACATGAAAAAAACATCAACGCTTACATCCCAAACTTCGGACAATACAAACCCGAGCGAGAAGGTTTTACCTTCAACAAAGAAGAAAATTATTACCAATGCACAAAACCCGAAGGCAACCAAGCGAAACTGCTTTTCAAAGGCGAAAAAAGGGATAGTAAAGGCTACACCAAACGAACGTACCGAAGTAGCGAAACAGATTGCAAAAACTGTCCACTAAGAGAACAATGCTGTGGCAAAAGCACCAAGTTCAAAAAATTAGACGACAGCATCCACAAAGAACATTACGACCGCATGCACCAAAAACTCACCCAAAACGAGAAATATGCCAAGAAAATGGTAAAAGTGCGAAGTAAAACAGTAGAACCCGTGATAGGAACGTTGGTCAACTTTACGAACATGAAGAGAGTCAATACACGAGGCATCAAAAACGCAAACAAACACGTATTAATGGCAAGTTTAACCTACAACTTGAAAAAATACTTACGCTTTATCACCAAAAAACCGAGTGTTTTAGCCCAAGTTCTATCTCTAAAACAAGGGAAGAACTTTGCTTTTATAAAATCAGTCTTCCCAAGCATCAATAACTCAATTTTAAGCACCCCAAATTTTATGATTTTGAATCTTAATTAAAAAATAAACCTCTCTAAAATTGCTTCTAAAGAGGTCAAAATTTTATGTTTTTGAAAACTATTTTCTAAAAAAAGGAGTTGTGCAACAGCTACAAGGGTTTGGCGCAATGGCGGGAGAAGTGCTAAGTTGAAGTTCTAGTAATTCTATTCCGCCTACGCCATTTTTATTTGCTTTTTTGATATATTAGCAAATAAAAAATGGCTTCGGCTACTTTGGGCGATGATTTAAAAGTTAAGTCCTTCAATTTCAGCCACTTGCGCCAAGCCCCAAAACGTTATCTGCAAGTTTATAAAAAAATACCATTAAGAAAATTATGAATAAAATATTTTTACTTTTTTTTACAATAAATCTGATTTTCATTGGTTGTGAAAAACCTACTGAAATAAAAGAAATTCCTTCTGACTATGTAGGCAATTGGAAAGGGAAAATTAATATGCAATTACGAAAGAATATTGATGCTACCTTAAATTTGGAAAAAGATAGTATGAATATACTATATGAAGAATTTGGTACAATTTACAAAATTGAATGTATTGTTGAAAAAATAGAAAAATCAACTATAAAAGAATGTACAACCTGCAAAGATGAAGTTTTAACTTTATATTATGTAATTGAAGATGCCGAAACCAAAGAACAAACACCTTACATTGATAGAATGTGGTTAGACGGTAAAAGTAAAAATGCTTATAACTTACTACATATTGACCAAAGTAAGATATATAAAGGAGAAACGAAAACATGGTCAAGAGTAAAGTAAACACCAAATTATTATGAATAAATTATTTATTTTTTTTTCGATTTTATTTTTTCAACTATTTCTTTCGCAAAAAAGTGAAATTAAATATATCAAATATGAAAATGAAATCTTTTCATTTGAATTACCAAGTGAGATATGGGGAATTCCAAGTCAAAAATTAATCGAAAATTTTAAGACTAATGAAAAAAAGATTTCCTTAGAAAATAAAATCGTTTATAAAGATTTTGATTTCTTAATATCATATAAAAACAATGAGGATTTCTCTCAATTGTATACGCCCTTAATAAAGATTACTACGGGAAAAGCAAATAAAAATTCATTTGAAAAAATGAAAAAAGAATTTGGAACAGATTATATTGAAGGTAATTTTTCGATTGATAATAGAAAATCTTCGTATAATTTAAAACCCGTTATTGATTCAAAAAATCGAACAATAATCCTCTCCACTCATGTGGATGGTATATACGGTTTGTCTAAATTATTTTTTTCAGATAATTATATTGTACAATTCACATATTCAGATTTTGAAAAAGACCAATGTATAGAATGTTTAGTTATTTATATAAATTGCTTAGAAAAAAAATTTAAGTTCAAATAAAAAAACCTGCAGCTAACATATTCTATGTCAAAAAACAAGAAAAATTTTAAATATTTTCAATTGGCAAATTGATGAGTTTTTACATAGGGCTTTTCTCGTTTGATGACTGCAAAAATGCGGCTTACCAGTTTGCATTTTACGTTGTTTAAGGCTAATAAACTGTGTTTTCCTTCTTCTTTTTTTCGTTCTTAGAATAATTTCAGTTCAGGATCGTGCCGTATGGAAGTAAGGGCTAGAAGATGAAGCAAAGATTTCATCTTTTTGTCTGCCAAAGGATTTACCCTATTTCTGCCTTTTATGCTGGTTCCGGAACTGTATTCAAATGAACCAATGCCACAATAGCAGGCAAATTTTCGCCAGTTTTTAAATCGTGTAAAACCTTTCGTTGCCAAAAGAAGGTAAAGCGATCCCACTTCTGCAATGCCCGGAATAGTTTTTAAAAGTTCTTGTTTTTTCTTTAAACCCAAATCACGCAGTTGAAATTTTTTGAGATAAGTCTATGGGGTAATCCCAAATTCCGACGAACCATTTTCTGCGTTTTTTGGTGAGTGCAATCTTCAGTTTGAGTGTGTCACCTACTTTTTCAAAATAAGCTCCAATAGCAAAGGTTCTATATCGTAGTGTAGATAATGTTTTCTGCGTTTTTTCCTGAAGAACAAACAGTCTGAAAATTGACATCAGATTATAAGCAATCATCGAAAATATAAGTGCAGCTTCTGTAGGGAAAAAGCCTTTAAGGTTAAAACTTTCGGCTCCAAAATCTGCCTTTAATTCCTTGATTCGATTCTCTGCATCGCCTCTGTTTCGGTACGTTCTCCAAACATCTGTTGCCGATTGTTCTTGGTTGGTAATATAGGCTGAATAGCGATAATTTCTATGGATTTCATCTTCCGGAAACAGGCTTAATATTCGGCCTGCCGCATTCGGCCGTTGTGCTATTTTTTGCCTTACAATAACTATCCTTCTTGGCTTTTCCCAGTTTTTTGCTTGATAATATTTGTCGCAAATTTCGATGCCCTCATCAACTTTTATCCAAAAATCTTGCTGGTCTATCAAGTGTTGAATGGGGTGAGTAAATTTTGCAGCGATGATGTATTGGAGTGTTTTTAATTCAAGATAATCCATAATGTCTTTCTGGAAAAAACCACTATCCAAACGAACTAATCCTACTTTTTTATCCCCAAAATTTAAGAGTGTTTCTTCTAAAAATCCTACAAAATTATTTGCCGAAGAAGCATCACCGCTCCTGAGCCAAAAATTAGCAACCATCTTTACATCGTTCACAAATGCAATGATAGGATGATGGCTGTTTCTTCCTTTTTTCTTAGGATTGTAGCCTTTTTTTGCTCCTTCTTGCTCTCCGTATCGAGTAATTACAGATGAATCAATGTCTAACGTAAAATAATTGAGGTTCAAATTCTGAAAAAACCAACTGAAAAAATAATGCCCAACTTGCTGGTTGATGTGTTGTGTAAACTTGCCAAAATAGCGTTTATATGCGTCCTGAGCAGGGGTCTTTCGCCAGTCAAATATTTCCCCAAGAGCCTTATCTGCACGGGTAATTTCTGTGTGCAAAAAACGATTGGCGCCACACCAAATACTCGTAATAAAAGATTCAAGCAAAACTTCTTTTTTATAAGAATTATTGGAAAGTGACACAGGTAAAGATTCGCATTTTTCAATTTGCTCTCTAAAGCCGATTTTGTCCAACATTTGCTTTAAAAACACCATGCCTCCCCAAGGCGTAATCTCTTTATTGGTAAAGGATAGCTCGAATTTCATCGCTTATTTTTTTCTACTGCTACGCAGTTGGATATTAGAATACTAAAATACTCTTTTTTTTCTATTGCGGAATTTGGGTTAAATCTTATTGCTGCGTAGAAGTGCGGAAAGACTGACAATATAACTCCTGTTGAACGGGAGCTTTTTGTGCATTATGGATTTATTGTAAAAAATTTTTAAAAATACTGAAGAGACCTCTAGAATGGTCTCTTTTTTGTAAGTGATTTGCAAATTATTTAATTGATCTTTACAAAGCTGTGCGAGTAGTTAAGCGACCAAAAGTTTAGTTTTTTATTTTTTGCAATATGGGAAATCAACTGTAACGATAATAGCAGTTTTTCGATGGAAATTTTAATCTTATTTCAAAAAAAATTAGTTCAAATCCCTCTATTTCAGCACTTCTCAGGGTTTTAATCGGTATTTTAGAATCAATAATTAAGTAATCAAACATTTTAAATTAAACTCAATAAAAAAAATATAATGAACACTTTTAAATTTTTAACCTTAGCAGCAATAACCACCATTTTTGTTTCTTGCAGCGATAGTAAATCAACCGTTGACACTGGCAATAAAGAACAGACAAAAACAGAGGCACAGCAAAATAATGATTTTTCTACAGGAATGTACACGGCAACATTGCCTTGCGCAGATTGTATGGGAATCGAAACCTATATTACCTTTCGAATAGACAACAAGGCGGTTAAAAGTACATCGTATTTAGACAGCGACGGTACTTCTGAAAACGAGTATGGTACCTGGACAAAGAATGATGATATTATTGAAGTATCAATCCCAAATTCGACTAAAGAATATTATCTGGTAAAACCAAACAAAACCTTGGTAAGATTAGATGCTGATAAGAAAGAAGTAAGCGGAGAATTAGCCAAAAATTACACTTTTAAAGAAATAAAAGCTTATACGCCCGCTCAATTGAACGGGACCTATAACACCAACACCGATGGGAAAGGATACAACCAAATTCTGGAATTGAAATCTGAAAATGACAGTATTTATTCAGTGAAAATTTCATTTATTGGCGCTGTGAAAGGGTGTACTTTTGAAGGCAAAGGAAAGTTAGTGAATAATCAGATTGATGTTGATTTAAAAACCATCAATAAAGAATTAAAAGGGACGATGACCATTTTATTTAAGGATAAAACATCTGAAGTATTTACTTCGAAATTTGAAGATAGATTCGCATTAAATTACTTTTGTGGTGGCGGTGCAAGTTTAGCCGGAGATTATTATAAAAAATAGTATTATAAAGGTTCTATCAATAGCTGACCGATAAATAACTTCGGTTGATCGCTGGTAGTCAAATAATGAAAGTGTTGATAAACTGAAACTTCGGACGGTTTTTAAGCATTACCCTTTCCTCGTAAAAGTATTTGCTGCAAATATTAATAAACGAAAATCCAGTTGATCTGCTCAACTGGATTTTTTTTGTTAGAATCCATCGAAATGGAATTTATTTTTTAATCACTTTCCCAGATGAAACTACTTCCCCATTTGTGTTTTTTATCTGATAAATGTAAACACCTTTTTCAAGCGAGGATTTGTTCAAAGAATTTGCTCCTTTCATCAAAACTGATATTGAAACGAGTTTTCCGCTCAAATCGTAGAAGTGCACTACTCCACCATTTTCTGTTGAAATATTTAGGTTTTCATTAAAAGGATTAGGGTAAATTAAAACTTTTGATTTTGAAAAATCCGAAGTGGCAAGTGCGCCAAAATTCATCACGGCAAATGGTGAGAAAGAAGAAATTCCTGTGGCTGTGATGAAATTATTTGAAACAGCCCCCGAATTTTCCTCAGTCCAGTTACCGTTAAGATAATGCCCGACTTTCGCGGTTGAAGCATCAAAACTTCCGTTTTGTTGAGATGCATTCCATCCTAAAGTCAGATTCACGTTGCTTCCTCCCGCTGTAGCTTCGGAAATGTCCCAGGTGGCACTTACCGCGCCGTTCGTAGTGTTGGAAATCCCATCCGAAACTCTCGTTGAAAAAGTATCGGAAGTTCCGTTGTTTGCGATGGAAACAGGATTGTAATTCGTGGCCGTTCCGATTGGAAAGTTTACAGTTCCTCTCTCAGCATTTAGATTTTCAACATTTACGGTGCCGGTTCCGTTGGTGACGATGTAATTGGTAGAATTTCCATTCGTTATTTGGGAAGAAGGGCCTTTTAAGTTTAAATTATTCCCGTTTAAAGTGATTTTTGCTCCGAGGTTTAAATTTCCTGAAACATTGAGGTTTCCTGCGGAAATATTGAGTGGTGAAGAAACGAATAAGTTTTTAGCAAACACATCCGAATTAATCTGAGGTGTAACATTTACTGGAATTATTGCGTCATTCTGTGTTAAAGGTGTTAATGTAGAGTTCCAGTTATTAGGATTGTTCCAAGAATTGTCCACACTATTGTTAAATGTAAAATCACCTTTGAATTTATAAAGGGCTGTAGAAAAATTGTCCTTATAACCAAAGAAAAATAAATCATCATTTAATCTGAAAAAATATTTTGCATCTAAACTTCCATTGTATCCAAAGCTAATCGTTTTAATTTGATCAAAAGCCTGTGATAAGGTAACGCCATCTGTTCTCCAAAGCTCTTTTCCTTCTGTAATAGGAGCTGTTGGTAAATTATAATCAAACCATAATGTATTTTTATAAATTTTATAATTTTCATACCTATCTAATGCATACTCTAAATTACAGTTTACTGAAGTTAGGTTTGAACCATCAGAATTTGCTCTGTAGATTTTACCATTCATCATTTGACTTGTATCATAAGGTCTTGTGATGAAAAATATATTATCATTATCGGTAAACATTTGTTTAATAATGGTTGTTGTATTGGGTTGATAAAATATTCTATTTGAGTTTCCGGGAATTCCGTTTGTTAATATAACTTCTGATGTAGCTCCACTACTCACGAAAACAAGATGATCTTTGGTTTTCATAAAATCAAAACCAATTGATGAGGCGTCTTTTTTAAAAATAAATTGTGTAATATTTTGATTATCTAAACTAAAAATTCCACTAATATTATTTATTCTGGCACTTAGATAAAGTTTATCTTTAAAAATAGTTCCAATTTGATAAACTCTTGTGACCACACCTTGCCCTCCACCACCAGTATCACCAATAGTAAATGGAATAACATTGGAAAAAACACTGCCGTCATAAGAAACTAAGTTGTAATTTTTATCTAATAAATAAAGTTTATTATTATATGAGGTAAGATAACCCGTATCATTAACTAAATCTATTAATGGACTGTTTGTAACAGCTTGACTTTGTGAACCATCAGTTTTCCAGATTTCCCATTTACTTTGAGCTGTAGAATACTTTAAATAATAAAATGTGTTACCGATATGGGAATCAGTTTTATATCTTGGTCCTCTATTTCCATTATATTCATCACCACCAATTTCTATACTGAAAAATCTTTTTTGTGGACTTACGGGATTCTGGACTTGATCTACTCTAAAGGTTCCAGCTGCGGTTCCATCTGTTCTCCATAATTCTAAAAATATATTACTTGCACTATCCGTATACTGAATTGTAAAATAAATATAATTTCCAGCTGGTTTAAACTGAATTGCAATTGGGTTTGAAACTGTGCTACTTATTAAATTTTTTAAAACAACAGTACCATTTTCAGTACCGTCCGTCATTACTAAATTCAATGTATTGCATCCGCTTTTACACGGTTGAAAATAGTAGTCTGCAATATAAAAAGCCTTATTATTCCACACATTATACTCACCAAGAAAAGCTCTATAATTAACACTTTCTTTTGGATAAACTGGAACACCTAGATAATTACTGGAATAAGGAGATTCTTTTACAACACTAACTTGTGCCAAAATCGTGGTAAAAGAAAAAAGAAATATTGTTTTTAATATATTTTTCATTATGTTAATTTTTAAAATTATTTCTTAATCACTTTCCCAGATGAAACTACTTCCCCACTTGTGTTTTTTATTTGATAAATGTAAACGCCTTTCGCAAGCGAAGATTTGTTCAAAGAATTTGCTCCTTTCATCAAAACTGATATTGAAACGAGTTTTCCGCTCAAATCGTAGAAGTACACTACCCCACCATTTTCTGTTGAAATATTTAGGTTTTCATTAAAAGGATTAGGGTAAATTAAAACTTTTGATTTTGAAAAATCCGAAGTGGCAAGTGCGCCAAAATTCATCACGGCAAATGGTGAGAAAGAAGAAATTCCTGTGGCTGTGATAGAATTATTTGAAACCGCCCCCGAATTTTCCTCAGTCCAGTTACCGTTAAGATAATGCCCGACTTTCGCGGTTGAAGCATCAAAACTTCCGTTTTGTTGAGATGCATTCCATCCTAAAGTCAGATTCACGTTGCTTCCTCCCGCTGTAGCTTCAAAAATGTCCCAGGTTGCGTTTACCGCGCCGTTCGTAGTGTTGGAAATTCCATCCGAAACTCTCGCTGAAAAGGTATCGGAAGTTCCGGTGTTTGCGATGGAAACAGGATTGTAATTCGTGGCCGTTCCGATTGGTAAGTTTACGATTCCTCTCTCAGCATTTAGATTTTCAACATTTACGGTGCCGGTTCCGTTGGTCACGATGTAATTGGTAGAATTTCCATTCGTTATTTGGGAAGAAGGGCCTTTTAAGTTTAAATTATTCCCGTTTAAAGTGATTTTTGCTCCAAGATCTAAGTTCCCTGTAACGTTCAGGGTTCCTGCAGAAAGGTTCAACGGCGAACTTACGCTTATATTTTTCACTGATGCATTGCCATTAATTTCCGGTGTTTTTCCTGTCGGAATTAACGCGACATCGCTTTCAAAAGGAACGATCTGCCCTGCCCAGTTATCACCTTCATTCCATTGATTGTTTGATGTGCCATTGTTGAAAGTAAAATCTTCATTTAAAGAATACAGATTTTCTTTGCCCTCATTGGTGCCAATAAAATAGATTTTGTTCTGAAGCTTAAAAAAGTTCCTCGGTTGAGATGGCATATTTACAAAATTATTTTGCGGAAGTTGCTGTTGGCCTCTATTTATTTCATAAGCCATATAATTGCTAGAACCATTGGTACGCCATAATTCAATATTGAGTCCGTTCAATGTTGGACTGTTCAATTTTTCAGGCAAATCAGCATAATAAAGAATTCCATTTAAGGTGTGCCCCCAAAAAAAGGGGTAATTCACCGTAACAGAATTAATTAAAGAAGCATCTTCATTAATCGCCGTAATATTGTAAGAATATGCACTATTCATCAATGTTTCCGTATGAATATATGAGATGTTTTCACCAGTTATTATTTCCTTTAGCTTACTGTTGGGAGGAAGTAGTACTTTTCTCACCGTATCATTTTTATCAATAATGTATAAATATTCGTCGCAGCCATTATTGCCAAACATAAACATATAATTTGCAGTTTTTCGGAACTGAAACGTTTTCTTGGAATCAGGTGGTCCCGGGAAACCCATAGTGCAAGGTGCTGTGTAAACTAGTTTTTTGTTGTTGCCAAAATCTGTGGTAGAATATATATTGAAATTACCGGCATCAAAATAAATCTTACCGTTAAAAAAAGCACTAAATCGTTTGAAAGAAGGATCAAATTTTCCATTAGAATAAAATACCTGTTTTGTGGAAACACCATCGTACACAAAAGACGCATCGTACCTACTTTTTACTCCACTATATTGGTTGACAGTATAATAACTTCCTCCAAAATAAAGCTTGTTATTATAAACAAGATAAGTATTGGGAAGAGACTGCTTGTAGCTGTAGTCTCCGGGAATTTTTTTAATCGACTCAACAGTGCCCTCTGTTTCGTACATGGAAAATTCCTGGGTAGTATTGTCGAATTTTGTATAAAAGAGTTTGTTTCCGATTGTAACAAGTTGATTGTCAAAATTATCCGGATAATTGTAAGAAGAATTTTGAATGCTTGTAATAAACTCTTCACTAGTAGTGCCTCCAATTCCCAAATAATTCATATTAGGTTCTGTAAAACCTGTCCTAAAAGATTCATCGAGTTTCAAGGTATTTTCCGAAGTACCGTCTGTTCTCCATAACTGGTATTTTCCGTAATTTGTTTTGCAGGTGAAATAAAGATAGCTGTCGGTTGCAGCCCATTGAACGATTTTAGCGTCGTACTCAGTGCTTGGAGATAAATCTTTCAAAATTTTAGTGCCTTCCGCAGTTCCGTCGGAAACTACAAGATTGCACGTACGGTATTGATAAGGTGAAGATACCGGGATCCCTTTTCCTTGATAGAATACCATGTTTTTCCAAACCTTCAACCTATGTTTTTCCATATATTGGGGAAGGAGTTTACTGTCATTAAATTCTAATACTTTTGTAATCTGGGCATTTCCAAATACGGAGATAAAGAATATTGCCAAAAAATAGAAATTTTTCATTGTAGCTGTTTTTTATTTGATAATGAAACTTAGCCAAAGCTCAAAAACTTTGGCTAAGTCTTTAATACTGATTATTTCACCGGAATACCTGTGAACGTTCCGTAAACTTTTGTAATTCCGTTTCCTGTTCCGGTAGCTTCGAATTTTCCTGAGACTTTGGAATCCGTTTTTTCAGTTATGGTGATGGTTCCACCAGTAGCGTTGAAATTTTTAGTGACGTAAACCAAAGCTGTACCTTTGATATAATCACCGTCGAAAGTATAGGTTCCTACCGCAGAACTTTTCATCAGATTAATTTCGAACACAGTAGCATTAGAAGCATTAAGTGCGAAAATGGAACTTCCCTGAAAATAGGCGGACGAAGCTTTTTGTTCAGGAGCAGTTTGGGAGTCTTCCTTCCACGTAAATCCTGCAGTTGAGGAAATTGCGGTGTTTGTTCCATCATCTTCGTTTCTGTCACAGGAAATGAATAGGACCGCTAAAACCATCAAGGTTTTTAAATAAAAAAACAGATTTTTCATAATATAGAATTTTAATGTGTTTATAAGAAAACCGCACCCGGAAACCTAAGTTAAACAGGCACGGAATCACAGATTTTTATTGGTTCACATCCATTCTGGAAACCAAAAGCCGGTCGCCATTAGGAGTTTCGCTGAAGAAATAAATATAGTCGCCAATCTGTATGCGGTTATGCTTGTCGTAGAGGTAATATTTCTTTTTCTCTAAGTCACCCAATGTCCTGAATTCTGAAGATTTCCCGGTAGAGAGATCAATTTTACCATATTCAATACTATAGAAAGGTGAATACGTGGTGGTTGTGGTATTAGTGGTGGTTCCTGTGAAAAAATTGGTCATTGAACTAAAACTTGTGTCTTTATCTATGGCCTTCACAATTTCCATAATCCAGTTAACAGACTTACCGTCTTTGTTTTCGATTAGATATCCAACAGCAGGAAAATTATCTGCGGTCATTGGTGAATTATTGAAAAATCCTTTCTTATTTTTCTGATCGAGCTGCACGGTGTAGTTTCTCACCAAATTCCCGTCCGGAGCAAAATGCAACAAATACATGCCTTTATAAACTCTGTCATATCCTCCACTTCTACTTGTACTTACACCTGTTAAAGCACCTAAAAGTTTGTTGCCTCCTATTCCGCCACCATTTGGTTTATAATCCTGTACGCTAAGCATCATCGAGCCATCTTTCAAGATTTGGAAATTATTGGTAACAAACTTCTTACCGTCAAATTCTAAAGCTTTTTTCATGTCCGGACCGGCAACTGCTTTTTGGTTAAGTTCAGCCATAGGTGTCGCTTTAATGAAAGAAACATTTCCCCCAGAAACTTTTGCAATGATAAAGTCATCATATTTTTTTTCGTCCAGGGCATTGTCAAGTGATTGCTGTGACGGAGCCATATCGTCTTTTCCGGAAACCATATTCGCCATTTTTCCGATTCCTCCGAGCATTCCTCCAGTAGATTTAGCGGCGGCTTGTTCCTCATCATCCATACTTGATGGCGACACGGTAGCTCCTAAGATCTCGTCTGCATATTTTCCTTCTTTTTTAATTCCTAAACCATACAGAATCACTTCATTTCCTTTATTATAGGCATTAAGAATACGGAAACCTGCCGATGGAGCAGAGAAATTAAATTGTTCCTTTACCGCACCTTCCGGGGAAATCCTAAGATAAGTCAGTTGGTTTGGGGTTCCAGCATTGCTTTTTCCATAAGCTTTTGTAGGGGCTAAAACCACAATCCAATCTCTCGGGAAATCGTCATTAGAAACGTCTCGGCTGTTGTCGTCCATTAAAGGCTTGGAGAAAATGGGCTTCAAAGGAGTCGGCGTAGGAATAGAAGCTATTTTTTTGGATTCTCCGCTGTTTGAGATTTTCACTAAATCGAGATTACTTAGGGAAGCACCTTTGGTATAAGGATATGCGAGCGCATAAATCGTACTGTCTCTTTCTACTTCGTACGCACCGCTGAAGAGATATTCTTCCCCGCTTTCACTGGTGAGTTTTTGTTTGTCGAGGAGTTTTATCCGCTTCACATAATCTCCGGCAAGCCAGTTGTATTTCGCTTTGATTTCGCGTTTTTTAAACATCATTTTTCCGGTAAGATTGGTGCTCACCGAAGCTGCGGTAGTGATATATTCGTCACCTTTAAAATTGAAAAATTTCCATTTTTTCTTTACTTTCTCTACATCCCATTCGTCTTTTAGGCTGTTGACAAGATTGGCATCTTTGTCGAAAGTATAGGTTTCAATCTTAACTTTTCTTTTGCTTGAAGGCAGGAAATACACCATTTCAAAACCTCCATTTCCGGTGGGTTCTACTCCACCGAGATAGCCTTTTTTTGCTTTTCGGGAGATTTCATAATCCTTTTCCAGGATATCAAAAGTGGATTGTTGTGCAAAGGTGGCAACGCCGAAAAGTATGGCGGCCGTACTAAAAATAATTTTTGTTGTCATAGTCTGTGATTTTTTTTACGAGATAAAAGTATCTCAAAATCCAGATGACAATCTACCCTCTACAGGGTATTTTTATAGTAAATCGAAGATTAATCTGCCAATAAATTGAGATTGGCAACCACTTGAATTAATTTAGGAAGCGAATGGGTTTCTGTTTTTCGGTAGATATTTTTTCGGTGGGTTTCTACTGTGCTTTCACTGATGAATAATGCATTAGAAATTTCTTTATTGGTAAGTCCGTCGATCATTAATTTCACGATCTGCTTCTCGCGGGCGGTCAATATAATTTGCGGATAATCAATGATTTTTCGCTGAAATTGTTTCAAAGCCATTTCTGCTTCTTCGCTAAGGTGAATGTATCCCAACTGTACATCCTGCAACGCTTTTACCAAATCTTGTCTGTTGACATTTTTGGAAAGATAACCTTCAATTTTTATTTTTTCCACCAATTCATAAACTACTTTCGGATCACAATTCATCGATAGAATAATGATTTTAAGATTGGGGAACTCTTGTTTCAGGACTTTCGCACATTCGAAACCATTCATCGTGGGCATCATTAAATCCATCAATAACAAATCCGGATTGATCTGCCTTTCTCGCATATCCAGCAAAAAATCACATGCATCGGTATAGGTTTTCAGAATCGCAATATTTTTCTCCAAACCGAGAAGCATTTCGATTCCATCAATTATAATCTGATGATCATCAACTATGGCAATTTTCATAGGAAAATAATTAGACGATTGGTATTTCTATAAAGACTTGTGTACCGCGATCTGCAGCGCTGTCAATTCGCATTTTTCCTTTCAGCATTTCAATCCTTGCTTTCATATTTTGCAGGCCTATTCCATCTTTATTTTCCGTTATTTTTAAAGGATTGAAACCTTTACCATTGTCTTTAATCTCTGTGGTAATTTTTTTATAGGACTGTATCACAGAAATATCGATTTTATCGGCTCCCGAATGTTTAACCGTATTGTTGATGCATTCCTGAATAATCCTGTAGAGCGTCACCTGAATATTTTGATCGACTTCGGTCTCAAGGCCTTCAATTTGCAGATTTACAGCGAGTTTCGGCGTAGATGTTTTCTCGATGAGGTCTCTCAAGGCATTCGCCAAAGAGTTTTTAATCAACATATTCGGCATCATCTGATGAGAAAGCGTACGAACATCCGCAATCGCATCAGACAGAATATTCGATATTTTCTGAGTGATGTTTTTAAAATTTTCAGGATTGTCTTTGTATTCATTCAAGACACTCACATTCATATTGGCTGCCATTAAAAGTTGTCCCACTCCATCGTGCAGGTGTGTTGCCATCCGTTTCCGCTCGTTGTCTTCGGCTGTTATTACTGCTTTTGTAGCCAAATCTTGCTGATGGAGAATGGCTTTTTGATGCTCCACTTTCTGGCGATGTTGACGGTTTCTGTAAAAAACGAAACCAAAAAGAAGCAAAGCGGCCAACGAAGAAATCGCAACATTTCTTTTAAATATTTTAGATTTTTGCTGAAGAATTTCGGAATCTTTCTTCAATGTCTGGTACTTTTTTTCGAGTTCTGTTGTATTAGAAATTACGTTGGTATTCACCAATTCATTATCTAATGCGATGTATTTTTCAAAATAAAATTCTGCACTGTCCGGTTGCGCGGTGTTATGATAAACATTCGTAAGGAGTTTGTAGGTAGAAAGCTGATTTTCTTTAGATTTTTCTTTTTCGAAAGTTGGCAAAATCTTTAAAAGCATTCGTTTAGCATCTTGGTATTTGCCTTTTACAATTAAGCTTTGCGCCACATCAATGCTGTTGCTTTCCTGATCAAGTTTAGAATTGAATTCTTCACGAACTTCCTGTGAAACCTGCAGATTTACTTGGGCCAAAGAATCTTTTTGTTGAATTATGTACAGGTTTGCCAAGTTTCTGTTGGCAAATGAAATCCCCTGTTTATTCCCGATTTTATTACAAATTTCTGCACTCTTTTGATACTGTTTTTCCGCTTCGGAATAATTTTTCTGCATCTGAAATGCCTTTCCCAAGTTGAGGTAATTTTCGCAGAGTTTATTCTCTATTTCCACGCTTCTTTCCTGCGATTCAAAATAGTTGATCGCTTCTGTGATGTATTTGATTGCATTGCGATTGTCTTTTAAATCCACAAACAACAGTCCGATATTTGCCTTCGTGATGTTGGAATTTCGCACATCTCCTTTCGCATCAAAATATTTCAAAGCTTCCAAATACATTTTCATTGCTTTGTTGTACTGAAAGCTACTTTGATATACCGAAGCCAGATTATTATTGAGCTTTGCAATTCCTGCGGCGTTCTTTTGCCTTTTGCGGATTTGATAAGATTTCAGATAATTTTTTTCTGAATTTTTGAAATCATTATTTCGAAAATGAACCGCTCCCAAGTCGCTGTAAACCTGTGCCAACATAACAGAATCTTGAAGTTTTTCCGTTGCCGCAATGGCTTTTTTCCCGTAACTAAGCGCAGAATCCACCGAAACACTGGCGTAATACCAAGTAAGATCGGAGTAAATGGACGCCCGTTTTTTATCGTCGGGATTTTTACTGAGTTCGGATTTTAAATTGCTGATGACTTCAGATAAGTTTTGCGCCTTCAAACCGGAAGCAAAACCTAAAGTCAAACAAAAAAACATCATACATCTACAAATCATCGCAAACTGATTTTTCAACAAATTAGAAGATGATTCTGGTGTAGAAAAATTAGAAGAAAGAGTAGAATTTATTTTCATATAGGTGTTATTGTTTCTATTCTCCGAAGTTTTATGAGCGCGACTGCATCAGGCAAAAATCGAAGAATCTTTAATTGTGTTTTTTAATTTTCTTGCAAAATGGTTATGCTCTAAAATTTAAAAATAAATTGATGATAGCTTCATAACCACTTTGATCAGAATCAAATATACATAAAATCCGAATTGAAAATACGCATTGTTTTTAAAAAATATTTTGAAATTTTGAGATTGTTTTTTACAGAATTGTTCAAATTGTCGATCCGCTTACTATTTTTACTGTCAACTTTATTTAATAAACGGAACAGAATAATGATTTTTCACACATTTCGTTTATTGACAAAGAATTAACTGATAAAATCATCTATTTGTGTAACAAAATAATTGACCTGAAATATTTTTAGAAAGCTACTCTTAGAAATCAAAAACAGAAGCATAAGTTAATTTTTATTTAAAAAATGTAAAATTAGAAAATACTTGTTAAGTTCGTAACGCAAAACAGAAAAAATGTACAATTCTATTATTATTTCTTGTATTATTACTGGGGTGATTTCGCATTCCTGGCAGGAGTAATTTTTATGTAATCGAAAAATATATGTGAAAGCCTCCCGAGCAATCTGTGGGAGAATAATGGGTGTGATTAGACAAGTATTTGGGACGGATGAGATTGCCGTTTTCGTCAGTTTGATTGCTATTGCTATTTGCTGGCATTCCTTTATACGCTTCTACCTTCCAATCATGGTGGCGTTCTACCAGTTTCTTGCGGGTGGAAGTTACTTTGTATTCGCTGTTTTCTTCTAGTTCGTTTACAAAAGCACTGGCGTCTTCTAAAACTTCTAGTTCGACATCGCTCACTACAAGTTTCTCTACCAAACTATCCATACTGGCGTTGGCTTTGATAAAAACGCTGTCCACCGCTTGGCGTTTCCCTCTTACCATTCCTTTAGAAACGCACATTTTCAAGACTTCTTTAAACAAGTTTAAAAAGACTTCTGTCTTGTCCTAAAATAGCTTTACACAAAAAAGTGTAAAAGAATGAACAAACGACAAATTATTTTAGGATTAAAAAGGCCTAGTGAATTTACTTTATCTGAGCGACAACAAATAGTTGAAGAGTACCTATTAACAAAATGCAAAAAGCGAGATATTTGGGAAAAATATACAGGCGAGAAAGAGGAACACGGTCAGATATTACGATGGATGCGTCAATTAGGCTATGAAATTGAACCAAAATACAGTAAATTAGCTATAAATAAAACTGATATTATGGCTAAAAGAGATTCCAAACAAACTATAGAAGAGCTTCAAATGAAAGAAAAAATCAAGCACTTAGAACAGGCATTGGTTAATTCAGAATTACGAGCTACCGCTTTGGAAATGATGATTGAAGTTGCTGAAAAAGAGCTAAAAATCAATATAAGAAAAAAGTCCAATACCAAACCATCTTCAAAATGAAAGAGCGTAAACCTAACTTAGGATTAAGCAAAATATGCCGATTGTTTGGTGTAACAAGACAGGCATATTACCAATATTTTGAGCGGAATATTGACACAGAATTAGAACATGAATTGATTATAGCAGAAGTTCTTAAAATAAGAAGACAGAACCCAAGAATAGGAACTAGAAAGCTTTATGTTATGTTGGAATGTTTTATGCATGAGCATCAAATCAAAATGGGAAGAGATGCCTTATTTAATTTATTATCTGTAAATAATTTGTTGATTAGACGCAGAAAAAGGTTAATAAAAACAACGCAATCTCATCATTGGTTAAAAAAATATCCAAATCTAATAAAAGGATTTTCCGCTTCTAGAGCTAATGAATTGTTTGTGAGTGATATAACGTATTGGAAAACAAAAAATAAGGTACTTTATATTCATTTAGTAACAGACGCTTACAGTAGGAAAATAGTTGGACATTGTTTGTCTCAAACACTGGAAGCAGAGCATAGTGTAAAAGCATTACAAATGGCTCTCTCTGCCTTTGAAGGGGCAGAGAGCCATTTGCCCATAACGCATCATTCAGACAGAGGAGCACAGTATTGTAGCCAAAAATATGTAAACCTATTACAGGATTATAATATACAAATTAGCATGACGGAGAATGGTGACCCTCTTGAAAATGCTATTGCAGAACGTGTAAATGGAATTTTAAAAGAAGAATATTTAAACAATTATGAGGTTGAAAACTATAGTCAAGCAAAAGAATTACTAGATGCTGTAATTAGAATTTATAACAATGAAAGACCTCATATGAGCATTGGATATATAACTCCAGAAAAAGTTCACTCAAAGGAACTTAAAAAGGGAGATTGTAAATGGAAAAATTATTACAAAAAAAAGGAGGTTGTAAATATATTTTAGAATTATATTTGAACTGTAAACGAATTTTAGTATTAATATAAAAAGTGTAAACTTTTTTTAGGACGTGACATTCTTCGCCATATAAACCGCGAGTTCGGCTAATGGTACTGTGCCAAGGAAGTTGCTCATGTACATCATAACCCAAAAATAATCGTATCGACAAGCTATCACTACAAAAAGCAATTAATTGTCGATCACTATTGATGTTATTCAAATATCCCACCAACAAAATCTTAAAAACAAACGAGAAGAAAGCATAGCTTTCTACAAAGATTGCGAACGAAGTTCACTGGATCTATACTCTCTTGTCCTTCTTTACCATAATACTTTTGGGTAGCTTTATAAATGAAATGTAAGTCAAGATCCGTTTGCAATTTTCTGTAAAAATTATCCTCTGGAACTAGGTCTAATAAATTGACCGAAACAAATAATTGTGGCGTAAAATTCTTCTTTCCTTGCATACATCAATTTACAAAATATCCAATTTTTATACAAGTTTTTTGTATATTTGAGTTGTGCAACAAGCACATCGGTTTGGCGTAATTCGGGCTGAAGTGAAAGGTTCAACATTTGTGCTTTTATTCCGCCAAATGCGGTTTCGCATTTGTTTTTTTATTAAATTTACCAATACGAAAACCGCATTGGCTACGTTTGGAAATACTTGAACTAAAGTTCTTCGAATTCCCCGCACTTAGCAAATCCGCCGAACCGTTAGCTATAATCTTATCAAAAATGACTGTTGAGGAATTTCAGAATAAAATAAAAAAAGAATATTTTTCAGATAAATACTTAAATTATTTATATGCATTTTCTGCATTGGGTGGTGGCATATTTTTCATATATAAGCTGTTGTTTACAAATTGGTCTGAAAACTTAACAATAATATTATTTTTATTTACATTGCTAATTTCATTTTATTTACTCTTTATTGGAATAATCGGTTTTATACGTACACCTCATCTTGACCAAATTGAAATTATAAGCAAAAATCCAAACATAGAACTCAATAAAGAAAACATTGCTAAAGCTGCAAAAAAATTGAATTTAAAATCGCTTCCATCTGAGCAAGGCTGTCTGATGAAATTTCAAACAAAGAATTTTTTCTTTGAAAAAAGAGATTTAATTGTATTGGTAAATGATAAAGGAATTTATGCTCATATTCAACAAAGAAATTGGAATGGTCCAACATTTATGGGTTATAATGGTTCAATCAAAATATTGCAAAAATTTAAAATTGAAATAAAAAGACTACAACTAAAATAGATAAGTGTTGCACATCTCCTATTTTCTTAAAATAATCTCCCAACCTCTTTTATTCTTTGATAAATGACTAACCTTAAAAGAAGTTGGTTTATAAATATTTATTTTTTACAAAACTTTTGTAAATTTGAATGATGTGCTATTTCGCTTGAAGAACTTCGAAAATTCACCAATGTGCGACATTTTATAAGAGCCTTTCTGCAAATATTGATTATCCTAATTCCACTAAATGTTTTTAGTCAGACTGAAAATATAAACAGCGGAAAATATCATCCTGCCAAAGAAGTTTTTGAAAATAATTATAAGAAAATGACTTTCCAAAAATTTCATCCTTCACAAATCAAAATTTATAATAACAAAGTAACTTTTAATCTTGTCAAATCATTTGAATTTAGTGAGAAAAGTAATAATGTTACAAAATTGATATTGTGTAGTGGATTGCTGGATCCTTATCAAATAAATGGAAGTAATAATCTTAAAATCTCTATAATTGACGAATTACCACTGTTAAATCCTAATCCGCAAACAAAAAGATTTAAGTTTTGGATTTGGTATTCTGCTTCAGAAAATCCGCTTTTAAATGTTGTAAATCCTCACGAATATTATTTTGAACTACAAAATAAAAATGCAGATGAAAAAACAAGTAAGGAAGATTTTATAAAAAATGCGGAATTAACTTTTCTGACTTTTGGAACAATAATAATATAAAAAAACTACAACTAACATATTCTATGTCAAAAAACAAGAAAATTTTTAAATATTTTCAATTGGCAAATTGATGGGTTTTTACATAGGGCTTTTCTCGTTTGATGACTGCAAAAATGCGGCTTACCAGTTTGCATTTTACGTTGTTTAAGGCTAATAAACTGTGTTTTCCTTCTTCTTTTTTTCGTTCGTAGTATAATTTGTGTTCAGGATCGTGCCGAATGGAGGTTAAGGCTAGAAGATGAAGCAAAGATTTCATCTTTTTGTCTGCCAAAGGATTTACCCTATTTCTGCCTCTGATACTGCTTCCAGAGCTGTATTCAAATGGTGAAATTGGTAAAGCTTCCAAAGGTTTAGTATGACATACCAACAGTAAAAAAACCGAAAAAACACCGACGCCTCGCTAAATTAAAAGAGCTGTTTCCCCATATTTAAACCAAAACAGAACATTTTATTTTGTCCAACCTCATCTACACCTATATCTTACCGAATAAGTTCAAAGATTTTCAAAAAAGCGTAAAAAATTTGCTCAACAAAAAAATTATTTTTAGGTTTGCATCACAAAACAAAGAAAATGTACAACTCAATTATTATTTCTTCTATTATTATTACTGGTCTGATTTCAGATTCCGGGGAGGAATAATTTTGATGTGATCGAAAGATATATTTGAAAGCCTCCCGAGAAATCAGGAGGCTTTTTTTATAGAAATTAAAACAAGAAAATGAATTTATATAACAACAATATTATTATCAGCATTATTATTAGCTCGCCACCGTGAGAGATGCTGCTGTACGCCAAACTGTAAGCCTTTCTCACTTTCGGGAAAGGCTTTTTTTATGCCCAAGAAATTAAATAACAATTCAATAAAAAACAAAAACAAACATGTATTTCAACAACGAAACAGTCCTTTATCTGGACGGAAAATTTGTAAAGGCCACCGAATCTACAACCGATCTGTATGGTCAAACCCTTCATTATGGTTATGGTGCTTTTGAAGGTATCCGTTCTTATGAAACAGAACACGGAACCAAGGTTTTTAAAGCCGAAGAACATTACGAACGCTTAAAAAAATCCTGCGAACTGGTGAAAATTCCTTTCGATTATACGGTGCAAGAATTAGTTGAAGCCACCTACGAATTGCTGGAAAAAAATAATTTAAAAAATGCCTACATCCGACCATTGGTGTATTGCGCCCCAAATATGAGTTTGACAAAACCTACGAGCGTTTCGCTGATGATTGCTGTGTGGGATTGGGGAGCTTATTTAGGTGAAAAATTATTGCGGTTAACAGTTTCTTCCTATTGTCGTCCGCATCCAAAATCCATCCATATCAAAGCAAAAATCTGCGGTCATTATGTCAATTCTATCTTGGCAACTACCGAAGCAAAAGATAAAGGATTTGATGAAGCCTTGCTGTTGGATAGCGATGGTTTCTTGGCCGAAGGTCCGGGAGCGAATTTATTTTTTGAAAAAGATGGAAAATTATTCACGCCCCAACTGGGAAATATCCTTCCGGGAATCACCAGATCTACGGTTTTGGAATTAGCCGAACAATTAGGCTTGGAAGTACAGCAAGGAAATTTTACTAAAGAAGATTTATTACAAGCCGACAGCGCATTTTACTGCGGAACAGCTGCCGAAGTGGTGGGAATAGCATCGGTAGATGATTATCAATTTCCTAAGAACTGGAACGATTCCTTGGGTAAAAAACTTCAAAACGCCTATTCACTTTTGGTAAGAGAACCATTAAAACAAAACCATTTCAACTAATGAAAATACTCAACAAATACAGCAGAACCATTACGCAAGATGAAACCCAACCTGCTGCACAAGCCATGCTTTATGCCATAGGATTAACGGAAGAAGATTTGCAAAAACCCCAAGTGGGAATTGTGAGTATGGGTTACGAAGGAAATCCTTGCAATATGCATCTCAACGATTTGGCGAAAGAAGTTAAAGCCGGTGTGCAACAAGAAAATTTAGTCGGTTTGATATTCAATACCATTGGCGTAAGTGACGGTATATCCAACGGAACAGATGGAATGCGATTCTCTTTGGTTTCCAGAGATATCATTGCAGATTCTATAGAAACAGTGGTGAGTGCACAGTGGTACGATGCAGTTTTGGCAGTTGTGGGATGCGACAAGAATATGCCGGGATCGATCATCGCTATGGGAAGATTAAACCGTCCTGCTATCATGGTGTATGGCGGAACCATCCATTCAGGAAAATGGAAAGGCGAATCGCTCAATATCGTTTCGGCTTTCGAGGCTTTGGGTAAAAAATTTGGCAACACAATTTCTGATGAAGACTACAAAGGAGTAATTAAAAACGCTTGTCCCGGAGCGGGTGCGTGCGGAGGGATGTACACGGCAAACACGATGGCTTCGGCGATTGAAGCTTTAGGAATGAGTTTGCCTTACAGTTCTTCCAATCCAGCATTGAGCAACAATAAAAAAATGGAATGTTTTGATACCGGAAAAGCCATTCAGACCTTGTTGGAAAAAGACATCAAACCCAAAGACATCATGACCCGAAAAGCCTTTGAAAACGCAATGACGATGGTCACCGTTTTGGGCGGTTCTACCAATGCGGTGATGCACTTGATCGCTATGGCAAATTCGGTGGATATAGAACTGACTTTGGATGATTTCCAAAAGGTAAGTAACCGTGTTCCGGTATTGGCAGATTTGAAACCGAGCGGTAAATACTTGATGGAAGACTTGCACGAGGTAGGAGGAGTTCCTGCCGTGATGAAGTATTTATTGAAACATCATTTACTACACGGTGATTGCTTAACAGTCACCGGAAAAACCATTGCCGAAAATTTAGAATCGGTGCAGGATTTAACCGAAGGTCAGCAAGTATTTCTTCCCTTAGAAAATCCGGTAAAAGCAAACGGACATCTGCAAATGCTCTACGGAAATCTAGCTACCGAAGGAAGTGTAGCTAAAATAAGCGGTAAAGAAGGTGATTATTTTGAGGGAACTGCCAAAGTGTTTGACGATGAATATGCCGTGATTGATGGCGTGAAAAACGGAAAAGTGAAACCCGGGAATGTGGTCGTCATCCGATACTGTGGACCAAAAGGCGGACCGGGAATGCCGGAAATGCTTAAACCGACTTCAGCGATCATGGGCGCGGGATTAGGCAATTCGGTAGCATTAATTACCGATGGCAGATTTTCAGGCGGAACCCACGGTTTTGTGGTAGGACATATTACACCCGAAGCTTTTTTAGGCGGAACAATTGCTTTGGTAAAAGATGGCGATTTGATTGCCATTGACGCTAAAAACAATACGATCAACTTAAAAGTATCTGAACAGGAATTAGAAAAACGAAAAGCAGCCTGGAAACAACCTTCCTTAAAAGCGAACAAAGGAGTGTTGTATAAATACGCACAATGTGTTTCAAGCGCTTCTTTAGGCTGTGTAACCGATAAATAAATTAAAAAATGAAAACAATAGAATTAGAAACTCCCAAACAAACTTCGGTGCTGTTGCAATCCACAGGTGCAGAAGCGGTGATACAAAGTCTGAAAGCCGAAGGTGTAAAAACAATATTTGGCTACCCAGGTGGTGCGATTATGCCCATCTACGATGCCCTGTTTGATCATCTTGAAGAAATAAACCACGTTTTGACCAGACACGAGCAAGGTGCTATTCACGCTGCTCAAGGATATGCCCGAACTTCCGGAAAAACAGGCGTTGTATTCGCAACTTCAGGTCCGGGTGCTACCAATTTAATCACAGGTTTAGCCGATGCATTGATCGATTCTACGCCCTTGGTTTGCATCACCGGACAAGTGGCTTCTCACCTTTTGGGAACGGATGCTTTTCAAGAAACTGATGTGATGGGAATTTCAATGCCTGTAACCAAATGGAATTGCCAGGTCACCAAAGCAGAAGATATCGCTCCTTCTATAGCTAAAGCATTTTACATCGCAAGTTCGGGTCGTCCAGGACCTGTTTTGGTGGACATTACCAAAGATGCTCAGTTTGAAAAGCTGGATTTCTCTTACGAAAAGTGTACAGCGGTTAGAAGTTTCCAACCGAAACCCAAACTGAATGCAGATCAACTACAAGCAGCAAGCAAGCTTTTGAATGAAGCAAAAAAACCGTTGATGATTGTCGGTCAAGGTATTATGCTTTCCAATGCGGAAGATGAATTATTGGTTTTTGCCGAAAAAACTGGCGTTCCGGTGGCTTCCACGCTTTTGGGATTGGGTGCTTTCCCCGCAAATCACCCCCAATTTGTTGGAATGGTTGGTATGCACGGTAATTACGCACCTAATGTAAAATCCAATGAGTGTGATGTCCTTTTAGCAGTCGGAATGCGGTTTGACGATCGTGTGACGGGCGATGTTTCTCGTTATGCAAAACAAGCAAAAGTGGTTCACATAGACATTGACGCTGCCGAAATTAATAAAATCATCAAAGCAGATGCACCCGTTTTAGCCGATGCTAAAGAAGCTTTAGCTTTTTTAAACGATTGGGTAGAAAAGCAAAATCATCAAAGTTGGTTAGATGAATTTCATCACGCAAAAGAAAATGAATTGCAGGTGTTGTCTAAAAACAGAAATAAAGATTTTTCTGATGAATTAAGAATGGATTTGGTCATCGATTTACTTTCTCAAAAAACCAATGGCAATGCAGTGATAGTAACCGATGTGGGACAACATCAAATGATGGCAGCACAGTTTTATCAATACAATCAAACCAAAAGCAATGTTACCTCTGGCGGATTGGGAACGATGGGTTTTGCACTTCCGGCCGCTATCGGAGCAAAAATGGCCAACCCAGAAAAACAAGTGGTTGCTATCATTGGCGATGGCGGTTTCCAAATGACTTTGCAGGAATTGGGAACCATCATGCAGAATAATATCGGGGTAAAAATCATCATTCTAAATAATGAATATCTAGGAATGGTGCGGCAGTGGCAACAAATGTTCTTCGAGAAAAGATATTCCTTCACCAACATTCAAAGTCCAGATTTTGTAGCATTGGCGGCTTCTTACAACATCAAAGGAGTAAAAGTGGAAAAACAGGAAGATTTAAGCAATGCTTTAGATCAGCTTTTAAACACAGAAAATGCCTTTCTACTAGAAGTGAAAGTAGCCAAAGAAGACAATGTTTTCCCGATGGTTCCCACAGGAGCTTCGGTTGCTGAAATTCGATTACAATAAATTAAAAAAAATGAACAAAATGGAATCATTAGAACGCCCATTCACCGTATCCATATTTACGGAAAATACAATCGGAATGCTCAACCGCATCACCATCATTTTCACAAGAAGACACTTGAATATTGATAGTATAACTGCTTCGGAAACAGAAGTAAAGGATGTACATCGTTATACAATTGTTTTAAGAACGAGCAGGGAAAAAATCGATAAAGTTGTTGGGCAAATCGAAAAATTAATTGATGTTCTGAAAGCCTTTGTACACGAAGATGATGAAGTGGTACATCAGGAAATAGCTTTATATAAAATCAAAACAACAGAACTTAAATCAATTAATGTGGAGCAGGTAGTGAGAGAAAACAGCGCCAAAATTCTCACCGTCGATCCCGATTTTATCGTCATTGAAAAGACTGGATACAAAGCAGAAACTCAGGCTTTATTGGATAAACTAAAACCCTTCGGCATTTTAGAATTTGCCCGATCCGGCAGGGTTGCGGTAACAAAATCAATGAAAGAATTAAGCACTTATTTAAAAGAATTAGAAATCAATTAAAAATAAAACAATAAAAATGGCACAATTAAATTTTGGCGGCGTAATGGAAAATGTCGTAACACGAGAAGAGTTTTCATTAGAGAAAGCAAGAGAAGTACTAAAAAATGAAACCGTTGCAGTAATCGGTTACGGCGTACAAGGTCCTGGACAAGCCTTGAACTTGAAAGATAATGGTGTAAATGTGATTGTAGGACAACGAAAAGGAACAAAAAGTTGGGACAAAGCATTGGCTGATGGCTGGGTAGAAAATGAAACCCTTTTTGATGTAGAAGCCGCTTGCGAAAAAGGCACTTTGCTAATGAATTTATTATCAGATGCTGGGCAAATACAAGCGTGGGAAACCATGAAAAAACACTTAACTGCAAGAAAGTCATTGTATTTTTCACACGGTTTTGGCGTTACATTTCATGAAAAAACCGGCATCGTTCCGCCCAAAGATGTAGATGTATTTTTGGTAGCACCCAAAGGTTCAGGAACTTCGTTACGAACATTATTTTTAAAAGGACAAGGGTTAAACTCCAGTTATGCTGTTTATCAAAATGCTACAGGAAAAGCAGAAGAGAAAGCCTTGGCATTAGGCATTGCCATTGGTTCGGGCTATTTGTTTGAAACTACATTTCAAAAAGAAGTATATAGCGATTTAACCGGAGAACGAGGTGTTTTGATGGGAGCTATCGCAGGCGTTTTTGAAGCGCAATACCATGTACTTCGTCAGCGAGGCCATTCACCAAGCGAAGCATTTAACGAAACCGTAGAAGAACTGACCCAAAGTTTAATGCCTTTGGTAGCGGAAAACGGAATGGATTGGATGTTTGCCAATTGTAGCACCACCGCACAACGAGGCGCATTGGATTGGAAAGGTAAATTTAGAGATGCCACAACCCCTGTTTTTAATGAATTGTATGATGATGTACTTTCTGGAAAAGAAGCAGCCATCGTTATCGAAGCCAACAGCAAGCCGGATTACCGGGAAAAACTCAACGCAGAACTCAAAGAATTACAGCAAAGTGAGTTGTGGCAAACCGGTATGCAAGTTCGAAAATTAAGACCTCAAACCAAATGATACATTTGACAAAAATACAAGAGGCAGCGGAAAATCTAAATGGCGTGTCGGTGCATACGCCTCTGGTAAAAAACGAGAACCTGAGTGAGCAATTTGCTGCTCAGGTTTATCTGAAACGCGAAGATTTGCAGCCCGTGCGTTCTTATAAATTGCGTGGTGCGTATCATAAAATCAGTTCTCTTTCCGAAAATGAAAGAAAATTAGGCGTTGTATGTGCCAGTGCGGGTAATCACGCTCAAGGTGTAGCTTTTGCGTGTAGAAAACTCAACATAAAAGCCGTCATTTATATGCCCATTACTACACCTGCACAAAAAGTAAAACAGGTAAAACTCTTCGGAAAAGAAAACGTAGAAGTGGTTCTCAAAGGAGATACTTTTGATGATGCTTACAACGAAGCGATGCTTTTCAGCAATGAAAATAAAGCAGTTTTTGTACATCCGTTTGATGATGAATGGGTGATTGCCGGACAAGGAACTTTAGGATTAGAAGTTATAGAGGATACCAGAAATAAAATCGATTTCTTATTCTTCCCGATTGGTGGTGGCGGTTTGGCAGCAGGAGTAATTTCGGTTTTTAAACAGTTAAGTCCCGAAACTAAACTTATCGGCGTGGAACCACAAGGTGCCGCTTCTATGAAAACATCGTTGGAAAACGGTAAAAATACTATACTCACCGACATTGATAAATTTGTAGATGGAGCAGCCGTAAAACGAGTGGGCGATAAACCATTTGAAATCTGCCAACATTCATTAGACGACATCGTTCTGGTGCCTGAAGGAAAGGTTTGCACCACGATTTTAAAATTATATAACGAAGAAGCCATAGTGGTAGAACCGGCAGGAGCTCTGAGCATCGCAGCCTTGGATTTGTATAAAGATCAAATCAAAGGAAAAAATGTGGTCTGTATTGTCAGCGGAAGCAACAACGACATTACAAGAATGGAAGAAATCAAAGAGCGTTCCTTGATTTATGAAGGTTTGAAGCATTATTTCATCGTCAACTTTCCACAACGTCCCGGTGCATTAAAAGAATTTGTAAACGATGTTTTAGGCGAGAATGATGACATCACTTATTTTCAATTCACCAAAAAGAACAACCGCGAAGAAGGTCCGGCAGTGGTGGGTGTAGAATTAAAAAACAGATTTGATTTAGATCGTATGGAACAAAAAATGAAAACAAAAAAAATCAATTATCAGCATCTGAATCAGCAGAAAGAGTTGTTTACGCATTTGATATTTTAGAATATTCTGTACAATATGTGCTGTAAAATTCAAACAATAGTCCATTAATTTTTAGTCAGCGAATTTGGTGGCACATTTGCAAAACCTCATAAGCCCACGCCAAATCAAGATTCATAAAAGAGCCTCCAAGCCCACGCACGAAGGCAGTAGTGAAATGGACAGACAACAACAAGACAGAAAAGAAGGGCGAACTTACTACAACCGTAGCTGTTGCACAACTCCTTTTTTTTAGAAAATAGTTTTGAGAAACATAAAATTTTGACCTCGTTTATTTTTCGATTAATTCAGAAACCAGATTTAAAGAGTGTTTTTAGTTAAGATTAAAATCTTGAAACTTTAATTGGTCTATAAATTTTATTTTTAAACTTTGCTTTTTGCGATTTTATTGGCGAGAGCGCTTACATAGAACAGTTGGAAACTGTGGTAAATCATAATCGGCAATAGGAAAAGAACTTTTTGTTCTTCGGGAATCCCTAGTATCATCACGAATAAACTGCCATGAACCAAAGATTTTTTGGAGCCACAAAAAGTGGTGGTAATAGTATCTTCTCTGCTGAAACCCAATCGGTGCGAAATGCGTTTTAAAATCTCATATACAATAAAAAAAAGCGCTATTGCAGCAAGTGTAATCACCACAAAGACCAATAAAGGAACGGTAGAAAAAATATTCTCGATAAATGCTTTAGAAAAGCTTTCGTAAACGATGAGTAAAATAATTAGACGGTCAAATTCTGCAATGATTTTACTGTATTTCGTTACCCAATTTTTGAAAATCGGATTGAGCAGAATTCCCAAGATAATCGGCAAAAGAACTTTGAGTAAGAGTTGTTGGATAATCTCTGCTTGATGGTTTTCGGCAGCTTGAGCATTTAAGAAAAATCCCATCAATAAAGGCGTCATTACAATGCCAATAAGTCCAGAAATAGAGGCATTAAAAATAGCCGAAGTCACATTTCCTTTGGCAATAGACACCATCACTACCGATGAAGAAACCGTAGAAGGCAAACACGCTAAAAAATATACGGAAAGCCAACTTTGGAAGTAAGGCGAATCTTTAAAAATTGGATAAAAAACCAAAACCAATGCAGGAAAAAGAATGAAAGTTCCCGCCTGAACCAATAGGTGCAACTTCCAATTGGAGACATCTTTCAGGACTTCTTTCAAGTTGAGTTTTAACCCGTACAAAAGGAAAATTCCCGCAATTCCCCAATCGATGAATTGCTCTAAGTTAAAAATTCTGTTATAAGATTCTTGGTAAGGAATGAGTTTTCCCGCCAAAACCATTACCAGCAACAGCAACAAGAAAACATTCTGTTTATCGGCTAATTTTTTAAGATTCAATTTCAGTATTTTCTACAAAGATACAGCAGATCAGGTTGGTGGGGAAATTATTTAGAAAATTGTAGCTTCTATAGGCTTTGTTAATGATTTTTTCTTACAGGGGAAAGTTGATTTGTACTATTACGGAAAACCATAATTTTAATTGGACTAATCCTCGTAAATTTATTATAAAAATTTGCCATGATTAAAAAAACCATCCTTTTAGAAAATAAAGCGTCACTCTCTACTAAAAATCTACAACTTCTCATAAAATCTGAAATACGAGAAACCTCTATCCCAATAGAAGAAATAGGATTCTTGGTAATAGACCATCCAGAAATTTTTCTGAGTATGCCAGCAATGAACTTATTAGTAGAAAACAACACCTCGGTTATTATTTGTGGTAGAAACCATCTTCCTAATGGCATGTTTCTCAATTTGAATAGCCACCACATTCAACAAGAAATTTTCAAAAACCAAATTGAAGCCAGTGTTCCATTAAAAAAACAACTGTGGCAACAAACCATCATAGAAAAAATTACCAACCAAGGAATTCTTTTAGAAAAAATAACAGGTGAGAAAAATTCGTTCGACTTCATCGCTTCCAAAGTCTTGAGCGGAGACACTTCTAATATGGAAGCTACAGCTGCCAATATTTACTGGAAAGCGTTCTTTGAAAACAGCACGTTTAAAAAATTTAAAAGAGAACGTTTCGGAGATTATCCTAATAACTTCTTAAACTACGGCTATGCTATTCTAAGAGCGGCTACAGCTAGAGCACTCTCTGGAAGCGGACTACTCAATACCTTAGGAATTCATCATAAAAGCAAGTACAATGCTTTTGCTTTGGCAGATGACATTATGGAACCATTTCGACCTATGGTAGACGAAAAAGTTTTTGAAATCATTAATCAATATGATGAGGAAGAACTTAACACCAAACTAAAGGCCGAACTTCTACAAATCTTAACCAGAACACTCTATTTCGAAGATGAAAAAAGTCCGATGATGGTAGGCTTACAAAAAACAGCAAGTTCTCTACAGCAATGCTTCACTGGTGAGCGAAAAAAAATAAAATATCCCAAATTATGGAACTAAACGGATACCGAATTATGTGGCTATTTGTATTCTTTGACTTACCTACCGAAACTCCTAAAGACAGAAAAAACGCTTCTGGATTTAGAAATAATCTGCTAAAAGATGGATATAGCATGATGCAATATTCTGTATATGTAAGACACTGTGCAAGTAGCGAAAGTGCAGATGTACACGAAAAAAGAATTAATAAACTCTTACCACCATTAGGTAAAGTAAGCATTCTGCGCATTACCGATAAACAATACGGAAATATCATTAATTTCTGGGGAAAATCCGAAGTACCAAAGTCACCTCAGCCAGTACAATTAGAACTATTCTAGAGAAAAATTTATCTTTTAACTTTTGGCTAAAGCCATTAGATCTTTTAATTTTCAAAACGGGCTAAAGCCCGTTCCTATTGATTATTAAAAAATAAAAATTCAACATTAGAAACCAAAAAATGCTTCAATCTTACTGTATCAAGGCAAAAAAGAAGCATTTTTATATACGATATTTCATTATTAATCTATTGATTATTAGAAGGTAGAGAGCCAACTAATATCGTTTTTTGACTTCGTCGAACCTCGTTCCTGGGTTTCTAATCTTTAATCAAATCGACCAAAGGGAGATTCACAAACACTCCTATAAAAAATAATTAATTGGTGTTTGTAAACCACAACATTAGAAACCAAAAAATGCTTCAATCTTGCTGTATCAAGGCAAAAAAGAAGCATTTTTATACACGATATTTCATCATTAACCTATTGATTATCAGAAGGTAGAGAGCCAACTAATATCGTTTTTTCTAATCTTTAATCAAACCACAACTTATCGGTCTATAAACTTGAACATATCCCGAATATCGTTTTTTCTAATCTTTAATCAAACCACAACAACAATGGGATTAATTAAGGCTCAAATAAAATATCGTTTTTTCTAATCTTTAATCAAACCACAACTCATTCCTCCCTCTGCTACAAATGAATAATAATATCGTTTTTTCTAATCTTTAATCAAACCACAACTTATTGTACATAATTCTTAATAAAAATTAAAATATCGTTTTTTCTAATCTTTAATCAAACCACAACCGATAACACACAAAGTATCACATGGCAAAGAATATCGTTTTTTCTAATCTTTAATCAAACCACAACTTCAAACTTTTCGTCTGGAAATTCTTTCTGAATATCGTTTTTTCTAATCTTTAATCAAACCACAACTCATAATGAAACTATGGCAAAAAACTATTGAATATCGTTTTTTCTAATCTTTAATCAAACCACAACTGGTTCTAGTGGCATATAATTGTTTTCTTGAATATCGTTTTTTCTAATCTTTAATCAAACCACAACTACATAAGCTGCATAGTGCATACCAGCAACAATATCGTTTTTTCTAATCTTTAATCAAACCACAACATTCACGCACGCTATCTGAATGTTACTTTCAATATCGTTTTTTCTAATCTTTAATCAAACCACAACGATTTGTATCCTAACCTTTTAAAAATAAAGAATATCGTTTTTTCTAATCTTTAATCAAACCACAACCTTTCGAGCCTAAAACAGCGTTAATTGAAAATATCGTTTTTTCTAATCTTTAATCAAACCACAACTTCGAAAAGGTTATATCAGTAATTTAAAAAAATATCGTTTTTTCTAATCTTTAATCAAACCACAACTTAAACCCCAAAAGTAAAAAAGCAAAAAAAAATATCGTTTTTTCTAATCTTTAATCAAACCACAACTAGAATTTTGAAATATGGTAATTCTAAAGAAATATCGTTTTTTCTAATCTTTAATCAAACCACAACTGGAATGCTTCTACGCTTGTATTTACGCTTAATATCGTTTTTTCTAATCTTTAATCAAACCACAACTACCTATTTCGTTTTCATTATTTGGTTCTTAATATCGTTTTTTCTAATCTTTAATCAAACCACAACTTTTACGACCCACGACATAAAGAGATTTACAATATCGTTTTTTCTAATCTTTAATCAAACCACAACTGTGATGAAGAAGGTAATGTTTTGGAAGAAAATATCGTTTTTTCTAATCTTTAATCAAACCACAACTAACCAACGACTTATTGAAACTTATCCCTCAATATCGTTTTTTCTAATCTTTAATCAAACCACAACTTAATAATCTTGTGTTAAATCTATAAATCCAATATCGTTTTTTCTAATCTTTAATCAAACCACAACTATCTGGATTTCTGCAATCCTCGTCAGTGTAATATCGTTTTTTCTAATCTTTAATCAAACCACAACATTAGGCGAAATTATATAACTTGCATCATTAATATCGTTTTTTCTAATCTTTAATCAAACCACAACCTATTAATTTGGCTTTTAATTCCGTTTCATAATATCGTTTTTTCTAATCTTTAATCAAACCACAACGTTTCATAATTACGAATATAAAAAGCATTTAATATCGTTTTTTCTAATCTTTAATCAAACCACAACTCGGCTGAAATATTCCATTATTTGAAACTGAATATCGTTTTTTCTAATCTTTAATCAAACCACAACTAATCATTCGCCGTCAATTTCAATTTTCCCAATATCGTTTTTTCTAATCTTTAATCAAACCACAACTCTCTAATTTGCCCTGCATTATACCAATCTAATATCGTTTTTTCTAATCTTTAATCAAACCACAACGTCAGAGGCTTGTCCTTTTTCCTTTTCCGTAATATCGTTTTTTCTAATCTTTAATCAAACCACAACTAGCAATTCAATAAACTGTTTCTTTGTTGGAATATCGTTTTTTCTAATCTTTAATCAAACCACAACCTAAAACCTCTGCTGGAATAGCAGCATAGAAATATCGTTTTTTCTAATCTTTAATCAAACCACAACCTAAATTATTTCTATTAATTAATCCTTGCAAATATCGTTTTTTCTAATCTTTAATCAAACCACAACCGAGTGAGCTATCGCCGAAACTCCGTTGTGGTTTGGTTGCTTATGATTATCCGTGAATGTCAAAGAACTACCAGAAAATTAAATTTTATCAAACTTTCCAGTTGGCAATACTTTAAAATCAATGCCTTCTACAAAAGCTGTAAATTGACTAGGACTCATTTTCCTTGTTGGCTTATTTTCACCTAACTTAAAGTCTCCATCGGGTTTATATCTATCTTTTTTAATTTCATCTGCTTTTCTTGCTTCTTTGAAGAATCTTAAAATTATTACTCCAAATTCATATAAATTATTACCAGATTTAATCCTATTGATTGATAAACCTTCAATTATATAGATTCTCCCTTTAAAATCATATATTTCCGATATATCTTTAGGGTTTTCAATAGTTTTATCATAGAAAATAACAAGCTGTCCTTTTTTTAAAACAACATCTCTATGATTACTTTTTGCTATTGGATATAAAACTTTTTTTCCTTTTACTTCTTTTTCTTTGTTAAGAGGATAAAAACCTTCTTTTTGCTTGATAAGTTTAGCTAAATTAAAATTATTAATTAATTCAAATTCTCTCTTACCATCTAATTCATAAATTGCCATGGCATAATTTTCATCATTCTGTCCATAGACTTTTTGTTTATACTCTTTTCTGGATTTAGACAATAAACTGTGCTCTTTTATTTCTAAAGGATTTTTTACAGAATTGGCATAAATTCTTACTTTTTTTATAGGTACTTGCTTTTCTTTATTAAGCCAAACATCATCTACTAATTTATTTTTTTGCTGTGCATTAGAAGAAAGTAGTAAAATCTTATTTTCTATAGCTTCTTTTACTTTCTGTTTAACTGTTTCATCTACAATATTATCTACATCATTTGCTTTTAAACTTTCTAAATCTTTGCGGATTACGTATTTTATTTCTTCTTGATTTAAAGGATTTTTAATTGCACCGTAAATACTATCTTGGTGTAATGAACCTCTTATAGTATCTCCTTGTTGCAATCTTGGTATTTTTTCTCCTTTTTCATTGAGTTTATAAATAATTTTACCATTGGCATCTTTTTTTGCAATGGCTTTTCCATTTACATCTCTTTCTATTTCGGCTACGTATTGTTTTTTACCACGAACTCTCACAATCTTTTTAGATTGTTTTTTAACATTATCTGGAGTGTAATGAGAAACCAAAATTTCTTCTTCTATTTTTTCAATATCTTCTTTAAAAGTTTTCCAAGGTTTGGCTTCTGACATGAGAGTTTTTGCTTTTTGCTTATCTTGTTCATCTTCAGAAGTCCAAGCTTGTGCTAATACATCATATTTATCTTTGGTCATACAAGCTATTGTAATGGCATCAATAGTGTGATGTGTGTGCTTACTTCTGTCCTTTTCCTTATAATGTTTAAAACCATTTTCATCTATGTAACTTTCTTGTATTCCCCATTGCTTTCTGAACTCGGCAACCATACCCCCTTTTACGCTTTCTACTCTTTTGAAATAAGATTTTAGATACGCTTGTGCATATTTGGTAATAATTCCTGTGTCAGGAATCTGGCTGTTTTTAAAACCAACTTTTGGTTCTTCCCATATAAAACGGTCATATTTACCTTTTAGATAATCACGCTTTAAAGTAAGATAATGTCTTCTTCTTATATTTTTGTCTTTTGCTTCTTTGGTTGATGCTGATTTTATAGATTTTGAAATAGATTCAATTTGTCTTGTAAGATCTTCCGCTTCTTTTTTCCAATGCTCAATGCGTGGCAATATCTCTTCATAGTTTGATAATTCAATTGGCATTTTCTGTTTTTTTATCTCTCTATTAAAACGCGGAGTACAAAGTGTTTTATTCATCAACGAATTATCTTGCGAAATACTTCTTGGTACAGTATGCTCTATGTCATAAGCAGGATTACTTCCTATAATGTCACTAATTCTAATACTCTTCCCTTGCTCATAAATTTCTTTTTTATCTTGTTCTATCCAAAGTTGGTATCTAAGAACATCATCTTCTGTAGGCTCAACCTCTTTTTTACATTCTTCGAAATAGAGTTTCTTTATTTCTTTAATAGCATCTTCTCTGAATTTTTTGTTCTCATTTTGATAATCCTGAATTCCCTTTCTTTTGTTGGCATCATTTAATTCACGAGCCATTTCTATATGAATTCTAGTATTTTCATCAATCTGTCCTTCTAAAATTAACGTATTAAGAACTTTACGCAATTGATGTAAAGCTCTCATAGCCATAGGATTTTTAATTGATGTAGTGAGAGGACTTCCTAAAACCATTTTCTCATTTCCAAACTCATCTTTAATCATTTTCTTTTTGAAAATTTCAATATCAGAAGGATGATATAGTTTTTTAGTTTTATTTTTATCCGAACAATAAACCATACCATCTTTATTGTTTCCTAATAAAAATTGAATTACTTTTTCATCTAATCTTGGAACGGGTAAAAAACTTCTTGCTTTATCATATTTTTTCAGTTCTTCTACATATTTATGATAAGTATCATCTAGAAAAGGTTGATTAAACTCAATATCATTATTCTTTTCAAAAATCTTAGCAATAGCTTTATCAAATTCTGTTTTAAAAATATTTTTAGATTCTTCAGCATAATTCTCCCCTTCTGTTTTACTATTTTTAATTAGTCCGTTGACTATATTTAGTACTTCTCTCTCAAAAACATCACTTTTAATTATTTTAGAAATTTCATTTTGTATGATAGCTCTTTCATTTACATCTTTCCATATATGCTCATCTACCACTTTTTCTATATTCGCCATAAAAACAGCGTGAGAATATAATTGACCTTCTTTTATATATGGTAAAATTTTATTTATGGCGGATAAACTTAAGCTAGCAAAATCTTTTTTCAACTTTATTTTACTAAATGTCTTTGCACTTTTATCTTCTAAGCCCAATTTTTCTTTTGCATATTCATACAAATAAATATCCGAAGTTGATACAGATAAAAGATGCCATAAATCTCTATAGTCTACAGTTCTTATTACTTCTTTCTTTTCAGAATTTAATGTTTTATAAGTAAAAACTTTAGTTTGCCAATCCTCACCTATTGCGTTTTTAAGAGATGCAGAAAACTGGCAAGCAGAAACAGTATCGGTAGGTTGATAATTAAACCAATACAAAAATTCATTCTTTCTTGAAGATTTATAAAACCCAAACGTTGCTCCTTTTTCTATTAATTCTTTTGCTAAAACCTCAAAATTAAAATCGTTTTTTCTGTAAAATTTAGGGATTAACTTTAGCTTTTCTTCTTTGGTTAAAAATCGTAACTTTTTATCACTTTGAGTGCCAAACTTTATCGTATTAAGATAATTCCACATTCTGTATTCTTCAAAATCAGGATGAGAAATGGCACATCTTGATTTATTTTTTTCAAAAGAACATTTACCAATTAATCCTTTTTGTGATTTAAGAGGTCTTTGGAAGAAAATTGCTTTGTACAAATCTTTTGCTAAGCCGGTGATTTTTTTTTCTGGTAGAATCTCTTCATCATTAATCCCATTAATCCCCTGAACTTTACAAATAGTTATAAACTCTTGTAAATAATGCTCTTCTCTAGAGGTATATTGATTCCTTATTTTTCCCTTATTGTAAAGGCTATAAAAATATTGTCCTAATGTTTTAAAATTACCATCAAGCATTGCTTGAGAGATATCTTTTATTTTTCCTTTTACTTTACCTAAATCTTCTTTTTTATTGAGCCTTTTAATGATTTCATCCTTACATTTTTGAACATCATTCTCATTCTTTTTTATGATAGCGATTAAAGCATTATATAAAGATTTTAATTTCTTTTCTCCTTCATCTAAATCCTTTTTGAAATCCCCTTTTACCTCATCTAACAAGCCTAGATTAATGTAATAATCTCTTATTTCATTCAAAATAGTACTCGTTTCTTCTAAATCTTCAATTAAACTTTGTAACTGTGGATTATGTTCTTCTAAAATACCTTCTGCTGACTGGTCTAATCTATTACTTAAAAAGCCTCTTCTTTGGGCAATATGATAAAAAGCTCTACCTAATTCCCACAAAGAAACTTTTGCTCTACTTGCTTTATCTCTAAAAAAATAAGGATTTACATTTTCATAATCATTTGTTCTTAACCACTGTAAAAATTCAGGAATTAATGGGTAGTCTTTAAACCCAGATTTTTTCCAAGCTTCTACATCTTCTATTTGTAAAGGACACATTCTATTTTTAGAAAGAACTTTTAAAGTTTCGTACTTTCTTAATTTTCTTCTATATTTTATTTTCCTTGCACTTCTGTAGCTTGTACGTTCAGCAGCACGAGAACTCTCTATCCCTTTTTCTGTTTTTACTCCTTCAGAAAATATTCTTACTCCTTTATCTATTAAAGTAAAATCACTATTATTTTTTTCTACAATTGCCCACCCAATAGAGTTCGTTCCCAAGTCTAATCCTAGAATTTTTGCCATAAGTATTAGTTTTATTTTATGAATTTATAAAATTAGCAAAAAGAAAATTTTGCACAATACGGAAAACCATAATCTTTTACAAAAAAAATTTTTTATATTTGTAACAGATTAAAATTTCTAATCTTTAATCTTATCACAATAAGGCTATATGCCGTAGATGTAAAATCTATAGTCCTGCTTCGGTGGGACTTTTTTATTTGTCACGTCCTTACTAGAAAACTCCTCGATAATTGCAGGATAAAGGCAGGATAATTGCACCTCAGTTGCTGTTTAACTAGACATCACCCTCTCTTATTATCTCCAAAAAAAACACTCATTCACACTCCTTTTTTCCACTTTCCTTCGAGTCTTGTTCGAATCAAGTTCGAATCAGCTTCGGAAAAACGGTACTTTTTCCGAACAAGACTGCACTTTGATTGCCACTTGATTCAACCCAAACCCTAATCACGGTGAAATCCTCCCCCAAAAACTCATCATTAGGTCACGTCATTTATTTAGCGTACCTTTGTAGAATAATTTATAAAATAGGTTACTGCCTTTGCTATCTGTTACAGTTTAGAATATTTTTTTATTTCTTTTTCAGTTTTTGCTTTTTCAGCGTCCCTTTTTAGAATAACACCTCACAGATGCACATAACCCTGAAAGCAAAACAAGGCAAAATAACCTGGACGAAGTTCCCCTGATCCTTATGATATAAGCGCTCTGTTTATAAAAACAGTAGATTCCTTATAGCACGCAATACACCAATATTCATTGGTTTCATCATTCATTAAAAAACAAACAGAACATTATTTATGGCAGATTCTTTCTCAAAAAAAGAAAACTTTAAGAAAAAAATTCAAAAACAAAAAGAAAAAGCACAGCGCCGTGAAGAGCGTAAAGCGAACAACAACAAAGGAAAAGAACTAGAAGATATGTTTTCCTATGTAGATGAGTTCGGAAGAATTACAACTACTCCGCCAGAAAAAAGACAAGAAGTTTCTCTAGACGATATTCAATTAGGAGCTGCTCCTATTCCTGAAGAAGAAACTAGAAAGTCTGGAATCATCACTTTCTTAAGCGAAAAAGGTTACGGTTTTATTACCGAAGACCGCTCAAAAGAAAATGTGTTTTTCCACCAAAATAATGCAAGAGAAATCCTGAAAAAAGGGCACAAAGTATCTTTCGAGAAAGAAAGATCTGCTAAAGGATTTTCGGCTATCAACATTGAATTGGTAAAATAACGAGAAATCATCTTTGGAATACTATTTCAAAACTATTTCTCTTTACTCCATACATTGCGCAAAAGCGCTATTACCCGTTAAGAAATAAGAAACTTAGGTTTACTGCTTCTTAATCCATTAACCAAGACATTGTAAAAAATGTCTATTTAAAACCCATTACTATGCAAGAAGGCACCGTAAAATTTTACAACGAAACAAAAGGTTTCGGATTTATTACTCCAAGTAACGGAGGAGCTGACATTTTTGTACATTCTTCTGGTTTAAGCACTAGAACAATTAGAGAAAATGACAAAGTTGTGTACCAAGTAACACAAGGACAAAAAGGATTAAACGCTATTCAAGTAAAATTAGCATAATCTCTTTTTGGTATTCTATATACACGAAAGCGACTTCTTAGGAAGTCGCTTTTTTTTGTTTTTCTTCTTAAAAAACGTATTTCTCTTGATTTAGATTTTTCAAAAGGTAAAAATCAATAAATTTTATTCTATTGGTTTACAAATCTTTTAGGAGTTAGAGAAACAAGTCAACAAAATTCCTTATTTTTGCACATCTTAAAAAATCATTCACTATGTTTAATAGTCTTCAGGACAAGCTAGATAAAGCCTTACAAAACATTCAAGGCCGCGGAAAAATTACAGAAATTAACGTAGCAGAGACGGTAAAAGAAATTCGCCGTGCTCTAGTAGATGCCGATGTTAATTACAAAGTAGCCAAAGACCTTACCAAAAGAGTTCAAGACAAAGCACTAGGACAAAACGTGCTTACGTCTATTACTCCAGGGCAATTGATGACCAAGATTGTACATGATGAATTGGTAGAATTGATGGGGACTACTCAAGAAGGCATTAATCTTTCTGACAAGCCTACTATTATTTTAATTGCTGGGTTACAAGGTTCTGGTAAAACTACTTTTTCTGGAAAACTCGCCAATTATTTAAAACAAAAAAGAAGCAAAAACCCTTTATTGGTTGCGTGTGATGTTTACAGACCTGCTGCAATAGACCAGTTAACGGTTCTTGCAGACCAAGTAGGCGTAGCCATCTACAAAGAAATCGAAAATAAAAATCCTGTAGAAATTTCTCAAAACGCTATTCAGTTTGCTAAAGATAACAAGCATGATGTAGTGATTATAGATACCGCAGGTCGTCTTGCCATAGACGAAGCCATGATGAACGAAATCAGAAACGTTCACCAAGCCGTAAAACCTACAGAAACTCTTTTCGTAGTAGATGCGATGACGGGACAAGATGCCGTAAATACAGCTCTTGCATTTAACCATGTTTTAGATTACAATGGTGTAGTTCTAACCAAATTAGATGGTGATACCAGAGGTGGTGCTGCGCTTACAGTTCGTTCGGTAGTTAACAAACCGATTAAGTTTATTTCTACAGGCGAAAAAATGGAAGCTCTAGACCTGTTCTACCCAGAAAGAATGGCAGACAGAATTCTAGGAATGGGAGACGTAGTTTCCTTAGTAGAAAGAGCTCAAGAACAATTTGACGAAGAAGAAGCTAAAAAACTTCACAAAAAAATCGCTAAAAATGAATTTGGTTTTGATGATTTCTTAACGCAGATTAACCAAATCAAAAAAATGGGTAACATGAAAGACTTAATGGGAATGTTACCAGGTGTAGGAAAAGCCATAAAAGATGTAGACATTAATGATGACGCTTTCAAACACATAGAAGCCATTATTTATTCTATGACTCCAGAAGAAAGGAGAAGACCTTCTGTGATTGATATGAACCGTAAAAAGAGAATTGCTAAAGGTGCGGGAAGAAAATTAGAAGATGTAAATGCACTGATGAAACAATTCGAACAGATGGGCAAAATGATGAAGATGATGCAAGGTCCTCAAGGAAAGCAACTCATGCAGATGATGAGCAAAGGAATGCCAAGTATGCCTGGAATGGGCGGCAACCTTTTCGGAAAATAGTTTTAAAATATATAAATAAAAAATCCTGAGAAATAAATATTCTCAGGATTTTTTAGTTTATTCTTCTCTTTGTCTTTTTTCTTCGGCGTTATAAGCCAAAATAATTTTTTTCACTACAGGGTGTCTTACCACATCTTCTTCGGTAAGATGTACAAAACCTATTTCATGAACTCCTTTTAGAATTCTCATGGCTTCTTTTAGCCCAGAATGTTGTTTTGGCGGTAAATCTACCTGACTTGGGTCTCCAGTGATAATGAATTTAGCATTCATTCCCATTCTCGTCAGAAACATTTTCATTTGAGAATGTGTGGTATTCTGCGCTTCATCTAGAATGACAAAAGCTTCATCTAACGTTCTCCCTCTCATAAAAGCTAATGGAGCCACTTCTATCACTTTGCGCTCGATAAAACCTTCTAATTTTTCGTGAGGAATCATATCTCTCAACGCATCATACAACGGTTGTAAATAAGGATCGAGCTTTTCTTTCAAGTCACCCGGTAAAAATCCTAAACTCTCCCCTGCTTCTACTGCAGGTCTGGTTAAAATAATTCTTTTGACTTCTTTATCTCTCAATGCTCTCACTGCCAATGCTACACTGGTATAGGTTTTCCCTGTTCCTGCAGGACCGATGGCAAAAACCATGTCTTTCTTTTCACTTTCTTTGACCAATTTTTTAAGGTTGGTGGTTTTGGCTTTGATGATTTTACCATTTACCCCTTTTACAATGATATCTTGGTCAAAAACCAATTGTTTCTCCTCCTCACTTTTTATTTTGAGAATGTTTTCTAAATCTTTAAGTCCAATAGAATTATTGGTGGAAATATAACTCACAATATCATCTAATTTCTGCTTAAGTACATCTAGAGTTTCTTGATTTCCCATTGCAAAAATAAAATTGTCTCTCCCTGTGATTTTCAGCGTAGGAAAAGAAGATTTCAATAAATTAAAATACTGATTGTTAACACCATAAAACGTTTTAGTGTCTATTCCTGTGAGTTCGTAAGTGATTTCGTACAAATTGTTTATATTTTTAAAAATTTTATCTTACCAAAAATAAGCAATATCTTTGTTTTTTCAAATTTTTACTATTAAAAATGCCAATAATTACCCTTACATCAGATTATGGAAATCTAGACCACAGAGTTTCAGCCATTAAAGGCAGCATTCTCCAGCTTAATCCCGATGCTAGAATTATTGATATTACCCATGAAATTGGAGCGTATAATTTGATTCAAACCGCCTATATTCTTAGAAATGCTTACGCGCATTTCCCTAAAGAGAGTGTGCATATTATTTCCGTGGACAGTTTTTTTCACAAAGACCGAAAAAATCTTTTGGTAAAAATGGATGGGCATTATTTCATTACTGCTGACAACGGATTGATGAGCCTCACTTTTTTTGACCAAAAACCAGAAGCCATTTATGAAATTACCATCAATAATCGTTTTGACGACGAAGTGAAATTTGCCAGTGTGGACATTTTCGTTCCCGTCGCTGCACATTTGACCAAAGGTGGTTTGCCAGAACTTATCGGCAGAAAAATTAAGGAATACAAGTGTACTACTTTTGCAAAACCTTATTTCAATGAACCTGAGAAAATGCTGATTGGCGAGGTGATGTACATTGATAATTTCGGGAATTGTGTAACCAATATCAGCAAATTAATTTTTGATAAAACAATGGTGAATTTCAATAATTTTGAGATTAACATTCGAAATATTTTACTGAAAAACATCAACCGTAAATACACAGACATCGTCACCGATTGGGAAAAAGAAAATGAATATCATGGCAAAGCTTCTGCTCTTTTTAATGGTCAAGATTTATTAGAAATCACCATTTATAAAGGTACAAAAAACAATGGCGCCAATTCGCTTTTTGGCTTAAAAGTGGGTGATAAGGTGTATATACAGTTTGAATGATGGATGTTAGATGTTAGATGTTAGAAAAATCGTAAATCGTAAATTACCATGACTTATTTAATCATAAAAGCGCTGCATATCATCTTTATGGTGAGTTATTTTGCGGGAATTTTTTATCTCGTAAGAATTTTTGTGTATTACAAAGACACTGATGCTTTCGAAAGTCCTAAAAAGGAAATTCTACGTGAGCAATATGTATTTATGGCAAGAAGATTATGGAATATTATCACGGTTCCTGCTTTTGTTTTGATGACTATTTTTGGAACAATTTTAATTTTAATGAACCCTACACTTTTACAAATGTCTTGGTTTCAGTTGAAAATAGCCTTTCTCATAGGACTTTTCATCTACCATTATTGGTCTTGGAAAAAAGTATTAGAAATAAAAAACCTACAAAACGGTGAACTAAAAACCGCCAATCTCAAATTAAGACAAGCCAATGAAATTGCAACATTTCTTCTATTTTTAGTGGTTTTCACAGTAATTTTAAAATCTTTGACCATTGAAAATTGGTGGCAATTAATTACAGGATTTTTCGTTATTGTGTTTGTGATTATGATGACGGTAAAATTGGTGAATAAGAAAAAGTCTTAATATCACAGAGATCACAAAGAACAGCCACAAAGTTCACAATGATTTTTTATAAATACCTTCACAAAGACGCTTCGCTTGATTGAGTTTATACTATTTTAGACTTAATCATAAAGCTTCGAAAAGCAAGGCGTCTCAAATATCTTAATTTTGTGTACTTTGTGATTACTTTGAGAACTTTGTGATAAAATAAAACTAAAAAACTATGACCGAAAATGAATTATCAACCATCATCATTGGTTGTGCAATAGAAGTACATCGAAGATTGGGAGCAGGTTTATTAGAAAGAGCATACCAAGAATGTTTAATGTACGAATTAAAACTAAATGGCTTGAAAGTAGAAAAAGAAGTATTGCTTCATATTACTTACAAAGACTTGAAAATAGATAATGGTTACAGAATAGATTTATTAGTAGAAGATAAAGTAGTGGTAGAATTAAAAACTGTAGAAGAACTTCACAATGCACATTTTGCTCAGGTTCTAACTTATCTTAAATTTGGAAACTACAAATTAGGGCTCATTTTTAATTTTAATGAAGCTATTTTAAAAAACGGAATTAAAAGAATTATCAATTAATGATTGCTATACTAAAAAAAGAACTTTGGAGTTATTTCGGGAATTGGAGTGCATGGATTATCGTCGGTGCATTTTCTTTGATTTCTGCTTTATTTTTATTTTTTTTCGAGAATGATTTCAATATTCTAGAAATCGGAACGGCAAGTTTGCAGAGCTTTTTCACGCTTTCGCCGTGGCTGTTTTTGTTCATTATTCCAGCATTAGCCATGAAATCTTTTGCTGAGGAACAACAAAACGGAACATTGCAATGGCTTTTTTCTCAACCATTAAGCATTTCTGAAATCGTTTCAGGGAAATTTCTTGCGGTATTTTTAGTAGGGATTTTATGTTTACTTCCCTCATTAGTTTACCTCTACTCCGTTTACGTTTTAGGCGTTCCAGCAGGAAATTTAGACCTGGGAGCAACTTTAGGAAGCTATTTCGGAATTATTCTTCTCATTGCAGCATTTTCTGCGGTTGGGATTTTGGCAAGTTCACTTTCCACGAATCAAATTATGGCTTATTTATTGGGTGTTTTCTTGAATTTCATTTTATACTTTGGTATAGAGCAATTGGCCAATTTCAAATTATTGGGAGGTGCTGATTATTTGCTTCAAAATCTTGGTTTTTATCATCATTTTATCGCTTTTACAAGAGGTTTGATTGATACCCAAGATGTGTTTTACTTCCTGTTGGTGATTGGATTGAGTTTGTTTTTGGCAAAAGTTTTTGTGGAGAAGAAGAAATAGTTATTTAACCGCAAAAGCAACCAAAGAATTGATTGAAAAATAAAGCAAGCCAAAAGTAAAAAAAGAAAATTCTCCCTTTTTTTTACTTTTGAAAAACTTAAAAAGCAACAAAAGCTTTTGTCTCTTTTGTGGTTTAAAAATTTAAAATATAAAATGAAACAAAATTTAAAATATATTATTCCAGCCATTATCCTATTATTAGGGATTTTCGGGGTATTTTCTCATCGTTTTGATTTGACTAAAGAGAAGCGTTACACCCTTTCTGATGCTACGGTAGAAACGCTGAAATCTGTAAAAGAACCACTGACTGTAGAAGTTTATCTGGAAGGTGATTTTCCAGCAAGTTTTAAGCAATTGCAGAACGAAACGCAGTTTCTTTTGGAAGAATTCAGAAAAATCAATCCAAAAATTGATTACAAATTTATCGATCCTATTGCGACCAAAATGTCTCAAGATACGCTTCAAGCAATGGGAATGCAACCTTCTATGTTGCCCGATATGAAAGACGGAAAAGTTTCTCAAATCGTGCTTTTCCCTTATGCAGCACTGAAATATAAAGGTTATGGAACTTCTATTTCGCTTATAACCAATCAAATGGGAATAGATGCAGCGGAACAGTTAACCAAATCTATTGAAAACCTGGAATTTAACTTCGCATCTACCATTAAATCTTTGGTGGCAGACCAAAAGAAAAATGTAGGTGTTTTGGTGAATCAAGATGAATTAAGAGTAGATGAATTCCGCAGTTTTATGGACATGACGCTCGAAAACTACAATGCTGGCCCTGTAATTCCTATAAACAAAAAAGAGTTGACTTTAGAAGATCTTCCGAATTTAGAAAGAATGAATGCTTTGGTAATTGCAAAGCCTAGAAAAGCCTTTACTGACGGTGAAAAAGTGATTTTAGACCAATACATTATGAACGGCGGAAAAACACTTTGGATGATTGACGCTGTGAATGCAGAAATGGATACTTTGATGACCAAGAAAAAACTCATGGCCTATCCTATCGACATTAATATGACTGATTTTTTCTTTAATTATGGCGTGAGAATCAATGCACCTTTGATTAAAGATTTTCAAAAATCTGCTTTGATTAGATTGCAAGTTGGCGAAGTGGCAGGAAATCCTCAATACACCAACTTAATTTGGCCTTATTTTCCTTTGGGAATTAATGAAAACAACAATCCGATTACCAAAAACATCAATCCTGTAAAATTTGAATTCCCAACGGCTATTGATACGTTAGGAAGAAAAAATATCAAAACTCAAGTGCTTTACGAATCGAGTGAAAGAACCACTGCTAAATCGATTCCTAATTATGTAGAGCTCTCAGAAATGGCGAATCTTGACAGTCTTTCTGTAATGGAAAAACCTACAACTCCGAAGATTTTTGCGGTGAGTTTAGAAGGTAAATTTACTTCTGCTTATGCGAATAGAAGTGAGAAAAACGGTTTCCCAAATTTCAAAAATGAAGTTGCTGGAAAAAATAAAATGATTGTTATTTCTGATGGTGATGTTGGCCGAAATCAAATCATGAAAGGTCAAAACTTACCTTTAGGAGCAGATTTATTAACCGACCAACTCTACGGAAACGAACAATTTCTGAGAAACTGCTTAGATTGGCTTCTCGATGATTCTAATTTAATTGAATTAAGAAACAGAAATATAGAATCTCGCTTGCTTGACAGAAGAAGAATAGACGAAGAAAAAACGAATTGGCAATGGTTTAATTTGTTGACACCTTTGGCAATTTTAGGACTTTTGGGCGGAGTTTTCTTTTGGTTGAGAAAGAAGAAATTTGGGCAATAGTTCTCACAGATTACACAGATTTTCACAGCATTTTTTCACACAAAGTCGCAAAGATTTTCACGCAATGCTCGCAAAGATTTTATTTAACACAGAGTTCGCAGAGTTTTTTGTATAATAATTAAAAGTGAGCTTTGAAAAGCAAAGCGTCTCAAGAATCTTAATTTTGTGAACTTTGTGCTGCCTTTGAGAACTTTGTGATAGTTTTTCACGCAAAGTCGCAAAGATTTTTTTGAGATAAAACAAGGCGCTTCGTTTTAAAAAAACGAAGCGTCTTTATATACTTTAAAAACTTAAAAACCATGTGAATACTTTTGGTACTTTCGCTTGGCTCTTTTTACTTTTTACTTGATTCTTTTACACATCTTTTATAAACTCCTCATATTCATAATACACCATTTCAAAAGCGGTCATTTTTTCGACAAAAAATTCGAAAATTTCTCGCCAAGTGTTTTTATTGTAGACGGAAACTCCCTGTTTTTCCACCCAAAATCTAGAAATCACTTTTCCGTTTTCTAAGGCGTAGAATTCATCTTTATACACCTCGCATTTCAGTTCATCTTCTAAAATTCCTTCGAGAGACCAAAGCTTCTCATAATAAGCATTTCGGAAGATTTCATCTTTCATTTCGATGTCTACAGAAACCTCGGCTTTTTTATTATCACAATAGAATTTAAAGGCGAAATCTTTGATTTTGGTATCATACAAAATCTATTTTCTCGGAAACGACTTCCCGAAACTGGTCCAAAATTCCTTTTTTATTTTAGCAGCTTCTTCTTTGCTGAACATTTGATTGAGTTATGAGTGATGAGTTGGCGAAAATAGGGAAAAATTGCGAGTGTTTTTGTATATTTGGATTTAAGAATTACTTTATAAACCATGAAATCACTTTTATTAATGTTCAAAATCAAAAACGCTTGTAATAAGTGATTGCATTTGACCATAAAAAAAATAATAATCAACAAATGAAATACGCAAATATTCGCGAAGAAGAAGTTAAGAACAAAGTAGGACAAGATTTTTTTGGTGATTTTGATACTACTAAAATTTTAGGAAACATAGATTTCTGTGTAACCCCTAAAAACAAAAATCCAAAACAAACTAAATTATTTGATGATATAAATTTACTTTGGGCAGAAGCTAAAACTGGAGATTATGATGTGATTTCTATGTTTGCACAATTAATTCTCACCATTGGTAAAGCTAGAACTTTTGACAAAACTTTACCCCCTGCTTTTTTAGGTGCTTTTGATGGTAAAAAGATTGCTTTTATTCCTTATAATGCTGTATTAGACATTTTCTCGCTCAATGATTTTAATTGGAATGTTACCAGTAGCAATCAAAACACCAAAGAATTTTCAATTATTAGAGAACGTGTTCAAAAATCTTTAGACAAAAATGATTATTTGTATGATTTTCTAAAAGATGAAAAAGAACTTAAATTTTTCATTAAAAATAATCTCGCAAAGGCTACAGAATCTGGCAAAATTCTTATTAATAAAAACAATTTTGTCCCTATCTATTTACGCTGGGTAGAACAAGTAAAACCTTATATAGATTTTAATTGGGAAGATGGTAAAAAACAAAATATTTTAGACAATAATTTCTTTTTAGCAGATTTGTTTGTAGACGACAAAGGAACTCCTGTAATAGAAGATGATACGCCAATTTCTGAAAATCTTTTTGTAGTTTTTAAAAACGGACATTACGAAATTGCCAAAGAAAATCTGAAATCTTTGTTTAATGCTACCATTCCTTTCAAGGATAAAAAACCCTACGAACAATTTTGGAAAAAATACAAAAGACCGCCTCTTGAAGAATTTCAGAATTATATTTTAGAAAGAAAAGATTTACTCGTTCCGCAAGATATTAGAGAGAGAAAAGGTGCTTTTTTTACACCAAGAATTTGGGTAGAACTGTCGCAGAAATACATTGCTGATGTTTTGGGCGAAGATTGGCAAGAAGAATATTATGTTTGGGACTGTGCAGCAGGAACGGGAAATTTACTCGCTGGATTAACTAATAAATACCACATTTTTGCTTCTACACTAGACCAATCTGATGTAAATGCTATGCACGAACGTATAGAAAACGGCGCTTTACTATTGCACGATTATGTATTTCAATTTGATTTCTTGAATGACGAATTTCTGCCAAAATCTAAAGGCGGAAAACTACCCGACGATTTGTATAACATTATTACAGACGAAGAAAAACGAAAAAAATTGGTGGTGTATATTAATCCACCTTATGCGGAATCAGGAAGCACAAAAAAAAGAGATGCAAAAGTTGGTGTGAATGAATCTATGATTCATAAAAGAATATTCAATAAATTAAGTTCTTATTCTAAAAGAGAACTTTTTGCCCAATTTTTAGCAAGAATATACATTGAAATCCCTAATTGCAAGATTGCAAATTTTTCAACTTTGAAAAATTTGCAATCTTCCTACTTCTCGGATTTCCGAGAAATTTTTCGAGCGAAGCTCGCGAAAATTTTTTTGGCTCCAGCAGATACTTTTGACAATGTAAAGGGTAAATTTCCAATAGGATTTTTTGTTTGGGATTCAAATATTAATGAAAAATTTCATGAAATAATTGCAGATGTTTATGAAAAAGATGGCGAAGAATCAATCGAAAGAAAAAGAATTTTTAGCTATGAGGAAGGTAAATATATTAATGATTGGCTTCGTCCAACTTGGAATAACATTATAAATAAAATTGGATTTTTAGCATGTAATGGTAATGACTTTCAAAATCAAAATGGAATATTTATTCAAACAAATAAAAATAATTCAACTTCCACCTATTTTAAACCAATTGGTATTGAAAATTTAATCCAATCAACAATATACTTTGCAGTTCGCCATTGTATAGAAGCGACTTGGCTTAATGACCGAGATCAATTTCTATTTCCTAATGATGGCTGGAAAACTGATGCAGAATTTCAGAATGATTGTTTGGCTTTTACCTTATTTTCTAATAATATACAATCACAATTTGGAACCAACCACTGGATTCCATTTACAGAATTAGAAGTAAATGCTAGAAGCAAGTTCGAAAGCAATTTTATGACCGATTTTATCAATGGAAAAGTGAAAATAGAAAATCAAAATGTAGATTTATTTTCACAACAAGAAACCCTTTCAGAGTTTGAAACTCTGAAAGGGTTGTCTACAAAATTGCAATTTTCAGAAGAAGCTAAACTTGTTTTTGATGCTGGCAAAAATCTTTGGAAATATTATCATTCACAACCTAATGTAAATGTAAATGCTAGTTTGTATGACATTAGAGAACATTTCCAAGGACGCAACGAAAAAGGAAAAATGAACAATAAAAGTGATGATGAAACGTATATGAAACTCATCTCAGAACTACGTTCTGCTCTAAAAATTCTAGCCAAAAAAATAGAACCAAAAGTGTATGAATATGGTTTCTTGAAAGAATAAGACTTAATTTTTTAATTACATTTGTAATATGGAAAGAGATATAAGATGGATTCAGCGTTTTTCTAATTATAAAAAAGCGCTAAAAAAACTTCAGCAATCAATAGAATACATTAGAGAAGATTATCAAAATGAGGAAGATAATTTAGATGAAGTATTAGATGAAATGATGAAAGAAGGATTAATCCAACGTTTTGAATATACTCATGAGTTAGCATGGAACGTAATGAAGGATTATGCATATTATCAAGGAAATACAGAAATAGGAGGTTCTAGAGATGCAACCAGAGAAGCATTTAAAATGAATTTAATCAAAAATGGGCATCTTTGGATGGAAATGATACAGAACAGAAATAGAACTTCTCACACGTATGACAAAGAAACCGCAGAAGAAATCTATGCCGCAATCATTAATCAATATTATGATGCATTTGAAGATTTTAAGAAAACAATGCAAGAAAAATTAGACCAAAATAAACAAATAGATTTGTTTTAATGATGAAATTTGGACTTTTAGATACCGAAATTGAAAATATTCATAAAATTTTCTCTCAAAATCAAGAGATAGAAAAAGTTATTATTTTTGGTTCACGAGCCAAAGGAAATTACCGTAATAACTCTGATGTAGATTTGGTGATTTTTGGTAACATAAATCTTAGAATTTTAAATCAAATCAATATTGAATTAGATAATTTATTATTACCTTATACTTTTGATTTATTGATTTATAAAAATATTGAAAATGAAGAAGTAAAAGAACATATTAAGAGATGTGGCATCATATTTTATAAAAAATAAAAACTTTTTCACAAAAAACTAATTACCATGAAAAACCTCATCATTATTGCTTTATTTTTCAGTTCACTGCTTCCCGCTCAAAGTTTTTACAAGAAAATTTCAGATAAAAACATCAATACAGAAAGACAAACCATTGCCAAAAATTTCATTCAAGAGTTTCTCAATAAATGTGAGAATAAGAACTATACTTCTTTTGAGAGATTTAATGTTGCGAAGAAATTTGAGATGTTTTTAGATGATAAGTTAAGTTATATCTGTCAAAAAAACGAAACCGATTTAGGAAAAATAGAATTGCAAGATTTTAATTCTGCTTATATCCATAAAACTTCATTGACAACAGATCCTGTGGAATTGTTTATTTTCAATGCAAAAACAGAGAAAAATCCCGATTTAAAATACCTAAGTGTTTGGATTTATCAAGATAGAAATTACCTCAGCGGATTGGTAATTACCAAAGAAAAACCCATCAATCCTAATAAAAGAGAATAAAAAAAGCGGATTTTTTAAACTCCAATTCTATTGATAAACTTCTCTTTTTTAAATAGTAAAAACTCTCGCAGATTTAACAGATTTAACAGATGATTAAAAATAAAATCTTCTTAATCTGTTAAATCTCCGAGAGAAAAATTTAAGTTTAGGCTAAAGCCAAAGAATTTTCAAAACAAAAAAGCGGACTATAGAAAAACATAGCGTTCTTACGGAACGCATTTTATTGTTTCTGATTTTCTACACACATTACGTTCCTACGGAACGGTAAAATATTAAAGACTCTTTCAAATTTAGCAAATTAAGCAGCTAATAATAATCTGCAAAATCTGCACAATTTGCGAGAGGAAAATTTAAGTTTAGGCTAAAGCCAAAGAATTTTTTAAAACAAAAAAGCGAACTTTTCGTCCGCTTTCATTGATTTTTATATTTTACATCAGAATGAATTCCGATGCTTATGTATCGTTCGTTGCTCCGCAACTTTCTTAAAGAATCTAAATTTTTAAGAAATTACGCCTAATTCTTTTCCTACTTTTTCGAAAGCAGCAATGGCTTTATCCAAATGTTCACGGGTATGTCCCGCAGAAAGCTGAACTCTAATTCTTGCTTTTCCTTTCGGTACAACTGGGTAGAAGAAACCGATGACATAAACGCCGTTTTCCATCATTTTTTCTGCAAAAGTTTGGGCCAATTTAGCATCGTACAACATTACCGGAACAATCGCCGCATCACCATCAGGAATATCAAAACCTTTGGCTTTCATTTCCGTACGGAAATATTCTGCATTTTCCATGACTTTATCACGAAGTGAAGTATCTTTAGAAAGCATTTCCAGAACTTTAAGAGCTGCTCCTACAATTCCTGGAGCTAGAGAATTTGAGAATAAATACGGGCGAGAACGCTGACGAAGCATATCGATAATTTCTTTTTTACCAGAAGTAAAACCTCCCAAAGCGCCACCCAAAGCTTTTCCTAAGGTAGAAGTGATAATATCTACTCTTCCCATCACTTCATTCGCCTCGTGAGTTCCACGACCTGTTTTACCGATGAAACCTGTTGCGTGAGAATCGTCAACCATTACCAACGCATCATATTTCTCTGCTAAATCGCAAACACCTTTTAAATCTGCTACGATTCCGTCCATTGAGAAAACTCCATCTGTTACGATGATTTTAAAACGGTGATTTTGTTTAGAAGCTTCAATAAGTTGTGCTTCTAAATCTTCCATATTATTATTTTTATATCTGTATCTCGCTGCTTTACAAAGACGAACCCCATCAATAATAGAAGCGTGGTTCAACTCGTCTGAAATAATAGCATCTTCTTCTGTGAAAAGCGGTTCAAATACCCCACCATTTGCATCAAAACAAGCTGCATATAAGATGGTATCTTCTGTTCCTAAAAATTCAGAAATTTTCGCTTCTAATTCTTTATGAATATCCTGAGTTCCGCAGATAAAACGCACCGATGACATTCCGTAACCATGAGAAGCAATCATATCTTGAGATGCTTTCATCACTTCTGGGTGATTAGAAAGTCCCAAATAATTATTGGCACAGAAATTCAATAATGATTTTCCATTGGCTACAATTTCTGCAGACTGCTGAGACGTAATGATTCTTTCACGCTTGTACAATCCGTCGTTTTCGATATTTTCTAGCTCCTTTTGTAAGTGTTTAAGGTATTTTTCTGAAATCATTTTTTAGATTTTTTGATTTTCACAAATGTAATAAAAAAAGCCCTCATAAAAGAAGGCTTTGCCGATATATTCTAAGTATTGCTTTCTTTGAAATTCTAAAATTTTTCATTCCTTCAAAATCCTAAAGAATGGGAAAAATCTTCTTATTTTTTTACAAATCTATCACAGGTTCTAGCAATTGTTCCATTCTGGCTTTTATTTGGTCTACTGAACCTAAATAACCATTGATTAACAAAGAAAAAGAAAGAATTCTTCCGTCTCTTGTTTTAATGTAACCTGCCAAACATTTTACTCCATTAAGTGTTCCTGTTTTGGCAAAAATTTGACCGTAATTATTACCCGATTTAAACATTCTTCTCAGCGTTCCTGTTTCTCCTGCAATCGGCAAAGATTTAAGGAAATCATCATAATATTTCTCTTTCATCACATCTGCTAAAAACTTCACTTGAGAAATGGGTTTAACTTTATTTGCTCTCGACAAGCCACTTCCATCCGCTAAAACTAATCCATCAAAATCATATCTTTTCTCTTCTAAATGTCTCACGATGGTTTCTCGTCCCGATTCTAAAGAAACATTTCCTGTTTTGTAAAAACCTACTGTTTTCAATAGAGATTCCGCTAAAGCATTATCACTTTTTTGATTGGTAAAATAAATAATATCCACCATTGTAGGTGAAGAATATTTCGCTAAAAACTGTCTTTCTTCAGGATTTGGGTCAGTCACTCTATTGATGACTTTTCCAGAAATAGGAATTCTATTTTTAATCAAACTCGCTCTAAGATTATTGGCCAATAAAGTTGGAGCTGCAGGAATTGTTGTAATTAAATTATTGGCTTCAAATTTTTCGGTGAAAGCCATTTTGTGCATGTAAGGAGAAACGTAAAAATATCTTTTTGAAGTGTCAAAAACTGATTTTGCTTTTACGGCAATTCTCTCGTTTTTTGGGTTGATGTTATTGGTATTTCCTACAGGTAAATAGTAATTATTATGCTCCAACCAAACTATTTTTTCAGGTAATTCTAATCTTACATCCTGAAAAACAGCTGTTTGTACCACAATATCTCCATTAATTTTCTTGATTCCCGCTTCAGAAATTTTAGCTAAATAATCGCTGATGATTTGAGAATAAGACCACGCTCCTGCTTTTCCTGTTCCCATAGAAGGATCACCACTGCCAATCACGAAAAGATTTCCGTTAAGCGTTCCCGCTTCGTCGATGGTTCCAGAGTATTCTAATTGGGTAATCCATTTGAATCTTCCCCCCAAAAGCGCCATAGAAGCATCGGTAGAAAGCAATTTGGTGGTAGAAGCCGGAATAAGAGGTTTGTCTTCATTATAACCGGTGATGACTTCTTTCTTTTTGGTATCGTACACTACAAAACCCCAAGTTGCGTTGCGCAAAAGAGGGTCTTTTTTCATTTTTTCTATATTTTCTTCTAACTGTTCTTTGGGAGAAAGCACAGGTTTTTCTATTCCAGCACTTCCTATTCCACTTTTTTCGGTATATATATTAGAAGAAACTGATGAAGTTTGGGCAATAACTGCGGTTTGCATAAGCACAGTTGCAGCTATAGCTATTCTTTTCAATTCTCTCATTTTAGACTTTATAATAATCAGATTTTCAATATTCTAACGGGACAAATTTATAAATTATTGCCTTTTCCTATTCTTCTTCTATAGCTAAAACTGTCCCAAGAATTGTTAAAATTTGTTAAAAATCAACAAACGTATCTATTTTAATGCTTTTATAAGCGGTAATTTCTTCGAATTCTTCTAGAGATTTCAGCACGTAATCCTTGTATTCTTGGTACTTTTTGCCTCTTGGTAATTTGAGCAAAATCTGATACTGATACAAGAGATTTATTTTACCAATCGGTGCTTTTTCTGGCCCTAAAATACATGGCAAAGGCAAATATTTTTGCAAAACCGAACTTAAAAACTGAGAAGCTCTCTGTAATTTTTCTTCTTTTCTATGTTTGAGTTCAATTAAAACCAATTTCACAAAAGGTGGATACAAAAATTGCTCTCTTTCTTTGAGGAAATGCTCATAAATTTTTGTAGAATTTTCTTCTTTAATCAGTTCAAAAAGAGGATGATGAGGATTGTATGTTTGGATATAAATTTTACCTTTCCCAGAGTTTCTACCCGCTCTTCCCGAAACTTGCGTAATCAATTGATAGGCTCTTTCTTCTGCTCTGAAATCCTGAACATACAACAGCGAATCTGCTTTTGGAATTGCCACCAATTCTATATTATCAAAATCCAAACCTTTAGAAATCATTTGTGTTCCTACCACAATTTCGGCTTCTCCAGATTCTATTTTTTCGTAGAGTTTTTCGTAGGCAAATTTCTTACGCATACTGTCTACATCCATTCTTTCTACTTGAGTTTCCTTAAAGATTTTCTGCGTTTCTTCTTCTATCTGTTCTATGCCAATTCCACGAGTATTGAGGTTTGTACTTTGACATTTCGGACAGATTTTAGATTTTTGCGCTTTGTGACCACAGTAATGGCATTTCAGCTCATTGGTAGATTTATGATAGGTCATCACCACATCACAATTGCTGCAATAAGTAACATGACCGCAACTTTCGCATTCTACCACGTTTGCGTATCCTCTTCTGTTGTGCAGAATGATGGTTTGCTTTTTATTTTCTAAATTTTCAGAAATTTTATCAATTAAATGCTGAGAAAAATGACCTACTGAAAGTTTCGATTCTTGCGCTTCTTTGAAATTGATAATTTCATATTTTGGCAAAGCTACTTCACCAAATCTTTCTCCTAAGAAAACATATTTTAACTTACCATTTTTGGCGGCGTAATAACTTTCTACAGAAGGCGTTGCAGAACCCAAAATCGCTTTCGCTTGATAATAATTTGCCAAAACCAAAGCGGCATCTTTGGCATTGAAAAAAGGTTTTACTTCACGAGGTTTGTAAGCAGCATCATGCTCTTCATCAATGATGATTAAGCCTAAATTCTGAAACGGAAGAAACAGCGAACTTCTGGTTCCGATGAGGATTTTAATCTCATTATTCTTCACTTTTCGCCACACTTCTACTTTTTCGAAATCTGTGAGTTTTTGATGATAAAAGCCGAGTTGTTTTCCGTATTTTTTTTCTAATCTTTGGATTATTTGTTTGGTCAAAGCAATTTCAGGAAGCAGAAACAATACATTTTTTCCATTAGCAATGGTTTCTTCTATTTTTTCCAGATACAAATGCGTTTTTCCTGAACTGGTAACACCATGAAGCAAAACATTTTTGCCTTCACGGAAACCTTCATTCATTTCTGTCAAAGCTTTTTCTTGAATTTCCGAAAGTTTTTCCAGATTTTCTATTTCTCCTTCATACGTTTCGATTCTATCTTTCTGAAGGTAATATTCCTGTACCAAGTTTTTCTCCACCAAACCTCTTAAATGCGAAGCATTGAAAACTCCATTTTCAAAAAATTGAGACTTTCGCAGCGGTTGATTTTGTGTTTGTTGAGCCTCCAAAATGGTTAAAAACAAATCTTTTTGTTTTTTGGCTTTGGTTAAACTTTGCAGAATTTCTGAAAGATTGCCGAGAATATTTTCATCAATTTTAAGATAAGCCACTTCTTTGGCTTTATATTTTTCGTAGATTTTTTCGTCTATTAAAATCAGTTGTTCGTCGATGAGCGCTTTTACCGTTTTCACGATTTCTTTTTTAGGAATAAAAGCTTCTATTTCAGACAAACTGACGAGACTTTTCACTTCTAAAGCCTGCAATAGATAGGTTTCATTGGCGTCTAGAACTTCCCAGTCTATTTCTTTATTCGGATTTCTTTTCAGGTAGGTTTCACTTTCTAATTTTAAAGAACTTGGAAACGCAAAACGATAGATTTCGCCAATATTACAGAGATAATATTCCGAAAGCCAATTCCAGAATTTCAATTGTAGTTTTGGAACAATAGGTTCTGCATCTAGCAATGAATGAATGTCTTTTGGCAAAAAAGTTTCGGGTTCATTGTGATGAATTTCGGCAACGATTCCTGTATAAATTTTCTTCCCACCAAAAGGAACCAAAACACGCATTCCTATTTCGATTTTCGACAAAAATTCTTCTGAAACTTTGTAGGTAAAAGTTCCTTTGAGATTAAGTGGTAGAATAATTTGTGCGAAAGTCAATGCGGCGATGTGTTGATTTGACGATTTGATGATGATTTTTACAAAAATACGGATTTTAGAATTGATTTTTCACGCAAAGACGCAAAGTTTTTACGCAAAGAGCGCGAAGTTTCCTTTAATTTAAATTTAATAAATGAATTAAGAGAATTAAGTTTTAGCTAAAGCCGATAACCAAATTCATAAAAAAAGCGGACTCCTTTTCGACTACGCTCAAAGTGACATCCGCTTGTATTGATATTTTAAGAAATTTCTGAAAAAATTACTTTTCTTTTCTTCTTCTTTCTAATTCTTTTTGGATTAATGAAAGTTCACGACCTGTTTGTCCTGCTACAGAAGTGTTTTCCTGTGCTCTTCTGGTAAGATAAGGTACTACATCTTTTACTGGACCGTAAGGTAAATACTTGGTTACATTGTATTTTTTCTCCCCAAGGTAATACGTTATATTATCACTCATTCCGTATAACTGCCCGAAATGGATATTTTCGTGGTCATGAGGTAAACCTTTGGCTTGCATTTTGTCCATCGCCAATTCTGTAGATTTCTCGTTATGCGTACCGAAAAATGCTGCTACTCTATCCAAATTTTCTAAAACAAAATCTACTGCTGCATTATAATTATTATCGGTAGCTTCTTTGGTTGGCTGAATTGGGTCTGGATAATTCTTTTCGGCAGCGCGTTCTCTTTCTTTTTCCATGTACGCACCACGAACAAATTTATACCCCAAGAAATAGTTTTTAGATTTTGCACGCTCTAAATCTTGAGCCATATATTCTAATCTTCCCGTTCTGTACATTTGAATTGTATTCCAGATATAGGCTTTCTCTTGGTTGTATTTCTCCATCATCTCGTTTACCAAATGATCTACTGCATCTTGCATCCAAGACTCTTCTGCATCAATCATCAGAATTACTTTATTGTCATACGCCATTTTGCAAACTTCTTCGTAACGATTTCTTACACGTTGCCATTCTTCTTTTTCGGAACTGGTTAATTCTTTTCCCGCTGAAACATCTGCATACAAGTCTAATCTACCAAAACCTGTTGGTTTAAAAACCACAAAAGGAATGGCAGGATTACCTATTGCAAATTTTATATTTTCTTTAATTTCTTCGCAAGTTGTATCAAAAGCCGCTTCTTCTTCTTTTCCTTCGATGGCATAATCAAAAATGCTTCCTACATGATGCTTAAACATTTTGTCTACCACTTTCATGCTTTGTTCGCGAGTTTCGCCACCACAGAATTGTTCAAACAGTGTAGTTTTCACCAAATCTGTTACCAAAGGAAAATTGTTTTTAATGGTGAAATTCAAAACGTTAATTCCCACATTCGTAAGACTTGGATATTTAATAGCGGTAAACATCCACTTGGCTTTTTCTAGTTGCGCTGTTGACTTTTCAGCAAAAGCAATTTTAGTATCGTTGAAAATTGACATATATAATTATTTGACGCCCAAATTTAATGATTGTTATGCAATTACTAAAATATAAATTTCATGATTTTTATAGCTCTAATAATTAAACATTTGTATAGAATAATTTTGTTATACAAGACAAAAATCACGGCACAACAAAATTTTGGTGTGCTTTTTATTGTTATTTTTGCAAAAATTTTTAGCATGCTTTCTATTTTAGACTCAGAATTTTCAGCACTTAACACGTTTATACAAGAAAAAAAACCTAGTCAGATTTTCATCTTGGTAGACGAAAACACTCATCAACATTGCCTTCCTACACTTTTAGGAAATCTAGATACCGATATTCACTTTGAAATTATAGAAATAGAATCAGGAGAAGATGCTAAAAACATTTCTACGGTGGTACAACTTTGGGAGATTTTATCAGATTTCGAAGCGGATAGAAAATCATTACTCCTCAATTTAGGAGGTGGTGTGATTACCGATTTGGGCGGTTTCGTAGCTTCTACTTATAAGAGAGGAATTTCTTTCATCAATATTCCCACTACTCTTCTAGCAATGTGTGATGCTTCTATTGGAGGAAAAACAGGAATAGACCACCAATATCTTAAAAATATTGTAGGAACTTTTGCAGAAGCAGAGCATATTTTGGTTTATCCAGAATTTTTAAAAACGCTGGACTTTGTAGAGCTAAGAAGTGGTTTTGCAGAAATGCTGAAACATGGTTTAATTGCAGATGTTTCTCACTGGAATAATCTCATTACCATAGAAGAACTTACACCCGAAAACATAGCTCCGCATATCGAAAACTCTATGATGATTAAAGAAAATGTGGTAGTGAAAGATTACAAAGAAAAAAGTCTTAGAAAAATATTAAATTTTGGTCATACCATTGGTCATGCTGTGGAAAGTCTTTGCCTGAAAACACACCACGTCATTCCACACGGTGAAGCAGTAGCGCTCGGAATGATTATCGAAACTAAAATTTCGGAGTTAGAAAGTCTTATTTCGCCAGAAAAAGCACATCACATTATTGAAAATATTCAAAAATATTATCCATATATTTCGATTTCTGCATTTAGTAATGAAGAGATTATCTCATTAATGCTCAATGACAAAAAGAACGACCATGGAAAGATTAATTTCTCTATTCTAGAAGGTTTAGGTAAATGTAACTATGACTACAAAGTAAGTCAAGAGCACATAGAACAAGCTTTAGATTACTACAGAAATATTAATGCATAGCATAATAAAAACCCTTTAACAAAAGGTTTTTTGGCAACATATTTGAAAGTTTGGCTTTGGCCAAACTTTTTTTTATGAAATTCTGTAAAAAACAATGAAAATTTTGTAAAATAAAATTTTAAGAAATGCTACAACTTTGCCTTAGAAATCTGAACAACTTTTCAGTTTTAATAAAGCTTACAAGTGTGGAGCAAAAATTTTGAAACAATTGTTTAAAATTTTATAACAAGAAGCTTTTACAAAAATTGAAACTTTGCAAAGACAAAAACATAAAACTTAAAAATTAGAAATTAGAAATTAATAAGAACAAAAAATTTAAAATTATGAAAAAATTATTTTTAACCGCTGCAGTAGCAGTAAGCTCATTGACATTTGCACAGCAATTCGGAGCAAAAGCAGGTATGAACGTTTCAACTATTTCAGACGAAGGATTTGATGACACTAAATCAAAAGTAGGTTACTACGCAGGTGTTTTCATGAACGTTCCTGTATCAGAATCATTCAGCATTCAACCAGAAGTTTTATATAACAATTTAGGCTCTAAAGTATCTTCTACCGTATCAGGAACTACTTATTCTTCTACCCTTAACTTAGATTATGTAGCAGTACCAGTGATGTTCCAATACAAAGCTACTCCACAGTTTTACTTAGAAGCAGGTCCAGAATTTGGATTTTTAGTAAACGCTAAACAAAAATTTGACAATGGTTCTTCTTCAATAGTAACAGAATTGGATAAAGAAGACTTCAATAGCTTCAACATGGGAGTTGGTTTAGGTTTAGGATTTGACATTTCTAAAAATGTAGGTCTTAACGCAAGATATGTAGCTGGTTTCAGCGATATCACTAAAGAATCAGGACCTGCAGCTGACGCGAAAAACAAAAACAACGCTTTTCAAGTTGGTTTAAATATAAAGTTCTAATGAAAGAACACTTGATGAAAAAAAATAAAAGCCGAAGATTAATCTTCGGCTTTTTTAGCGCTGTAAATCAGACACTTGATAATTCGGTTGCATTTTTGGCATGCTCTTTGGAAATATGAAAATATTAAACAATTATTTAATTAAGAAAAATAAAGATTATGAAAAAAATATTTTTGGGATTAACCGTTTTAGCAAGTTCACTTTCTTTTGCTCAACAATTTGGAGTAAAAGCAGGTCTTAACTTATCTGACATTTCAAATACTTCTACCGCAGTAGATACCAAAATGAAAACTGGATTATATGCAGGTGTAACTGCTACTTTCCCGATTACAGAATCTTACAGCATTAAACCAGAATTGGTATATAACCAAATGGGAGCAAAAACAGATTTATATGATTTTGGAGGAATTATCGGTCAAGTTTCTACAACTACTAAACTAGATTATCTATCATTACCGATTATGTTACAGTATAATTTGCCAAGCAATTTATATTTAGAAGTTGGACCAGAATTTAGCTACATGCTTTCGGCAAACCAAAGTTTAAACACCATTATCACACCTTCTACCAACATCAATATGGATTACTTAAACCGATTTAATGTAGGAGCTGGAGTTGGCGCTGGACTTAAAATCAATGAAAATTTAGGCATCAATGCTCGTTACACTTTCGGTTTAACAGGAATTGGAAAAGATGGAAACGTAACCGATTATTTCTTAAGCAATTCTAAGAACAATAACTTGCAAGTAGGTCTTGATTTCAACTTTTAAAACACTAACACTTTCATACATACAACCTATCATTACCAAAAAAACTCGAGAAAATCTCGAGTTTTTCTATTTATTTAAATTTAAAACTAATCAAATAAATGCGTTTCTTTTGGCTTGCTTACAGGATATTTTTCTGTAAAACAACCGAAACAATGGTCAGAAGAACCTAAAATCACTTTTAAATTATCAATGCTCAAAAATTCTAAACTGTCTACTCCCAAATAATCTTTTAATTCTTCCACAGACATATTTGCTGCGATTAAATCATCTTTTTTCGGCGTATCAATTCCTAAGAAACATGGCGCAATAATAGGCGGAGAAACACTTCTGAAATGAATTTCTTTCGCTCCACTGTCTCTTAAAATTTTCACCAATCGTTTAGAAGTTGTTCCTCTTACAATAGAATCATCAATAATGACCACTGACTTGCCTTTGATTTCAGCAACAATAGGATTCAGTTTCAAATTCACTACTCTTTCTCTCATTTCCTGAGACGGAACAATGAAACTTCTTGCGATGTATCTGTTTTTAATTAAAACTGGTCTAAATGGTATCCCAGAAGCTTTAGAATAGCCAATTGCAGCAGGAACTCCAGAATCAGGAACTCCAATCACTACATCTGCTTTTACAGGAGCTTGTTCCCAAATTTTTTCGCCAGACTTTTCTCTAATTTCGTGTACATTAATTCCCTCTAAAGTGGTATCAGGCCTTGCAAAATAAATATATTCAAAAGCACAGATTCTTCTTTCGCAATTTTCTTTAACCAAGAAACTCTGTAAACCTTCGTGATGCTCAGAAGTATAAACAATTTCACCAGGAAGAATATCTCTTACATATTGCGCTCCTACAGCATCTAGTGCGCATGTTTCAGAAGCACAAACGAAAGTTTTTTCATCTATCGCTCCTAAAACCAAAGGACGAATTCCGTGAAAATCTCTGAATGCAAAAAATTTATTTCTGGTCATTCCTACAACGGAATAAGCGCCTTCTATTTTTTCCATGGTTGCTTTTATCGCACCACGCAATCCTAAATCCAGATTTTTCTGAATCAATCTCAATATCACCTCAGAGTCTGAAGTTGCTTTGAAAACTACACCTTCCGCTTCTAATTCTGCTTTGAGTTCTTGCGCATTGGTCAAATTACCATTATGAGCAATCGACAAAATAATTTGGTCGTACTCATTTTTTGCAAAAAATGGCTGAAAATTATAGGTTTTTTTATCTCCAGCTGTGGTATAACGAGTATGACCAATCACTGCATTTCCCAATAATGCTTCAGGATTTGGAATGGTTTTAAAAACATCCAACACCAAACCTTCATCTTTTACGGTAATAATTTTGCCTTGAGAAGAAACAGAAATACCGCAAGCTTCTTGTCCGCGATGCTGCAAAGCAAACAATCCGAACTGAGAAAGCGAGAATGTATCTACCTCATTATCAGAATACAAACCAAAAATTCCACATTCTTCTTCCATTTTATCAAATGGGTAATTGGTATTTGGTATTTGGTATTTGGTATTTTGAAAATCATTATAACGATTTTCAAAAGCATATTTGGATATAGTTGAATAATTTTGAAATTCTAATTTCATTACAACGTTTTTTGGAGATTATGATTCATTTTCATTATTGAATCTAATTCTTTAGAAATGGTCTCTAGTTCTTCTTCTGAAATGTATTCTAATTCTTTTGAAATAATTAATTGAGTTTCTAATTCAAAACAAGAACCAATTGAAATTTGTAAAAAATTCTTAAACTGAGCGTTTGAATTCCTACCCGCACCTTCAGCAATATTAGAAGGAATTGAAATTGCAGCTCTTCTTAATTGTTGAGTCAAAACAAACATTTCTTCCTTCGGAAATTTTCTGGTTAAATTATATATATTTTTAACAAGGGAAATTGATGAAATCCATACATTCAGTTTTTTATAATTGTGCATAAAATTTATTTTTTAAAACTTAATACTAAATACCAATTACTAGATACCAATTACTAATTACTAGATACCAATTACTTTCCTAGAGCTTTTTTCAATCTTTCATAGATTTCTACATACGCTTCAGTAACTTCGCCCAAATCACGTCTGAATCTATCTTTATCGAGTTTTTTCATGGTATCTTTATCCCAAAGTCTGCAAGTATCTGGAGAAATTTCGTCTGCTAGAATAATTTTACCATCAGATGTTTTTCCTAATTCGATTTTGAAATCTACCAAAATAATGTTCATCTTATCGAACAATTCTTTCAGTAACTCATTGATTTTATTGGTTAAAGCATACATTTCGTCCAACTCTTCTTTGGTAGCAGCTCCCAGGAAAATGGCGTGATAATCATTAATCAAAGGATCGCCCAATTCGTCTTTTTTGTAGCAAATATCAAAAATAGTCACTGGAGATTTAATTCCTTCTTCTACTCCTAACCTTTGAGCCATACTTCCCGCAGCGTAGTTTCTCACCACCATTTCTAGAGGAATAATGCTCACTTTTCTTACCAATTGTTCTCTTTCATTCAATTGTTTGATGAAATGAGTTGGGATTCCTTTTTCTTGTAAATACTCAAAAATAAGTGTAGTAATAGCGTTATTCATTTCGCCTTTCAAATCGAAACTTCCACGTTTTTGAGCATTAAAAGCTGTGGCATCGTCTTTGAATTTTACAATTACTTCTTCTGGATTTTCTGTTGCGAAAACTTGTTTAGCTTTTCCTTCGTAAAGCATTTCACCTTTATTCATTTTATTGAGATTTTATTATTTATTCTATTTTTTTGTTGGAATTAATTCCAACCTTTAAAATCGTTCGTCGCTCCGCGACTCTCCTTTAATATTATTTGAAAATCCGGGATTTTCAGACAAGTCTCGACTTGTCCTTACCTAAAATATTCTACTCCGTTTCTGAAAATATTATGATAATTTGCGGTAGGAATGTTTTTGAACAAACCTTCTGCGAAACGTTCTGGATGCCCCATTCTTCCATAAATCTTACCACTTTCACTTGTAATTCCTTCAATTCCGAACAGCGATTGATTAGGATTAAATGGCATTCCATGTGCTATATTCCCATCAGTATCGATATATTGCGTAGCAATCTGACCCTTTTTATATAAATCTAGCAACACTTCTTCCGAAGCCATGAATCGGCCTTCACCGTGAGAAATTGGGATGGTATAAACCTCACCTTTCATTCCCTTTAACCAAGGCGAATCATCATTGATGACTTTTACATCTACCATCTGAGAAATATGTCTTCCAATAGCGTTGTGCGCTAAAGTTGGCGATGTTTCATCTAAATCTCTGATTTCGCCATAAGGAAGCAAACCAGATTTTACCAAAGCCTGAAAACCGTTACAAATTCCCAAAATCATTCCGTCTCTGGAAAGCAATTCGTGAACCGCATTTTTCATCTTTTCATTCTTCAAAACATTCACAATAAATTTAGCCGAACCGTCTGGTTCATCACCTGCTGAAAAGCCTCCTGAAAATACTAGAATCTGTGACTGTTTAATTTTTTCCACCCAAGCTTCTATACTTTCGTCAAGCAATTGATGGTTTAAATTTTTCAGTGGTAAACTATCTACTAATGCGCCTTCTTTTCTGAAAGCATTTTGCGTTTCGTATTCACAATTGGTTCCTGGGAAAATTGGAGCAAAAACTCTAGGCTTTCCTATTTTATGAGAAATAATGTTGATTGATTTTTTCTCTGTTCCGTTCAAATTTTCATCAAAATTAATTTGAATTCTTTCCTTTTCTTTAGTTGGAAATAAATTTTCAAATGTCCCAAAATTAACTTCAAGTAATTTATTGATTTCAAAATTTAAATTATTGATTTTGATTATATTTAAATTTTTAACCTCACCTATTAATTCAAGTAAATTACTGTCTAATTTTTCTGAAGATTCTATTACTAATCCACCGATATTTTTTTCGAGCAAGAATTTTTCATCTAAAGAAATTTCTGCTCCTAAAAGATTTCCAAAACTCATTTTTGCAACGGCAACTGCAACTCCACCATCTTTAATGGTTTTCACAGAAACGATTTTATTGTCCTGAATCCCTTGATGAATATAGTCAAAAACTTCGATTAAATTTTCGTAATTTGGCAATCCATTTTCTTGCAATTGATGATGGAAATGATAAATAAAATTTCCCACTTTTTTGAACTCTGGAGAAATGGTGTTTAATTTTTTTCCATCAGCACAAGCGAAGGAAATTAAGGTTGGCGGAACATTGATATCTTGATACGTTCCACTCATAGAATCCTTACCACCAATTGCCGCTAAACCAAGGTTCATTTGTGCATCATAAGCACCTAAAAGTGATGCTAAAGGTTTCCCCCATTTTTCTGGATTATTGCCTAATTTTTCAAAATATTCCTGAAAACTCAGTCTGATATTTCTAAAATTACCGCCCATTGCAACGATTTTAGCCACCGATTCTACTACTGCTAAACTTGCACCAATCATAGAATTTTGCTTGGAAATTTCAGCATCAAAACCCCAACTTGCATAAGAAACCGTTTCTATATTTTCAGCATTCAAAATAGGTAACGTTTGCACACATCCTTCGGTTTCTGTAGTTTGATATTTCCCACCAAAAGGAAGCGCAACTGTAGTCGCACCCACTGTAGAATCAAACATTTCAACTAATCCTTTTTGAGAAGCGGTATTTTTTTCTGCTAAAATTTTGTAGAAATTCTCTTCATTAAACTCAATAGATTTTGAGTTAACTTCTTGTAAATGGGCAATTCTTGCCTTTTGATATTTGCTACAACCACTTGTATCCAGAAAATCTCTGCTGAGATCTACTATTTTTTGTCCGTTCCAGAACATTTGCATCCTACCGCTATCTGTAACTTTTGCTACTTCGACAGCTTTTATGTTTTCTGATTCGCAGAATTTGATAAATTTATCTTTTTCGTTCGCTTCAATCACTACTGCCATTCTTTCTTGAGATTCCGAAATCGCGAGTTCCGTTCCATTCAAACCTTCATATTTCAAAGGTAAAACATCGAGGTTAATCTCCAGTGAATCAGCAATTTCGCCAATTGCAACAGAAACTCCACCCGCTCCAAAATCATTTGATTTTTTAATCAACTTCGTTACTTCTGGATTTCTAAATAATCGTTGAATCTTTCGTTCTTCCACCGCATTTCCTTTCTGCACTTCAGAACTCATCGTATGAATAGAAGTTTCGTCTTGCTCTTTAGAACTTCCCGTTGCTCCGCCAACTCCATCTCTTCCCGTTGCACCCCCTAAAACAATTACGACATCGCCAACTGCTGGTTTTTCTCTGCGAACCCAAGATTTTGGAACCGCACCTGCAACAAAACCAACTTCCATTCGTTTTGCTTTATAACCTTCGTCATAAATTTCAGAAACGTGAGTCGTCGCCAAACCAATTTGATTTCCGTAAGAAGAATATCCATTTGCCGCTTGTTTAGAAATAGTTCTTTGTGGCAATTTACCCGGTAAAGTTTCAGAAATAGGTTCTAAAACATCTGCAGCGCCTGTTAAACGCATCGCTTGGAACACAAAAGCTCTACCAGATAATGGATCTCTGATTGCGCCACCCAAACAAGTAGAAGCACCACCAAAAGGTTCAATTTCTGTAGGGTGATTGTGTGTTTCGTTTTTGAATAACAAATACCAAGGTTCTTTTTTACCGTCAAATTCGGCTTCAATTTCTATCGTACAAGCATTGATTTCATCTGAAACGACTAGATTTTCTAGCTTGCCTGTTTTATGGAAATATCTTGCGCAAACCGTTGCTAAATCCATCAAAGAGATTGGTTTTGCTTCTCTGCCCAAGAATCTCCTTTTCTCTAAATAATCGTTGAATATTTTTTCTAAAGTTTCTTTGAACTTTCCTTCAAACTGAATATCAGTCAGTTCTGTTTCAAAAGTAGTGTGACGACAATGGTCACTCCAATACGTATCCAGAACTTTTAGTTCAGTTTCGGTCGGATTTCTGTTTTCTGATTTAAAATAATCTTGAATAAATTGCAAATCATCAAAACCAAAGGCGAAACCGTGATTGTTGTAAAAATCGTTAAGTTGTTGAGTGGTTAAATCGTTGAAATCGTGATAAATTTTGATTTGATCTGGAGTTTCTTCCGCTGGAATTTCTAAAATTTCAAGATTTTTTTCTTGAGATTCTACTTTATTAATGAGTAAATCTTTAATTTTTGATAAATCTGAAACTTCAACTCCTTGTAATTCTATCAATTTACCACTTCTTACGGTAGATTTTTCATTTCCAGTGAGTAAGGCGATGCATTGCTGTGCAGAATCTGCTCTTTGATCATATTGCCCAGGAAGAAATTCTGTTGCAAAATAAATGGATTTTGCTGGATTTTCATGATGCAAAATATCCACCACTGGATCTACAAAAGTATTGTTGACTACTTTTTCAAATTCCAATTCGTCTAAGCCAAAAATATCATAGATATTAAAGACTTTCACCGATTGAATGTTTGGCAAAATAGATTTAATTTCATTTAAAACTTTAGGACTTTCTACATCGAAAATTCCTCTTTTTTCTACGAAAATTCTTTTTTTATGAGACATCAGATGTCAGATTTAAATATTAGATTTATTACTTTTCAAACAAAAAGTGCAGCGACAACGCTGCACAAATTTATACTTTTAGTTCTGATTCTAAGCCAATTAAGTCGGCGTATTTTTCCAAAACAGGTTGAATTTCTTGCTGAACAAATTCCTCGGTTTGGATAGGTGCGAAGCCGATGAAATTTTTAGGGTCTAAAACCTCTTTCAATTTCGATTTGTCTAATTTCAGGGAATTGTCATTCATGATCCTTTCTATTAAGTCGTTTTCTTTGCCCTCCATTTTTACCTTTTTCGAGGCTTCCATAGAATGAACACGTATCACTTCGTGAATTTCCTGTCGGTCACCACCCGCTTTCACTTCCTCCATGATGATGTATTCTGTCGCCATAAACGGAAGTTCTTCCATAATATGTTTATGAATTCTGTTTTCGTACACAACGATTCCATTCATAATGTTATTCCAAATCAATAAAATAGCATCTACAGCCAAAAACGCTTGAGGAATCGTTAATCTTTTATTCGCAGAATCGTCCAAAGTTCTTTCGAACCATTGAGTAGCGGCTACCATTGCAGATGAATTTTGCAATGACATCACATATTTTGCTAATGCAGAAATTCTTTCAGAACGCATAGGATTACGTTTGTAAGCCATCGCAGATGAACCGATTTGATTTTTCTCAAAAGGTTCTTCTATTTCTTTTAAATTCTGTAAAAGTCTTAAATCATTGGTGAATTTATGAGCAGATTGTGCAATATTTGACAATAACGCCAAAACTTTTGCGTCAATTTTTCTGTCGTAAGTTTGACCAGAAACTCCGAAAACCTTCTCAAAACCAAAACGTTTGGACAATTCTTTGTCTAAATATTTCACTTTAGAATAATCTCCGTTAAACAACTCTAAAAAGCTTGCTGCGGTTCCTGTAGTTCCTTTTACTCCTCTAAATCTTAGGGTTTCAAGGAAAAATTCTAATTCTTCTAAATCCAGAAGTAAAGATTGCAACCAAAGCGTAGCACGTTTCCCAACCGTAGTTAACTGTGCTGGTTGAAAGTGTGTGAAACCAAGCGTAGGCAAATCTTTATATTGAAGTGAAAAATCAGAAAGATTTTTGATGACGTTCACCAATTGTTTTCTGATAATTTGCAGTCCGTCTCTAATTTGAATAAGGTCTGTATTATCTCCTACAAATGCCGAAGTTGCACCCAAATGAATGATTGGTTTAGCTAATGGAGCAACATCTCCGTAAGTATGAACATGCGCCATCACATCATGACGAAACTTCTTTTCGTAGTGTGCTGCTTTTTCGAAATCTATGTTTTCTGAATGTTCTTTGAGCTGAGCAATTTGCTCATCGGTAATGTCTAAACCGAGGTCTTTTTCTATTTCTGCGAGCGCAATCCACAGTTTTCTCCAAGTTCTAAATTTCTGATTAGGTGAGAAATTGAAGAGCATTTCTTCACTAGAATAGCGCTCTTCTAATGGATTTTTGTAAGAATTCATCAAAGGTCTTTTTTTTACTTTTTTTAGATGCTCAAAAATACAATAATAATACTTTTTGCACCAATTTATTTAAAGAAAATTAACATTAAATTAACTTTCAACAAAAAACGCAGGAAAATTCCCTGCGTTTCAATTTTATTTTCTACCTGTAAAATCTTTCATGGTATCATAAATTCCAAAGACATTTTTCATCACCCAATCGAAGGCTGGAATCGGTAAAATTCCTTGTGAAAAACGAATAAACCAATAAGGAAGTGGCATTGCCAAAATCTTGGTTCCTTTTTCTATGGCTTTGATAATTCTTTCTGAAGTTGGCTCTGGTTCTAGAATCGGAAGCAATTTAGATTTCACTCCGTCAAACATTCCTGTGTTAATGTAAAAAGGCATGATTGTAGTGACAGAAATATTCTTACCCAGTTGTTGCATTTCTAATCGTAAAGAATCACTCCAACCGTTTACTGCCCATTTTGAAGCTGCGTAAACAGACATTTTAGGATTAGAAATCAATCCTGCTGAAGAAGCGATATTACAAATGGCACCAGAGTTTTCTTTCATCATTTCTGGTAAAAATTCTAGCGTAATGTGCATTAAAGCATTCGCATTAATCAATAACGATTTCTGAATTTGTTCGTGGGTGTGTTCATGGAAATATTTCCCTACTACAATTCCAGCATTGTTAATGAGAATATCTACTTTTCCTACTTCTGTTCTTACTCTTTGTGCAGCGATTTTAATTTCGTCTAGATTAGAAACATCTACTTTATACGTAGAAATTTCTTTCCCAAATTTTGCAAATTCTTCTTTGGTTTTGGCTAAACCTTCTTCATTAATGTCCCAAATAATCAAATTGGAGGCACCTCTTTCCAAAGATTTTCTTGCCATGATTTTACCAATTCCAGAGCAACCACCCGTAATCAGTACTTTTTTATTTTTAAAATCCATATCAATTAATTTTTCTTTTATTCAACGCAGTAAGATACTTCAGAAAAGCATTCTTTTTCTTTAAAATTCTAAAACTATTATTTCTCACATAAAGTCTTTTTGAAACTTAAAAAATATTCCTTCGAAAATCTACAGTTTATTTTATCTTTGTGAAAATCAATGTCTAAAATAATGAATTACGCTGATATTTTACAACAACAGAAAACTTTTTTTAACAGTCACGCTACCAAAGATTTAGATTTCAGAAAAGCACAATTGCAAAAACTGAAAAAAGTAGTCAAAAGCAATGAAAAATTACTGTATGATGCCATTTATCAAGATTTCGGGAAGTCTGAATTTGAAACCTTCGGAACCGAAATTTCTTTTATTTATAAAGACATAGACTATTATTTAAAAAATTTAAAATCTTTTGCCAAGCCCAAAAATGTTCTCACCAATATTGTGAACCAAATGGGAAGCAGTAAAATCGTGTTTGAACCGCTTGGAAACTGTTTGGTTATCGGTGCGTGGAATTATCCTTATCAATTGACTTTAACACCAGTTATTGCAGCAATTGCTGCTGGAAACACTTGTATGATTAAACCCAGCGAACTTCCTGAAAACACGATGAAAGCGATGGCGCAACTCATCAATGAAAATTTTGATGCAAAATTTTTATACGTAGTAGAAGGCGGTGTAGAAGAAACCACAGCGATTTTAAAACTAAGATTTGACAAAATATTTTTCACTGGAAGTCCAAGAGTTGGAAAAATCGTTTACAAAGCTGCCGCAGAACATTTAACGCCAGTAACTTTAGAATTGGGCGGAAAATCTCCAGCTTTTGTGACTGAAAAAGCTGATTTAAACATTACAGCAAGAAGAATTGTTTGGGGAAAATTTATTAATGCTGGTCAAACTTGCGTAGCGCCTGATTATCTGTATGTTGCAGAAAATATTAAAGAGAAATTTTTAAAAGTTCTGATCGAAGAAATTAAAAAAAGAAACTATACGGATAATGTAGACCATTATTGTAAAATCATAAACGAGAGGAATTTTGACCGATTAGAAAAGATGATTGACCGTGAAAAAGTGGTTTTCGGAGGGGAAACCAACCGTGAAAAAAGATACATCTCTCCTACTGTTTTAGATAACGTAACTTGGGATGATGCAGTAATGCAGGAAGAAATTTTCGGACCAATTTTACCTATTTTGACGTATAAAAATCTAGAAACAGCCATGCAAACCGTAGTGGAAGGTGAAAAACCGCTTTCTGCCTATTTATTCAGCAATGATGCTAAAGAACAAGAACTTTTTACCGAGAAATTAAGTTTTGGCGGCGGTTGTATCAATGATACTTTGATGCATTTGAGCAATGACAGACTTCCATTTGGAGGTGTAGGAAATTCTGGAATCGGGCATTATCATGGGAAATTTGGATTTATTGCATTCTCTCACCAAAAAGCAATTCTCAAAAAATCTAATTATTTGGAGCCAGAATTGAAATATCCTCCTTATTCTGATGCTAAGCTCAATATTTTGAAAAAATTATTGTAAGAATTTTCTCGCTGATTGGGCAGATTAAGCAGATTTTATTAATAAAAAGCGTACAGTAAAATTTTCTTTTCAGAACGGTCAATATAATTTGCTGTAATTTTAAAAAATTGAGGAGATAACATAGGACAACCTAAACTTAAACATGCAGGATTCTGAGTTTCTGTATCCGGTATACAATGGTAAGAATGCAAAACGATTGCTCTTTTTAAAGCATTGCTGTTGGTTTTATCCAATCCTTTTAAACGATAAGATTTACCAAAAGTTCCCACATAAGAATTCATGATGACATATTTACCTAAAGAAGATTTATAAGAGTTTTCTATGTTGCTAAATTTAAGTTCTTTAGAACCTTTAATCACTGAACCAGAACCATGAGAAACAATGGCCTTATCTAAAACCTTATTATTTTTAAGATCATAAATGAAAAATCTAAATCTATTAGAAGGAATTCTAAAATTGATAAAAATAGCTATATCCTGATTATAATCCTTTCCTTTAATGTAGTTTTTGACTTGCGAAATTCTGTAATTTGGTAAATTATTATTGGCTTTAGAATTTTGTTGAGATTTTGTCTCACAAGAAAACAATATAAACAAAAAGAGGAAAAGAATGTTTTTCATGGGTTTAGTTTATGTAGTAACTTTTTTAAAACAAAAATATTGTTTTTCTTTATAAAAAAAGAGTTGAAAATTTTCAACTCTTTTTTATTACTTTTTAGGTTTCCACGCTTCGAAGAATGCTTTTACTTTATCTAAGCTGTAGCCTTTCCCTTCTTCCAGCGAACCGCTTTCTTGAGTATGAATTTGCTTTCCATTTTTATCAAGAACTATGAAAACAGGATAACCAAATTTCTCACCAGGATTTCCGTATTGCGCAAAAATTTTCTCGTTTTTATTTTTCGGAGAATAATTTAAGTGATAATAAATGTAGTTTTCGTCTACCAAATTCTTTAATTCCGGAGTAGTTTGCACGAAATTATTAAATCTCAAACACCAAATACACCAATTTCCTCCTGCTTGTAGCATGATGTTTTTATTCTCTTTTTTGGCTTTTTTTACCAATTCTGCAATTTTCTTTTCGGCATTTTCGGCATCATTATAAGGTTTTGCATAAGAAGCTTTTTCTGCCTCAGCTTTTTTCTTAGCTTCTAATTTTGCAGCATCTACTTCAGATGTAGTTTGCGCATTAGAAATAACAGGCAAAAACAGTCCCAAAAAAGCTAAATTTAATAATATTTTCTTCATATTTTACTTTTTTATTCATTAACTTAAATTGATTTTGTAAATTTGCAAATTAATTTTGAATTTTGAACCAAATATTATTCCAAATAATTTTCCTTTTATCCAAACTACCCTTTAAAATCTTGTATTTTATATCAGATTTTATATTCTTCATTATCTATTATGTTATAAGATACAGAAAAAAAGTAGTACTAGAAAACCTGAAAAATTCTTTCCCCGAAAAATCAGATCAAGAAATAAAAAAAATCTCAAAAAAATTCTATCATAATTTTTCTGATTACATTGTAGAAACTCTAAAAGCATTTACAATTTCTGATGAATCTTTACACCAAAGAGTTCAACATATAAACTTAGAAGTTTTTTCTGAATCTCAAAAAAAACAAAAAAATGTGATGATGCTTTCTGGTCATGTTTTCAATTGGGAATGGTTTAATTCTTTGGCAACAATTATTCCTCAAGAAAAATGCTTCCCTATTTACAGAAAAATGCAAAATCCTTTTTGGGAAGAAAAAATTAGAAAAATTAGAAGCAGATATGGTAATCAAGCTCTAGAAGCGGATGATGTAATGAAACATATTCTTAGAAATCCAAATGATGGAAACTCAGTTTATATGTTTGTAGCAGACCAAACTCCTCATATTTCTATGGTAAATTTTGGGATCTGGTTTTTAAATCAAAAAACACCTGTTTTTGTAGGTTACGACAGACTTTCTAGCAGAATGAATGTAACGTTTGTGTATTGTGAGATGGAGAAGATTAAAAGAGGGCACTATAGAGTTACTTACCACGAAATTACCCCTAATAATCAAAAATTTGAACCTTATGAAGTGGTGAAAAAATTTCATCAAAATTTAGAAAAAACCATTAATAAAAATCCAGACAATTGGCTCTGGAGTCACAGAAAATGGAAATACAAAGATGCAATTAAGCATTTTGATGAATAAATACTAAAAATATGCCATTAGTAGCCATCGCTATACTCAATTGGAACGGAAAAAAATGGTTAGAAAAATTCTTGCCCAATGTGTTAGAATATTCTGACGAAGCTACGGTTTATGTAATAGACAACGCTTCTACAGATGATTCCGTTGCTTTTGTAGAAAAATATTTCCCAACGGTAAAAATCATCATCAATGCTAAAAATTCTGGCTTTGCTGGTGGTTATAACGAAGGTTTACAACATATAAAAGAAGAAATCTACTGCTTGCTGAATTCTGATGTAGAAGTAACCGAAAATTGGATTACACCTATTCTAGAACTTTTTGAGAAAAATCCTGATATTGCAGCAATTCAACCTAAAATTAGGGCTTTTAAAAATTCTAAATATTTTGAATTTGCAGGTGCAGCTGGTGGAATGATTGATCATCTTGGTTATCCGTATTGTAGAGGGAGAGTTTTCGAAACGATAGAAGAAGATTTAGGACAATATGATGATGAAACAGAGATTTTTTGGGCAACTGGTTGTGCATTATTCATCAGAAGAGCAGATTTCTGGAAGATGAAAGGTTTTGACGAAAGATTTTTTGCCCATCAAGAAGAAATAGACTTATGTTGGCGTCTCAAAAATGCGGGAAGAAAAATTTACTATTGCGGAAAATCTACTGTTTTTCATGTTGGTGGTGGAACACTTAACAAGCAATCTCCACAAAAAACGTTTCTTAATTTCAGAAACAATTTGACCATGCTTCTTAAAAATTTGCCTACTTCTAGTCTTTTTTGGATTATTCCATTAAGATTGGTTTTAGACGGAATTGCAGGCGTTTATTTCGGGATGAAAGATGGATTTCCTCACTTAATTGCAGTACTAAAAGCGCATTTTGGTTTTTATGGAATGTTTGCCGAAAGTTTAAAATTAAGAAGCAAAAATCAAATTAAAGACTATTACCAAAGTAAATGGTTGATTTTTAAACATTTTTTATAATTGATGGATGTTGGATGATGGATGTTGGGTGAAAAAATTATTTTATCTTCAAATTATTTCTAGAATTTTAAACTATTAAAAGCATGAATTTTGTTGCATTAGATTTCGAAACGGCTACTCACGAGAGAAACTCTGCGTGTGAATTAGGAATCTGCGTGGTAGAAAATTCTGAAATTGTAGAAACCAAAACTTGGCTCATTAAACCACCGAGTTTCCCTTATTTCAATCCACACAACATCAATGTTCATGGGATTTATCCAAAAGATGTAGCTCATGCTCCTACTTTTGACGAGATTTGGTACGAAATAGAAGATTTGCTCTACGGAAATCTTATGATTGCCCACAATGCTTCTTTTGATGCGGGAGTTTTGCGCAGTTGCCTTGATTATTATGGCATTTTCAAGCCTAAAACAGAATATCTTTGTAGCATACAGATTGCAAAAAAATCTTGGAAAAATCTGACGAGTTATAGTTTAAAAAACCTCGCCAATTGTCATGATATACAATTTACACATCACAGAGCTGGAGCTGATGCAGAAGTTTGTGCAAAGCTTTCTTTATTGGCTTTTGAAAGACTTCTGATTACCGAAAACGAAGAATTACCTGCACTTTTTAGTAAGAATTTGAAGGTTCTATAATTTCTAAAATAAATTTATCTTTCAATTTCTTTAATAGGATACTTTTTAATAATTAGAGCTACTTCTTTTTTATATTGGTTTTCCCAGTTTTTTCCGTTTTTCTTTTGTAAATATTCATCTACGACTTCGTTATAATAACTATCTTCTTCATATATGATACATCCAGTAGATTCAACAAAAAAACCATATTTTTTTCGTTGTAGAGAATCTATTTCTTTTACTCTTTTATCATAATTTTCATCAAAAATAATTAGACCAGAACCAAATTTCTTTTTAACGATTCCTTTTTTTATATCATTTAATGCTTCTAATCTTTGTTTTTCAATGATTTTTTGTTTGTCTAAGTATGAATCAAAAAAATAAATACCTAAAAAGAGAAAAGTTATCAAATAAGAAATAATTAAACTAGGAAATAATCTATTCCAATAATATTCTTTGGTATTAACAAAAAGTGCTATGATAAAAGTTAAAAAGATTGGAATTACAAGTAAGTATAAATACTCTTTAATATTTTCTTGCAACACATAATAAGGATTTATTACATTTATCAAATATAAAGTTACAAGACACAGTAAAATTGATATAAGAAGTAATAAATATTTTCTCATTTATAGAAATTTTAATTACAAAGGACTTCTGAAACCAAATTAAATTTAGGAATATCAGACTCAAAAGTTTCTAAAGTTTCTAAATTTTTAAAAATGTAGTTTCCCTGCATGTTTCCTACTCCTGAACGCAAAATAACATTAGAAAAGTAACTGAAAGACTCTCCAGGTTGTAATTCCGGTGTCATGCCGATGACTCCATCTCCCATCACTTCTGTAAATCCGAAACTTACATCATAAATCAGCCATCTTCTTTTCATGAGTTTTACTGCATCATTTCCTAGATTTTCTATGACGATATTGTATCTGAAAACAAAACGATTGTCTGCAGGAAAAGAATTTTTCACATCATATTCTGGGATTACAGAAACTTTGATGTTTTGAGTAATTGAAGAATACATTTTTAAAATTTTATGATGAAATAAAGATAACAAAAATCCCGCCGAAAAATCAGCGGGAATTATTTATTTCATAAATACTTAATATTTATGACTTTATTTTCTAAGAAATTAAAGTTCTAGCGCTTTTCTTTCGTCGCCACCCATTAGAATTTCTACTGGATTGTCTAGCGCTTCTTTCACTGCAACTAAGAAACCTACAGATTCTCTACCATCAATAATTCTGTGGTCATAAGAAACTGCTAAATACATCATTGGTCTGATTTCTACTTTGCCATTTACCGCAACTGGTCTTTCGATAATGTTGTGCATTCCTAAAATTGCAGATTGAGGTGGATTGATAATAGGTGTAGAAAGCATAGAACCGAAAACACCACCATTGGTAATGGTAAATGTACCACCTGTCATTTCTTCGATGGTGATTTTACCGTCTCTTACTTTGGTTGCTAGTTCTTTAATACTTGCTTCTACTCCTCTTAAAGTAAGGTTTTCAGCATTTCTTAATACAGGAACCATTAAACCTTTAGGACCAGAAACCGCGATAGAAATATCACAGAATTCGTTGTTGATTTTATAATCTCCATCAATCATTGCGTTTACATCTGGATACATCTGTAAAGCTCTGGTTACCGCTTTGGTAAAGAAAGACATAAATCCAAGACCTACTCCGTGTTTTGCAGCGAATTCTTCTTTGTATTGTTTTCTGATTCTGAAAATTTCAGACATGTCAACTTCATTGAAGGTAGTTAACATTGCTGTTTCGTTTTTCACAGAAACCAATCTTGCTGCCAATTTTCTTCTTAAAACTGAAAGTTTGGTAGTGGTTTGAGCTCTGTTACCCGAAGAAACACCCATTGCTGGTACACCAGGAGTTGCATTAAGCGCATCTTCCTTGGTAATTCTTCCGTCTCTACCTGTTCCTGAAACTGCAGCAGCATCAATTCCTTTTTCGTCTAGAATTTTTTTAGCAGCTGGAGATGGCGAATTGGTAGCATAAGTAGCAGCTGGAGCAGCAGCAGGTTTTGGAGCCTCTACTTTTGGAGCTTCTTCAGCTTTTGGAGCTTCTGCAACTGGTGCAGCTGTACCTTCTGGTTTAGCTCCGCTCATATCAATTAAACAAACGACTTGACCAACTTTTACTACTTCTCCTTCTTCCGCTTTTAGGGTAATAATCCCTGCTTGTTCTGCTGGAAGCTCTAGTGTAGCTTTGTCTGAATCTACTTCAGCAATTGCTTGATCTTTTTCTACATAATCTCCGTCTTTTACCAACCAAGTTGCTATTTCTACTTCTGTGATTGATTCTCCTGGAGAAGGAACTTTCATTTCTAGTATTGACATTGTATGTATTTTTTTATTTTAAATCAGTAAGTATTTCTTCTGGAAGAAATTGTTTTAAGAGTTCTACTTGTTGTTTTTCGGCTACTGTAAATTTCCAATTTTTACCTTCATTAGAGTTGGCAACTGCCATTTTGTATGACATTACCTCAAATTGATTGTTTTTTTCATTGAAAACTACATTTCCATCACCAAATTGTGATTTAAAAGCACCTAAATAAAGATTGATATTCTTTTGTTTTTCTTCGGCATCTTTTGCATTTACCACATCTTCTAATTCTACACTCATTTTTTGAGAGTAAAAAACTTTAGCATAAGATACATTTTGTATTTTCTGAGGATATTCTTCCACTTTTAAAATGGTAGGAACTTCCAAAGAAAATTTCATGTTAGGATCATTAAACATCTTATCAAAAATAAGCACCATGGTTTCTTTGGGCACAAATTTCAGAAATCCTTCATGAGCATATTGGTCTAATGCTTTAGAAAAATCTTTTTTTACAATCAATTGATTATAATCTAAGAACTGATTTTCTATTACTTTTACATTTGATTGTGCAAAAGTAACGATGGACCAACTCAATAATAAGATGTAAATAATTTTTTTCATGATTTAGTCATTTACCGTGGTAATAGGTCTTACCAAATCTACATTTTCTTCTGCTACTCCGAAAACCCTATTGATAACTCCTTTTTGGTTTTTCTCGAATTTTTTATGAGTACCAGGAGCTGGAGTTCCGCTTGCAACAGGAGCGATTACTTGAATGTTTTCGTTACGGAAATTACGCAACATATATGTCCAAGCGCCCATATTTTCTGGCTCTTCTTGTGCCCAAACAAATTCTTTTCTGTTAGAATATTTATCGAAAATACCTTGAATAATTTCTGGATTCAATGGATATAATTGTTCGATTCTTACCAAAGCAACTTTGTCATCATTTAATTCTTCTTTCTTAGCCAATAATTCATAGTACAATTTACCAGAGCAGAAAACTAATTTTTCTACTTTTTCTGGTTGAGTTGTGGCATCATCAATTACCGGTTGGAAACTTCCGTTTGCTAATTCTTCAACCGTAGAAATTACTCTTGGATGACGAAGCAATGATTTAGGCGTCATTACCACTAACGGTTTTCTGAACGGGAATTTTTGTTGGCGTCTTAACAAGTGGAAATAATTGGCAGGTGTAGTACAATTCGCTACAATAATGTTTCCGTTTGCACATAAGTTCAGGAATCTTTCTAATCTTGCTGAAGAGTGTTCTGCACCTTGTCCTTCGAAACCGTGAGGTAAAAGCATTACCAAACCGTTCTGAATTTTCCATTTTTCTTCTGCTGCAACTAAATATTGGTCAATAACAATTTGAGCACCATTTACAAAATCTCCAAATTGCGCTTCCCAAATCGTCAAAGTATTAGGAGAGGCCATCGCATAACCGTAGTCAAAACCTAACACACCGTATTCAGAAAGGTGAGAGTTGTAAATATCAAATTTGTTATCAGAAACTTGTTTTAATGGAACGTATTCTTCTTCATTATCTTCTGTTTTTACAACAGCATGTCTATGAGAGAAAGTACCTCTTTCTACGTCTTCCCCAGAAATTCTAATGGTGCTGCCTTCTGTAAGAAGCGTTCCATACGCTAATAATTCACCCATTGCCCAATCTAGTGCATTATTTTCTACCATTTTTACTCTGGCATCGAATAATCTAGAAATTTTATTGATGAATTTTTTATCTGCTGGTAATGTAGAAATTTTAACAGCTAATTCTCTTAGCTTTTCTACATCATAAGTGGTATTATAATTTTCTAAAACTTGCTGAAGTTTTCCTAATAAAGCATAATTTTTCCAGTCCTCTTCCATGAAAATAGCCATCGTATTTCTTTCGATTTCCTTAGCTTCATCAAAGTTTTGGTCTAGTAAATTTTTAAATTCTTTTTCCATTTCAGACATTACAGCATCTGAAACCACTCCTTCTTCTACGAGTTTTTTCTTGTAAATTTCTCTTGGATTAGGGTGTTTAGAAATGGTTTTATACAAACTAGGTTGGGTAAATCTTGGTTCATCACCTTCGTTATGACCATATTTTCTATAACCTAATAAATCTATGTATACATCTTTACCAAACTGTGCTCTGTAATCTGCTGCAAATCTAATGGCGTGAACTACTGCTTCTACATCGTCTGCATTTACATGCATTACTGGAGAATCAGTCACTTTAGCAATATCTGTACAGTAAATAGAAGAACGAGCATCTAAATAGTTAGTGGTAAAACCAACTTGGTTATTCACTACAATGTGAACTGTTCCACCAGTTTTATAACCTTCTAGCGTCATCATTTGTGCTACTTCGTACACAATTCCTTGTCCTGCGATTGCAGCATCACCATGGATAACAATTGGCAATACTTTTTTAGCATTACCTTGGTAAGTATGGTCTATTTTAGCTCTAGAAATTCCGCCAACCAAAGAAGCTACGGTTTCTAAGTGAGACGGGTTAGGAACTAAGTTAATTCTTACTTCTTCACCAGCTGCTGTAGTTATTTTTTTAGATGAACCCAAGTGATATTTTACATCACCAGAGAATACATCTTCTTCAAATTCTTTTCCTTCGAATTCTGAGAAAATCTGCTTGTAAGATTTCTGGAAAATATTGGTTAAAACATTTAATCTACCTCTGTGAGCCATCCCAAGAATTACCTCATCTACTCCATGAATAGAAGAACGAGAAATCAATTGGTCTAGCGCAGGAATTAATGATTCTCCACCTTCTAGAGAGAAACGTTTTTGACCTACGAATTTCGTGTGCAAGTAGTTTTCGAAAGCTACTGCTTGATTTAATTTATGTAAAATCTCTTTTTTCTCAGCTGCAGAAAGAGTTGGGTGATTTTCATTCACATTAATCCATTCTCTGATGAATTTTTTCTCTTCTACACTTTGAATGTGCATATATTCTACCCCGATAGAATCACAATATACTTTTTCTAGATGATTGATGATTTCTTGAAGTGTAGCTGCACCATTTAGTCCAGCTTCTGTAGCAGAATTAAATTTGGTCTGTAAATCTGCTTTAGATAAACCAAAATTCTCTATTGATAAATCTGGAGAATATGTTCTACGTTCACGTACTGGATTGGTCTTGGTAAACAAGTGACCACGTCTTTTGTAATCATTAATTAAATTGATTACCTTGAATTCTTTTTCAATGTTTTCTGGAATATTCCCTGTAGCGACTACATTAGAAGCTAATTGGGTAATAGAAACCTCATCATCACTATAATTTGCTAGTGCAAAATCAAAACCTTGGAAAAATGATTTCCACGAAGGTTCTATAGAATCTGGGTACTTTAAATATTGTTGATATAAATCTTCAATAAATTGAGAATGTGCTGCATTTAGAAATGAAAATCTGTCCATTTTCCGCCTTTTTCTTTGTTAGAAGTATAGTTTATGCAAAATTACTAAAAAAAAGCGAATTGAGGAACTTAAAAAGATGGTAAAAAGGTATAGCTTACATAATAAAAATCTATGCAATCTAAAAAATCGTTAAATAAAATTAAAATTTGTTAAAAAGTAGTTAAAAATGAGAATTTTGAACTATTTGTAGACCGGCAAAGAAATTTTTATAGTGACTTCTTTTTTTGCATTCGGAGCTTCTATGAAAGTTTCTTGTAACTGACCATTTCTCATGCTGTCTTTTTGAGCTTTTTGCAGGAGTTGAGCAATCACTTTTATTCTATTTTCATATCTCCCTTTGTAATACATAATATAGTTTTCTGAAGCATTCAAAGTGCGGAAATTGAAATTATTATCAGAAAGTCCTTCTCTTTTTTTCACGGGAACTCCATAGAAATAAGAAACCTCTTTGTCTTTATAACTTCCTGGCTCTGTAATTAAAACAGGAACTCCAAATTCATCTTCCTTTTTACCTAAATCTTTGGTTACCAAACTGATGACTTTATTGTGATTCAGTTCTATATTTTTAATTAAATCTCCTTTTTTATTCACACTCGAAACATTAATTCCCAAAAGCAATTGGCCGTCTTGTTTTTCGACCATGAGTGTATCATATTTAATTTTAGAAAGTAAAATTTCTTTGTCTACTTTTCCACTCAAGAGTTGAGATAGATTTACCATAGATTGGTCTATATTTCCTGCTACAAAATCTTCTGAAAGCAGATTAAGCGAACGTTTCAAGAACGGCAATCTAGGCGTGTGAACAAACCAAATGACTTTGGTTTTATTTCCTTGCGGAACAAATTTTACATTAATACTGTATGGATTAACGTTTTTCCCTTCGAACAATTGATATTTTAGCGTAGAAAAAGGATTCTCATAACGAATGAAGAAATCTCCATAATCAGATTCATTTTTCTTGTTCTGATAATTCAAAGAAGAGCCTTGTCCTTCATAAGGTGTATAAAATGCGAAAGTGTAATCTTCTTTTGAAACAAAAAATTCATTCCATTGCGTGAAATTCTGCAAATTATTGAACTGAGGAAAAACCTTATCTATAGGATAATTAATTTCTTTTTCAACAGTAAAACTTTTGCTTTCTTCTACAAAAAGCATAGAAACGGCATACACCGAAAACAAAAAGATACTTATATAAATTACAAATTTATACCAACGCATAATATAGGTTAAAAAATAATGAGTAACCAGCAAATTGTATCTTTTGCAGATTACTCATTACATATAATTATAGATTAATGTTCGTGCTCGTCTTCTGCTTTGCAAAGACCTACAATGGTGTGAAATGTATCATGAAGAGCCATAAAATCATTTTTAAGGGCTTCATCTGATGCTCCAGACTTAATTTTTTTATTGAAAGCTTTCGTTTCTTTCACTAATTTTTTCAAAGATTTTTTAATGGCATCTTTATTACCGAAATCTGCTGGAATTTCTGAGTTTTTGAAAGCAACTGCTTTGGTTTCCATTTCATCTATTCTGCTTTTAATCGGTGCAAAATTTCCTTCTTCAGCGGGATGAAATGTTTGGCTCATCACTTTATGAAATTCTGTTTTTTCTTTCCATTCGCTGGTTTGCGCAGAAACAACTTGGCTCATAAAGAACACAGCCATTACGGTGAATAAAAATTTGATTTTTTTCATTTGTTTAATTTTTAGTTGAGCAAATTTAGAATTAAAAATCGGGCTTGCAAAAAAATTACAAGCCCGATTTCCTAAAAATAAAAAAACTCTATGGTATCACTGTTCCATCTTTTATGATGGCATCTTTTTTCACCACGATTATTCCGTCTTTTATAGAATGGGTTTTGAAATCTCCATCTGGTAGATGCTTGCTACCGATAATTCTTACGTTATTCCCAATATGACAATTTTTATCTAAAATAGCATTTTCTATGTAACAGAATTTACCTACCCCGATGTTTGGAATGCCTTTAGCTTCATTTTCTGCCATGTCTTCAGAATTTTGGTAGTAATCTGCTCCCATGATATAAGAACGAATGACGGTACTTCCTTTTTCTATTCTGGTTCTGTTCCCAATGAGTGAATGCTCAATTTTATCTGCCATAATAATACATCCGTCTGCAAAAATGGCTTTATTCACAAAAGAACCATTGATTTTAGAAGGCGGCAACATTCTTGGTCTTGTATAAATTGGTGAATTGCTAAACATATTGAATTTTGGCAATTCATTGGTTAAATCCATATTCGCTTCGAAGAAAGAACCGATGGTTCCTATATCTGTCCAATAACCTTCGTATTGGTAACTTAGCGTATTATATCCGTTATTAATTGCATTTGGAATGAGGTCTTTGCCAAAGTCATCTCCTTTGTCTTCCTCAAACATCTTTCTCAAGACCTTTTTATTAAACACATAAATTCCCATAGAAGCAAGGTAATCTCTACCTTGTTGTTTCATATCATCCGAAACCTCAGAAGTCCAATCTGGTAAAACGTCTGTAGATGGTTTTTCTATGAAAGAGGTGATTTGGTTTTCGTCATTGGCTTTTAAAATTCCAAAACCAGTAGCATCTTTACTGTTTACAGGAATGGTAGCAATGGTGATATCTCCGCCTTTTTCGATGTGGAAATCTATCATTTCTTTGAAATCCATTTGGTACAATTGGTCACCAGAAAGAATGAGAATGTAATCATAATCATATTTGTCTAAATGACGCATAGATTGTCTTACTGCGTCTGCTGTTCCTTGATACCAATTTTCGTTATCTGTGCTTTGTTCAGCTGCTAAAATATCTACAAAACCTTTGCTAAAAATATCAAAGTGATAGGTGTTTTTGATATGAGAATTAAGCGATGCCGAATTAAACTGTGTGAGCACCATAATTCTATTAAAACCAGAATTAAGGCAATTAGAAATAGGAATGTCTACTAATCTGTATTTCCCTGCGATGGGAACTGCGGGCTTAGAACGCTTATCTGTAAGAGGAAATAACCTACTACCTCTACCTCCTCCTAATACAATAGATATAACACTTGGTTTCATATATTTTGTGGTTTTATTTTAATTTTGTCTATAAAGTACAATTCTTTTTTTATTAGTTTTCAATATCAATTTTGAATTATCAATCTTTAAAATTTTAAAAACTGTACTATCTTTTTCATTTTCCTTCAAAATAAGAAAATCTTTCTGCAATTTATAATCACCTGAAATAATAATTCTAACATCCATCGAAAAAAATTCTTCATACTTATTATTAGGAAGAAATTTTACACATAAATATTTCGATAATCAATCATTTAAAGAAACATTTTTTATGGTACAATAATTCGCATCAGTAATTTTTTGAGAAAATACTAAAATTGAAAATATTAAATTTATTAAAAAAAAGAACTTCTTATAAATCATTTTTTACGATATAAATTTACATAATTTTCAGCAGATTTCTGCCAAGAAAAGTCCAAATTCATTATTGTTTTTCGTAAATTTTGCATTTCTTCTTTATCATCATATAAATACAGTGCTCTTTTGATGGCATGTACAGCATCATCAGTTCCCGGGAAGGTATAATTTAAACCATAACCTCCTGAAGAAATGTCTGTTACGGTATCTTTTAACCCACCTGTATAACGTACAATTGGGATAGTTCCGTATCTCATGGCATACATTTGATTCAATCCACAAGGTTCTACTCGAGAAGGCATCAATAAGAAATCTGCACCTGCGTAAATCTTGTGCGACAAAGCTTCTTTGTATCCTAAATCCATCGCAAAATTTACATGAAATTCCTCTTGAAGTTGTTTCAGTGTATTTTCTATTTGTGGGTTTCCAGAACCTAAAATGAGAATATTTAAAGCACCTTCGGTTTCAGAAATGCTTCTTCTTACAATATCTGGTAACATATCTGCTCCTTTTTCGCCAGCAAATCTTCCAATAAAAGCAAAAAGCGGAAGTTCTGGATTCAAACCATATTCTTCACAAAGCCATTTTTTATTTTTTTCTTTTCCTTCTTCAAAGTTCTCTTTAGAATAATGATCGTTGAGCATTATATCCGTCATAGGATTCCATACTTCTGTATCTATTCCATTGATGATTCCATGTGCTTTTCTGTGTTCTTGTCTAATTAAATCTTGCAAACCTTGCGCATCTTCAAACAACTCATGCATATAACCTTGAGAAACCGCAGTAAATTCATGACAACACTTAATCATAGTTGCCAAAGGATTAATTCTTCCGTTCCAATCGAGCAACCCCCATTTCCAAGCGTCAAAACGTGGCATATAATTAGACATTTGCCAATCCATCGTTCCTTGATATTCCCCATTATGAATGGTTCCTACGGTTTTTACACCTTTTAAAAAATCAAAATCCTGACAATACTCTACCATAAACGGAACTAATCCGGTATGATAATCATGACAATGCAAGACATCCGGACGAATTTCCATTGCAGAAAGCCAATGCAAAACCGCATGCTGAAATGCGATAAATTGTTGACTTTCATCAAAATAACCATAGACTTGATCTCTATCTAACAATCCTGGAATTTTCACCAAATACAATTCGTATCCTAAAACATTATGTTTTTCTTTCATGACCAAAACTTGGTACATGTGATGTATCTGATGAATAAAGCCATCAAAAACTACTTCGAATTCGTTTTCGTTTACAAATGGTTTATTATACCAAGGCATTACTACTTTGGCATCAATTCCCATTTTGGTTTGGTATTTAGGAAGCGCACCTACTACATCTGCTAAACCGCCTACTTTAGCTACCGGAAAACATTCTACGCTTAAATGGAAAACTTTCATCTTAAGTTTGAGTTATGAGTTATAAATTATAAGTTATTATTTGCTTTTTGCTTGGTTCTTTTTAGTTTTCTCCGTTTGCTTTAAAATAATTCCTGAAAGCGGAGGCAAAGTAACAATCATAGAATTGGATTTATTATTCCATGGAGTTTCTTCGTACCATTTGATTTCTGGAACTACTCCACTTCCTCCAAATTCTGGAGCATCTGAATTGAGAATCACTTCCCATTTTGTTCCTTCTTCTATCCCAATTTTATAATCGAAAGTTCTAGGAGTAAGATTCAATACAGACATGAGCACCTCATCTTCAGATTTTCCTTTTCTTAGAAAAACATAGATAGAATTATCTGCATCATCGGCTTCAATCCATTCAAAACCGTATGGATTAAAATTATTTTCGTAAAGTGCTTTTTCGGATTTGAAAACCGTATTCAAATTTTTTACAAAATTCTGCAATCCTTGATGTATTGGATATTGTAGAAGATGCCAATCTAAACTTTGGCTAAAATCCCATTCGTGAGTTTGCCCAAATTCACCACCCATGAAAAGCAATTTATTACCTGGATGCGTGTACATATAGGTATACAATGCTCTTAAATTGGCATGTTTTTGCCATTCATCACCCTGCATTTTAAAAATCAAACTGCTTTTTCCGTGTACTACTTCGTCATGAGATAATGGCAACATGTAGTTTTCATTATTCATGTACATGGTACTGAAAGTAAGTTTATGATGATGATATTTTCTAGCAATAGGGTCTTCTTCGAAATAATCTAAGGTATCATGCATCCAGCCCATCATCCATTTCATTCCGAAACCTAATCCGTCATCATAAATAGGTTTGGTAACTTTAGGAAAATCACTGCTGTCTTCTGCAATCGTTTGTATATCTGGAAATTCTCTGTACACAATTGTATTCATCTCTTTGATGAAATCAATCGCTTCTAGATTTCTGTTGTCTCCATATTTATTTGGCTCCCATTCTCCATCTGCTCTAGAATAATCTAATTCTAGCATAGAACGCACTGCATCTACACGTAAACCATCTGCATGATATCTATCAAGCCAAAAACAAGCATTGGAAATCAGGAAAGATTTTACTTCGTTTCTTCCGTAGTTGAAAATATGAGATTTCCAATCGGGGTGAAATCCTTTTCTTGGGTCTTCATGTTCGTAGAGAAAACTTCCATCAAAATAATGTAAACCATTCGCATCTCCCGGAAAATGGGAAGGAACCCAATCGAGAATTACGCCAATTTCATTTTTGTGCAATTCTTCTATTAAATACATTAAATCTTGTGGCGTTCCAAAACGAGAACTCGCTGCGTAGAAACCAGTAATTTGGTAACCCCAACTTGGATCGAAAGGATATTCCATCACAGGCATAAATTCTACATGTGTAAAATTCATTTCTTTGACATAAGGAACTAGTCTTTCTGCAATTTCCCTGTACGTGAAAAAACGGTTAGGATCATCTGTTCCTCTCATCCAAGAAGCCAAGTGAACTTCATAAACCGAAATAGGAGATTCTAAAGAATTTTTTTGATGGCGGTTTTTCATCCATTCTTGGTCTTTCCATTCGTAGAAAGTAGTATCTACAATAGAAGCCGCTTGAATGGTTTGTTGCCACTTTAAAGCATAAGGATCGCCTTTTTCTAAATAAGCACCGCTATATGTTTGAATGCCATATTTGTAAATCACACCAAAATCTAAGCCTTCTATAAAGCCTTCCCAAATCCCAGAACCATCCCAACGGATTTTGAGTTCAGAAACTCTAGAATCCCAATTATTGAAATCTCCAATTACGGAAACTTGTTTAGCATTAGGAGCCCAAACCGCAAAATAGATTCCTGTTTTACCGTCTATTTCTACTTTATGAGAACCCATTTTTTCGTAGAGTTTAAAGTGTTTTCCTTCACGGAAAAGATGGATATCAAATTCAGAAAAAAGAGAATGAGGTACTACTTGGTAAGTCATGGTGATTTTAGTGTTTTTAGGAATGTTAAATAAACACACTAATTTACTGCAAGTAAACGAGAGTACAAAGTTTTAGGAGGTTAAATGTTTCTTAAATTTAGTAAAAAGAGAAGCCGCATAGAAAATTCTACGCGGCTTATCATTGTTAATTATAAATATTGTTATGAAGTTTTCACATATTTTTTATCTTCGATTGCAGCTTGTGCAGCAGCTAATCTAGCGATAGGAACTCTAAATGGAGAACAACTTACATAATTCATACCGATAGAATGACAGAATTTCACTGATTCTGCATCACCACCGTGCTCACCACAAATACCTACTTTAAGGTTTGGTTTTGTTTTTCTACCTCTTTCTACACCGATTTTAATTAATTCGCCTACACCAGATTGGTCAATAGATACGAATGGGTCTCCAGGTAATAATTTAAGGTCTAAATATTTAGGTAAGAATCCACCGATATCATCTCTAGAGAAACCGAAAGACATTTGAGTTAAGTCATTAGTACCAAAACTGAAGAAGTCTGCTACCATTGCCATAGAATCTGCTTTAAGTGCTGCTCTAGGAATTTCAATCATGGTTCCGTATAGGTAAGGAATTTTTTTAACTCCTAATTTCTCTAAAGTTTCATCGTACACTTTATCTACGATTGCTTTTTGGTGAGAAAGTTCGTGTCTACCGCAAGTTACAGGAATCATAATTTCTGGGAATGCTTTTACGCCTTCTTTTTGTAATTCTGCAGCTGCTTCGAAGATTGCTCTTACTTGCATTTCGGTAATTTCTGGGTAAGAAACTCCTAAACGTACACCTCTGTGACCAAGCATTGGGTTGTTTTCGTGTAATGCAAGAATTCTTCTGTTTAAGATGCTCATACTTACACCTAACTCTTTAGATAGCTCTTGTAATTTTGCTTTATCGTGAGGTACGAATTCGTGTAATGGTGGGTCTAGTAATCTGATGGTTACTGGATTTCCTTTCATTACTTCTAATGTAGCTTTAATGTCTCTCTTCACGAAAGTGAATAATTCATTAAGTGCTGATTTACGTTCTTGTTCGGTGTCACTCATGATCATTTTTCTTAATAAGAATAATGGTTTATCACTACCTTCACCGTAGAACATGTGCTCTGTTCTGAATAATCCGATACCTTCTGCTCCAAAATAAGTTGCTTGTTCTGCATCTTTAGGAGTATCAGCATTGGTTCTTACGCCCATTGTTTTATGCTTGTCTACTAAAGTCATTAATTGTTTGTAAGCTTGATTTTTATTTAAATCTACATCAATTAATGGTAAAGAACCTTCGTAAACTGTTCCTTTACTACCGTTTAGAGATACCCAATCTCCTTCTTTTATTTTTTTACCGTCTTTGGTTACAAAATATTTTTCTTTATCGTGGATAGAGATTTCGCTACATCCTACGATACAACATTTACCCCAACCTCTAGCTACTAAAGCTGCGTGAGAAGTCATACCACCTTTTGTAGTAAGAATTGCTTCAGATTTGTGCATACCATCTACATCTTCTGGAGAAGTCTCTTCTCTTACTAGGATTACTTTTTCTCCTTTAGAAGCCCATTCTACAGCATCTTCTGAAGAGAATACTACTCTACCTACAGCACCACCAGGACCAGCAGGTAAACCTTTAGCAATTACTTTATGAGTTTTTTCGATGTCTGGGTCGAACATTGGTAATAATAATTCTACCAACTGATTAGGATTTACTCTAAGGATTGCAGTTTCTGCATCAATCATTCCTTCTTTGTACATATCAGCTGCCATTTTTACTGCAGCTACACCATTTCTTTTACCCACTCTACATTGTAGCATGTATAGTTTACCTTTTTCGATGGTAAATTCTATATCTTGCATGTCTTTGTAGTGTTTTTCTAATCTTTGTTGAATTTCATCAAGCTCTTTGTATTGCTCTGGCATGAATTTCTCTAAAGTAGTTAAATTTTTACTGTGGTCATTTTTAGAATATTGATTGATAGGAGCTGGAGTTCTGATACCTGCTACTACGTCTTCTCCTTGAGCATTTACTAAATATTCTCCATAGAATTTATTTTCACCGTTTCCTGGGTTTCTAGTGAAAGCTACACCTGTACAAGAGTCATTACCCATGTTACCGAATACCATAGCTTGTACGTTTACAGCAGTTCCCCATTCATCTGGAATTCTTTCGATTCTTCTGTACTCAATTGCACGTTTTCCGTTCCAAGAAGCGAATACAGCACCTACACCTCCCATTAATTGATCCCAAGGAGTTTCAGGGAAGTCTTGTTTTAGGTGTTTTTTAGTTAAAGCTTTAAATTCTTTTACTAATTTTTTAAGATCATCAGCAGAAAGATCAGTATCTAATTCTACGCCTTTTTCTTTTTTAACTTCTTCTAATCTTTCGTCCATGATTTTACGGATACCAATACCTTTTGCTGGTTCCATACCACCTGCTTTTTCGATTACTACGTCTGCATACATCATTACTAATCTTCTGTAAGCATCGTAAGCAAATCTTTCGTCACCGCTTTCCGCGATAAGACCTTGGATAGTTTCGTCATTAAGACCAATATTAAGAACGGTATCCATCATTCCTGGCATAGATTTTCTAGCACCAGAACGTACAGACATTAATAAAGGATTTTTAACGTCTCCGAATTTTTTGCCCATTAATTTCTCAACTTGAGCAAGTGCATCTTTTATTTGCTTTTCTAATGTAGAAGGATATTGTCTTTTATTATCGTAGAAATACGTACATACTTCTGTAGTGATGGTAAAACCGGGAGGAACAGGTAGTTTAAGATCTTTGTGACCTGCCATTTCTGCTAAGTTAGCACCTTTTCCACCAAGTAGATTCTTCATTGACTCATTTCCATCGGCTTTACCACCACCGAAGGAATACACATACTTTTCATTTTTTGCTGTTGTAGCCATAATATATTAATTTGTTATTTTTCTCTTATAATTTCTGGAACAAAATTACAAACTACCTTATAATAAATTCCTTTATTATTTGCTGACATTTATCAATTTTGATAAATATCATATAAAATTAATAAAAAGAGGGTAATTATTTTTCGATTTTGTCACTTTAGTTACAAAAAAAACCTTTCAGAAAATACTGAAAGGTCTTAATTATCATGGATTAATCAAATTAATATCTAAAAAGTACACTTCCCCAAGTGAAACCACTTCCGAAAGCTGAAAGAAGTACTAAATCTCCTTTTTTAATTTTTCCTTGGTCTAAAGCTTCACATAATGCGATAGGAATAGACGCAGCTGTAGTGTTACCGTATTTTTGAATATTATTAAATATTTTTTCGTCTGGTAATCCAAATCTTTGTTGAACAAATTGTGCAATTCTCAAATTCGCTTGATGCGGAATGAACATATCTAAATCCTCTGGAGTTTTTCCAGCTTTAGTTAAGGCTTCCATCATGGTTTCTGGGAATCTGGTAACCGCATGTTTAAATACAAAGTTCCCATTCATCACAGGATACATATCTTGTCTAGTAACTGCTTCAGGTTCATAAAGCGCTCTATCCATCCATCCTAGTTTAGTTCCAGGGAATTTAACTGCTAATTCTTCAGCATATTTTCCTTCTGAGTGCATGTTTACTGCTAAAACACCTTCTTCGTTTTCGTCTTCACTTGCAGAAAGAATAATCGCTCCTGCTCCATCTCCGAAAATTACAGAAACACCTCTACCATCATCAGTAAAATCTAAACCAAAAGAGTGAACTTCTGCTCCTACTACCAATACATTTTTATAAGTTCCCGCTTTGATAAAGGCATCTGAAACACTCATAGAATAAACAAATCCTGAACACTGATTTCTTACATCTAAAGCGCCGATGGTATCACAACCTAGCATTTCTTGTAAAACAACACCACTTCCTGGGAAAAAATAATCTGGACTTAAAGTTGCAAAAACGATGAAATCTAAATCTTTAGCCGTTAGATTTGCTTTTTCTAAAGCCTTTTCAGCTGCTTTTTTTGCTAAAAACGCTGTCGTTTCTTCGCTGTCATTTCTATTTTTTCTGTGACGGCGTTCTTTGATGCCTGTTCTCTCTGTTATCCACTCATCATTAGTAGTCATCAACTTAGACAAATCGTCATTAGTTACCACATTCTCAGGAACATAATAACCATATCCTTTTATTACACTCTTAATCATAAAGTTTTTAAAATTTGTGGGGTACAAAAGTAAGATTTTATTTTTAACATATAATTAACATGAGTCATAAATATTATGTATTAAGGTGTTTTGTAAATAATTATATACTCATGTGTCTTTATAGATTTATAAAAATTTATACATTTGATAAAATTAACGCAATTAGACCATGACAGAGAGTACACTTCACAAAACCATAGAATATGAATGGATAGATATCTTAGAAATGAAGCAAGAAGACATTGCCGAAATTTCTAAAAAATATGATATCAATCACTATTGGTTAGAAGACTGTATAGACCCGAATCACTTGCCAAAATTCGAAGACAATGGCAATCTAAAATTTTTCCTGACCAGATTAAATACTTCTACCGAAAGACTCATCCTCAATACCATAAGTGATGTAAGTACCAAATTAGGAATTTTCTTAAAAGACAATCTCATTCTTACGGTACATAGAATAGAAAACGATGCGATAAAATCTCTATTGAAAGAAATAGCCATTCACCCAGAAAATTTTAAAACTCCTTATCAATTAGCGCTTCATTTAGGACAAAAAATATTTATTTCCTTTGAACATGAAAACGAGATTCTTCTAGACCAATTAGATAAAATGGAAAACGAAGTTTTTCTAAAAAACGTTTCTAATTCTGCACAACTAAAAAGACTTTATCGTTTCAAAAGAAAAGTTGGACTCAATCTAAAAGTGCTGAATCTTTCATCAGATTGGGTGAGTTCTTTTGAAAAACTACCTCTAGATTCTGTAGAAATAAAGGACTTGAAAGACAGTTATAAAGATGCCATCAGTGATTTTGACCATTTGCATTTGCAAACCAATAACTTAATGAGCATGTTTCTGGCACTCTCTGACCAAAAAGCCAATCAGGTCATGAAAATGCTCGCCATTTATTCGGTTTATTTCTTGCCTATTACTTTTATTGCAGGAGTTTATGGAATGAATTTCGAGTATATGCCAGAAATTACAAAACCTTATGGCTACTTTGCTACATTAGGTTTGATGGGAATCATCGTGATTATCACCTTTATATATGTAAGAAGAAAAAAATGGTAAAAAAAAGACATCAAAAATTTGATGTCTTTTTTATTTTTAGTGCATGGCTTCACTTGGATCTATGGTTCTGCCTCCTTTTCTTTCTTTAATGAATAAAATAAAAGGAATACAAATAAGGAACATAATTCCTAAATAGAGGAAAACATCCATATAAGAAAGCACCGTAGCTTGTTTCATTACAGAAAAATCTAAAATTTTATACGCCGAAGCGAGCGCTTGATCAGGCGTCATTCCTTTGGCAATAAAATTAGCTTTTAGCGCCGCAATTCTTTGTTGAACCTGCAAACTATTGACATCTAACTTCGATACCAAATCACTTCTGTAAAACATATTTTGATTAGCAATAAAAGTGGTAATTGCAGCTACACCAAAAGAACCTCCCAACTGTCTCATCATCCCTGTAAAAGCGGCGCCTTGACCAATTTGAGCTCCTTTTAATGTACTTAATGAAAGTGAAGTAATAGGAATAAATAACAATCCTAAACCTGCTCCTCTCACAATAAGCATCCAAAAGAAGGCGTCTTTTCCTGTATCTGGAGTTAATAATTTATATCCCCAAAAACTATAAATGAAAAAGATAAACAATCCTAAAGCTACTAAAACTTGCTGTTTCGCTCCTCTGGTTAGTAATCGACCTATTATTGGCATCATAAAAGCGGTGGTTAATGCCGCGGGAATCATCAAAGCACCTGATTGTAAAGCTGTCCAACCTAAAATACTCTGTGTATAAAGCGGAATAATAAAAGTAGAACCGTATAAACCAAAGCCTAAAATAAAGGACATAACAGTTCCGATTCTAAGATTTCCGTTTTTAAGAACTCTAAGTTCTACAATTGGATATTTGTAGGTTAATTCTCGCCAGATAAAAAAGATGAGTCCAAAGAAAGAAATCAAAGTAAGGGAAAGAATTACTTTGCTTTCGAACCAATCGTCTTCATGACCTCTTTCTAAAATATATTGTAAAGAACCTACCGTTATTGCCAACAAGAATATCCCTAACCAATCTACATCACTTGCAGATTTTTTCTCAGCATATTTAGGACTTCTCACAAACTGAAGCGTAAGCAAAGTCGCTACAATCCCAATAGGAATATTGATATAAAATATATATGGCCAACTGAAATTATCTACGATATAACCTCCCAATGGCGGACCTAATGTAGGTCCAATTATAACACCCAAACCATAAATAGCTTGTGCCATACTTCTTTTTTCGATGGGATAAGACTCTGTAATAATCGTTTGAGAAGTTACCAAAAGTGCACCACCTCCTATTCCTTGTAATAATCTAAAAATAACGAGTTCCCAAATATTACTCGCATTTCCACATAAAAATGAGAAAACCGTAAATATCACAATAGAAGCCGCAAAATAATTTCTTCTCCCGAATTGTTGCGAAAGCCAACTCGTCATAGGCACTATAATTACGTTACCTATCGCATAAGCGGTAATTACCCAACCAACCTCAGAAAGTGTAGCGCCCAGATTTCCTTTCATCTCGTTCAGCGCTACATTTACTATGGTAGTGTCTACAATCTCTAGCAATGCACAGAGAATGGCAGTGATGGTAATAATCACTCGTCTTGCACCATATTCTACTAATGAATCTTGCATAAATTTTTATTTCAAGTTTTGAGTTTCGTTTAGAATTTATTCCATTCTAAACTTTTCTCATTTACTTTTTTCTATTTTACTTCTACGTCTACTAATACATTCATTCCAGCTCTTAATTTTTTGGCAACTTCAGGTTTTAAATCCTTAAAAGTGATTTTCACAGGAACTCTTTGAACTACTTTTACGAAGTTTCCACTTGCATTATCTGGAGGAAGTAGAGAAAAAGTAGAACCAGTAGCTGGCGAAATAGAACTTACCACTCCTTCGAACTCATCATCTGGGAATGCATCTATTTTAATTTCTACTTTTTGACCTTCTACCATTTTGTTTAATTGTGTTTCTTTAAAATTTGCCACAATCCATTTGTCATTATTTAAAACAATGCTGAATAACTGTGCTCCTGCTTGTAAAAACTGACCTACCTGTACTGGAATTTTAGAAACATAACCATCTTGTTTAGCAGTAATTACAGTATAAGAAAGATTTAATTTAGCATTTTGTACATCTACTTCTCTTTGTTTAATCATAGAACTTGCTACGCCAATTTGTTGAGAAGTTGCTTCTGATTGAGAAGACACATAACCTGTTTGCTGAGCCGCTTGATTTCTTTGTTCTACCAAAATTTGCAATTGCTTATCTGCTGCTTGTTTCGCTGCCAAAACTTGGTCATATTGTTGTTGCGTAATGGAATGGTCTTTCACTAGATTTTCATAACGTTTCAAATCTTGGGTAGTTTTCCAAACGTTTACTTTCGCTGCTTCAATTTGTGCATTTGCAGTAGCCACTGCTGCGTTTGATGTACTGATGCTTTTATTTGCTGCTGCCGTACCAGCTTGAGCGGTATTTAGATTGCTTTTAGCAGTTCCTAGCGCAGCTTCAGCTTGTTGTAAAGTCATTAATTGGTCTTTGTTTTCAAGGATAATTAAGGTATCACCTTTTTTCACAAACTGATTGTCTTTTACTCTTACTTCTGCTACATAACCAGAAATTTTAGAAATCACAGGACTTACATTAGATGCAATTTGTGCATCATCTGTTTCTTCGTGAGCATTGCTATAAGACCATTTTTTGTAACCATAAATAGCACCTACCACAATAACGATGGTTAAAATAATCCCAAAAACTGGACTTTTTTTATTTTTTGTTTGATTTTCCATTTTATAATAATGTTTATATCTAAATTTGAGTTTGATTATTGATTAAGAATTCCTGAGGTTTGTAATAGTTTTTTGTATGCTAATGCTGCATCTGCTCTAGAATTGATTACATTTACTTTAGCACCTACCAAAGCTGCATCTGCTTCTAGCAAATCGGTAATATTTGCTAAGCCATTATCATATTTATTTTTGGTAATTCTGTAATTTTCTGTCGCTTGTTCTAATGCTCGCTCATAAACTTCTATTTTCTTTTTGGCCAAATTAGAATTCTGGAAATCCTTATTGATTTCTATTTTTATATGGTCATTCAGAAGTTCGTTATTGGCTTCTAATTGCTTTTCTCTGGCTTGAGATTTCAGCAAAGAAGAATTTTTCTTCCAAAGATTGTCTAAGTTATAAGAAACACCCAATCCTATATTAATTGCATTAGTAATGGTTACAAATCCTGGAATATCTGCCGCAACATAACCACCTGTAATTGCCAAACTTGGTAAATTTTCAGCTTTTGCAGCTTTGGTTCCTAAGTTTGCTGCTTTTCTCTGATAATCGAGTGCTTGTAAATCTTTTCTGTGTTGTAACGCTTGACTTAAGTAATAAGAAACAGGCTGATTTTCAGAAATTTCATTAATGTAATCTTCATCTACTTTTAGAATTGTAGTTTCGGGTAAACCTAAAAGCAAGTCCATATTAATATTGGCAATGCTGTAATTATTTTGTGCATCTAAAAGCTGAAGTTCAATATTAGACGTTTGCAACTGAGCTTTCAATCGGTCATTTCTTGCCATCAAACCGTTATTTTCTAATTTCAAAAATGTTTCGTCTCTTTTCTGTGAAGCCGAAAGATTTTCTTCTAAAACCTTGATGATTTGAGATGCTTTGAACAAACTATTGTAAGCCTGAGAAATATTATAAGCAATGGCTTCCTTGTCATTTTCTGCAGATAATTTAGAAGCTTCTACCAAATATTCAGCAGACTGAATTCCGTATTTTATTCTTCCACCTGCATAAATAGGATAAGAAAGATTGGCAGAAGCGTACATTACATCATTAATTTTCAAACTATTTGCAGCACCCGCACTTTCTGTTTTAAGATTAACATTTGGGCTGAAAAGATGTAAATAAGTAGCTCCCAATTTCAGGCTAGGAAGCTGATTGTTCTTTGCTTCCAGCAATTGCGCTGTACTTTCTTCTATTTTAGCAGCATCTATTTTTAGATTTTTACTATTTTCGATTCCGAGTTTTACCGCTTCATTCAGAGAAATCGCTCTCGTTTCTTGGCTCGAAATCTGGGAAATACTCATGCTAAAAAGTAAAATCCCAAAGATGTTTCTAATTTTTTTGTTCATAACCTAAAAGGTCTTTTAATAATATGGTTAAATTTTGGGTAAGATTGTCGTAATAAATATTATAATATTCATCTGATTGATTTCCAGAAAGTTCTCTATACAAATTCATGCCTTGTTTAGAATAAAAAACTGTTCCTACAATCACAGAATGGAGAAAAAACAAATCCGGCTTTTTGGTAAAAACACCACTTTCGCAACCTTCTTCTAGAATTCTTTGGTAAATTTTGATATAACCTATTTTAGAAGTTCTTAGAAAACTTAAAATCTGTTCGTTTCCGCTATTATTGATATTATAAACCGATTGAAGAATAGAATAAAATTCTGGCAAAGTCTTCACACGATTAATGTAATTTCCTATAATTTTAATAAGTTTTTCCCATTCATTGAGCTGCGGATTTTCTAAAATTTCATAGGCAAAAGATTGTCCTTCTTTCATTCTCACTTTAAAAATTTCCTCGAAAAGTTTTTCTTTTGACCCGAAATAATAAGAAATCATCGAGACATTTACTCCTGCAGATTTTGCAATATCTCTGGTAGAAGTAGCGTCAAAACCCTTTTCTGCAAACAGTTTTTCTGCAGTATAGAGAATTTTTTTATCCGTAGAATGTTCCATTATTTTGATTTTTGAAGGCGCAAATGTAAGCAAATTTAGAAATCAATCAAACGATTGATTGATTTATTTTATCAATGTAAAATGTTAGATATTATAATTTTTATTACTTTTGATGAACTAAATATTAAACCATATGAAAAGAATCATCGCCGTATTAGCCATATCAGTATTTACATTAGGAATGGCTCAAGAAACACCGAAAAAATCTTGTTGCGCAGCAAAAGATAAAAAAGAATGTAGCGCAAAAGAAAAGAAAGAATGCGCTTCTAAAGACAAAAAAGACTGTAAAGCTGAAGCCAACAAAGACAAAAAATCTTGTTGTGCTGCTAAAAAGGAAAAAGCAGCTTAGTAAAAATAAAATCCCGAAAATTTAGACTGCACCCAAAAGTTTAGACAAAATTAAACAATATTTTCAAAGGAAAGAGTTCGGTACTGTACCGGACTCTTTCCTTTGAGATTGAGTCTTATTCTATCATTGTTGTAATAGTGAATGTACTTCACTATTTCCATCTTAAGTTCCTGAATGGAACCAAACTTTCTGGCATAAAACATTTCTGATTTTATCGTTCCAAAAAAGTTTTCTATCACCGCATTGTCCAAACAGTTTCCTTTTCGGGACATACTTTGAATAATACCTTTTTCTTTTAACAAGTTTTGGTAATGTTTCATTTGATATTGCCAACCTTGATCAGAATGTAGAATGATGTTTTGTGTAGATTTTACTTTTCTGAATGATTTCTTTAGCATTCTGATGATTTGGCTAAACACAGGTCTTTCAGATAAGTCAAAACTGACAATTTCACCATTAAATAAATCGATGATTGGAGATAGATAAAGTTTATTACCCGATACATTAAACTCTGTAACATCGGTTGCCCATTTCTGATTAGGAGTGTCCGATTTGAAATTCCTCTGTAGAACATTGGGCGCAATTTTCCCTTGCTCTCCCTTGTAAGATTTATATTTCTTCACTCGGATAATACTCTTTAAACCTAATATTTTCATAAGTCGTAAAACAGTTTTGTGATTAATCAAAATTCCTTTTTCTTTCAAAAGCAAAGTAATTCTTCTATAGCCCAACCTTCCTTTGTGACGATGATAAATCTGCTTAATCATTTCTTTTATTTCCGCATATTTATCTTTCATTTGAAAGCGTTTTCGATAGTAATAAAAACTGCTTCTTGCCATCGATGTACAATTCAGCAGTACTGCTAAATCAAAGTCCTGCCTTAACTCTTCGATGGCTTTGGATTTTTCCTTTCCTGAATTAAGGCTTCTAACTTTTTTAAAATGGCGTTCTCGGCTTCTAAATAATAAATCCTCTCCAACAGTTCTTCCTCCCTTGTTAAGGGTTTGCCTGTTTTCTTTTTTTTTCGCTTGTAATTACTCATGGTTTTAGGTCTTCCTCTGGGTCTGTTTTCTAAACCTAAAATACCATTTTTTTTATAATTACGCTGCCAACTAAGAATACTGGACTCCGCAGGAATATTAAACCTTCTCGACGCTTCTTTTAAACTTAAATTCTCTTTCTCAATTACTGATAAAATCTTTAATTTAAAATCTTTTGTGTAATGCGTATTGGAAAGCCGAACAAGTCCTGAAACTCCATAAAGTTCATAAAATTTTATCCATTTACGAACCAAGGAACCACAAACTCCAATGCGTTTTCCTAAATCGTCTGTTCCAATATCCCCTTTGTGATATCTCTTTATAGCTTTTAATTTAAAGTCTACTGAATATTTACTTTTCCCCATAAAAAATGCCCCTAAAAAGTGTCTAACTTTTTGGGGGCAGTCCATTTTCGGGATTTTTTTATGCACTTCGGTGAATGTATCTGGTTAATTTTATGCCTAAATCTGTCCAAACAATTTTGGCATTTGCATTTCTATAAAGATGCAAATCAGCATCGGAGATTTCTTCTAAAATATCTACAATATTAGCTCCATGAATAAAATTGGTGAACGCTTCCCAATTGAATCCGTTTTTAGATAAACGTTTGTAAACTAAATGTTCTGCATCATAATTTTGCAATAATGCTAACCTGAACATCTCAGAACAAAAATCTAAGAAATTTTTCTGTTTTTCTCTATTCCAAGAAGCGATATTTCTTCCCCACAAAACGATATTTCTCAAAACTTCTGGTTTCTTTTTCGCCATGAAAGCATTTCTCACCCAATCGATAAAAAGTTCTTCAAATTCTTCATTCGCAGAATCATTTTGAAGCAATTGTAGCGCAGTATTGTAATTTCCTTGCGCTTGGTGAATCACTTCTTTTATTTTTTCTTCGGAAACATCAAATTGATTTTTGATTCCTTGTTCTAGACTTTCGTCATCTATTCTAGGCACTTCTATCGCTTGACATCTTGATAAAATAGTTGGTAAAATGGTGTCTATTTTTTTTGCAAGAAGCAAAATAATGGTCTTTTTAGGTGGCTCTTCTAGAAATTTTAAAAATTTATTGGCTGCTGTTACATTCATTTTATCAGCTCGCCAAACAATGAGAATTTTAGTTCCTCCTTCGAAACTTTTTAGCGCAAATTTCTGATTCAGCGCGTCTACTTCATCAGCAGAAATAAACAATTGCTTGTTTTGAGCGTCTAACACTTCATTCCAATCATTAATGGAAGCGTAAGGATTTTCTATAATCATATTTCTGAAATCCTCAAACAATCTTTGACTCAAAGAATTGTTTTTTTCTGTAAAAACGGGAAAACTAAAATGTAAATCTAAGTGATTAAGATGCTCTACTTTAGAAGCAGCATGTTCATTTTCTCTTTTGAGAATTTCTTTAGCATAAGCCAGAGCTAATGGTAAAACGCCGAAACCTTCTTCACCAATAAATAACTGAGCATGTCCTACTCTTTCTTTATCTATGGCATCTTTAAGCGTTTCTATAACTTTTTTTTGTCCTACAATTTCTTCCCAATTCATAGTTTCAAAGATAAGAATTTGGTGGAAAGTGAAAAGACAGATGCTACAAGTTTTTTCAATTTTGAGTTAAATTCAATGAATTTTCTGATAAATTCGTCTTTAATCCTGTGAAATTTAACGCTTATTAACTTTCACGTTTCAGTAATAATTAAGATATTTGCGCATTAATTAAAAAAGATAATGATAAAAAGAATTTTTCTTTTACCTTTCATTGCTGTTGGTTTAAGTGTAGAAGCGCAAAGTTTAGGTAATTCTCCTTATGCAGCATTTGGTATCGGCGAAGTAAAATATGACAACTCAGTAGAAACCAGTTCAATGGGCGGCATAAACACTGCTTACATTTGGGATTTCAATAACAGTTTTAACTTTAAAAACCCAGCTGCAAACACCAATCTAGAGCTTACTTCTTTCAGGGTTCAAATGACTAATGAGAACCAATCTTTAAAATCAGATTTTAATGGATTAAGCGCTAACAAACATTCTAATTATCTTTCTAACATCTCTATAGCTTTCCCTATTTCTAAAAAATTGAAATTTGGATTTGGTTATCAACCGTATAGTTCTAAAAGATATGACATTATCACTTCTAAAATCCTTGCAGACAGTACTGTAAAAGCAAATCGCTTTTATGGTGAAGGTACACTAAGTACTATTCAAGCAGCTTTCGGTTATCAAGTCAACAAAGAATTTGCAGTAGGTTTAAGAAGTAATTTCTACTTCGGAAAATTATCAGATGTTGAAGAATTGGCTTATTCTAATGCTGAACTGATTAATGGTTTTGAAACATCTAATAGAATTAAAACCTTCAACTTTACCTTAGGTTCTACCTATCAGAAAAAATTTAAAAACGATAAGAAACTTACTTTAGGTGCAACTTATACTTTTGGAACCACTGGTAATGTAAAAACTCAGTTCTTAAACAGCACTTATTACTATTATCTAGACCAAAAATTAAACGTTACCGAAATAGAAAAGAAAACCAGCGAAGACAAAAATCTTATTCCTTCAGAAGCTTCTTTAGGGATTGGTTATGGTCATGATGCAAAATGGTTCGCTTCTGCTCAAATCGATTACAAAAAAGGTTCTACTACAATGTTTTTAGGACAGCCTTTCACTTACCAAGATTCTTATAGAATTTCTGCAGGTGGTTGGTATTTACCAAATTATAATGACTTCAGAAGCTATTTTAACCGTGTAGTTTATAGATATGGTGCTTTCTATGAAAAAGGAAATCTTAGCGTCAACGGAACCAATATTAACCAATACGGAATCACTGCTGGTCTTACTTTACCTTTCGAAAAATCAAATGCGGTAAGAATGAGCGGTATAGATTTAGGATTAGAATTTGGTAGAAGAGGAACGTTAGAAAACAATCTTATCCAACAGAATTTCTTCAACGTAAAAGTTGGAATTAATTTTGCTGATAAATGGTTCCAGAAAAGAGTTTACGAATAAACCGAACAATTTATTTATTCATAAATTTTATAGTTAAATCTATAAAAATGCAGAAAAAATTCTCAAGAATATTATTTAAAAATATAGTCACCTTTTCAGGTTTGGCTATATTTTTTGCTTTGACTTCTTGCGAAGAAGATTTGGCTAAAGTAAACGATAAAAAAAGCACCAATTTCGCTTCTAGAATTATCTACAATGCAGACATTGTAAAAAAAGATTCTGGAATGGTAAAAGTGCGTTTCAAAGCGCCATTGCTAGAAGAATATGAATTTGTAGACACTCCTTATGTAGTGGTAAGAAAAGGATTATATCTGGAATTTTATGATTCTAAAAAACCCAAAACTCCAGGGAAACTTTGGGCAAAATATGCCAAAATGATTGACAAAAAACAATTCTACGAAGCCAGAGGAAATGTAAAAGTCATCAATAACGAAGGACAAACTTTTGCCATGCAATCTATTTATTGGGACAAAGCAAAACAAAGAATGTACACTAAAGATACCGTTTTCATTACAGATAAAGACGGTTCAATTTTCGTGGCGGCAAATGGAATGAATGCAAAAGATGATTTTTCTGAATATACCTTCTACAACAATTCTGGAGACTTTAATGTGAAGAAAATGCCGAATTCTGGAAATTAAAGTTCTATCTATTTTTCTTGATAATTTCTTTGTAACTTTAGGTTTTTAAAACTTCATGAAAACATATTTCGCCATTGGTTTAATGTCTGGAACCAGCCTTGATGGTTTAGACATTTGCTATGCAAAATTCCAAAATATTACCAATTGGGAATTTGAAATTCTAAAAACCGAAACCATTCCTTACTCTATAGAATGGAAAAATCGTCTGCAAAATGCTATTCTACTTTCGGCTGAAGATTTATTGGCGTTAGACAAAGAATATGGCTTCTATCTCGGCGAAAAAACTCAAGAATTTATTTCCAAAAATAATATTGCTGATTTAGATTTTATCGCTTCTCACGGTCATACTGTTTTTCATCAACCGCAACGAAAATTCACCTTGCAAATCGGCGATGGAAGAGCCATAAAATTAACAACCAAAAAGCCCGTAATCTACGATTTTAGAAGTCAAGATGTTTTAATGGGCGGAAATGGCGCTCCATTAGTTCCCATCGGCGATGAACTTTTATTTTCGCAATATGATGCTTGTCTCAATTTGGGCGGATTTTCTAATATTTCATTACAGAAAAACCATCAAAGAATTGCTTTTGATATTTCGCCAGTCAATGTAGTTTTGAATTATTTTGCTGGAAAATTAGGCAAAAACTATGATGAAAACGGTGATTTTGCTAGAAATGGCGCAATTAATTTTAAAATTTTAGAAGAGTTAAATGCTTTAACCTTTTATCAAAAACCCGCTCCAAAATCTTTAGGTGTGGAATTTGTAAATTCTGAAATTTTTCCTTTGTTAAAAGACGAAACTCCTGAAAATATCATCGCTACTTTTACCGAACATATTGCCGAACAAATTGCCAAAGTTTTTAATGACAATCAGCTCAAAACTGTTTTAGTAACTGGTGGCGGAACTTTCAATACTTATTTATTAGAAAAAATACAAGAAAAATCTCATACAGAACTCATTGTTCCAGACGAAAACATAATCAACTTCAAAGAAGCTTTAATCTTTGCTTTTATGGGCGTTTTAAGAATCAGAAATGAGGTAAATGTACTTTGTTCAGCAACAGGAAGTTCAGAGAATCATTGCAGCGGAATATTGGTATAAAAAAAGGTTTCGGAACAAATCTGAAAACATTAATGTAGATAAAATGTTTTATTAAGAATTTCTTTTGCTAAAACACTTTCATCACTTTTATTACCATTTTCTTTTTTAGAATCTTGAAAAATTAAGAAATGGGTGTTTTTACCATCAAATTTCATTTTATAAATTTCCATGTCAAATGGATTTCTTAAAACGGAAACCATTAATTTTCTTCCTTCAAAAGTATTTTTATTAATGGTTAAAGTTACATCTGTATCAATGGACTCTTCAAATTTTGTTTTCATTGAATCAGCATAATCAGATGGAGAAAAATTTCCTTTTATTATCATGTAAAATATCTTGAAATCGTTTCCAGATAACACCCAACTTTTCAAACTATTTCCTTCATCATTAAATTCGTAAGCAAAATACTGAGGATAATCAAAACTTACAATTCCTTTACTGAAAGTCATCTCAGGAGAAATGTTGATTTTTATAATTTTGTCTTCCAACTTAAAAGCCTCATCTTCTTTTACTTTACGAATAGTTCCGTTAATGGTAACATTAAATGTTTTGGAAGGTTTTTCGTCTATACTCTGTGAAGCCAAATCCAGTGAAACGATTGTGAAAAGAAATAATAAAAGTTTTCTCATAATTTTTAGAATAAAAAAGGTTTCAGAACAAATCTAAAACCTTTTAATTATCGTTTAAATGTTATTACAATTGCTCTAACTTGTCTGTAAGTGCATTTAAGAAGTTTTGTAATGGTTTTTCTACCATCATTTTGATGAATGGATTAAAATTTCCATCGAATAATAATTGAACTTCTGTTTGGTTTTCGTTTACTGGAGAGATGTTTCCTGTAAGTGAAAAGTCTAATGAAGAACTTGCAGATTTCAAAACTACTTTTTGACCTTCTACCAATTCAGCGATTTTAAGGGCAACTTCTGGCATTCCTTTTAAACCAAATTTAAAGCCATCTTCTCTATGTTCGAAACTGGTTAAACTATCTGGCATTAAGTGTTTGTAATCTTCAGGATTTTTAAGCATTTGAAAAAGTTGCTCAGAAGATTTATTTACTATAACTTTTCTTCCTTCTAAATTCATTTTTTTAATATTTTTGTAAAAATTAATATAATTACAAATGTATAAAGTTTTTGTCAATGAAAAAAGATTAAGCATCAGTAAATCTCCAATTCCCATTGAGAAGAACTTGCCTTATGAAGAAACCACCACCTTGGAAATCGCCATAGATTTGCTCGAAAATACTTCTACCTCAGAAATTAACATTTACGGTGAGAATTTAGAGCAAATTTGGGAAGAATTGACGGGTATGTTACGAGTTGTGGAAGCAGCAGGTGGAATTGTTTTCAACCAAGAAAATAAAATCCTTTTCATTCACAGATTAGGAAGATGGGACTTGCCGAAAGGTAAAATAGAGCCAGAAGAATCTCTAGAAAATGCTGCGCTAAGAGAATTAGAAGAAGAAACTGGACTTACAGAGCTTATTTTAGAAGAATTTGTGAATACTACTTTCCATATTTACAAAGAAAAAAAACAAGGAAAAGAGGAAAGAATTCTGAAAGCCACGCATTGGTTTAAAATGACTTATGTAGGTCAAAAAGAACCGATCCCTCAAACTGAAGAAGGAATTACAAAAGTAGAATGGAAAACGCAAACCGAAATTAACGAAGAAGTTTTACCCAATACTTTTAAAAACATCAAACTGATTTTGAGCGAGGTTTTTGCAATATAAAAAAGGTGGAAATTAAAATTTCCACCTTTTCTTTTTATTTAATGAATTCTAATGCTTTTTCTAGCGCGATTCCTCGTGAAGCTTTCAGCAATATGTTCTGCGAATGGATTTCATTTTCGATTAAATAATGGATTAAATCTTGAGTGGTTAAAAATGCAATTCCAGAAGTATTTACCTCTTTAAAATGTGGACCAACAGTAATGATTTCATCAAAATTAAGTGATTTTGCCAATTCTAAAATTTGAGAATGTTCTGTTACACTTTCTTCGCCCAATTCTAGCATGTCACCAATGATGATGGTCTTTGTTCCAATAAAATCATTGAAATTTTCCAGGGAAACTTTCATAGAACTAGGATTTGCGTTGTAAGTGTCTAAAACCAAAGTTTTATCTCCTTTTTTCTCAATTTGAGAACGCATATTGATTGGTGTGTATTCTTCAATGGCTTTTTTGATTAAATGAAAATCAATCCCAAAATACAAACCTAAACTGGTAGCTGCACAAAGATTGGTAAAATTGTAATCTCCTGTAAGTTTTGAAAGTGCTTCTACCTCATTATAAATAATTCCTACGCAATTATTTTCTGTGAATTTTTCAAAATAAAACTCAGAATCTCTTCTTCCGAAAGGAATCACCAAATCATATCCATCTGTTTTTTCAACTTGAATAGGATCATTTTCATTCACTACCACAAATTGATTATTCGATTTGAGGTAATCATACAATTCAGATTTTCCTTTGATTACACCTTCTACTCCACCGAAACCTTCCAAATGTGCCTTCCCGAAATTGGTAATATATCCAAAATTAGGTTGAGCAATGGTGCATAAAAATTCAATTTCTTTTTGGTGATTAGCGCCCATTTCTACAACCGCCATTTCGTGCTCTGGTTTTATGGAAAGAATGGTTAAAGGAACACCAATATGATTATTGAGATTCCCAAAAGTATATTGAGTATTGTATTTCTGCGAAAGAACAGCATGAATGATTTCCTTAGTCGTAGTTTTCCCATTACTTCCTGTTAGAGCTATAATAGGAATGTTCAACTGTGCTCTGTGATGTTTTGCTAAATCCTGTAAAAATTCTAGAGTAGATTTTACATAAAATATATTTCTAGCGGTATTTTCAAAATTTTCATCTTCTACAATTACGGCAAGAGCGCCATTATCCATAGCTGTTTCAGCTAAAGTAGCCGCATTGAAATTATCACCAGAAAAAGCGAAAAATATATCGTTTTTTTCAATTTTTCTGCTGTCTATGGTTACTTTATTGGCTTGTAAATAAAGCGCATAAAAATCTGTAATATTCATGTGGTAAAAATAAAAAAATCCTTTCCAAAAAAGGAAAGGATTTTAAATTATTTAAAAGAAATTTTATCTCTTCGTTCTCTTATTGTTGGTATCTCTAGCATCTTGTGCTACACGGAAACCAATCCATCCGAAAGATTTAGATTCTTCTTTGAATCTTCTTTGTCCTGGGTCTAACCAATATGCAGTATCCATCCAAGAACCACCTTTTACAACTCTTACCGTATTAGAAACTTTAGTTGTTCTAGGTTTGTTATCTCTTTGCAATATTACTCTACCTTTATCATCTACGATGAATTGAGTTTTAGGAGAATTATACATATTATATTCTGCCATAGAACTGTCTACTTCTTTGCCATAACCAGCTTCTAATGAAGACATGAAATCACCATCTCTATAATTTCTTTGATCTTCTACAGTTTTTCTTTCATAAGTTCCAGGTAAGCCTTTGTAGATTTCTCTACCATCCGCTAATCTTTCGAACTTCATATCTTTAGGATCTACTTTTTTATAAGTTCCATCAGCATTTTTTACAGTTTGTTGAGGCATATTTCCTCTGTAATAATTGAAATCGCTCGCTTCTTCGTCTATGATAGGTCTGTAAACGTCTGCAGTCCATTCTGCTACGTTTCCGTACATTCCATAAATCCCTAAATCATTAGAAGGATATTGTCTCACGTCTGCAGTTGTAGGAGAACCATCATTATTCCAACCACCAACGCCAGAATAGTCTCCTCTACCTTGTTTAAAGTTTTCTAGGTACATTCCTCTGTTTTTACCTTTTTTACCTCTTAATTTTTCAATTTCAGGTTCTTTTCCTAGGTAGTTATTGTATTCTCTATTTTTTTGTAAACCAAGCGCTGCGTATTCCCATTCTACTTCTGTAGGAAGACGGAATTTAGTTACTAAACCTGCGGTTGCGTTTCTATTTGCTGCTTGAATTCTTGCGTTAGAAGTTTTGATACCAGATTTTTGTTGTTGTCTTTGTTTGTTCAAATAAGCATCTAATTCTGGATCATTAGCTTTATACTTGTCTAAGTTAAATGCATTCGGACCTTGATTATTACCATCATTGGCGTAATAACTTTTATCAATAAGTCCTTGATTCATTAACTCTTTTTCATTGGTTCTATCCGTTAACCAATCACAATATCTAGAAGCTTGCTGCCAAGAAACTCCTACTACAGGATAGTAATCATATTCTGGAGCACGGAAATAAGTTTCCGCGTAATCATTTCTAGATAATTTATTATTCCAAACTAATGTATCTGGTAAAGCACCTGTATAAATATTTTTAAAACTTTGATCAGATGGAGGAAATACAAACTTAAGCCAAGTTACATATTCTCTATATTCATAGTTAGTGATTTCTGTTTCACCGATGAAAAACGCGCTTACCTGCATTCTTCTTGGGGTATTGTTCCAATCGTGCATTACATCGTCTTTTACCAACCCCATTGTAAAAGTACCTCCGTCTACATAGACCATTCCTGGCCATCCTTTTGGTTTTTGTTTTTTACCAGTAAAGAACCAACCTTTCGTGTCATTAGGCTTCCAACCTGTTTTGCTGGTAAATTTTTTGGTTCCGCCTCCACTTTTTACGTTACCACCTCCACCACAACTGGTTAGAAGCAATGTTGCGCCTAGTGCAAGCAATGAAATAAACTTTAGTTTTTTCATAATTGTTTTAGATAATTTCGAGCTACAAAGAAAAATAATTTATTTTATTAATCAAACATCAAAAGTAAGATTTTTTATGTTTTTTTTAACGTATTAAAATTTATTTTATTGTTTGATATGAAAATTTTGTTTTTTTCGTTTATTTTGTAGCGCAATTTTAGACTATGAAAAAAAATTTATTACTACTTCTTTTTGTAATTTTTACTGGCCATTTATTTGGTCAAAAAACTACGATAGAATGGAAAGGAAACAAAATAATGGATTATGGAACCTTCCAATACAATCTTCCATTTTTTAAAAACGAAAATTATTCTGTAATTAATGGAGTTCCTTATCTCACTTTTTCTAAAAAAGAAAAGGAATCTTCTCAATATGATATTAAAAATTTAGTTTGGGAAAAAATTCCAGCTAAAGAAGTATTTGGTTTAATTGCGGATAATGTTTCCACTAAAGAAATTGCATACTCTAATAGTCAAAAACAAACCATCAACGGACAATTTCTCACCAATGTGGTGATTGCCACCATTAAAAAAGATAAAAATACACTTTATAGATTATCTTCTTTTGAACTGGTAAAAAAAACGGTTAACAACCAGAGAACTTCTAGAACTTCTGATTTAATTGGCACTACCGAAAATCCTCTGAAATCTGGAAATTTCTATAAAATTAAAGTCGACAAGTCTGGAGTTTTCAAAATCACAACAAAATTCCTTAGAGATAATGGCATCAATCCATCGAACATTAATCCTAAAAATTTCAGAATTTATGGAAATGGTGGCTTAATGTTGCCAGAATTCAATCAGGATTTCAGATATGCTGCTTTACAAGAAAACGCGATACAAGTTATCGGGGAAGAAGATGGAAAATGGGACGAAAATGACTATGCACTTTTCTACGCTCAAGGTCCACATGGTTATAATCTTTACAATGTAAATAATGGAAGTGGTTACAAACGTAACGAAACCAGACTCACTCACATTAGCGATAACAGTGTAAACATCTATGAAAATTTCTCTCATTACTTCATTAATTTCGACAAAGGAGAAGGGAAAAGAGTTACCCTTTCAGATATTTCGCCATCTTCCAAAGTTTATACTCGTTATGACGATTATCAATTCCTCAATGAAGAAAAAACCAATTTCTTGAATATTGGTAGACTTTGGGTGGGAGATGCTTTTAACGCCAATAAATCGGTTTCTTTTACTACCAAAACCGCTATTAAGCCTACGGATACGGTAAAAATAAAATCTTCGGTTTATGTGAAGAATGCTGCCAATGACAAAATTACCTTC